>NC_014230.1:627500-1255000 GCF_000196315.1 Croceibacter atlanticus HTCC2559 | reverse complement strand
ACTATAGGAAGCATCTGCTAAAAAATAATTACCATTAGTATCACCAGAGACACTCGTCATTAAGTTCGCTTTCACTTTAAACTTCCCTATTGTATTAAAGTATTCTGCTCCTACCTGAGGTATTCCACCCAAAAGCCTATTAGCTATAAAAGTGTTATCAACGTTTACTGTCCTATTATAACCATAATTAAAGTCTGTATAACCTGCCTTAACTGTAAATTCACCTAATGTTTTATTATAGTAGGTTAATCTACCTTCATTATATATATCTTGAAATTCAGTTAGGTTTTGTAAATCTGTAGTTTCAAAAGAGTCTCCAAAAAGTGAGCTAGGTGTAACTTGAGTATACTCTAGTTCTTTGTCTGTGAAATTCATTTTATGTCCTACAGATACCTCATTGTTTGGTATTGAATCGGAGGATTTTATTATATAGTATTTGTGATCTAGATAAAATCGCCTGGAATCCATCAAACTTTGGGCATCTTGAAAGTTAACCTCTAATACACTTCTATCATCAAATTCCTGTATTTCGTCTATATATTGCTGAACAGCTTCTTCTGTTAATCCTCCATTTTCATTTATGGTGTAGTCTTGCGCTACAAAATGACTCTTTATATAGTATCTTTTGTTTTTAGTATTATAACTAAAGCCTAATCTTAAATTACCAACACTAGTTAAAGAGCTTTGGTACTTCCCTAAAGATCTTAATCCTTTATAGGCAACAAAGAAATTAAATTGGGGTGACGTATTAGATGTAAATAAAGCATCTAAATTCTGTCCTTGTTCTAATACGGTTTTAAAATACAACTCTGTAAAAGGTGTAGCAACATTATAGTAGTTTATGTCTTCTACTTCATAATGATTAAAGTGTTTTGCTCTCGCACCAAATTTTGGTGCTATATAGACATCACTGAATTCATATCCCAATTTAGTATAAGGTTGGCCAACATTATTAAAAGGGAGCAATTCAAAATCATCTTTTTGTAAATAGTTCCATTTATAGTCCTTATATATAGACAAGGTTGTATCTACATAGGTAGTATCATTTTTCGCAGATATAATTTTATAATCTGTAATTGGAGGTCGCTCTCTTTTATCTACTACAGTTTGTTGACTATTATTTTGCCTGTTTTGAGTGCCTGTTGGATTTATTTCTGAACCTATAAAATCTTGAGCAGTTACCGTGGTTGCCCAAGTGATTAAAACAGAAAGTAGAAGAAGTTGTTTCATTATATATATTACTGAAGCAAAAGTATGTTTTTTTAACGAGTCTATTTCTTATAAATTGTTTGCTATGACCTTATCTATTTTAATACTTTAGCACCCATGTTATTACCGCAATACTTATTAGATGTTATAGAGTGTGGCACAGACGAAGCTGGAAGAGGTTGTCTTGCAGGTCCAGTTACAGCAGCAGCCGTTATTCTTCCACAAGACTTCAATAATCCCGTTTTAAATGACAGTAAAAAATTAACTCATAAACAAAGAGATTTACTAAGACCAATTATTGAAACAGAAGCTGTTTCATTTTCTGTTATACATATAGATATAGATACTATAGATAAGATAAATATTCTTAATGCATCTATTTTAGGGATGCAGGAATCTATAAGAAGTCTACAAACAAAACCTGAACATATAGCTGTAGATGGTAATAGGTTTAAACCTTGTGATGATATTCCTTATAAATGTATTATTAAAGGTGACGGCAAATATTTAAATATTGCTAGCGCATCTATATTAGCAAAAACATATAGGGATAACTATATGGAGAAAATACACGAAGAATTTCCGATGTACAATTGGAAACAGAATAAGGGGTACCCAACTAAAGAACATAGAGAAGCTATAAGAACTCACGGCCCTTCAAAATATCATAGAAAAAGCTTTAGGCTATTACCAGAACAATACCAATTTAACTTTTAATATCTTAAATAGTCTGTTCACTAAAATACAGATGGTCTTGTTACATTTGTAAAAATTGAATTGCTATGAAAAAGTACCTTTTCCTATTAATAGGTATTACAATACTAGGATGTACAAAGAAAACATCTCAATCAGAAACTCTGGCACATTACGCTCCTAAAGATGCCGCTATAGTGTTTAGCATTAAAAGTTTAGACATCTTTACTTCTAATCTTCAGAATAATGAATTTATTTATGACAATTCAGATTTTCACCTCAACCAAGATACTAAGGAGGTTTTACAAAATTTAAAATATATTAAAACGCCTAATAGCGCATTACTATCATTTTCTAAAATCGGTCAAAATGAATTTGGGTTTACGTTTATCACTAAAGACTCACCTAATTTAATACAGACAGACTCCATAGCTAATAAAACTATTGAAAGTCAAGATTACTCAAATAAGACTATAAAAAAACTCACTTTAGAAAACTCGGTATCCTATGCCACCACTTTAGACAGTATTTTTATAGCCAGCAACTCTAAATTGCTAATTGAGAATGCAATTAGAAATTACAGTAATAATATTAAGAACCAGGATTTAAAGGAATTAATAGACACAAGCGGAGATGGCACTTCAGTTTTTATTAATACAACATACTTTAATACAGCATTCAACGATTACTTTTCAAACACTAAAAATCTCCCTATTGAAAAGTTTACCACCAACTTATCTCTAGATCTCGAAATAAGCCAAAAAACACTTCAGTTAAATGGTGTAGCAATTACTAACGATTCTATTCCCAAAATTCTTGACATTTTTAAAGGTGTAGAACCTCAAGAAACTCACATCGCTAAAATTACTCCTTTAAGTGCTACAGGCTTTTACTCTTTTACATATAACAGTTTTGAAATATTAAGAGAAAATTTAAAAACTTATCACGCTAAGGATAGAGCATTAAACCCTGTTTCAAACGAAGCCTTTTTTAACTCCTTAAATGAAGTTGGAGTAATTTATAATAATGACCAGAGCATAGTTATTGTTCATTCTTTAGATCCTGATGTAACTGAACAAGCTTTAATAAGCCAACAAGATGAAGAAAAAAGTTATAGAGATGTTACTATTTTCAAATTAAGCTCATCTAATATATTTACTGAAGCTTTTAATCCTCTTATAACTATTAAAGAATTAAATTACTATACAAGAATAAAAGACTATTACCTTTTTGCTAAGGATACAGAAGCTCTTGAAAACATTATCGCTAATTACCAAAACAAATCAATCTTAGGAGAACAAGATTATTACATAGATGTTTCAAAAAGCTTGAGTGATGAAAGCTCTATATTAATGGTAACAAATACAGATGAGCTAAAAAACAAGCTTCCTAATATCGTGGACTCAAAATTTAAATCATCTGCTGAGAAAGTTAAATTTAAAGATCATAAGCTAGCTGCACTTCAATTTATATACGAGCGTAATTTTGCACACGTACACGCTATAATTGAAAAAGCTGGTGCAAAGTCATCATCTAATGGCATCTCTCAAGTTGCAACAGTAAAACTAGATGCTAGTTTACAGAACACGCCTAAGCTTTTCAAAAATCACACTAACAAAACCAGAGACATTGTAGTGCAAGATGTATCTAATACCCTTTATCTTATATCGAACAAAGGAAAAATAAAGTGGAAAAAAAATCTTGGTGCTGCAATTTTAGGAGACATAACAGAAGTAGATTTATATAGAAATGGCAAATACCAACTTGCATTTACTACTCAAGACAAATTATATGTTTTAGATAGAAATGGTAAAGAAGTAGAAAGTTTCCCAATAGAATTTAAGGATCCTATTACTCAACCACTAGCTGTATTCGATTATGACCGTAACAGAAAATACAGATTTCTAGTAACCCAAGGAAATTCTGTGCTTATGTATAATAAGGACGCAAAACGTGTTACTGGATTTAAATTTGACAAAGCAGACAAGACCATAGTAACACAACCTAAACATATTAGAATTGGCAGCCGAGATTACATCTTAGTAATGTCTAATTCTGGAAAGCTAAATATCTTAAGTAGAACTGGAACAGAACGTGTTTCTATTAAGACCAATCTAGATATCTCAGATAATAATTGGTATAAGTATGAAAACACGTTTGCCAATACCAATGAAAATGGTGAGCTAATGCAAATTTCAGAAAAAGGGAAACTAAATATTACAAAACTAGGATTACCACAAGATCATTATATAGAAAGTACAAACAAGACATTTGTAAGCTTAGCTGAAAATAAATTAACTATAAAGGGTAAAACGATAGAGTTAGATTTTGGGCTGTATACAAGACCTCAGATATTTTATATTAATAATAAAATTTACGTGAGTGTTACAGACACACAGTCTCATAAAGTGTATTTATTTGATAGTAATGGTATACTAAGACCTAACTTCCCTGTGTATGGTAATTCTCAAATTGATTTTGAAAATATGGATTCAGACAATAATTTAGAGTTTGTCGTAAAAGGCGAAGAAGATAGTGTCCTTATATATAAGGTAAACTAACCTTTAAGTTCAGCTTCAAACAAATTTAAAAAGTGATGTAATAGTTTTTCTCTTACATCATTCATATTCACTTCTGCAACACCAAGCTCTACATTAAGAGATGTAACTGCTTTCCCTTTTATGCCACAAGGTATCATATTATCAAAATAACCAAGGTTAGTATTTACGTTCAAAGCAAATCCATGCATAGTTACCCAACGGCTTGCCCTAACACCCATTGCACATATTTTTCGTGCAAACGGTGTACCTACATCTAACCAAACACCTGTCTCTCCTTTACTACGCTCAGAAGTTATGCCGTAATCTTTAAGGGTAAGAATAACCATTTCTTCTAACAGCCTAAGATACTTATGTATATCTGTAAAGAAATTTTCAAGATCTAAAATAGGGTATCCAACAATTTGTCCTGGACCGTGATAAGTAATATCGCCACCTCTATTTATCTTGTAAAAAGTAGCATCAATCTCTTTAAGGTAATCTTCTGTAACCAATAGGTTTTCAAAGTCACCACTTTTACCTAAAGTATAAACGTGAGGATGCTCAACAAATAAAAGATAGTTTGGGGTTTCCAACTCTAAGTCTTCTCTTCTGTTTCGTATTTTCAAATCAAGAATTTCTTTAAAAAGTTGTTCTTGATAGTCCCAAGTGTCCTTATAATCTTTAAGACCTAAATTTTGAAGTGTAATTTGCTTATTCATCTCTGCAAATTTCGTGAAAATTTATGAGTAATACCTTTTTTAAGTCTTTTGTCGAAACTACACTACATCTTATAGAATTCATAGCAACAAATAGGGCTTTAATTTTGCACTTCGTTAATATATTAACTGTTTTTAATGAATTATCTTTAATAATCATATTTTTAAGTATTGAATCCTCATCTATGAAAAAAATTACATTATTTGTATTGCTGTGTTGTTTTGTCTTCTCGGGCTTTTCTCAAGAAAATTTATGGCAATTAGTCGAAGCTTCTAAAATAGAACAATCTTCACAATTTTTAAGACGTTCAAACCCTACTAAATTTTCATTATACACTTTAAACTTAAACTCTCTTTCAAACACATTATCTAAAACACATCTAAGCAAAGCCAAAGATGTCTTATTAAAGTTTCCTTTAGCAGATGGTAATTTTGAAACCTTTAGAGTAACAGAAAACTCTAACTTTCAAGATGGGTTACAAGCTAGTCATCCAAACATTAGAGCTTATAAAGGAGTTAGTTTAAAAAACAAATCAACCATTATTAACTTTAGCGTTTCTCCAACAATGGGCTTAAACGCTATGATTACATCAGGAAAATTTGGCTCATTCTATATAGACACTTACACAAAAGATAAGGCAACATATATGGCATATGAGCGCCAAAATCTTCCAGCTCCAGATGAAGCGTTTCAATGTGAGGTTATTGGTAACTCAGCATTAAATCAACTACCTAACTCGTCATCTAGTAAAAATGCAAATGATGGTGTATTAAGAAACTACAGATTGGCATTAGCTTGTACGGGAGAGTATGCCCAGTTTCACTTAGATGCTGCAGGTATTCCTATTACAGACATCACAACGCCAGATTCTGAAAAGAAAGCTGTTGTTTTAGAAGCTATGAATGTTTCTATGACAAGAGTAAATGGTATTTACGAGAGAGATATTTCTATTCATATGGATATTGTAGACAATAATGAAGACATAATTTTTCTAAATTTTGCTACAGATCCTTATGTTAATGAAGATGGTGTATCTATGCTTGCTACAAACCAAGCTACGTGTGATGGTATAATAGGAGAAGAAAATTATGATATAGGTCATGTGTACAGTACTGGTGGTGGTGGTGTAGCATTTCTGGGTGTACCTTGTAGCTTACAAAAAGCTGGTGGTGTTACAGGTTTACCAGAGCCAACAGGAGATCCTTATTGGGTAGATTACGTATCACACGAAATGGGACATCAATTTGGTGCAAATCACACACAAAATAATGACTGCCAAAGAAATGGCAGTACATCTATGGAGCCAGGAAGCGCCTCTACTATCTTAGGATATGCAGGTATTTGCGCTCCAAATGTTCAAACAAATAGTGATGCTCACTTTCACGCCATAAGTATAGATGAAATTTGGAATTATGTAAACACACAAGATTGTGAAGTACAGACTCCGACTGGAAATACTGCACCGCAAGCTATTGCTCCAGCAGATTTTACAATACCAGCATCTACGCCTTTTCAACTAGATGCAATTGGTATAGATAGTGACAATGATGAACTTACATACTGCTGGGAACAAATAGATGAAGAAATTGGTGAGGTTATGCCTCCAGATCCTACAAATACATTAGGACCAATGTTTAGGTCTTTACCTCCTACTACAGAAAGAACTCGATTTATGCCAGATATGCTTACTGTTATGCAAGGCTTATCTGCAAATATTTGGGAAGTTGTACCGTCTGTTAACAGAACAATGGAGTTTAGAGTAACGGTTAGAGACAATGCACCTAATGGTGCAAGCTCTGCTTCTGATGATGTTATTGTAACTGTTGACTCTTCTTCTGGTCCTTTCATTATTACTTCTCAAAATACAGAAACCACTTGGGAGCCAGGTTCTAGTCAAACAATTACTTGGGATGTTGCAAATACAGATCAAGCACCTATAAACACAACAAATGTAAACATCTTGTTTTCTGAGGATGATGGCATTACATTTCCAACGACATTGGCATCTAATGTACCAAATGATGGTAGTCAAGATATAACTGCACCTAATCTCCTTACTACAACTGCAAGAGTAAAAATTGTACCTGTGGGCAATTCGTACTTTGATGTTAATGATGCTCCTATAACAATTGATGGTGTTTTAGCAACTACAGATATAAATGAAAATTTTGGGACTACCATTTACCCAAACCCTTCAACAGGAAACTTTACGGTACAATTTAATCCCTTAGCAAAACAAGATATCTCGATAGCACTAATAGATATTAGAGGTCGTCTCATTACGACTAAGCATTTTTCTCATCAAGAATCATTCAACAGAACTCTCAATTTTAGCCAAGCCTCAAAAGGTGTATATTTTATTAAAATAACTAACGGAGACTATCAAATTACCGAAAAAATAGTCATAAAGTAGTGTTCACCTTATAGGTATATAAAGCGAAATCAAATGTATTTGATTTCGCTTTTTTTTTTATCGGTTTGGGTTATTTAAAATTACCAAAGCTGCAATTACTCCAGGAATCCATCCACAAAGTGTTAGTAAGAAAACAATTAAAATACTTCCACAGCCTTTATCTATAACAGCTAAAGGTGGAAACAAAATTGAAAGTAAGACTCTAAAAAATCCCATGATATAAGTTTTGATTTGATTGATGTATATAATAGGTCTATAAACAAATCCTAATGTTACAACTATTGATTGCTTACTACATAAATGGTATCTTTGCACGCTTAAAACTAAAGTAAATGCAACTCTCTGAACAAGAAATCGTAAGACGCGAAAAACTAAGCCAACTGCGCGAGTTGGGCATTAATCCATATCCAGCAGATTTATATCCTGTCAAACAAACTACTGCAGATATTAAAAACAACTTTGAAGATGGTAAGAAAGTTGTAATTGCTGGGCGTTTATTACAGAAAAACATTCAGGGAAAAGCATCTTTTGGTCAATTGCAGGATAGCGCAGGTCGAATTCAAGTTTACTTTAACAGAGATGAAATTTGTGAAGGTGAAGACAAAACACTTTATAATACAGTATTTAAAAAGCTTTTAGATTTAGGAGACTTTATAGGTATTGAAGGTGAATTATTCACAACACAAGTTGGAGAAAAAACCGTAATGGTTAAGAATTTCTCCATCCTAAGTAAATCACTAAGACCTTTACCATTACCTAAAAAAGATAAAGATGGTAATGTGTATGATGAGTTTAATGATCCAGAGTTACGTTATCGCCAACGTTATGTAGACTTAGTAGTTAACCCAAAAGTAAAAGAAGTCTTTGTTAAACGTACAAAGCTTTTTAATGCTATGCGTAATTTCTTTAATGATGCTGGCTATTTTGAAGTTGAAACACCTATCCTACAACCAATTCCTGGCGGAGCTGCAGCAAAGCCATTTATATCTCACCACAATGCCTTAGACATACCTTTATATATGCGTATTGCTAATGAGCTCTATTTAAAGCGTCTTATTGTTGGTGGTTTTGATGGTGTGTATGAGTTTTCTAAAAACTTTAGAAACGAAGGTATGGACCGTACCCATAATCCAGAATTTACAGCGATGGAAATTTATGTAGCCTATAAAGACTACAATTGGATGATGGAGTTTACTGAAAATTTACTTGAACACTGTGCAGTAGCAGTAAACGGAAAAACAGAAGCTACTTTTGGAGAACACACCGTTAACTTTAAAGCACCTTATGCTAGAGTAACTATGACAGACTCCATAAAACACTTTACAGGTTTCGATATTTCTGGAAAAACTGAAAAAGAGCTTTACGAAGCTGCTAAAGGTATGGGTATCGATGTAGATGAAACTATGGGTAAAGGAAAGCTTATCGATGAGATTTTTGGAGAAAAATGTGAGGGCAACTATATACAACCTACATTTATTACAGATTATCCTAAAGAAATGAGTCCTTTATGTAAGGAACATAGAGACAATCCAGAATTAACTGAACGTTTTGAGTTAATGGTTTGCGGTAAAGAAATTGCAAATGCATATTCAGAACTTAATGACCCTATAGATCAACGTGAACGTTTTGAGGCACAATTAAAACTTGCAGATCGTGGAGATGACGAGGCTATGTTTATAGATCAAGATTTCTTACGTGCTTTAGAGTATGGTATGCCACCTACTTCTGGTTTAGGTATTGGTATGGACCGTTTAATTATGTTCTTAACAAACAACCAAAGTATACAAGAGGTTCTATTCTTTCCTCAAATGAAACCAGAAAAGACAATTTCTGTTGAACTTAATGAAGATGAAAAACTCATTTTTGAATTACTTAAAAAACAATCTCCAGCAGAGCTTGATAGTATAAAAGCAGATTCTGGTTTAAGTAACAAGAAATGGGACAAAGCTGTAAAAGGATTACGTGCTAAAGATGTGGCTACTGTTAATAAAACAGATAACGGTTTGTTCGTTGAACTTTTATAAACGTATGAACAGTTAATGATTAAAATAAAAAACAGGATGTAGAAACATCCTGTTTTTTTTGTCATTAAAACGACTGTAAAATCACATTTAATTTAAGTTTCTAATTTAAACCTAAGATTTCCTATTAAATAATATATAATTCAACTCTTAATATGGTTCAACCATAGCGACAACTTATGCATTTTTTGCATAGTTAATCAATCGTTTAGTTAAAATTATGCATTTAATTTAAATATTATCAAGCATTGATAATGACTCGATAATCCTCGTTAAAGTTTGTACTTTTGCCGTCGAAATACATATTTCTGACACAAAAGCTTATTTTATGATGATTACCAACAAATGTTTAACATTTTACCTTATAATGTTTTTTAGTATTTTAGGAAGTGTTGTAACATCTGCACAAGTAGGAATTGGCACAACAACACCTCAAGGCGCCTTAGACATATCTAGCTCTAATTCTGGCGTTGTTATTCCTAGAGTCGGAATTACATCTGCTACAGATAATACTACAGTAATTAACCCTAATGGCGGCGCAGTATTACCTAGTACTATGATATATAATGATGGTAGTGGCGGTTTTACTCCTGTAGGTTTTTTATTTTGGAATGGCGCAAACTGGACGGCAGTATCTGGTAAAAGCTCTGGAGATATAAAACATGGGTTTCAATCTGCAGACCATAATGGATGGTATTTATTAGATGGCCGTTCCATATCAAGTTTACCTGCTAACGCACAAACAGCTGCAAACAACCTAGGCTTTTCTGGAAACTTACCAGATGCTACAAATAGAGTATTAAAAAATACAAACGGTTCAGAAACTTTAGGCAGTACAACTGGCTCAAATTCTGTCACCTTATCACAAGCAAACCTTCCAAATTTTGATATGAGCGGAACAACGTCCACAGATGGAAACCACAATCACTCAGGTTCAACTTCTGAAGATGGAGAACACGACCACGATTATCTAGATGCAGGAGTTGGAAGTATAAGAGTTAGAGAAAATGGTGGACAATCTACATTTGTTGCAAATGATGTTACAATAACAGATGAAACAGATGAAGATGGAGATCACACGCACTCTTTAAATATAAACTCTAATGGTAATCATAACCATACCGTATCTGTAAATTCTGGAGGTAGTAATAGAGCTATTAATACTACACCAGCAAGTTTAGTGACCAATACCTTTATATTTTTGGGTAAATAATCACTATCCATAACTTCATCATCATGAAGTTATACGCTTTATCGATGTTTTCAGTATCTTGTAGGTTTATTAATCAAACTTACATATGAGATATTCTTATTTAATGCGCTTAGGCTTTGTAGGCGCTATGGCGGTCGGCATTTCCAGTTGTGCCGTTTTCCAGCCAAACAAGAAGGCGAATTCAAAAACTGCTGCCGCCGCAAAGAAAAAACCAGAAAAAGGAGACATTCAACCTTACAGTAAAGTCATCACTAAAGATGCAAAAAGCGACGAAGGTCTTTTTACAGTACACAAACTAAAAGAAAATTACTTTTACGAGATACCAGACAGTCTTTTTAACAGAGAGATGCTAATGGTAACTCGTATTGCAAAAACAGCTACCAATATTGGTTTTGGTGGTGGTAAGCAAAACACACAAGTATTACGATGGGAAAAGAAAGATAAGCAAGTTTTACTAAGAGTTGTATCTCATCAAATTTACGCTGCAGACTCTTTACCAATTCATGAGGCAGTAGTAAATTCTAATTTCGAGCCTATACTCTATTCATTTCCTATTAAAGCATTCAAAAAAGATTCTATAGCAAACAATACTGTTATTGATGTTACAGAGCTTTTTAATAAAGATGTTAAAGCTTTAGGTTTCCCTGAAAGCAGACGTAAATCTTACAAAATATCACGTCTTGATGAAAAGCGTTCATACATTGATACTATTAGAAGCTATCCATTAAACGTTGAAGCACGACACATTAAAACTTATAATGCTGGTGCACCACCAAGCAACTCAAGTACAGGTTCTATTTCATTAATGATGAGCAATTCTATGATATTGCTACCTAAAGAACCTATGAAACGCCGTTACTTTGATCAACGTGTTGGTTGGTTTGCAAGAGGGCAAGTGGATTACGGCCAAGATGCTCAAAAAAGTAAAACACTTACGTATTTAGATAGATGGAGGTTAGAAGTAAAAGATGAAGATAAAGCCAAGTTTGAACGTGGTGAGTTGGTAGAACCTAAAAAGCAAATTGTTTATTATATAGATAGAGCAACACCTAAAAAATGGCGCCTATATATTAAACAAGGAATAGAAGATTGGCAAGTAGCTTTTGAAGCTGCAGGTTTTAAAAATGCAATTATTGCTAAAGATCCCCCAAGTGTAGAGGAAGATCCAGATTGGAGCCCAGAAGATGTACGCTATTCTGTTGTGCGTTATTTAGCATCTCCTATTCCTAACGCAAACGGACCTCACGTAAGTGATCCTCGTTCTGGAGAGATTTTAGAGAGCGACATAAATTGGTACCACAATGTTATGACCTTGTTGCGCAATTGGTTCTTTATACAAACTGCAGCTATTAACCCAGACGCAAGAGGTGTTGAATTTAAAGACGAAGTTATGGGGCGTTTAATACGTTTTGTATCTTCTCACGAAGTTGGACATACATTAGGGTTACCTCATAATATGGGAAGTAGTGTTGCTTATCCTGTAGAGAATTTAAGAGATCCAGAGTTTACTAAAAAGTATGGTACTGCACCTTCTATAATGGATTACGCTCGCTTTAACTACGTTGCACAACCTGGAGATGGTGATGTTGCCTTAATGCCAAACATTGGTATTTATGACAAATATGCTATTAAATGGGGTTATCGTCCTATTCTAAATGAATCTGCAAAAGATGAAAAGGAAACTTTAGATGCTTGGATTTTAGAGCACGCTGGCGATCCTATGTATAGGTTTGGTAAGCAACAGTCTGGTGTTATAGACCCTAGTTCTCAAACCGAAGATTTAGGAGATGATGCTGTACTTGCAAGCCAATATGGTATTGCTAACCTTAAGAGAATTGTCCCTAATTTATTTGAATGGACAAAAGAAGATGGTAAAGATTATGAAGATTTAGAAACTCTATATGGTCAAGTTCTTTCTCAATACAACCGCTATATGGGTCACGTCTCAAATAATATTGGTGGTGTTTATGAATACTATAAAACATATGACCAAGATGGCGCAGTATACACTCACGTTCCTAAAGAAAAGCAAGAAAATGCTATGAAGTTTATTCAGGATGAATTATTTACAACTCCAGAATGGCTTATAGATCAAGAGATTTTTAATAGAATTGAATTTGATGGTAATTTAGAGCGCATTAGAGGTTACCAAGTAAGAACTCTAAATAACATTCTTGATTTTGGTAGAATGGCTAGATTACTTGAAAATGAAGAGGTAAATGGCAGCAAAGCATATGGTTTGTTAGATATGATGACAGACTTACGTGAAGGCTTATTTAATGAGGTGAGAAATGGAAAAACTATTAATCGCTACAGAAGAAATCTTCAACGTGCATATATAGAGCGTTTAGAAATGTTAATGACAGAAGAACAATCTGCTATTCCTGCAGCTTACAGACGTTATGTATCTAGAAGTAATATAGATGTGTCTCAAAGTGATATTCGCCCAGTAGTTAGAGGAGAATTAGAAACATTACAAGGGCAAGTTAAAAGAGCTTCAAACAGAACTGGAGACAAGATGACAAAATATCATCTTAAAGATTTAGCCGAACGTATAGATTTAATTTTAAATCCTATCACAAAACCTTAATCTAACTTAAGGTTATACTTTTAAAAAGCTTCCTCTATACCGAGGAAGCTTTTTTTATGCATAAAACTACGATTAAGTGCATAGGTGTTGTTAAATATTAATCAACCTCTAACATTGTTAGTATTAGGATTAAAGAACGTTTACACAGTCATCATCTTAAGGTAACTGCATCTACTTTGCTTTGAAGGTAATTTTGCAAAATAACTAAAGCAAGCTACCATGAAACATATTTTACTATTAGGTTTTCTAATAATTGTACTTTCATCGAAAGGACAAAACATTCAATACCAACGTTCCTCAAACAATTTAGCCACACAATCTTCTACAGCAGTATTTAATGAAGATTTACAACCATTTTATCATGGCGTTGCCTCTGGTGATCCGCTTTCAGATCGTGTTATAATTTGGACTCGTGTAACTCCAGAAAACAATGAGACAACTATTGATGTGCAATGGAGAGTTGCTACAGATATAGAATTTACAAATGTAGTGTTACAAGGAGCTACCACTACAGATGCAACTGTAGATTATACTGTAAAAGTAGATGCTATTGGTCTTAATCCTGCAACTACATACTACTATCACTTTTTTGCTTTAGAAAGAAGCTCAATCATAGGTAGAACTAGAACAGCACCAAGTGCAGATGCAGATCAACTAAGGTTTGCTATAACAAGCTGCTCAAACTATCAAGCAGGATATTTTAATGCGTATAAGAAAATTGCCCAACGCCAAGACTTAGATGCTGTTATACATTTAGGAGACTATATTTATGAATATGGTTCAGGACCTGGAACATATGGTTATAGCGCAGAAAGACCAGATAGAGCAAATGAACCTTCTAATGAAATTATTTCTTTAGTAGATTACAGAACACGTTACTCATTATATAGGTTAGATCCAGATTTAAGAGCTGTGCACCAACAACACCCATTCATTACAATTTGGGATGACCACGAAAGCACTAATGACAGTTACAAAGATGGTGCAGAAAACCATAATGATGGTGAAGGCGAATGGGAAGACCGCAAAGCCATTTCTAAACAGGTTTATTTCGAATGGTTGCCTATAAGAAATCATCCAGATAATAAAATTTCAAGAACACTTAATTATGGTAATCTTGCAACTATAATTAACTTAGACACACGCCTTGAAGGCAGAGAACTACAAATAGATGATGTAAACGATCCAGAATTATACAATGTAAATCGCACAATGCTTGGTGAGCCACAAAGAGATTGGTTCTTTGATGAACTAAGCAACTCAACCGCAAAATGGAAAATAGTCTCTAACCAAGTAATGCTTGCTGAATTTAACTTAGGCTGGGCTTCTGGTGGTTTAGGGTTAGGTGGTGATGAACTTGAGAGTTCCTTCTTAGATATATGGGATGGATATCCTGCAGAACGAGATAAAATTTTAGATCATATACAAGACAACAATATTAATGATGTCGTTTTTTTAACTGGAGATATTCACACTTCGTTTTCTTATGATGTTTCTAAGAGGCCAACAGACAACCATCCAGATGCAGATAACCAAGACTTTATGGTTGATTATGATCCAAATACCGGAAATGGATCTATAGCAGTTGAATTTGTTGGACCAAGTGTTACTTCAGATAATTTTGATGAAGTTTTAACTGCAGCAGGATCTGCCTATATTGCTTCTGGCATAAACCAATCAAGCGTTGCTAACGGTTTTTCTAATCCTAATCCGCACATGAAATATACTAACCTAAACGATCACGGTTACTATATACTAGACTTAACTAACACTAAAGCACAGGCAGATTACTACTTTATAGATATATTGAATTCTGACTCTAACACTGAAGCTTTTGATGAAGGTTGGTTTACAAATACGTTAGATAACCACCTAACACAAGCAACTGAAGCCGCACCAGAAAAAAATGAACAACCAGAATTAGCACCTGTTGAAGTTCCAGATTTTGGTACACTTTCAAATGATGAGTTTACTTCAAAAGATTTAGCAGTATTTAGCCTATACCCTAACCCACTTTATAGTAACAACATTTTATACTTACAATATGGTGTTAAGAATGATACCAGAATAAAAATAAGTTTATACAACTTACAAGGTAAACAAGTTCACACATTTTATAATAAGGAGACGCCACAAGGAATTTTCTTTAGCGGTTTTACATTACCGGCAATAGCTAATGGTAACTATATTTTAAACATTTCAACAAGAGACACTACCATTTCAAAACAAATTATTATCAAGTAAACACCTCTTATTTGTTAATACCAAGCTACTTTTTAATTAAAGTAGCTTTTTTTATTTAAACCATTTAAGTTTTTAAGAGTCATAGTATTATAACTTAAAATAAAAAATTATGAAAACTAAAATCACAGTAATGCTTGCCATATTATTAATGGGTACAGCAATGGCGCAAGACAGAAAAGACCGTCCTAACAGAAAAGGAGATAGAACAGAAATTTCTGCAGAACAGAAAGCTGAACTTATCACTAAAAAGATGACGTTAAAGTTAGACCTTAACAAGTCACAACAGGATAAAGTAATGGCTTTACACTTAGATAACTTTTCTAAAATGGAAACAAAGAGAAAAGAACTAAAAGCAAATAGAGAAGACGGCAAAAGACTTACAAAAGAAGAACGCCATGATCAAAAGCTTGCAATGCTAGATCATAAGATAGAGATGAAAAATGAAATGAAATCTATCTTAAATGCTGAACAGTTTGAAAAGTGGGAAGCATCAAAAAAATCTCCACGAAAGATGAAAGGAAAACGTGGCGGTAAAGATTCTCATAACCGTAGAAGATAATTGAAAAAGAAGTGATAATTGATTTGAATTAGCCAAAAAGCCTCATTTTAAATGGGGCTTTTTTTAGGGCTATGCTTGAGCTAACATAGTCTTCAAACTATCAATATTTTTTGATTTTTGTACAGTAAAATTTCGTTGTGCAAATGGCGTATGAAATTTATGCCCTTCTAAGAATTTAATATTTAAATCTGCCCACTCAACATCTGTAAACTTAATATTATTACAGGTTTCCCATTCAAATCTTAATTTTAAGTTTTTAGTAATAAAATTGGCTTTACCAAGATGTGCCAAATCTGCATCACAAATTATTTGCTGTAATTTACTTACTGGTTGTTGTGGCATCTTTGTGGCTTTTATTGCACTTACCACATTTTTAATTCTATGCTCAGGAAAATCTTCATTGGCTAGAAAAGATGCTGCAAACTCACAGCTAAAATGCTCGTGGTTACAAACGTCTTCAATATTTCCTGTATCGTGAAAGTAAGAAGCAATAATTAAGTCTTCTGCTTCAGTATCTTTTAAATTTTCAAAAGAAGATATTAACGCTGTTTGTATTGCTACATCTTCTGTGTGTTGCCAATTGTGAAATGGCAATTCTTTACACTTACTATTATCTATTAAAGATTTGCAGTAAGCTCTTACTTTGGAAATTAACTCTAAATTCATACTCAAACATTAGTAACTAATTAAGACACCTATTTATTGTTTGAATAAGTATAAATTTTGAAGTTTTTAAAGTTTATCCAGGATTTGTTCCAAAGCCATTCCTCGGGATCCTTTTACAAGCAATGTTCCTGTTTTATATTTTGAAAAATCTTCGTTTTCCAATAGCTCTTTTGTTGAAGTATAATATGCTATACCTGGCGCATCAAAATTTAAATTGCTGAAATTTTCACCTACCAATAAAACACCATCTAAATGTATTGATGCTGCTAACTTAGCAATACTCATATGCTCTTTCTTAGCTGAAGCACCCAACTCAAACATATCGCCTAGAATTGCATATTTAGGAGTGTCGTTTAATGCCTGAAGGTTTTCCAAAGCAACTTTCATACTACTAGGATTTGCGTTATAGGCATCTAATAATATTGTCAAGTTATCTTTTTTGATAATTTGAGATCTGTTGTTTGAAGGCACATAATTCTCAACAGCTTCAACTATATGCTTATCTGAAATTTTAAAATATCTTCCTATTGCAACGGCAGCCGCAATATTATTTGAATTGTAAACTCCTATAAGGTTACTTTTTATAGTAAGGTTGTCTAAATTCATTTCAACCAAAGGATTTACATTTTTAAAGGACACCCAAACATCAGATTGTTTTAATCCAAAAGTAAAGGTTTTCATTCCTTTAGTTAAATCAACTTGCTTTGCATCATTAGAGTTAACAAAGACAATTTTATCGTGGCTTTTTAAGTGTTTATATAATTCACTTTTACCAATAACTACACCTTCTTCACTACCAAATCCTTCTAAGTGAGCTTTGCCAAAATTAGTGATATAACCATAGTCTGGTTGTGCAATATTACAAAGCATCTCTATCTCACCAATATGATTTGCTCCCATCTCGACTATTCCTAACTCTGTGTCTTTAGACATAGAAAGCAATGTTAGCGGCACACCAATATGATTATTTAAATTTCCTACTGTGGCTACTGTTTTATAACCCTTAGTAAGTACTGCATTTATAAGTTCTTTTGTAGTGGTTTTCCCATTACTTCCTGTTAATGATATAATAGGTATTCCTAAGTAGTTTCTATGAAAAGAAGCTAATTCCTGTAGGGTTTGTAAAACATCATCTACCAAGATGTATCTATCATCTTTTTTAAATTGCTCTTCATCTATTACCACATAAGATGCACCTTGGTCAATAGCTAAATCTGCATAAGTATTACCATTAAAGTTATCTCCTTTTAGGGCAAAGAATATATTATCCTTTTTAATCTTTCTGGTATCTGTACTTATACCTGTACTGTTTAAAAAATGGTGATGAAGTGTCATTAAATTTGGAAATTGGGTATAAAAAAAGTCCTAATGTAAACTTAGGACTTTTTTAAATATGTGTTACTAAAAATTAGTTTCTAGCGCGTTTTCCTTGTTTAGATTTAGAACCAACACGTGACATTGCATTTCTAAAACCAATGTAATCTGTTGCCATATCTTGAGGGAAATAACGACGGTTTGCAGGATCTAGCCAATAAGCTCTATCTCTCCAGCTACCACCTTTATAAACACGTACTTGGTCATTAACTAAAGTTGTTCTTTTAGATGACTCATCGTATTCTCTTAATAAAGAACCAGAGCTATCTGCAGATACTTGGTGTGTTGGAGCGTTATACATACGCTTAGTATCAGAAACTTCTTCATCTCCAAAAGTTGTGTAATATCTTGTAGAGCGCTTATCTCCATCTCTAAAGTCACGGTTGTCACTTGTTGAGAATTGAGTTCTTAAGTAAGTTTCTTTTTCATCAACAGGTACGCTAACAATTTCTCCAGGTAAATCTCTAGCTATAATTTTACCGTTGCTTAAAGTATCATAAACAATATCTTCTGTAGTTACTAGCTTAACTGTACCATCCTCATTAATATCGTTTTTAGTATAAACGTTACCACGATAGTAGTTAAAGTCGTTAAACTCATCATCTACAATAGGTCTGTAAACATCTGCTACCCATTCTGCAACATTACCAGCCATATCATAAAGACCGTAATCGTTTGGCTCATAAGTTTTAATTTCTGCAGTGATATCTGCACCATCATCACTCCAACCAGCAATACCACCATAATCACCATCACCTTGCTTAAAGTTTGCTAATTGGTCTCCACGAGATCTGCGGTTTCCAGAACGTGTGTACTGGCCATCCCAAGGATATTTCTTACGTCCTCTATAAACATTATAATCTCTAATTCCAACTAAACCAAGTGCTGCGTATTCCCACTCTGCCTCTGTTGGCAATCTGTATTCTGGTAATAAAAGACCATCTTTACGTTGTACATAAAGATCTGTTGCTTCTCCACCACCAGTACCATCTTTATTGGTACGAGGTGTATTATTTTTTTCTAAACGCTCAGACATCTTACCACCACGAGTAATCTCATCATTTCCACCGTAAGTAGATGTTGGAGAATTTATGTAAGTCTCAGTATCAAAAGTAGAACCTGCGTCTACATTATATTTTGCGCCTCTTTGCGTAAAGCCTTCTTCCTCAAGAATAGACTCGTTAACTCTATTTGTACGCCATTTACTAAATTCAACTGCCTGTATCCAGTTTACACCAACTACTGGGTAAAATGCATATGCTGGGTGGCGTAGGTAGTTATTGGTCATTGTTTCATTATAACCTAAACGGTTTCTCCAAACTAAAGTATCTGGTAATGCACCATTATATATGTTTCTGTAGCTTTCTTCAGTTGGAGGAAATACTTTTTTCAACCAATCTAAATACTCTAAATACATTGCATTGGTCACCTCGGTCTCATCCATATAAAAAGACTGAACGTGTTGTTGGTTAGGAGTGTTATTCCAATCATGCATAACATCATCCTGTACCTGACCCATTGTAAAAGTACCACCTTCAACAAAAACTAATCCTGGACCTGTTTCTTGTTCTTGAAAATCTGTGTTTAATTGAAAACCACCATCTTTTCCGTTAACATTCCAGCCAGTAGCTCTTGAAGAATCTCTATATTCTCGCGAGTTGTTACAACTTACCAAACCAAGACATAATGTAATGGCAGCAAGCACTCTATAGGTTAATTTAATTTTCATACGCATTATTAGGTTTATGAAATTTGGGTTTGCAATATAATAATTAACGCAAACTTTTCAAGATTATTTTACGTTAATTGAAGTACAAACATACATTATATTATTAGAAGAACGAAAATAGGTTAAGATTCGTATAAATACTTAATTTTGTTTTTGTTGTCTTAACAAATACTACTCCATAAAAATTTGCGTTATTGTAGTCCATGAAAATATCTTTATTCTTTACTTTTTTATTATTTACTGTCGTTGTTACCGCACAATCTAAGCAGTTTTCTATTGTTTGGGAAGATGAAAAAGCTGTTGCAACCTCTAGATCTTCATTTACAGTACCAGGTTTTGAAACCAAGAATTTTGAATTTGATGATGTTTTAAAAACAATACATTATAGCACACAATGGAAAGAATCTGGATATATTTCACAAAATTCTGTTTCCTTAAGTAATGTATCTTACCAAACTATTAATAAGACATTACTATCTAACCTAGATACTTCGAAAATACCAACTAACCATAATCCTGAACTTAAAATTTCATACGCAAGAGGCATTGGTTATGCTACATTACGATTAAGCCCAATTATTAAAGACAAAAACACTTACAAGAGACTTACTTCTTTTACGGTTAATTACACCAACAACCCATCACTTCAACGAGCAACTAATAACACACAGTCTCAAGCAGTAACAAATTCTGTATTAGCATCTGGAAATATTTATAAGTTTTATGTTGAAAAGGATGGTGTGCATCAACTTACCCGTAGTTTCCTCCAAGATTTAGGTATGAATGTGAATAACATAGATCCTAGACGTTTAAAGATTTATGGACATGGCGGAAGAGCGTTACCATTATTAGTTTCAGAAAATGAACATTTTGATCCACCACAAGTTAGCATTCAAGTTATTGGCGAAGAAGACGGCAGTTTTGATAATAATGACAGTGTTCTTTTTTACGCCGAAAGTATTAATGGTTTTGTAGAGGAAAACAACAGCAATATTAATCCGTATGCAGAACGTGCTTACTACTATATCACAGCCGATGGTGATTTAGGTAATCGTATTTTTCCTTTTACTCAGCCTACAGGAACACCAGACGTAACTTTTACAACATTTGATGATTACAAGTTCGTTGAAGAAGACAGGTTTTCTCCTGTTTTAGTAGGAAGACGTTGGTTTGGAGATCGTTTTGATGTTGAGAATGACAGAACTTATGAGTTTAACTTCCCCAACATTGTAAATTCTGAGCAAATGCTCGTAAAAGTTTATGCAGCAGCAGCTTCAGAAAGCTCTACCACATTAAATGTAAATATTAATGGTGAAGATGTAGATAATCTCTTTTTTGGAGCCATTGCAGGAACATCCTTAGGAAGTGCTAATCAATTTGTCGGCAATGTAGATGCAACTTCAGATAATGTTTCAGTTAATCTCAATTACAATAATAATGGTAATCCTGCCAGTAGAGGCTACTTAGATTACATAAGTATAGAAGCACGACGAGAACTCATTGCAGACAATATTCAGTTTAAATTTAAAAATCGTGACGCTATATCAGCCTCTGGCATTGGAGAATATATAATTCAGAATTCACAAAACATATCTCAGGTTTGGGATATCACCAATGCACAACAAGTTACAAGTATTGCAAATACTACTAACGCAAATACATTATCTTTTAAAACCACATTAGGTGAAGAGAGAAACTATGTGGCTATTTCACCAACAGACTATTACACACCTTTGAGAGAATCACAATCACAGGTAATTAATCAAAATCTTAAAGGCACAATATTTAACAGCAATACAGCGAATTTTGAAGATGTAGATTATCTAATGCTGGTAGATAATACTTTAATTTCTGAAGCTAATAGGCTTGCTCAATACAGAAGAGATAGAGATGGCCTTAATGTAAAAGTAGTGCAGCTACAAACCATTTATAACGAATTTAGCTCTGGACAACAAGACATTTCTGCAATAAGAAATTTTGTTAAATATGTTTATGACAACGCCTCATCTCCAGCAAGCCGTTTAAAATACGTGTGTTTGTTTGGTGAAGGCTCTGTAGATTATAAAGACAGACTTCAAAATAACAACCTTATCATACCTACCTACCAAAGGCTTCGTAGCTTCTCTTTATTAAGCTCGTTTGCTTCAGATGATTATTTTGGGATGATAGACCCTAACGAAGGTACCTTTCAGAACTTTGACAAACTAGATATTGCTATTGGTAGAATTTTAGCCGACACACCTCAATTAGCAAGAACGTTAGTAGACAAAATTATTGATTACGAAAGCAAAGTATCTTATGGAAGATGGCGAAATAACTTTCTACTAATTTCAGATGATGTAGATGTTGAGTTTGAATATGAAGGTATCGAGGTACAACTAGATGCCTTGGGAGATGAAATAGGACAAAACAAACCTAGCTTAAATGTATATAAAATTCACTCAGATGCATTTCAACAAGAATCAACAGCTGGAGGAAACAGGTATCCAGATGTAAACGAAGCCATTACAAATGCAATAGAAAGAGGTGCCACTGTAACAAATTATTTTGGTCACGGCGGAGAAGATGGCTTAGCTAATGAATTTATTGTTACACAACCAGGAATTAATAATTGGGCAAATACAAACAGGTACACCATGTTTGTTACTGTAACTTGTGAGTTTACAAAATTTGACAACCCTTTAAGGATTGCTGCTGGAGAGTTAACACTACAAAATCCAATTGGCGGTTCTGTAGCTATGATTACTACAACAAGAGAAATTACCGTAGTAAATGGTGTAGATTTTAATGCAATCTTGGCACCATTCCTATTCGACTATGATGGTAATGACGACTCTGTTGCAGAAGCTTTAAGGAAAACTAAGAACGAAATAAACAACAACGGAAAACGTGTTGTGTTTTATTTAGGAGATCCTGCAATGAAACTCTCTAACCCTAAACCAAATGTGAGATTAACACATATTAATGACACTCCTATTTCTCAACCTACAGATACCCTAAAAGCATTAAGCTATGTAAAAATGAGAGGTCAAGTAACTACACCTTCTGGCGGATTGTTAAATAACTACACTGGTAATTTAGAAGTTACCATTTTTGATAAAAGGATACAACGCACAACATTAGGAAATGATAATGTGAGAGATGATGATGGGCAATTACTCCTACTAGATTTCACAACGTTAGGAAATACAATTTTTAGAGGCCAAGCCTCTGTCACTAACGGTGAGTTTGAGTTTGATTTTATAGTTCCACAAGATATAGGTATTCCTGTTGGTAATGGTAGAATTAGTTTTTATGCTGAAAAAGAAGGAGAGCTAGATGACCAATCCGGTTTTAATGAACAGATATTAGTAGGTGGAATAAATGAAAATGCGCCAGAAGATAACGAGCCTCCAATTATAAATCTCTTTATGAATGATGAGAGTTTTGTGTCTGGAGACATAACAAATAGCTCTCCATTTATATTAGCAAAATTAGAGGACCTTAATGGTATAAATACGGCGAGTGGTATTGGCCATGACATTACAGCTGTTTTAGATGGCGAAGAAATAGATCCTATAATCCTTAATGACTACTATGAAGCAGAAGTAGATGACTACTCTAAAGGTGAAGTTGTTTATAGGCTAAGAGGACTAGAAGAAGGTTTACATACATTAACCTTTACAGCTTGGGACACCTACAATAATAAATCTACTGCAGACATACAGTTTATTGTAACTGGTGATGATGAGCTTGCAATTACAAGGGTTTTAAATTACCCAAACCCATTTACAAATTATACAGAGTTTTGGTTTAAACATAATCGCCCATTTGAACCTTTAGAAGTACAAGTACAAGTTATGACTGTTTCCGGAAAAGTGGTCTGGACAACTAACCAAATAGTGAATACAGGTGTTTCAGAATTATCCAGAGATATAACTTGGGATGGCAGAGATGATTTTGGTGACCGTATAGGAAAAGGGGTTTATATTTATAAACTTTCGGTTAAATCTACAGTTACAAATAAGAGTTTCAGCAAATTTGAAAAACTGGTCATTCTATAAATACAATTAAAAATCTATATTTGTTAAAATTTTGAACTACATGAAAAAAGCAGCATTTGTTTTATTTGGCACCCTTCTGTTATTCAACATACAAGCTAACGCGCAAAGTGAAAACAACAGAGTTATTACAACAGGTGTTCCTTTCTTATTAATTTCAGGAGACGCAAGAGCATCTGGTATTGGTGATATGGGAGCAGCGTCTTCACCAGACACCTACTCACAGCAATGGAACCCAGCAAAATATGCATTTGCACTTGACCAACAAGGTATTGCAGTTTCATACACACCATACCTAAGAGAGTTGGTTAATGATATAAATATAGGTACGCTAACCTATTACAATAGATTTAGCGAACGTAGTGCTGTTGCAGGATCTTTAAAATATTCGAGTTATGGTGATATTGAGTTAAGAGAAACACCAGACCAACAACCACTATTAGTAAAACCAAATGAGCTTGCCTTAGACCTTGGATACTCTCTTAAATTAAGTGAGCGTTTTTCTATGGGTGTTACAGGTCGCTATATAAGATCAGACTTACAAATACAAAGTACTAACAATGACGCTTCTGCAGCAAATACCTTTGGCGTAGATGTTTCTGCTTATTATCAAAGTGAAGAAATTGCTTATAATAATTTTGATGGACGCTGGAGAGCTGGTGTTAACATAAGTAATATAGGCCCTAAAATTAAATATGATGATGCAGGACAAGAAAGCTTTATTCCTACAAACTTTAGACTAGGTGTAGGGCACGACTTTATACTAGATTTCGACAATAAGATTTCTGCAATAGTTGAAGTTAACAAGCTATTAGTACCAACGCCACCAGCTGTCGATGAGGATATGGACGGACAGTTATCTGAAGAAGATGAGCAAGCAATAAGAGATTACAATAATACAAGTTCTTTTGGTGCTATTTTCTCTTCTTGGGGAGATGCTCCAGATGGTTTTAGTGAAGAATTAAAAGAATTTACTTGGGCTATTGGTGCAGAATATTGGTACCAAGATAGCTTTGCTTTTAGAGCTGGTTATTTTAATGAAAGTGATGAAAAAGGGTTTAGAAAATTTGCAACAATTGGTGCAGGTTTTAGGTACAGCTTAGCAACTATAGATGTTTCTTATCTATTCTCTACATCTCAAACTCAAAACCCATTAGAAGGCACTTTAAGATTTAGCTTAGCCTTTAATTTTGGAGATACTTGGGATGAATATTAAAATCTCTAATTAAATAGATATACAAAAAGCTCCTTTTGGGAGCTTTTTTTACCTTTATCATATATGAAAGAAGTTAACATTACCGCTACCCTACACGTTTACGATAATTTAGAAGAGTGTCCAGAAGATATTCAAGGACTAATGCATAAAGCTTTTGAAGCTCGAGATAAAGCTTATGCACCCTATTCAAAATTTTTAGTTGGAGCAGCACTCATATTAGAAGATGGTACAATTGTAACTGGGAACAATCAAGAAAATGCAGCTTACCCTTCAGGTTTATGTGCAGAACGCACTGCTATATTTTATGCTGGCTCACAATATCCTGACAAAAAAATAACGAGAATGGCATTATCTGCATCTTCATCAAACCATACGGTAATGACTCCTATTCCACCTTGTGGCGCGTGCAGACAATCTATATCCGAATACGAGATAAAACAAGAAACACCTATAGAAATTTACTTTATGGGACAAACAGGAAAAGTTGTAAAAGTTAGCTCATTATCAGACTTATTACCATTAGCTTTTGATAAGTCTTATTTATAGGCATTCTTTCCTTGTCGTAAATTTTTTAATCACCCTTATTATCTTATTTTTGTTACCCATTTCAAGAATTTTGAAATGCTAACACGATCACTATGAAGAAAATCACAAAAGCTACCTACCTAAAGTGGTATGAAGACATGCTATTTTGGAGAAAGTTTGAAGACAAATTAGCACAAGTATATATACAACAAAAAGTTAGAGGGTTTTTACACCTTTACAACGGTCAAGAAGCTATCCTTGCAGGTACATTGCATGCTATGGATACAGATAAGGATCGTTTAATAACCGCTTACAGAAACCACGTACAACCAATTGGTATGGGTGTAGACCCTAAACGTGTAATGGCAGAATTATATGGTAAAGGCACAGGTACCTCACAAGGTCTTGGTGGGTCTATGCATATTTTCTCTAAAGAACACCGTTTTTATGGTGGTCACGGTATTGTTGGTGGTCAAATTCCTCTAGGTGCAGGTTTAGCATTTGCAGACCAGTATCATGATAGAGACAATGTTACCATCACATATTTTGGAGATGGTGCTGCAAGACAAGGTTCACTTCATGAAACCTTTAACTTGGCTATGCTATGGAATTTACCTGTAGTATTTTGTGTTGAAAACAATGGATACGCCATGGGAACATCTGTTGCAAGAACAGCAAACCATACAGATATCTGGAAACTTGGTTTAGGATATGAAATGCCTTGCGGACCAGTAGATGCTATGAACCCTGTTAAGGTTGCAGAAGCAATGTCTGAAGCAATTGAGCGTGCAAGAACTGGTGGTGGCCCAACTTTCTTAGAGTTAAAAACATACAGATATAGAGGACACTCAATGAGTGATGCTCAAAAATATAGAACTAAAGACGAAGTAGCAGAATACCAAAAGATAGATCCTATAACGCAAGTAAAAGAGATTATCTTAGATAAAAAATATGCTACAGAAGATGAAGTTAAAGAAATAGATCAGAGAGTTAAAGATCTTGTTAAGGAATGTGAAGAGTTTGCAGAAAACTCAGACTTCCCAGAAAAGAACGTGATGTATGACGTTGTTTACGAGCAAGAAGACTATCCATTTTTATCACATAAACCAGTTTAAGAGATGGCCGAAGTAATAAATATGCCAAGATTAAGTGACACCATGGAAGAAGGTGTTGTTGCTAAATGGCTAAAGCAAAAAGGAGACAAAGTTGAAGAAGGTGATATTCTTGCTGAAATAGAGACAGATAAAGCTACTATGGAGTTTGAGTCTTTTTATGAAGGCGTATTACTTCATATAGGTGTTGAAGAAGGCGAAACTGCTCCTGTAGACCAACTCTTGGCAATTATCGGTGAAGAAGGTGAAGATATTTCAGACCTACTAAATGGTTCTAGTGCTTCAGGTTCTAAAAGCGACAAAGAAGATAAAAAATCTTCTGAAAGCGATAATGAAGAATCAAATGATGAGGAGAAAACTGACGAGAAAGAAGAGTCTTCTTCAGACGATTCAGGCATACCAGAAGGTGTAGAAATAATCACAATGCCTCGCCTTTCTGATACTATGGAAGAAGGTACTGTTGCAACTTGGTTGAAACAAGAAGGCGATACTATTGAAGAAGGTGATATCCTTGCAGAAATAGAAACCGATAAAGCTACAATGGAGTTTGAATCTTTTTACTCTGGTACCCTTTTAAAAATTGGCGTAGCAGAAGGTGAAACTGCAAAAGTAGATAAGTTATTAGCTATCATAGGACCTGAAGGAACAGATGTATCTGGAATTTCTGGAGACAGCCCTAAAGCTTCTAAAGCAGAAACAAAATCTTCTAAAGAAGAAAAAGACGCAAAGGCTGATACCGACAAAGAAGAAACTTCATCTAAAAGCAGTACAACTTCAGACGGAAAACGAATTTTTGTATCTCCTTTAGCTAAGAAAATGGCAGAAGAAAAAGGAATAGATTTATCTGAAGTAAATGGTAGTGGAGATAATGGCCGTATTGTAAAGAAAGATATAGAGAACTTTAAACCTTCAGCAACATCTAAAAAAGACACTGCTCAAGCTAAAGAGTCTCAAACTAATGAGGCACCAACAATACAACCTTATGTACCTGCTGGTGAGGAGTCTTTTGAGGAAACTAAGAATTCTCAAATGCGTAAGACAATTGCAAAACGCTTAGGCGAATCTAAATTCTCGGCACCACATTACTACTTAACTGTAGAGATAAATATGGAGCACGCAATGTCTTCTAGATCTCAAATTAATCAAATGCCAGATGTAAAAGTATCTTATAACGATATGGTTATAAAAGCTGCTGCTATGGCGTTACGCAAACATCCACAAGTTAATTCTCAATGGGATGGCGACAAAACAAAAGTAGCTAACCACATACATATGGGCGTTGCTGTTGCTGTAGATGAAGGCCTATTGGTGCCTGTACTTAAATTTGCAGACCAAATGTCTCTAACCCAAATTGGTGGTAATGTAAAATCTTTAGCTGGCAAAGCTAGAAACAAGAAAATCACTCCAGATGAGATGTCTGGCAGCACTTTTACAGTGTCTAACTTAGGAATGTTTGGTATTACAGAATTTACTAGTATTATTAATCAGCCTAATTCTTCTATTCTATCTATAGGTGCAATCGTTGAAAAGCCTGTAGTTAAGAACGGTGAGATTGTTGTTGGACATACTATGAAAGTTACTATGGCAAATGATCATAGAACTGTGGATGGTGCAACAGGAGCACAATTCTTACAAACCTTTAAAACTTATATGGAGAACCCAGTTACAATGCTGGCCTAACTCTTTTGGGTAAATAAAAAAAGGTCTGTAATTTTTACGGACCTTTTTTTATGCTCTTAACTCATATAATATTACAATCTGATATTAATAATTACAACATCAGGTTTTTAATTCTAGAATGTTTATTTTTTGTAAAATTATCATACATGAAACACATAATAATTACTGGCGCAAGTAAAGGTATTGGCTTAGAGTTGGCAAAACTATTTTCCATACAAAATCACAAGGTTATTGCGCTATCTAGAAACACATCTCACCTTAAGTCTTTATCCCTAGATAATGTTACTTGTTTAGATCTTGATATTACAAAAGAAGAGCAAAACAACATTCTTAACAATGCTATAAAAAATGTGTTTAATAATCGTGTAGACATATTAATAAACAATGCAGGCCTGTTAGCAAATTCATCTTTCAACACTACTTCTTTAGATACCTTTAAAAGTGTTTACAATACTAATGTTTATGGAGTTGTAAATATGACCCAACAAGCACTACCTTATATGAACAACAAAAGCCATGTTGTTAATATAAGTAGTATGGGCGGCATACAAGGAAGTATGAAATTCGCAGGATTATCTGCCTATAGTTCTAGCAAGGGTGCACTCATTACATTAACAGAGCTTTTAGCAGAAGAGTATAAGGAAACAGGACCGTCGTTTAATGTATTGGCTTTAGGTGCTGTTCAAACCGAAATGTTAGAGCAAGCTTTTCCTGGTTTTCAAGCTCCAGTAACTGCAGAAGAAATGGCAGAATATATTGCTAATTTTGCTTTAACTGGACAACAGTTTTATAATGGAAAAATATTACAGGTTTCAAGCACCACACCTTAATGGCTAATGTTTTAACTAAATATTTACCACCAATGGCTGTAGAGCCAGCGTTTAATCTTATAAAGACTTATGGCGTACACCTTAAAATTGTAAACGAACGTAAGACGCGCCACGGCGATTATAGGAAAATGCCAGATGGCACCTTACAGATTACTGTTAATGCCAACTTAAACCCATATCGGTTTTTAATTACTTTAATACATGAAATTGCTCATTTAAAAGCATTTCAGGAATTTGGATTTCAAATAAAGCCACACGGCAAAGAGTGGAAACGTACATTTACTTTGTTAATGTTACCATTTATTAATCCTAATATTTTTCCTCAAGAGCTGCTACCCTATCTCGCAAGACATTTTAAAAACCCCAAAGCAAGTAGTGATACAGATACGCAACTAGCTATTAAACTGAAGTCTTACGATCCTCCAACTGATAAAAATTATATATTTGAAATACCTACCGGAAGTATCTTCAAAATTTACAATGGTAAAGTTTTCAAAAAAGGATTACAGCGTGTAAAACGCTATGAATGTGTTGAAATAGCAACAGGAAAAGTATACCTGTTTCAACCTAATGCAGAAGTTGAATTTATTAAAAACTAACTATTAATGGAAAATAAAAATTACTATGCTGTGCTAATGGCTGGTGGTATTGGATCAAGATTTTGGCCTGTAAGCACTACTAGTTTCCCAAAGCAATTTCATGATATGCTAGGCACTGGCTCTTCATTAATACAAAAAACCTTTGCAAGGCTTTCTAAAACTGTACCAGAAGAGAATATTTTTATACTCACCAACTCAAAATATGAAGACCTGGTAAAAGAGCAGTTACCTAATGTAACAGATAGACAAATAGTCCTAGAGCCTGTAATGAGAAATACGGCACCTTGTATATTATTAGCAGCTTTAAAAATTCAGAAAGAAAATCCTGATGCATTAATGCTCGTAGCTCCTAGTGATCATTGGATAGAAGATGAAAATGCTTTTAACGATAATATTCGTACGGCTTTTGATGCTTGCCAAAGACAACCTATTCTTATGACTCTTGGTATTGAGCCAACTTTTGCAAATACGGGTTATGGTTATATAAATTATATAGAAGACACTTCTACACCAATAAAGAAAGTTAAGCATTTTACCGAAAAACCTAATAAAGAGCTTGCAAAACAATTTTTAGCTGACGGCAATTACTTATGGAATGCCGGAATTTTTATTTGGAGTGCTAATACTATTGTCGAAGCTTTTGAAAAACAAATGCCAGATATGCATCATCTGTTTTTTAGAGGAATTGATGCTTTAAATACAGAACGTGAAACAAAATTCCTATCAAGAACATATCCTAAAGCAGATAACATTTCTATAGATTTTGGTATAATGGAAAATGCTGCTGATGTAAGAGTACTACCCGCTACTTTTGACTGGAATGACCTTGGTACTTGGGGATCTTTATATGAAAAGCTTACCAAAGATTTTCAGAATAATGCAATTGTAAATGCTGAAACATTTGCACCCAACAGCCAAGGAAATATGATACACACACAGTCTAACAAAGCTGTGGTAATAGATGGTTTAGAAGATTATATCATTGTAGATAGAGATGATGTTTTAATGATTGTTCCAAAGGAGAAAGAACAAGACATAAAATCTATTAGTAAATCTGTACAGCAAAAATTAGGTAAAAACTTAAATTAATGGCAAACGAACCTAATATAGGTAGCAATCCTCCTTTAGATGAGGAAAACAAAGACTTACGTAAAGAAGCACAAGGTCTTTGGCAACAAATTAAAATTTTTGTTTCAGAGCTTCTGAATATAAAAAATGATACCGATCGGGATTCGACTATTGAAGCCGTTAAGAAAGACATACCTTTTAAAGGGCATAACGCTTGGATTCTTATCTTTTCAATATTTGTAGCTTCTATCGGGCTTAACGTTAGCAGTACTGCTGTTGTTATAGGAGCAATGCTTATTTCTCCATTAATGGGACCAATTGTAGGTATTGGGTTGTCTGTTGCTATTAATGATATTGACACCTTAAGACGATCTTTAGTAAACTTAGGTGTTATGATTTTCCTAAGTGTTATTACTGCATTTATCTATTTTAAAATATCGCCTATAACCGAGGCTACTCCAGAATTATTGGCTCGAACTTACCCAACAATATTAGACGTACTTGTTGCCTTATTTGGTGGTTTGGCTCTTATTGTAGCTAAAACTAAAAAAGGAACCATTGCAAGTGTAATATTTGGTGTTGCTATTGCTACTGCTTTAATGCCACCATTATGTACTGTAGGTTATGGCTTAGCTATTGGTAATTGGAGCTATGCTAGTGGTGCTATGTATTTATTTTCTATAAATGCAGTATTTATAGCATTATCTACATTTTTAGTATCTAAGTTACTTGGTTTTCCATTAGTAAAGTATGCCAACCAAAAACGCCGTAAGCGTATAGCTTTTATTGCTTCACTAATTGCAATTATAGTTATGGTACCAAGTGTCTACTTATTTATAAACTTGCTTAGAATACAAGTCTTTGAAACTAAAACAAACGATTTTGTAACCAATGTTATTAAGTATGAAGGTACAGAAGTTGTAAAATCTACTCAAGATTTTAAATCAAAGGATATTAATGTGTACTTAATAGGACAACCAGTTCCTAGCAGTAAAATAAATAGTTGGATTGCTGAACTTAAGAAAGATGAAGCTCTTAAAGATGCTAATCTTAAAATTCATCAAGGATCAGATCAAAGTAGTGATTTGGCAGAACAACTGAGCTCTTCTGTAAAAGCTGGAATATTAGAAGATCTTTATCTTAAAAATCAAGAAGCACTTCAAAGTAAAGATGCACGTATCCTATTGTTAGAAGATCAACTTTCTAAACTAAAAGGTGCAGGAATCCCTTTTGAAGGTCTAAGTAGAGAAACAAAAATTAACTACCCTAACATTCAGCGGTTTTCATTTTCAAATGAATTGGTTAGTACATTTTCTGCTACAGACTCTATTAATACAACTCTAGATACCATTCCTACCTTTTCTGTAAAGTGGGTAGATAGTATTCCGCAACAAACTATAATAAAAGACCAAAAAAGACTTAGGGCTTGGCTCTATGAAAAATTTGATATGGATACCATAGCCATTAATCGAATTCAATAAAAAAAGCGATCCTATTAGGATCGCTTTTTAAATTTTAAGTCTAATAAAATTACTTCTTAATTAGCTTGAAAGATTTGTTTTGACCATTTACAGTTACTTTAGCTAAGTAAATTCCAGAAGAAAGATCTGCAAGACTTACTTGTGCTTCTTGAGAAGCTAGCTTCACAGTTTTTACTTGTTTACCTAATACATTATATAGTTCTACAGATTCTAACACTTCATTAGAAGACATATACAGAGTATTATTTGAGTCTACAAACTGCGTGAAATTTAATGCTGCAAATTCTTCAACAGCAAGTGGATTTTCTGCGTAAGTTAAATTATCAAAGTATGCTCCACTTTCAAAATTATCAAATAAGAAAACAGCAGACTCTACATTAGTTGCTCCAAATGCTTCTCCTGTATAAATAAGAGAATCATCTATGTAATATAGAATTTCATTATCAGCAAACCTATGCTCTATTTTAAATTCGAAAAATGCATTTCTAACAAATGTACCTGCAGGAATAAATGCTAAAGTTTCAGTACCAGTACCATCATCGTCTAATACAGAAACATTGCCTTGAAAATCAAAATTTACACGAGCCGTAACCAATTCTTGAGATGGAGATTGGGTGATAATCTGAACATCTGAATTTTCACCTCCAGTTGGAGCAGCTTCAATAAATGCATCAACGGTAAATACTACTACATCTGCAGAAGATGTAATTGTTGGCCCTAATGCAACTAAGTTAGATTGACCATTAGTTGGAATTAATTGCAAAGATTGTGTTCCATCTGTAGCTTGGTCTGTAGAGATTGAAAAATTTGCGTCGGCACCGGTTGTATTAGCCCAACCATTTTGACCATTTAGAGCACCAACAGTGAATCCTTCTCCTGTTTCAAAAGAGGTTTCAATTTGCGCATTTGAATAGAAAGCAACCAGTAAAGCTGCTAACAAAGTAATTTTTTTCATAATAAATAGTTTAAAGTTTAGTATTTCATCTATAAATGTAAACATTTCATCGGATTTTGTTTACTTTATTTTAATATAAATTATTCAATTTGGCTTATGTATCTTTGTAATAGTGAAAGTAATATCTAAAATAAAGCAGCCCATTGAACAGGAAATGGAAGACTTTGAAAAGCGTTTTCGCCAATCTATGTCTTCTCAAGTGGCACTCCTAAATCGCATAACCCATTATGTGGTTAATAGAAAAGGAAAGCAAATGCGCCCAATGTTTGTGTTTCTTGTGGCTAAGATGGTAAGTGAAGGTTCTGTAAACGATCGTACCTACCGTGGTGCGGCTGTTATTGAGCTTATACATACGGCCACATTGGTACATGATGATATTGTAGACGACTCTAATAGGCGTCGTGGTTTTTTCTCTATTAATGCGCTTTGGAAAAACAAAATTGCAGTTCTTGTAGGGGATTATCTGCTATCTAAAGGTTTATTATTATCTATTGACAACAATGATTTTGATTTACTTAAAATTATTTCGGTTGCAGTAAGAGAAATGAGTGAAGGTGAACTTTTACAAATTGAAAAAGCGCGCCGTTTAGACATAACTGAAGATGTATACTACGACATAATCAAGAAGAAAACGGCCACTTTAATTGCCGCTTGTTGTAGTTTGGGCGCTGCATCTGTTAACCCAAATTCTGATGATGTTACGCTTATGCGTTTATTTGGTGAGAAGATAGGTATGGCTTTTCAAATTAAAGACGATTTGTTTGATTATGGAAATACTGCTATTGGTAAACCTACCGGAATTGATATAAAAGAACAGAAAATGACACTGCCACTTATTTACACACTTAATACTGTAAGTAAAGAAGACAAACGTTGGTTAATTAACTCCGTTAAAAACCATAACAAGGACAAGGCTCGTGTAAATAAGGTTATTGAATTTGTAAAAGAAAATGGAGGCTTAGAGTATGCAGTTATGCAAATGAAACAGTTTCAAAAAGAAGCTTTAGCACTATTAGAAAAATTTCCGCCTTCACCTTATAAAGAAAGTTTAGAACTTATGGTAAATTACGTGATAGAGCGTAAAAAATAAAGCTTAGGTTAATAAAGGCCTCTTGTGTTTTACTATCCAAATTTCATATACTGCCATTCCTATAACAACCAAATACTCAACAGCTACCAGCCACAAGTTTTCGTTAAATTCTTCGCCATATGCACTATAGCTTAGCATAACTAACAGAGACCAAACTATTGCAAATCTATACCTTGTAAATACAGACAGCAACAACGGCGTTGCCACATACCAAGGATGCACTGTTGTAGAAAGTAAAAAGTAAACACTTACAGAAAATAACATAGCAACCAATAATTGTGCTGTGGTTTCTATACGCTTAAATATAGCAATAGCAAGAATGCTCAAAACAACTACTATTGGTAATATTTTTCCAACTGTACCAATAATATTCCAACCTATAGTTTGAAAGCCAATCCATCTTATTATGTAATATACACTAGCATTAAATTCGAAATTTTGAAACCAAAGTCCAATAGTATTTAGAAAATTAGTGATGAATTCTATTGATAAAAACGGAAGAAAAGTAACGAGTGTGGTTAGTATTACTATACCGTAAAAACATACTAACGTTTTAATGTTTATTGAAGCTATTCGATGTAGAAACGAAGCCTCTTTAAGGTCTTTAGTATTAAAATAAGTTAATAATAAAGGCAACAAAAGTAACGGCAATAATTTAACTGAAATAGACACGCCTATTAACACAGCAGCCCAAGCCCAATGTTTGTTATGCAATAAATATAAGGCCCACATAAAAAAGAAGAGCATAACACTCTCAAAATGTAAATTCCCAGAAAACTCAATGATGACAAATGGATTTAATATAAACCAAAAAATAAAATGCCTTGGTAATTTAAGTGATTTTAATAGCTTACTCCCAAAATACAGAATACCTAAGTCTGCCAATATAATAGTAAGGCGAAGTATAACAGCTCCGCCAAGTATCGAGTTTGGTGATAACCAACCAGATATAAGAAAAAACAGTTGATTTATTGGTGGATAATTTGTGTAGTGTCCTGCATTTAAAGCGCCCATACCTTTATATAAAGCATCAGACTGTGCTACTGGCTGTAAACCTTGATCTATAAAAGATTGTACAGTTTGCAAATAGGGATTTATACCTTGAGCTAGCAACCTGGCATCCCATAAAAATCTGTAAAAATCTTGTGATAAACCTGGCAACGTACCAATAAACACCAGTCTTGCTGTAAAAGCAACACCAACTAAAAACCAGAAATAAACACGAGCTCTTTTATATAGAGCGTAGGATAAAAAGAAAAGACCTACAATTAAGGATATTAATTTAGGAAAATCTGCTCTATTTAAATCATATGCAAAAGTGGCATACATTGCCAAGAGACTTAAGGTTAAAAACCCAGTAAGTATGTGGTGCTTCACAAAAGCATTCATAATTAGAATTTAGCCTTTTGCAAATAACGATTTTAGACCGACAAACCCAAATCCTGCAAAAAGCATAAGGTGAAAAATAATAAGACCAAAATCTCCTGTGGTAAATGCACTATAAATAGCATATCCAAAATACAGCATTAAAACCAACTCGATTATGGTGTTTCCAGATACATTTTGACTCAAATATTTATTGCCTTTCCAAGAGTCCTTAATACTATTAATATTAAACTTTGGGGTTCTTACAAACTCAGATTTCTTTCCTAAGTGACCTTCTATCACCGCAACCGAATTATGTACAGAAAAACCCATTGCAACTGAAAAGAAAGTAAAGAACATGGCAATGAAGCTTATAAAATTTTTAAATCCGCCACCATGAATTTTTTTGTAAGTAAGCCAATAGCTTATAAAAAAGATAAGTGTACTTAATCCAAAAAAAGCAATAACATTAAAATACCAGCTAAAGTCTGGATTGTTGTTTTTTATAAATAGTACAGGTACACTTAATATAGCCACCAACAATACTAGTAAAAACATGCTACTGTTAAGTAAATGAAAAAAGCTATGAAATTTAGTTTTTGCAGAGACTGTTTTGTCTGTAAACAAACGCCAATACAGTTTCTGAAAGTTTTCTGCAGCGCCTTTGTTCCATCTAAATTGTTGAGATCTTGCTGCACTTATAACAACCGGTAATTCAGCTGGAGTCTCAACATCTTCTAAATACTTAAACTTCCAATCTTTTAGCTGTGCACGATAGCTTAAATCTAAATCTTCAGTTAAGGTATCGCCTTGCCAGTCACCAGCATCTAAAATGCAGGATTTTCTCCAAACGCCTGCTGTACCATTAAAATTTATAAAATGGTTTCCAAAATTTCGGCCTACTTGTTCTAATATAAAATGAAAATCGAGTGCAAATGCCTGCACCTTTGTAAGCATAGAATAGTTTCTATTAATATGTCCCCAACGGGTTTGCACCACACCAATTTGTTCATCTTTAAAGTAGGGAATGGTTTTTAGTAACCAGTTTGGTTTTGGCAAAAAATCTGCATCAAAAATGGCTATAAATTCACCTTTTGCAATTTTTAAACCTTCTTTTAAAGCTCCTGCTTTAAACCCTTTTCTATTTACTCTGGTTATGTGAATAATGTCAAGACCGTTAGCTCTTAATTCTTCAATTTGGTCTTTGGTTTGCAAAACAGATTCATCTGTTGAGTCATCTAAAACTTGTATTTCTAACCTATCTTTAGGATACTCTATAGTTGCAATATTATTCAACAAACGTTCAACAACGTATTTTTCATTATACAAGGGAAGTTGTATTGTAACATAAGGAACCTCGTGTGGATTGTTTAAATTGAAGGTTTCACAATCCTGATTACTCTTTTTTGCTTTTAAGTAATTAAAATAAAGGTTGAGCTGCGCCAAACTGTAGAAGAAGATTAACAGTAAAGCTAATGTGTAGATAATAATGATAATCAAGTCCATTACTTGAAACTGTATTTAAAGATCCAACCTAAAATTTTAACGCCAGCAAATATAGCACCTTTTAAAGTGCCTGATATTTTAGAGACACCTATTCTGTTTCTATACGGCACTTTAACTTCTGTATATGCCAATCTTTGCTTTAATGCCTTTAGTTGCATCTCAACTGTCCAGCCATAAGTTTTGTCTTCCATCTCAAGACCCAGTAATGTCTCATATTTTATGGCTCTAAAAGGACCAAGGTCTGTAAATCTACTTTTAAAAAAGAGTTTCATTAAACGAGTTGCTAGCCAGTTACCAAAGATTTGGGGTGTTGTCATACTACCATCTTCTCTAAGCTCTTTTGCCCTAGCACCAATAACTAAATCGACATCGCACTTAATAATTGGCCTTACTATGACATCTAAATACTCTGGGTAATCACTATAATCGCCATCTAGAAAAACTATAATATCTGGCTTTACCAAACGTTCTTTTATATAAGCCAAGCCTTTTAAACAGGCATAACCATAACCTCTTTGGTTTTCCTCTAAAACTGTAGCTCCAGCACTTTCTGCAATGGCAATAGTTTTATCTGTTGAGTTGTTACTAACCACAATAACCTCATTAACATGTTTGGGAATATCTGCAATAACACGACCAATTGAATTGGCTTCATTAAATGCTGGAATGATGACTTTTATATGGGGTTCTTTCAAAACGTTTGTTAAGTTGAAAATGTGGGTTACCTAAAAATTAGAGGTTAGTTTTTATAATCTTGGTGTTAGACGAGTTTCTTTCTAAATGCTAACATAGCTTTAAAGTGAAACCAAAATTGAAACAGAATTTCCTCCAAAACCTACAGCATTTACAAGTATGTTCTTAATTCTTTTAGGTTGAATTTGATTTTCAATAAAAGGAACTCCTATAAATTTTTGATGCTTTAGCATAAGAAGCGCCATTTCTAAACTTAATATTCCTGAAGCTCCAAATGTATGACCTAGTTGCCATTTATTCGAAGTTACAGCTGGCATATGTTCTCCAAAGACATCTTTAATAGCATTTATTTCAGCTTGATCGCCTTTAACAGTTCCTGGCGCATGGCATACCACAACATCAATATCTTTTGGGTTTATTTGCTTTATTGCCATACGCATTGAAGCCTGCATACAAGCCGCATCTTTAGAAATTGAAGCACTATGTTTTAATGTCTCTGTTCCAAAACCAATCCCTTTAATCTCACCAACATTTTGTTCAGATTGTATTTTAGATAAAGTTATTAAACCAGAACCTTCACCTAAAATCATAGAATTTCGCGTTTTACTTAAATTAAGTGCTTGGTTTGGATAGTTAGGGTTTTTTACTTGACCAACCTCAGCATAAATTTTCATAGCTCGCATTTGCGCTATGGTAAAAGGAGTTAATGGTGCTTCACTACCACCAACTATAAACTCTTCGGCCATTTGTGCTTGCAACCAAGCTACACCATTTAATATCGCATGAAATGCTGTAGAACATGTTATACTATGAGAAAACCTAGGGCCTTTGCTTTGTAAATCTTGAGCTAGCCAACTGGATATATTCCCTAAAGTAGTAGTAGGTGAGCTTAATGTAGAGGTTTGTCCAGATTTTATGTATTGCTCATGATAATTTTCAAACAACGTAGTGGCACCTCTAGATGACCCTACGTTTATTCCAAAATCTGTTGTGTTAAGCGGTGCTTTTAAAATTAAATCTCTTCCACATAGCATTGCGTACAACACAGAGTTATCTAACTCTGCATATAATTTATCAGATTGTTTTAATTGCTCAACACGTTCTTTATCTGTGTTAGAAAGCTCTCCAACAAATGTTGGAATATCATCTATTTTCTTAGATTTTAAAAAAGAGCGTTGAGACAAATAATTAGTCCAAATATCATCAGGATGGCTTCCCAAAGCAGAAACTGTAGATATGCCTTTTATATATATTGGGTGTTGCAAAGCGTAGATTTGATACTGCAAATATCGTGAATAGTAGCCGAGTTTATTGGCCTTAACTTAAAAATTTAGATGCCCTAAGAAAAAGACTCTAAAGCCTCTAGTATAGCACTATAAACAGCTTTTAATTGTGCTTCTGTAATTACAAATGGTGGCAAAATATAAATTGTATTTCCGAGAGGTCTTAAATAAACACCTTTATCCATAAAAAACTGAAAAAGCTTATTTCTTAAATTGCCATAGCGCTCCATTTCTACATCCATTTCAAAAGCTAGAATAACACCGCTTTGCCTTGGATTAAGCACCTTTGGATGGGCTGAAATTTTATTAAGAAACTCTCCGTGAGCTTTAATTATGTAAGCTTGCTGTTCTTTTATTTCTTGAGTTTGCAACAACTCTAAGCCTGCTAAAGCAGTTGCGCAGGCAATAGGGTTTGCAGAATAGGTATGTGCATGAAATAAACCTTTACCAACATTATCATCTAAAAAGGCATCATAAATATCTTGAGAACAGGTTGTAATACCCATAGGAACTAAACCAGCTGTTAGTGCTTTGGAAAGACATATAACGTCTGGTAATTCTTTAATATTTAAAGATGCGAAATATGTACCTGTCTTGCCTAAGCCTGTCATCACCTCATCTGCAACAGTTATAATTTTGTTTGTTTTACATATCTTAAGTATTTCATTTAAACCTTGTGCATCGTACATTTTCATACCAGCAGCACCTTGTACTAATGGTTCATAAACAAATCCCGCAATATTATGAGTTTCAATCAATGCGTTTAGTTGTTTTAAAACCTCAGCATTATTTGTTCCGTCTGGAGTTGGAATACGTACTACTTTTAAAAAGTGATCATCAAAAGGGCCATTATAAACAGATAGACCACTCACACTCATAGCTCCAAAAGTATCGCCATGAAATCCGTTTTCAAAAGCTAAAAGTGTATCTCTTTTATCGTTGTTATTATGATGAAATTGTAGTGCCATTTTAATACCAATCTCAACAGATGTTGAACCATTGTCATTAAACATTACTTTGGCTTGGTTCTTAGGCAAAATAGATAAAAGTTCTTCGGCAAGTTTTACTGCTGGTTCATGTGTAAAGCCTGTAAATACAACTTGATCTAAAGTTTGCATTTGTTTAAAAGCACTCTCAAGTATGTAATCGTTACAATGGCCATACATTGCAGTGTACCATGATGCAATAGCGTCTATATACTCCTTACCGTTTTCATCATAAAGCAAAGCTGCTTTTGCTTTACTAATTGCCAATGGCAATTTAGCTGTTTTGTGTTGTGTTAATGGGTGCCAAATTGTTTTGCTATCTCTCTTACTTAAGCTCATTCTTAAATTTTTCTGCATATTCTTTTACAACATGACTATCTATATAAGGCTCATTTTCAATGCGACCAATAACAGGAACTTTAGTCATTCTAGTTATAATATCTTCTGTGGTTTTGGTTAAAGGTCCATTAAAGATTATACCGAAGACTTCAAGTCCTTTCGCCCTAAGTGATTCAATAGTTAGTAAGGTATGATTTATACTTCCTAAGTAATGTCTGGACACCACTACTACTCTATCTTTTTTACTTATAAGATCTGCAATTGTTTGAGTATTACTTATAGGAACCAATAAGCCACCAGCACCTTCAATTACTAGGTTTTTAGATGTTTTTGGTCGTTTAACTTTAGATTTAGACAATGTTACACCATCAATTTCTGCGGCCGCGTGCGGACTCATAGGTGTTTTAAGGTTAAAGGCACTATCAAAGAATTTGGTTTTAGAGTTGTTAACCCAACGTTCAACTTTATGAGTATCACTATTAGATAAATCTCCTGCTTGTATGGGTTTCCAATAATCTGCTTCTAAAGCTTCAGTAAGAATAGCAGAAGCAACAGTTTTACCAACATCTGTTCCTATGCCTGTTACAAAATATGTATGTGTCATTGTATAAATTTAGTATTGCAGTTGGTACAACGGTATTGCATTTTTGGATTATCTAAAAGTAAGTTTGAAAAAAAATGCTTAAGATTTGCCCATAAATCTCTAGTACCACTAACCGTAATATCATGTTCTATGTCCACACTTTCGCATTGGGGACAACTTAAACATTGTGAATCTTCATCATTATTATTTAAAGAACTTAGTATATGCTTAGCTCTTATAACGTCTTCGGCTTTTACTTTTAATTTAATGCCTCCCATTGCTTGGCTTGCGCCTGGCTCTGCCTCAACAGAATATAGATCTCCTAAGTATACAGAAATACCATCTGCCTCCAAACGCCCTTTTAAAATTTGGGCTTGGTAGCTATATTCATATACTGCAATAGTTTTATAGTTGTTTGCCATGTGACACAAAGGTAGCTAAGTGTTGCAGAACTTGAGTGATTTCAACTTTAGAATTAAAACTATGTATGCAAAACCTTAAACGCTCTTTTCCTTCTGGAACTGTTGGAGATAAAATAGGACGTACATCATAACCTTTTTCGCCTAAAAATTCTGAAGCTTTCTTCACTCTATTATTACCAGGAACTATACAAGATTGTATGGCAGATGAGCTCTCAATAAATAACTTATCTAGCCTTAGCCTAGCAACCTCACGTTTAAATGCATTAATATTGTTCTGAAGCTTTTCTAGGCAATTAATCCCTTTGTTGTTTTGTAATATATTATATGCCGAGCCAATTGCTAAAAGTGAATGTGGTGGCATTGCCGTTGTATAAATAAAAGGTCTTGAGAAATTTACAAGAAATTCCTTTAAGCCTACACTTCCTAAAATTGCAGCTCCATGACAACCCATAGCTTTTCCATACGTGACAATTCTTGCAAAAACCTGTGTTTCTAAACCTAAATCCTGGATTACACCTTCACCTTTATTCCCAAACACACCTATTGCATGAGCTTCATCTATAATAAGGTTGGCATTATATGCTTTAGATAAGTTTACAATTTGGTTTAGGTCTGGTTGATCACCATCCATAGAAAAAACAGACTCTGTCACAATATAACATTCTGCAGTACCTTTAAATTTATCAAGTAGCTGTTTTAAGTGATCTAAATTATTATGCTTAAACTTTATTGCTTTGGCATATCCCATTGTTATACCATCTCGGATAGATGCGTGTGACCATTCGTCATAAAACACAACATCACCACGCATTAAAATTGCAGATAGTAAACCTAGATTAGCATCGTATCCAGAATTAAAAAGTAATGCAGCTTCTGCATTATGGAAACCTGCAATTTGTTGCTCAGTTTTTTCAAATAAAGCTGAATGACCTGAAAGTAATCGAGAACCTGTAGCACCATTTAAAATTGAGTGTTCTTCAAGATGTATTTTAGCATCAGAAATTAATTTTGAAAACCCTAAATAATCGTTTGAGCTAAAATCTATTAAATTTTGAGGTAGCCTTAAAGCTCTTAGACTATTGTTGTCTTTTCTTAAATCTATTTTTTTCTGTAGTCGCTCTGGTAACATACCTCAAAGATAAGGTCATTTTAATAATCCTTATTATATTTATAAAAACAAGCGTATGGAATTACAAGATTTTATAATTCGAGTAAGTCTAGCTTTAGGATCTGGATTTCTAATAGGATTAGAAAGAGAGTTTAAAAGCAAAAGTGCTGGACTTAAAACAAACATGCTCGTTGCATTGGGTGCATCAATATTCGTGTTGGTTTCATTAGAGTTTAGCAATAAAGACTATACAGATCTTACGCGTGTTTTGGGACAAGTTGTAACAGGTATTGGTTTTCTTGGTGCTGGAGCTATAATTCAAAAAGGCACAAATATTAAAGGGTTAACTACAGCTGCTACTATTTGGTGTAGCGCTGGAGCAGGTTGTTTGGCTGCTGTTGGCATGTATTGGGAACTGCTCACAATAACTGTGCTTGTTCTCATTGTAAACTTTATCTTTGGACTATTAGACACAAAAATTGAAAACACACTTAAAGACTAACCCTTGAAAATAGCAAAAAACCCCGTTGAGAATTTTATTAATCACTCAACTTCTGGAAGTTTTATACTTATAGCGTGTACTATTATTGCACTAATTTGGGCAAACTCACCTTGGCAAGATGCTTACCACGCACTTTGGGCATCAGATTTTTCTCTTGGTTTTACAGATACAACGTTTGCTATAACCAAACCTCTATACTTATGGATTAATGATGGTCTTATGACCTTATTCTTCTTATACGTAGGTTTAGAAATTAAACGTGAAATAATAGATGGAGAGCTAACCTCCTTTAAAAAAGCATCTATGCCTGTCTTTGCTGCTCTAGGCGGCATTGTTGTACCAATTGCATTATTCTTTTTACTAAACCAAGAAGACAGAGGTACACACGGTTGGGGAATACCAATGGCTACCGATATTGCATTTTCTTTAGGAATATTACAATTACTTGGTAAACGTGTGCCTTTAGGGTTAAAAGTTTTCCTTACCACATTTGCCGTAATAGATGACATAGGAGCTATTGTTGTTATAGCCATTTTTTACAGTCATGGCTTTCATGTTGAATACTTAAGTGTTGCTATTGGCCTATTGCTCATATTATGGTTACTTAATTATTTACAAATATTCTCCAAGTACCTATTCTTAATATTTGGTCTTGCCATTTGGGTATTATTTTTAAAATCTGGTGTGCACCCAACTATTGCAGGAGTATTACTTGCGTTTGTACTACCTTCAGTTAGATATGTGAATTTAAAGGATGTTTTTTCAAACCTTAACAACAACTTAAAACGCTTAAAAGAAAGTGATCCTAAAAAGCATGTCCTTACAGAAGAACAACAGGTTGCTGTAGATGAGATTAATGCTGTAACAGATCAAGTACAATCTCCAATGCAACAATTAGAGCATGGCTTAAGTGGTTGGGTTGCAATTGTTATCATGCCATTATTTGCTCTTGCAAATGCTGGCATCACTATAAATTTAGATTCTCTTAGCGCTACGCATTTAATTTCACAAATAGGAATTTCAATGGTTGCAGGTAAGGTTATTGGAATTAGTCTCTTTAGTTACTTGGCTTATAAATTAGGGATAGCCAGACTTCCTGCAGGCATACAGTTTAAAGACATATTTGCAGTAAGTATTTTAGGAGGTGTAGGATTCACAATGTCATTATTTGTAGCAGAGCTGGCCTTTAGAGAAGACGATTTACTAACAGCCTCTAAATTGGGTATTCTTATAGGTTCATTTGGAGCAGGTATTGTTGGTTATTTTGCTTTAAGGATACAGCTTAAACGCAAGACAAAACAAACAGATTAACAACTTAAATTATTGTTTTTCGATAAATTGCATATATTTGTTATCGTTAATCGATAATTTAAATATGCGACTTACTACTTTATTCAAATCACTTATAGACATAGCTTATGTCTTAATGATACCTATTGTTATCTTTTTTCCTGGTACAATATTATATCTAATATTTTTCCCTCAACAAACTATTTTCAAAACCAATATACCAATTGAAAGTAACGGTATTCCCGCATTATATATCCTAGCTTTGTTTATAGGATTTTTAGAGTTTGTTTTATTTTTTGCAGGTTTTCATAACCTTAGACAATTGTCTAAGCATATTTTAAAGAAGTCATTAATTAGTAAAACTTCTGTAAATTATTTGAAACGAATTGGACAGTTTTTCTCTATCTCTGGAGGCTCATCTTTAGTGCTCTTATTTCTATTTAATCTTATAAAGGATTCTAAAGTTAGCATTGAATTCGGCATTTCAAATTATCAATTACTTTTATTTTTATTTATTATTGGAGTATTCTTTTTACTTCTCAATCAAGCTTTTGACAAAGCATTAAAGATAAAATCTGAAAATGATCTAACAGTTTAGTATGGCAATCATAATAAATTTAGATAGCATTCTTACTGCGCAAAATTTAAAAGGAAAAGAATTAGCTGAAGCTATAGGTATTACAGAAGCCAACTTATCTATTTTAAGGTCTGGTAAAGCAAAAGCCGTTCGCTTCTCTACACTTAACGCTATTTGTAAAACACTAAAATGCCAACCAGGTGACATTTTAAAATATACTGTAGATTAATTCGTCTTATATTTAGAGCATTAAAGCTTCTATATGCGTTATCATGTTTCAATTATAATTTTAGGGATTTTAAGCCTTATATGCATTTGGTCTTGCGAGAGCCAACCTAAAGACACAAAAAAGTCTGCTAAAATTAATGGTGTAAGCTTAGTGGCTTCTCGAGACGCAATAGATAGTTCTCATATTACACCTATTACTAATGTAAACGCAAATTACGCTTCTGTTATGCCTTTTGGGTTTATACGTAGTTTAGAGTCTGCAGAGGTTCTTTACAACACAGACAGACAATGGCGAGGTGAGCGCGTAGATGGTGTGACAGAAACCATAAAGCATCTTCACAATGCTAACATAAAGGTTATGCTTAAACCTCAAATTTGGATTTCTCGCGGAGAATTTACAGGAGATATGATGATGGCTTCTGAAGAACATTGGACAACGCTTGAAAACAGTTATGAAGGATTTATTTTATTATACGCACAGTTAGCTCAAGACACCAATGCAGAATGGTTTTGTATAGGTACAGAACTTTATAATTTTGTAAATGCTAGACCTAAATTTTGGTCTCAACTCATTAAGAAAATTAAAACTATTTATAGTGGTAATTTAACCTATGCAGAAAATTGGGATAAAGTAGACAAGGTTACATTTTGGAATGAGATGGATGCTATCGGTGCAGACGCTTATTTTCCAATTTCCGAAGATAAGACTCCAACTATAAAAGCATCAAGACAATCTTGGCAACCTTGGAAAACAACTCTCAAGAACTTAAGTGACACCTATAATAGGCCTATTTTATTTACAGAATATGGATACAGAAGTATTGATTATTCCGGAAATAGGCCTTGGGAATCACAACGTGAAGATGGCAAAATAAATCATGAAGCGCAGCTTAATTTAACTAACGCTTTATTTAAAGAATTTTGGAATGAGCCTTGGTTTGCAGGTGGTTTTATATGGAAATGGTTTCATAATCATTCAGAAGTTGGCGGTATGCAAAACAATAGGTTTACACCACAGAATAAACCTGTTGAAAAACTTATAAAAGAGCATTACCAGCAATACTCTAATTAATTAAGCTTAAAAAAATGATTGAAACCTAAACATGCTCTGGCGTTTCTAAAAGCTCTAAACCACCTTCAATTAAATGACTAACTTCTGGTCTGCGCTCTTTTAATTCATTTAAATATCTGAACACCTCTTTTGATAGAGTTGTGTTTCGCTCAACTTCTAATTCATAAATCTCTAAAGGTAGTAACCAATCTTCATTATGGTGTTTCTTCAAGATATCAAAAACAGCATCTGGTGAAAACTTAGTGGTTTCACCGTTGCGGTAATTCCTAATAGCCTCATACAACTCGATAAGTTCTTTTTGTTTTGCAGAACGTTCTGTTTTTATCGTTGTCGTTGTTGAAGGATTATGTGTGTTTACATTAAAAGATCTGTAATCTGCCATACCTGCAAAGGCTGAAACAATGTCTTTTCCAACGGCAAAATCAAAATCGCCATCCTCTGGACTAAACAATACCTCATCTTTATATTTCACGGTACAATCTGTAAATTGAATCAACATCAATTCACTTTTTAGGTTTCTTATACCTGTAACGTTCATACCTTCTACAGTAATGCCACTTTCAAACTCAAATTGAATGTGCTTACCGTCATAAAAATTATAAGCTTGTAAATCACGTGGACCCATATTTTCAATGGCGAGATTAATACCTTTTAATTTCCCTAAAGGCGATCGAAATCCATTGATATGGCGCTCTATACCATGACCTATCAATTCTTTTTCACGGTAAGATAATGCGGTTTCACCTTCGGTTTCAAAGTAAACAACTTCATTATCCTCATTCTGTATCATTCGCTTAAACACACCTGAGACTTGCAAGCCAGTACTCAATTCTATAGTACCTAATTGTTTGCTTTCAATAAGTTTTTTAAGGCCGCGCCAACCACCTTTTCTTACTGCCATTGTATTGGCAAACTCCTCTAAAACCTCTTGTAAATAAGCAAAATCTGGAGTTACAAATAGTTGCGGTTGTTGTTTTGTGATGTCAAAATCTTGGTATGCTGCATCAATAGAATATGGTATTTTTTTCACGGCATCTGTCATACAGTTCTTGCTTTCTCCAATAGAGGACAGCAAACCTGCGCCATATATCTTTGGGTCTTCGACTGTTCCAACAAGACCATACTCTACAGTCCACCAATGTAAATTTCTAATTAATGAAATTTCACTTGGCTCAACCTTTTTATTCTGAAGCTCCTCAACAAGTGCTTCAGCAGCATCAATTTGCTCTTGTGGTGTACCTTCTGCTTCTTTTAGTATAGAAACCGCTCTTACTGCTTCATACATCTCAATATCGTGAGCACTAGAAATTGCTTTACTTCCAATTTCACCAAATCGACGCAAGTACTCTGCATAATCTGGACTTGCGATAATAGGTGCGTGTCCTGCACCTTCGTGAATGATGTCTGGTGCTGGTGTATACTCAATATTTTCTAATTGTCTAATATCACTAGCAATCACTAACACCTTATAAGCTTGAAACTCCATAAAAGCGTTTGGTGGTATAAAACCATCAACAGCAACTGCTGCCCAACCAATATCTTTAAGGATACGGTTCATACCATACATACTAGGGATTTCATTTATAGAAATACCTGTTTTCTTTAATCCAGACAAATAACTTTCGTGTGCAACCTTACCTAAATATTCAACATTTTTACGCATTACATAACGCCATACTGCTTGATTAATAGCTGTATAATCGTCGTAGTTTTGAGGTTTTATAAATTGCTTTAAGTGTGGTGGCAATCTATCTATAAGTGGGTTTGTCTGTATGGTTTCGTTCATCCTGTCATTATTATGAAATCATGCAAAGCACAAAATACATTCAAAAGTAAGAGTTGTCGGTGTAACACACCATTTTTTACAGTGAAACCTTTAAATTTTAGAAGCATTAATTTGAATAATAATATGGAGCTAACTAACAAGTGTTAGTTTTTAGTATATTTGTAATGATGAAAGTATTAAATCGTAAATCTGAAATTCTTAAAGTAGCTAAAGACCTTATCACAGAGAAAGGCTACAATGCTGTATCTATGCGAGATTTGGCAAAGGCTTTAGATATAAAGGCAGCTAGCCTATACAACCATATTGCAAATAAGCAGGAAATACTTTCTACAATTATACTTGAGATTGCTGAAGCCTTTACTGTTGGTATGACTCAAATTTTTAATGAAGAGACCACTTCAATAAATAAATTACAGGATTTAATAGGTCTTCATATTGATATTAGCATAAACAATTCGGGCGCAATGGCAATGATGCATAACGACTGGAAACATCTTGAAGCAGATGAGTTAATACGTTTTGTAACCTTAAGAAATGCCTATGAAAATAATTTCAGAACTATAATTAAACAAGGTATTAACCAAGGAGAAATAATAAATAAAAACCCAGAAGTTATTGTGTTTTCTATGCTTTCTACACTTCAGACTATGTATTTATGGTATGAAAAACGTGGTAAAATGGATGTAAATATCCTTAAAACAGACATGGTTTCTGTGCTTTTAGATGGTATAAGAACTTAACCTTAACAGCATAATTACAACGGGAATAAATATAACAGAGTAGATAATACTTGCACATCTAACTAACGTTTGTTAGTTTTGGAATAATAATTGAACATAAAGACATATAATTTACACCTCTAAATGGCTAAATTTCATAATATAAGAGTTAAGGACATCTATAAAGAAACTGACGATTGTTCGGTGATTACTTTTGATGTACCTGAAGACCTACACAATGCCTTCAACTTTTCTCAAGGTCAACACCTTACATTAAAAGCTATTATAAATGGCGAAGACACAAGAAGATCATATAGTTTATGTTCTAGCCCAATAGATAAAGAATGGAAAGTAGCTGTAAAGAAAATTCACGGCGGCAAATTCTCTACATATGTAAATGATACCCTAAAATCTGGCGATATGCTAGAAATTATGGAACCAAGTGGCACATTTGGTGTAGACATAGATAACTCAAAACGCAAAAACTATTTAGTATTTGCAGCAGGAAGTGGTATTACTCCTATCTTATCTATGATGAAAACACATTTAGCACTAGAGCCAGAAAGTACATTCAAGCTATTCTATTTGAATAAGAATGCAAAATCTATTATCTTTAAGGAAGAGATAGAACAGCTTAGAAATCAATATTTTGGACGTTTAAACATCTTTTATTTTCTAACAAGAGAACAACGAGATATTGAATTATTTAACGGCAGGTTTACACCAGAGAAAATTCAACAAATAACACACACCTTTGTAGATATTCAAGATACTAATGAAGTATTTATATGTGGTCCTGAAGATATGATTTTTATGATCCAGGATGAGTTAGTGAAAGCCGGCTTACCAAAAGAATTAGTGCATTATGAATTGTTTGTCACAGGATTAAGTGATGAAGACAAAGCAAGAGCAGAACGTCTTGCACAACAAAGTGTTGAAGGAAAAGAAATTACTATTGTAGATGGTGGAAAAGAATTTCACTTTACAATGACTAAAGATTACGACAACATTCTCGATGCAGCACTTGGCGCAGGTGCAGATTTACCTTTCGCCTGTAAAGGTGGTGTTTGTAGCACGTGTAAATGTGAGGTAAAAGAAGGAAGTGTCGAGATGAAGATAAATTATGCATTAGATGATAAGGAAGTATCTCAAAATTTAGTACTAAGCTGCCAAGCTGTTCCAACAAGTGATAAAGTAACTGTCGATTTCGACGTATAAACAAAATATTATGAGCAACGCAGAAATAAAGAATTTAGAAGACATCTTTGAGCAACGCATTGCCAATGATGAAAAAATTGAACCAAAAGATTGGATGCCAGAAAAGTATCGCAAGACACACATCAGGCAAATGTCTCAGCACGCACATTCTGAAATCGTTGGAATGCTTCCTGAAGGTAATTGGATTTCACGTGCACCTTCATTAAGACGCAAGGTTGCGTTATTAGCAAAAGTGCAAGATGAAGCTGGTCACGGCTTATACTTATACAGCGCTTGTGAAACTTTAGGTGTGTCTAGAGAAGAATTATACCGTCAACTACATTCTGGTGAAGCAAAATATTCTTCAATCTTCAACTACCCAACATTAACTTGGGCAGATATGGGTGCAATTGGCTGGTTGGTTGATGGCGCAGCGATTATTAATCAAGTGCCATTGTGTAACACATCATATGGACCATATGCAAGAGCAATGGTGCGCGTGTGTAAAGAGGAAAGTTTTCACCAACGTCAAGGTTATGAAATTATGTTGACGCTTTGTAATGGAACACCAGAACAAAAGGAAATGGCGCAAGACGCTTTAAATAGATGGTGGTGGCCAAGCTTGATGATGTTAGGCCCAACAGATGATGCTTCAGTACATACAGAACAATCTATGAAATGGAAGCTTAAACGTAAAACCAACGATGAATTACGTCAGCAATTTATTGACCAAACTGTCCCTCAAGCAGATATTTTAGGGCTAACTATTCCAGACCCAGATTTAAAATTTAATGAAGAGACAGGAAGCTATGACTTTGGAGAAATTGATTGGGATGAATTCTGGCAAGTTGTAAAAGGTCACGGTCCTTGTAATAAAGAACGCATGAACGCCAGAGTTAATGCTTGGAATGAAGGCGAATGGGTGCGCGATGCAGCTGTTGCCTATGCAGAAAAACAAGAAAATAAAAAAGTAGCGAAAGCAAGTTAAGATATGAGCACTAAGAAAAATTGGCCCGTTTGGGAAATCTTCGTGAGAAGTAAAAATGGATTAGAACACCGTCACTTTGGAAGCCTTCACGCAGCAGATGCAGAAATGGCTTTAGCAAATGCGCGTGATGTTTACACAAGGCGTAGCGAAGGCGTAAGCATTTGGGTTGTAGAGAGTCAACACATTACAGCGTCTAATCCAGATAATAATGGTGAGCTATTCGAGCCAGCACAAGACAAAGTGTACCGTCATCCAACATTTTACGATTTACCAGACGACGTGAAGCATATGTAAGCTGACGAAAACTGAACTTGAAATTGAACTCGAAATTGAAAAGGCTATATGGAAAAGAAATATGATTTAAGTGAACGCCTAGAAGATTTTGCTGCAGAAATAGTTCAGCTTTATGATAAAAAACCAGTGTCATTTGCTAGAGAATATCTTGCAAAACAATTAATTCGGTCAGCTTGTTCTTCTGCTCTTAATTATGGAGAAGCACTAGGTGCTGGAACACAAAAAGACAAAATCAATAAACTAAGGATAGTTTTAAAGGAATTAAGAGAGAGTTTGAGAAACTTAAATATTCAGTTTAAAGCTAATCTTATTTCAGAAAAACAGGCATCACCTTTAGTTGATGAAAATGACCAACTTATAAGAATTATAGTAACTCGAATTAAAAATTTGGACTGAACTATTTCAAGTTCATTTTCAAGTTCGAGTTCAATTTCAAAACTATGAGCAATCAAACTTTAATAAATTATATCCTTGGCATCGCCGATAACTCACTCATCCTTGGGCAACGCCTAGGAACTTTAACTGGTCATGGACCAAGCTTAGAGACAGATATCGCTTGCACTAACATCTCATTAGACTTGTTCGGACAAGTTCGTGGCTACTACCAATACGCAGCCGATTTATCTGAAGAGGACAAAACTGAAGATGATTTCGCATTCCTCAGAAAAGAACGTGAGTATAAAAATGTGCTTTTGGTTGAGCAACCAAATCGCGATTTCGCTTACGTCATCGCAAGACAGTATTTGTTTGATGTTTTCCACATTTTACAAATGCAAGAACTTCAGAATAGTAAAGATGAAAACTTAGCTGCAATCGCTAAAAAGGGAATTAAAGAAGTAAGTTATCACGTGCGATTTTCTGGAGATTGGATGAAACGTTTAGGCGATGGAACTGAAGAAAGCCATAATAAAATTCAGGAAGCCGTGAATAATCTTTGGGGTTATACCAATGAATTATTTATGATGACTGAAGCAGACAAAGAAGCTGCTGAAGCTGGTATTGGTGTAGATGTTTCAAAACTAAAAGATACCTATTACAATCGCGTTGAGAATCTTCTAAAAGAAGCAACTATCGAAATCCCTGAAAGTAAATACTGGCAAAAAGGTGGCAAAGAAGGTATTCATACAGAACATCTTGGTTATCTATTAAGCGATATGCAATATATGCAACGCACCTATCCTAATATGAAATGGTAGCCGAGCAGCAACCACATATCAACAAAAAACTTATAGACATTCTAGAGTCGGTTTCCGATCCTGAAGTTCCAGTGCTTTCAATTTTAGATTTAGGTGTTGTTCGTTATGCAGATTTTGAAGACGACGGAAAAGTTTCAGTAAAAATCACACCAACATATAGCGGTTGTCCAGCAATGGATGTTATTGGTGACGACATTGAAAAAGCATTGACAGAAGCCGGTTATAAATCAAAAGTAAAATTGATTCTTTCTCCTGCTTGGACCACAGATTGGATGAGCGAGAATGGCAAGAGAAAACTCGAAGAGTACGGCATCGCGCCACCAATGGACGCCACAGCAGATAAAGCTGCGTTACTAGGAAATGCCAAGATTGTAAAATGCACAAACTGCGGAAGTACGAACACACATTTGGTAAGTCAGTTTGGCTCAACGGCTTGCAAAGCAATGTTTAAATGTGACGATTGCCAAGAGCCGTTCGACTATTTTAAATGTTTAACCTAATTCCTGCGTAGGCAGGAATCTCTATGTTAGAAACGAGAACTTTAAAATATAAGCTCGCCGTCATTCTGAATTCGTTTCAGAATCACATTATACTATTCAAAATTTGAAAAATAAGAGAACCTGAATCAAGTTCAGGTTGACAAAAAAAATAAATATGACCGACCAACCCATACTAAAAACCATAAACGGAAACGTTGCCACACTCACTCTAAACCGACCAAAAGGTTTTAATAGCTTTAATCGTGAGATGGCGTTGCTGTTTCAAGATGAACTAAAAGCTTGTGATAAGGATGACAGCATTCGTGCGATTCTAGTAACAGGAGAAGGCAAAGCATTTTGTGCGGGTCAAGACTTGAAGGAAGTTACAACTCCAGAATTAAATCCAGGTTTCAAAAAAATTCTTAAAGAACATTACAATCCAATTATTGAACTTATACGCAATATTGAAAAACCAATAGTTTGTGCCGTAAATGGCGTTGCAGCTGGCGCTGGTGCAAACATTGCTTTGGCTTGTGATATTGTCATTGCGTCAGAGCACGCTAGTTTTATACAAGCGTTTAGTAAAATTGGGTTGGTGCCAGATAGCGCTGGAACGTTCTTTTTGCCAAGGTTAATCGGCTTTCAAAAAGCTTCAGCATTAATGATGTTAGGTGATAAAGTTTCAGCTAAAGAAGCAGAAGAATTGGGAATGATATACAAAGTTTTTTCTGCGGAAGATTATTTTTCTGAAGCTGAAAAAACAGTACAAACCCTATCGCAAATGCCTACCAAAGCATTGGGAATGACAAAGCGTTTGCTCAACCAATCAATGACCAATACACTTACTGAACAACTAGAATTAGAAGGCAAGCTACAAATTGAAGCTGCCCAAAGTGAAGATTACGCTGAAGGTGTGGATGCATTTGTAAATAAGCGCAAACCAGAATTTAAAGGCAGATAAATAATAAACTCAAAATGATAAAAGTAAAATTATAAAGGCATAGAACTTTGAAATTTTACATTTTCAATTTTACATTTTCAAGATGATAAAGAACGTAGGAATCATAGGTGCAGGAACAATGGGAAGTGGTATTGCACAAGTTGCGGCCACCGCTGATTGTAAAGTCAAAATATTCGATTTAAATCAAGATGCTCTTGATAAAGCAAAAACAGCTTTAGAGAAAATATTAAATCGATTAATTGAGAAAGGTCGAATTGATGCTGTTGAAAAAAATCGTATTCAAGGAAACATCTCTTATGTTTCAGATATGAAATCATTTTCAGATGCTGATATGACTATTGAAGCTATTGTTGAAAATATCGACATCAAAAAGAAAGTGTTTCAGGAGTTAGAAAGTATAGTTTCTGAAAACTGTATCATTGCTTCAAACACCTCAAGTTTGTCGATTGCTTCCATTGCTTCATCACTAAATAAACCTGAACGTTGTGTTGGGATTCATTTCTTCAACCCTGCACCACTAATGAAATTGGTTGAAGTTATTCCTGCAATACAGACTTCAGAAGCAACGTTGAAAACTTCAGTAGATACAATTGAAAGTTGGAAGAAAGTCGTTGCAGTTGCAAAGGATACGCCAGGTTTTATTGTCAACCGTGTTGCACGACCATTTTATAGCGAGTCACTCAGACAATATGAAGAAGGCATTGCCGACTTCGCCACAATTGATTGGGCGATGAAGGAATTTGGAGGCTTTAGAATGGGACCATTTGAATTAATGGATTTCATAGGAAACGACGTTAATTATACAGTTACTGAAACTGTTTTTGAAGCGTTCTATTACGACCCAAGATATAAGCCAGCATTCACGCAAAAACGTTTCAGCGAAGCAGGATACCTCGGCAGAAAATCTGGTAAAGGTTATTATGATTATTCAGAAAATGCAACCAAACCAGAGCCAAATAAAGATTCAGAATTAGGGCAAAACATCTTCAATAGAACTTTAGTGATGCTTATTAACGAAGCTGCAGATGCCTTGTTTTGGAATGTCGCTTCAGCAAAAGATATTGATAATGCAATGACCAAAGGTGTCAACTATCCAAAGGGCTTACTCGCTTGGGCTAATGAAAAGAGCATCGATTGGTGCGTTACAGAATTAGACAAATTATACAATGAATACCACGAAGACAGATACCGTTGTTCACCGATGCTGCGTAGGATGAAGGATTCTAATCAGAAATTTAACTTATAATCCATTGTCAGTTCGAGCGGAGTCGAGAACTAAAACCAATTACACTAATACCAAATCCCTATTCCCAAATCCCTATTCCCAAATGCCTATTTCCAAAACCAAAATCCCAAATAAAATGCTAAGTCAAGACCACTTCTCAAGTTGGCTCGGCATAGAAATTATAAGTGTCGAAATAGGTCGCGTTAAGGTTGGAATGACCATTCGCAAAGAAATGCTGAACAGTATGGGAAAAGCACACGGCGGCATTTCATACAGTTTAGCCGATACTGCTTTTGGCTTTTCAGCAAACACACACGGAAAATATGCGGTAAGTATTGAAACTTCGATTAATCATATTGAAGCACTTGAAGAAGGCGATTACATCACTGCTGAAGCGGTCACAGATGTTTCAAAGAAAAAAGTGGGATTCAATATTGTCGAAGTTAAGCGAGGCGACCAACTTGTTGCGCTATTTAAAGGTGTCGTGTACAGAACGAGTAAAGATTGGGAATAAGCATTTAGAAAATTGTATTTTTAAAGGACTAACCATAACCGATTAAATATGAAATGGAAAGGTAGAAGAAAAAGTGGCAATCTCGATGACCGTCGTGGTATGAGTACCAAAGGTAAAGTCGCCGCTGGTGGTGGCGTGATTGCTGTTATTGTCATCTTACTCCAACTTTTTGGAGGCGAAACAGGACAACAGATTGCACCAATTGTTGAGCAAATCAATAATTCCAGAACGACGACTCAGCAAACCACTTCAAGAGAACTCACTTCAGCAGAACAAGAAATGGGCGATTTTATGGCAACTGTTTTAGCAGATACGGAAGATGTATGGAATCAGTTATTCAGACAAAATAATTTGGGCGATTATAAAGAACCACAAATGGTATTATTTACCGATGTTGTAAACACACGTTGTGGAAAAGCAAGTTCAGCTTCTGGACCATTCTATTGTCCTGGCGACCAAAAGGTCTATATGGATTTAGCATTCTTCAAAGAATTGCGAACGCGTTTTGGCGCCAAAGGTGGTGATTTTGCTATTGCCTATGTCACAGCTCACGAGATTGGGCATCACGTTCAAACCTTATTAGGAACATCGCGCCAAGTTCAACAAGCAAAACAAGGGCGTTCTCAGGCAGATGCCAATAAGTTATCAGTCGCTCAAGAACTCCAAGCTGATTTTTACGCAGGTTTATGGGCGCATTACAATAAAAAATATTTGGACGAAGGCGATATCGAAGAAGCATTAAGCGCGGCACAAGCCGTTGGTGATGATGCCATTCAAAAAAGAACCAGAGGTTATGTTCAGCCAGACAGTTTCACACACGGCACAAGCAGGCAACGTATGGAGTGGTTTATGAAAGGCTTCAGAAGTGGTGATATGAGTCAACACGATACGTTTAAGGCCATTTTAAATTAAATTATAATTAATACTGTCTTCGATTTCAAATTCGATTTCAGTTTCAAATTCATAAAATGAAAGAAGCATATATCATAGACGGAACACGCACACCAATCGGAAGTTACCACGGCACATTATCTGCTGTTAGGACAGACGATTTGGGAGCAATGGTCATCAAACACGTACTAGAAAAAAATCCAAACATCCCAAAAGACGCATTCGACGATGTTATAATGGGTTGTGCCAACCAAGCTGGCGAGGACAACCGCAACGTCGCAAGAATGTGTTCACTCCTTGCCGGAATGCCGTTTTCGGTTCCTGGCGAAACGGTGAACAGATTATGCAGTTCAGGTCTTTCGGCAATCATCCACGCTAACCGAGCTATAAAAGCTGGTGACGGCGACTTATTCATTTCTGGAGGTGTTGAGAATATGACGCGCGGACCATACGTGATGAGCAAACCCTCAAAAGCTTTTGGCAACGACAGTAAGATGTACGACTCAAGTTTTGGCTGGCGTTTTGTTAACCCAAAAATGCACGAAATGTACGGCACAGATGGTATGGGAAATACAGCTGAAAATCTTGTTGAGAAATACAATATCAGTCGTGAAGACCAAGATGCCTTTGCTTATAATAGTCAGATGAAAGCAACCAAAGCTCAAGAAAATGGGCGTTTAGCAAAGGAAATAATGACTGTTGAAATTCCCCAACGCAAAAAAGACCCAATACAATTCAGTAAAGATGAATTTGTAAAACCAACAACTACGAAGGAAATTCTTGGTAAGCTTAGACCTGCTTTCAAAAAAGAAGGTGGTAGCGTTACCGCAGGAAATTCTTCAGGATTAAATGATGGAGCGGCAGCAACAATCGTCGCTTCAGAAGATGCAGTAAAGAAATACAATTTAAAGCCATTGGCACGAATCGTTTCATCTGCCGTTGTGGGTGTCGAGCCAAGAATTATGGGAATCGGTCCAGTAAAGGCGAGTAATAAAGCCTTGGAAAAAGCCGGGTTAACTATGGAAGATATAGACATCATCGAACTCAACGAAGCCTTTGCGGCGCAAGCTTTAGCCTGCATTCGCGAATGGGGATTGGAGGACAACGACCCAAGAATTAACCCTAATGGCGGCTCAATTGCCATCGGTCATCCGCTTGGTGTCACAGGCGCGCGCATCGCCTATTCTGCCGCTTTGGAGTTGCAGGAAACCAACAAGCGTTACGCATTAGTCACGATGTGCGTCGGCGTTGGACAAGGCTATGCGGCGATTATCGAAAACGTGAATTTATAGAATTTGGGCGTTACCTAAAGGTCGGGCTTTCGCTACTCACTTTTTTAATGCCGCATTTCGACTGCGCTCAATGTGACATTAAGAAGAGTTCAAACAAACCGCTCAATCCCTAACGCAAAAAACAATACAAAATGAAAATCCTATTAGTTGGTGGTAACGGAACCATCGGAAGATATTTAAATACTACCTTATCTAAGGAACACGAAGTTATTGTCGCTGGTCGCTCAAAAGCTGATGTCATAGTCGACATCTCAGATTCAGAATCTATCAAGGCGATGTATGAGAAAGTCGATAACCTAGATGCTGTAATTTGTGTAGCTGGCGAAGCAAAATGGGAAGTGTTCGAAAATCTTTCAGAAGAAGATTTCTACATCGGTATTAAGAGTAAATTGATGGGGCAAGTTAATTTAGTTCGTATAGGTAAGGACTATTTAAATCATCGCGGTTCATTTACACTAACTACAGGAATTTTAGCAGATGAACCAGTATATATGACAAGTTCAGCAGCAATGGTAAATGGTGGCATTCATAGTTTTGTAAAAGCTGTTGCTCTAGAATTAGGAAATGGCTTGCGTATAAATGCAGTGTCATCAGATTTAGTAGAAGACGCCTACGAAAAATATCGGAGCTACTTTCCAGGAAACATTCCTGTTCCAATGAAAAAAGTAGCAATGGGCTATATTAAAGCCATTGAGAGTAGATTAAACGGACAAATCATTAGATTGCAAGGATAACTTCTCGACGCCGCTCGAGGCGACAAAACGGTTATACCTGAAAAATATTATTATGCAAAAAACACAACATTACATATTAGGCCAGTGGCAAGACGGTAAAGGCAACGGTAACCCAATCTACGATTCGGTGACTGGCGAGCACTTTACCAGCGTCACGACTGAAGGCTTAAACACAGGAGAAATTCTTCAATACGGAAGAGAAAAGGGAAATACGTTACGTAAAATGACCTTTCAAGAGCGTGGATTAATGCTTAAGAAATTGGCGTTTTATCTTCAGAAGAAAAAAAGAGCATTTTACGACATCAGCTACAGAACTGGAGCCACAAAAATTGACTCTTGGATAGATATTGAAGGTGGTTTTGGAAACTTATTCGCCAATGCTTCGCTAAGAAAGTTATTTCCAAATCAGTCATTTCACGTGGAAGGTGACCCAATCGATTTATCTCGTGGTGGTCGCTTTATGGCACATCATATTATGGTGCCTCGTGAAGGTGTAGCAGTTCACATTAACGCATTCAATTTCCCAGTTTGGGGAATGTTAGAGAAGTGTGCGTGTAATTGGATGGCTGGTGTTCCGGCAGTTGTATTGCCTGCTCCACAAACCGCATATCTCACGGAAGCTGTAGTAAAAGAAATCATCGCTTCAGGAATTTTGCCAGAAGGTGCATTACAGTTAATTAGTGGTACCGCTAAAGATATTTTAGATAATACGCAATCTCAAGATGTGGTGAGTTTTACAGGTTCTGCTAAAACAGGCCGTATGCTTAAAAACCACCCACAACTTATTGAAGAATCTGTACCATTCACTATGGAAGCCGATTCATTAAACGCTTGTATTCTTGGGGAAGATGCTAAACCAGGTACTCCAGAATTTAATTTGTTTATCAAGGAAGTCCGTAATGAGATGACTGTAAAATGCGGGCAAAAATGTACTGCGATTCGTCGTATCATCGTACCAGAAAATCTAATTGAAGATGTGCAAATCGCACTTGGTAAACAACTTGATAAAATCACTATTGGCGACCCAAGATTGAAGGAAGTTAGAATGGGTGCTTTGGTAACCAAAGAACAACGTGAAAGTGTTTATAGTCAAGTCAAAGAAATCACAAAAACCGCAAATATCGTTTACGGCGATTTTGACGAAGCACAGACTATAGGTGAAAACACCAAAGGTGGTTCATTCATCAAACCAATCTTACTTCGCGAAGATAATCCGTTGAAAAATGAAGCAGCGCACATTACTGAAGCTTTTGGACCAGTATCTACTTTGATGCATTATAAAGATTTGGACGAGGCCATTCAGTTGTCTAAAATGGGTAAAGGTTCGCTGGTATCTTCCATCGTGACAAACGACAATAAAATTGCTAGAGATTACACAGTTTCTGCAGCAACGCATCACGGTCGTATACTAGTCTTAAACAGAGAAAGTGCGAAGCAAAGTACAGGTCACGGTTCGCCGTTGCCTAACCTAATTCACGGTGGTCCAGGTCGCGCTGGTGGCGGTGAAGAAATGGGTGGAATGCGTGGTATCAAACATTATTTACAGCGTTGTGCCATACAAGGAAGCCCGACAACATTGACTGAAATTACTGGTATTTATCAACCAAATTCAGCTTATAAAGAATCGCCTAAGCATCCATTCGCTTACAATTGGGAAGACATTCAACCAGGAATGTCTTTGGAAACCCACAAGCGTACCATTACTGATACAGATATCGTAAACTTCGGAAACTTGACTTGGGACCATTTCTATGCACATACAGATATCACTAGTCTTGATGGCAGTATTTTCGAGCATAGAACAGCGCACGGTTATTTTGTGATTTCGATGGCAGCAGGATTATTTGTGTATCCAAACAAAGGACCAGTTGCCGCGAATTATGGCTTAGAGGAGATTAGATTTTTACGTCCACTCTATCATAACGATACCGTTTATGTGCGATTAACGTGTAAACAAAAAGTTGACCGAGAGCAAAAAGGTTCAGAATTACCTAGCGGCATCGTGAAATGGTTTGTTGAAGTTTTTGATGCCGAGCCAGATGAAGACCAAGAAACATTGGTGGCTATTGCGACTATTTTAACGATGGTTCAGAAAAAGCAAACGGTTTTTGAAGAGATTTCAGAAGAATTTATTCAGAATTCATTGAGTAAACTTACTGAAGATGCTAAGCCAAAATGGGGAATAATGACACCACAACATATGGTAGAGCATTTAGAATGGAGTTATAAAGTGGCTTCAGGAGAGATTCAGGATTTTGAAATTGCCACACCAGAAGAGCATCTTGAAAAAGTGCACGATTCGTTGTACAACTATAAACCATTTCCGCAAGGTCATCATATGCCTTTAATGAAGAAAGGTGAGTTGATGCCTTTAGAACACGATAACCTTGACGTTGCAAAACAAGCACTGTTAGATGCTCGTGAAGCTTATGTGAAATACTTTAAACAAAATGCAAAGGCTATTACAAAGAATGCCGTTTTTGGGCATTTAGATAGATTTGAGTGGACGCTTTTAGAGCGAAAGCATTTGAATCATCATTTCAATCAATTTAATATTTTATAGCGATGTCAATCCGCATTTATTGCGGATTCGCTTCCAGATTAACTAAATCGTCAACCGTAAATGTCCACAAGAGTTCATATGTATTACACTTATATGTATGACTCACAAGAGAAATCATCTATTCTATGTCGGCGTAACTAATGACATTAAGCGTCGCACCTTTGAACACAAGAGTGGAACTTATGGTTCGCATACTGGTCGATATAATATTGACAAGTTGGTGTATTTTGAAGAACACCAATGGATTCAGGAAGCTATAAAGCGTGTGAAAACGATTAAAAAGTGGAAGCGCGAATGGAAACAGAATATTATTACAGAGTTAAATCCTGAGTGGCGAGATTTGAGTGCTCAATGGGATTTAAGTATTTTTGAAGAACCAAACCAAGAAACGAATAACTAGGTATAAACCGAAAGCGCATCTAGTGCGCTTTGACATACCATTAAAAACAACACCTTGACTAGTCCATACGTAAAACAACATACAGAAAACGGAATTTCAACTATAGAATTTTTTCATCCGGCACACAATAGTTTGCCAGGTGATATTCTTGCCAAATTAGCGAACACAATCACTGAAGCAGGCCAAGACGATAACGTTCTTGTCATCATCTTAAAAAGTGGTGGCGACCGAACTTTTTGTGCTGGCGCAAGCTTTAAGGAATTAATATCAATTGAAGATGAAAAGACAGGCGAAGAATTCTTTATGGGCTTTGCTAATGTGATAAACGCTATGCGTAAATGTCCAAAATTCATCATTGGTCGCGTACAAGGTAAAACCGTTGGTGGTGGCGTTGGCCTTGCTAGCGCGATGGACTATTGTATGGCGACAAAATTTGCCTCTATCAAGTTAAGTGAGCTGAATATTGGTATTGGACCATTTGTGGTCGGACCAGCTGTTGCACGTAAATTAGGTGTCAGTGGAATGTCTCAAATTGCTATTGATGCTAATACCTTTTATAGTCCAGAATGGGCAAAAGATAAAGGCTTATTCACACACGTTTACGATTCAACTGAAGAATTAGATGAAGCCGTTCAAGCCACCGCAGAGCATTTATGCACTTACAACCCTGAAGCAATGAAAGAAATGAAGAAAATCTTTTGGGATGGTTGTGATGATTGGGACACCTTATTAAATGAGCGCGCGAAAGTTTCAGGACGACTTGTATTATCTGAATTTACAAAGGAGAAATTGAAGCGGTTTGCTTAATGCTTCCTGCGTAGGCAGGAATCTCTGACTCGATAACTATGTCCAAATGGACCGTCTACATAATGACAAATAAACCTAACGGAGTTTTATACATAGGTGTTACAGATGACATACATTCACGAGTTGTTGAACATAAAGTAAAATTCTATCCAAAGTCTTTCACAGCAAAATATAACTGTGATAAATTGATTTACTTTGAAGAGTTTAGTGAAGTAGCTGAAGCTTCAAAAAGAGAACGTCAATTTAAAAAGTGGAAAAGAGAATGGAAAATTAATTTAATAGAAGAAATGAATCCAAGTTGGACTGATTTAAGCCTTAATTGGAATTTAGATTTGAATAAACATAGAACTAACCAATAAAAAGTTTCCTGCCTCCGCAGGAAGTTATTATGATATATAGCTTCAAAAACCACATCCCAGTAATTCACGAATCCAGCTTTGTACATCCGCTTGCGGCTGTGACTGGTAATGTGATTATCGGTAAAGATTGTTATATTGGTCCTGGTTGTGCGATTAGAGGCGATTGGGGCGAAATTATTTTAGAAGATGGTGTGAATGTACAGGAGAATTGTACTGTGCATATGTTTCCTGGGAAATCTATCGTTTTAAAAGCAGGCGCACACGTAGGACACGGCGCGATTATTCACGGTGCAAACCTTGGTCGTAATTGCTTAATTGGAATGAATAGTGTCATTATGGACGACGCTGAAATTGGTGATGAGAGCATAGTTGGTGCAATGGCATTTGTTAAAGGTGAAACGAAGATTCCTGCACGAAGTTTAGTTGTTGGCAATCCTGCTAAAATTATTAAAGAAGTGTCTGATGAGATGATTTCTTGGAAAACAGCCGGAACAAAACTCTACCAACAACTACCAGCAGATTGTCACGAAAGCTTGAGAGAAGTTGAGCCTTTACGGGAGATTCCTAAAAACCGTCCGAAGCAGGAGGATTTTTATAAAACTTTGAACACATTCCTGCGTAGGCAGGAATCTCCTGACAATTAAGTAATGACCAAATGGTATGTCTATATAATGGCAAGTAAGTTCGATGGTATTTTGTACATCGGCTACACCAATGATTTAGATAGCCGAGTTCTTGAACACAAACATAAAGTAAACCCGAAATCCTTTTCCGCTAGATACAATTGCGATAAACTGGTCTATTTTGAAGAATTAGAAGATGAGAGTCTAGCCAGTACCAGAGAAAGACAAATGAAGAAATGGAAAAGAGAGTGGAAAATAAATCTCATCGAAGAAATGAATCCAAGTTGGACAGAATTGAGTCTGAATTGGAACTTGGACATCGGAAAATCTAGGCTGTTTCGAAAGTAGGTTCTCCTAACTCAGAGATTCCTGCCTGCGCAGGAATTGTTAATTCAACACACTCAAATCCAACTCATTCGTATGCTTTCCAGTACTCAATGTGATAAAACTCTGCACACTTCCTAAGTACGGTATCAACGTTAACTTTGAGACAATAAAAGTTTCGTAAGCTTCAATATCTTTTACAACAAGTTTCAGCAAATAATCAAAGGTTCCACTAATACGGTGGCACTCTACCACTTCTGGAAAATCATTTATTTGGCTTACAAATTTCTCTAAAAAGCTACGTGTATGGCCTTGCAAGGTAATGGCAATAAATACGGTTTGCTTAAGCCCTAATTTCTTGGCATTCAACTTTGCAGCATAACCATCAATTAGACCTTCTTTTTCTAATTTCTTGATACGTTCAAAAATAGGCGTGGTAGTTTTTCCTAAAATTTCAGCTAGACTTTTAACGGTTCTGTTAGAATCTTCTTGAAGTAATTTCAGTAACTTTTTATCTGTACTATCTAGTTTAATCACAATGAACTTCTATTTAGTTTGGTTTAAAATTCAATATTAAGAATAAAAACATATTTAATTAATATTAGGCAGAATTTTATTCTATTACAAATAGATTGTTTAGTTGATACCTATAGACTTCATTAAGATTAATTAAATTTGTTAGAATTCAAGAAACTTATGAGCGAGACTGCATTTAAAGTCCCTAAAATGGGCGAAAGTATTACAGAAGGTACTATCATAAATTGGGTGGTTCAAGAAGGTGATGCTTTTGAAGAAGGTGATATTTTAGTTGAAATTGCTACAGACAAAGTAGATAATGAAGTGCCTGCACCATTTTCGGGTGTTATGATTTCTCACAAAGCTCAGGCTAATGATGTTGTTGCGGTAGGTTCTGAGATTGCAATACTTGAAGAAGGTTCTTCGGGTTCTAAATCTGAAGAGAAATCGAAATCGAACTTGAAGTCGAAAGAAAAAGAAGCTAGCTCAAAACCATCAATTAAAGTTGAAGCTTCATCAAAATCGTCAGCTAAAAAACCTCTTCAAAAAACCGCTTCAGTAGGCATTCAGAATAATACATTCTATTCGCCTCTAGTCATTTCAATCGCCAAAGAACATCATATCTCATTTGAAGAATTGGCTCGAATCGAAGCAACAGGAAATGATGGCCGATTACGAAAAAGTGATGTTTTTAAATATATAGATGCTGGAAGACCTTATCAATTCTCTGTCATTCCTGCGAAGGCAGGAATCTCTGGCGATATAGGTTCACAGTTCGAAAGTATCGGTCAACAAATGATGCAATTGGGTCAGGAATTAAACGAGACTTTAGCAGAATTAAAAGTCTTAAAAGAACAACCAGCTGTTGAGCAACCAAAACCGTACACAATTCCGCAGTTGAAATTGGATAAAGGTACTGGCAAGATTGTCGAGATGGATCGTATGCGCAGTATGATTGCAGACCATATGGTGTATAGCAAACATACGTCGCCACACGTAACAGCTTATGTTGAAGCTGATATGACTGATATTGTGAATTGGAGAAACGCAAACAAGGTAAAATTTCAGGAAACGTATGGCGAGAAACTTACGTTTACGCCATTATTTGTTGAAGCTGTCGCCAATGCGATTACCGAGTTTCCAATGATTAATGTGTCTGTTGATGGGAGGAACATCATCGTTAAAGAACATATCAACGTTGGTATGGCAACCGCTTTACCAAGTGGGAACCTTATCGTTCCGGTTGTGAAAGATGCAGATAAAAAGAACTTACAGGAACTCGCTACAGACGTTAATCGAATGGCGAATCTCGCCAGAGAAAACAAACTTGGTGGCGATGACATAAAAGGAAGCACATTTACGATAAGTAATGTGGGAACTTTTGGTAGTGTGATGGGAACACCAATCATTAACCAACCGGAAGCGGCGATTCTAGCTACTGGAATTATCAAAAAGCGACCAGAAGTTATTACAAAAGACGGTAATGATACTATCGAAATCCGTTCGATGATGTACTTGTCATTATCCTTTGACCATCGCATAGTGGATGGTTTTCTTGGCGGAAGCTTCTTAAAGAAGATAGCTGATAATTTGGAGCAGTTTGATACTAATAGAGAAATTTAATTGATCTCGACTCCGCTCGAACTGACATCCGTTGTCACATCGAGCGTAGACGAGATGCTTTTCATAATCATATAGAATAATGAAAACTTTAGACATAAAAATAACCAAAGCAACAACTTCAAAATTGGAGACTGTTGACATTAACAATATCCCATTAGGAAAAGCCTTTACAGATCATATGTTCATTTGTGACTATGAGGATGGCGTTTGGAAAGACGCAAGAGTTGTTCCTCTAGACACCATACCAACACATCCAGCAGCAATGGCATTACATTATGGTCAGGCGATTTTTGAAGGTATGAAGGCAACGGTTGATGCAGATGGAAATCCGCAGTTGTTTAGACCAGCAGATAATGCAAAACGACTAAATTTTAGTGCTCGCCGCATGGGAATGCAAGAGATACCTGAAGAAATTTTTGTTGAAGGTTTAAAAGCACTTGTAAATATTGAACGTAACTGGATTCCAAAACAAGACGGTAGCACATTATATTTAAGACCATTTATGTATGCCGATGAGCCACATATTGGTATGCGCGCCGCCACACATTACAAGTTCATAATTATAGCCACACCAGCAGGACCATTTTTTAAAGAACGCATAAAACTTTGGGCAGAAAAGCAATACATACGTGCTGCAGCAGGTGGTACTGGCGAAGCTAAAGCGGCTGGAAATTATGCAGCGGCAATACGACCTACAGAGATAGCCAAGTCTAATGGCTACAATCAAGTTTTATGGCTAGATGCACACGAGCACAAATACATTCAGGAAGTTGGGACAATGAACATCTTTTTCAAGATTGATGGTAAGTTTATTACACCAAAACTTGATGGTTCTGTTTTAGACGGAATAACTCGAAAAAGTGTAATGACGTTGCTTAAAGATTTTGGATTTGATTTAACTGAACGTCGCATCACTATTGATGAAATAATTGAGGCAGAAAAAAATGGTACGCTTGAAGAAGCTTTCGGTACAGGAACTGCTGTAAATATTGCAATGATTGAAAGCATAGGTTATGATGGAGGAACAATTCATGTCTCTGATGATAATCCTATAGGCGAGAAAGTAAACAATACCTTAGATGGCATTAAAACAGGTAAGGTTGAAGATAAATTTGACTGGATGTTGAAGGTGACAAAATAACATTTTGTCATTCTGAACTTGATTCAGAATCTCTTACAACCTTTAAGGTTCAGTTGAAAATAGAGAATGTGAAAGATTCTGTGTCGTAGCACGGAATGACAAATGAAGATGAAAACAGTTGTCATTCTGAACTTGATTCAGAATCACTAATAACCCACAAGGTTCAATTAAAAATATGAAACCTAAAAAGTTCAATCTTAAGCACGGAATGACAAGTGAGACAAAATGTTAAAAGGACAACATCAATATTACGTTTATATTTTAAGTAACAAGATGTATGGTGTTCTTTACATAGGAATGACCAACAACCTTGAACGTCGAATGATTGTGCACAAGAACAAATTGGTTGAGGGCTTTTCCAAACAGTATAATTTGACGAAGCTGATGTGTTTTGAGCAATTTCAATATGTGAATGATGCTATCAAAAGAGAGAAGCAGTTAAAGAATTGGAAGCGTGATTGGAAAATTGAATTGATTGAAGAACATAATAAAGATTGGCACGATTTAGCAATTGATTGGGATTTTTAGCAAGCGATAGATTCCGTGTCAAGCACGGAATGACAAAACAAAAACACTCTTGTCATTCTGAACTTGATTCAGAATCACTAACAACCTTTAAGGTTCAATTAAAAATATAGAATGTGAAAGATTCCGTGTCAAGCACAAAATGACAAAACAAAAACACTCTTGTCATTCTGAACTTGATTCAGAATCTCTTACAACCTTTAAGGTTCAATTGAAAATATAGAATGTGAAAGATTCCGTGTCTTAGCACGGAATGACAAACTTAGGAATAGGAAATGAATATGAGCATAGATAAAAACACACTAAAACAAGCGTTTAAAAATGTTGCGACTGCAAAGACGATGACAGAATTGTATGAGGAAAACTTTAAAGTCGTTTCCAAGTACGTTCACGCCACATCACGTGGTCACGAAGTCATTCAAAATGCTGTGGGAATGCAATTACTGCCACAAGATTATGTGTTCCCGTATTATCGAGATGACTCTATTTTGCTCAGTATTGGGATGACACCCTACGATTTAATGCTTCAGGTCTTGGCAAAGAAAGACGACCCATTTTCTGGTGGTCGCACATACTACTCACACCCAAGTTTAAAGGATGCTGATAAGCCAAAAATTCCACATCAAAGTAGTGCAACAGGTATGCAGGCGATTCCTGCTACTGGTGTGGCTATGGGAATGTGGTACCGCGAAGACCAGAATCTAGGTTATGACTCAAAGACGTCTGAATTGCCAATAACAGTCTGTTCTTTAGGCGACGCCTCAGTTACCGAAGGTGAAATCGCCGAAGCTTTTCAAATGGCCGCTTTAAAACAACTGCCTATCCTCTATTTGGTTCAAGATAATGGTTGGGATATATCAGCAAATGAAGCTGAAACAAGAGCGCAAAATGCTTACGAATATGCAGCAGGTTTTCACGGTTTGGAAGCGGTCACTATAGATGGAACTGATTTTGAAGAAAGCTACAGTACCATTCAAAAAGTCATTAAAACAATGCGTGAAGAACGCAGGCCGTTTTTAGTGCACGCTAAAGTACCATTACTAAACCACCACACGTCTGGTGTACGAATGGAGTTTTATCGTGATGATTTAGACGAAGCAAAGACTCGCGATCCATACCCGAAGCTTCAAAAATTATTATTGGATAATGGGTTTATTGAAAAGGACTTAACTGCAATTGAAACTGAAGTTAAATCTGAAGTTGAAGAAGCTTATCAAAAAGCATTAAAAGCCGAAGACCCAAAACCAGAAGATTTATTTACACACGACTTTGCTCCTACGCCAATTACTGAAGAGAAAGGCGAACGCTCACCGCAAGGCGGCGATAAAGTCGTGATGGTGGATTGTGCCCTATTTGCAGTTGAAGAATTAATGCGCAAACATCCTGAATGTTTGATGTACGGTCAAGATGTTGGTGGCCGTTTAGGTGGTGTGTTTAGAGAAGCGGCAACCTTAGCGCAAAAGTTTGGTGATAACCGTGTTTTCAATACGCCTATTCAAGAAGCATTTATTATAGGTAGTACTGTAGGTATGAGCGCCACTGGTTTAAAACCAATTGTAGAAGTCCAGTTTGCCGATTATATTTGGCCAGGACTCAATCAGCTATTTACAGAGGTTTCACGAAGCAATTACCTCTCAAATGGTAAATGGCCAGTGTCAATGATATTACGTGTGCCTATTGGCGCCTACGGAAGTGGTGGTCCTTATCACAGTTCTTCTGTAGAAAGTGTGGTGACTAATATTCGCGGTCTTAAAATTGCTTACCCAAGTAACGGTGCCGACTTAAAAGGTTTGATGAAAGCTGCTTATTACGACCCAAACCCTGTTGTTATTTTTGAACACAAAGGATTGTATTGGAGTAAGGTAAAAGGCACAAAAGGTGCAACCTCATTAATGCCAGATGAGGATTACGTGCTACCATTTGGAAAGGCGAATGTCCTACAAGAAATCTGGAAACAGGAAGAGAAAGAAACCATTTCTATAATCACTTATGGAATGGGCGTGCATTGGGCTATGAATGCTTCTGCAGAACTTGGATTGCAAGACAGTATTGAGGTTGTCGATTTAAGAACACTTCATCCACTTGATGAAGATACCATAATGGCTTCCGTTAGAAAATGTGGCAAGTGCCTAGTGGTTACTGAAGAGCCTAGCGACAATACTTTTGCAAGAGCGCTTTCAGGAAAAATACAAGAGAAATGTTTCCAATATTTGGATGCACCAGTAATGACCATTGGTAGTGAAAATATGCCTGCGATTCCTTTGAATTCTGTATTAGAAGAGACGTTTATTCCTAGTACGGAGAAGGTGAAGGTGAAGATTGAGGAGCTTTTAGACTATTAAATAATATATGTAATATGGAGTATATGATAGACTTTCAGTTAAAAGGAAGATATCTCATTAATCGGTTTGGTACTCCAATAATTTTGATATCATTTTTACTATTTGGCTATTATATTTATAGTGCTAGTTTTTCAGAATTTAATTTTACTGAAAATATAATATTCATTTTTGTAGTACTTAGTTTATTATCCATAGGTATTTGGTGTATGAGCTATAATACTTTTAAGCGCTCCAAGATGACATTTATAAAACAAGGTTTTATCATTAAAAGTGACATTGGATTTATCCCATTGCATTTTAATGAAGTTGAACGTTTTGACAGTATTAACATTAAGGATAAAAATCAAAAGATTCAATTTGTAATCGTATGCAATGACGGACGTAAATTTAAAATTAGAGCTCATAAAGATATATATGAAGGTCTCATTGCTACATTTCCAAGCAAAGAAGGTTCGTATAGTTTATAGTAATTAAAGTCTAATAAGTTATCAATTTTTGAATTCTTGGGAGGTTTTAGACGATTTGAAATTTTTGTATCTCGTCCCTCATAACTTCTCTAAAGTATTACTACTATTCATTTAGTCTGTTCTCGTAGTTATAAACACTACCTTTGTGCTTTAAACTTACCCTAAACTCTAAGATATTTAATGCATACTTGCCAAAATACTTAGCAGTCTCAAAACATTTGAAGTATGACATTTGAAGATCTAAACATAATTTCCCCTATTTTAAAATCTCTTGATGAACAAGGCTATGAGAAGCCTACCTCTATTCAGGCACGTTCAATTCCACTTATACTAAAAGGTGAAGATGTTTTAGGAAGTGCACAAACCGGAACAGGTAAAACAGGTGCTTTTGCAATTCCTATTATTCAGCATTTAGCAAACGATTTAGAAAATGCTAAAGGTAAGCGTAAAATATTATCACTAATAGTTACACCAACTAGAGAGCTTGCAATACAGATAGGTGAGAATTTTTCTGCCTATGGAAAATATACATCATTAAAAAGCACAGTCATTTTTGGAGGTGTACCTCAACGTGCGCAAACTAATAAGCTTAAAAGCGGTGTTGATGTTTTAATTGCGACACCAGGAAGATTGTTAGACCTTATGGACCAAGGTTATATTTCTTTAAAAGACGTTAAGTACTTTGTTTTAGATGAAGCCGACAGAATGTTGGATATGGGCTTTATTCACGATATTAAAAAACTACTAACAAAACTTCCTAAGAACAGACAGTCTTTATTTTTCTCTGCTACAATGCCAAAGAATATATTGACACTATCTAATCAAATTCTTAAAAACCCTAAAAAAGTTGAAGTAAATCCAGTTTCATCTACTGCAGAAACTATTCAACAGTATTTATACACCACCAACAAAACCAATAAAGGAGACTTGCTGCTTCATATTTTAGAAGATCCTAAGATAGACCAAGTTCTCGTTTTTTCTAAAACTAAGCACGGAGCAGACCGTACGGTACGTAAACTCTTAAAGAAAAAGATAAAAAGTGCTGCCATACACGGAAACAAATCTCAAAATCAAAGACAAAAAGCATTAAAAGCATTTAAAGATGGCAACATAAGGGTAATGGTTGCTACAGATATTGCAGCTCGAGGAATTGATATTGACAAATTAGAGTACGTGATTAACTACGACATTCCTAATGAACCAGAAACTTATGTTCATAGAATTGGCCGATGTGGTCGTGCAGGAGAAGATGGTATAGCTATATCTATTGGTGAGCCAGAAGAAATACAGTTCATAAAAGACATTGAAAAGCTAATTAAGCAAAAAATTACGGTTATAAAAGACAATCCTTTTCCGCAGACAGACAAACCTATGACAACTTCTGAGAAGAAAGCTGCTGAAAAAGAGAAGCAACGTATAAAACAGGAATTTTTTGCAAACCGAAAGAAGAATAAAGGCTCTCAAAAAGGTGGCGGAAATAATAGACGTAAGAAAAAATAAAGCCCAAAACCTCATGATTTAAAAATTTTAAAGTTTTTAAGGCGCAGATTAAAGTTATTCTGCACTACCTATTAGATAAATACAAAACAAGCTTAACGTAAGAATTTGGTATTGTTTGTAGTAGCATTTGACTACTCAGTTACTTTTACAATTAGTAAATCAGAAATACCTTTTAAAGAAACTTTTTCTTATTTAAAAAATTTGATATAATAATCGATAATAGGCACTTCTATAGATTCTTCGTATTCATACTCATAATGAAATAACTCAGTTTCGGCTTTTATAATGCTTTTGGTGTCTATTAATCTTTGACAGGACTCTGCTAACTCAACATCACTTTTAAATACAGACCCTATTCTTAATCTAAACATATTTAAAGCATCTTTTTCTAGAAGTAGAACTCCTATAAGTGCAATAGTTTCAATTTCATTGCTAGGTGATTTTTTTAAAATCTCTCTTTCTGCATTATTGATGACCTTCTTGGTTTTAAAATAATGCTGAAGAATAAACTTTTTTTCAAAGGTTATCATTTCATCTAAAAATTTACTTTTATTTTCCTCGATTGAGAGTTTTAAATTCATTTATTCAAATTTTAAACTTTTTATAAAAGGTATTTCTTTTTAAATGTTTTCATTGCTCTTTGATAACGCTTTAATTTTTTTCAGGTTCGTACGGCGCAATAGCTTTTAGAATATTGTCTGGATGGTTATAATGGTGCACATTTACATTAGGGCTTAAAGATTTATCTCTCACTTTAATTTGTGCATAATTAGATAGGTCTCCAGAACTATAATAGTAGGATTGGTCATCTAACCAAACGTAATTATTATCTGGCAATACGTACATTCTTACATTATTATCATTTAAAGACCTGAAAAAGAATGGTGTACTATTAATCAACGAGATGTCCTGTGCCTCTATATTTTCTAGATTACTATAAAATTGCTTTAAATCTATAGGAGCGAAAATTTGTTTTTTTAAATCTATTATACACCAAAAATTTTCTAAGATATCTGAATCTTCCTTATAGCGTTGAAAATTAATTCGAGCAAAATCTCCTATTTTTATACTACGTTGAAGACTAATTGATCCATTAAAAAATCCCCAAGATTTGTCTTTAACTACCTTGTTATTTTTAACTTCAGAAAGCGTAAGATACCCATTGTTTAAAACAGATAGAGATTGGTTTTTATCTATTCTTAAATAATGTGATGGAAGCGCTAAATTACCTGAAGAACTATAAATACTCGTGACAAATAAATCTTCTGAATTCAATGTTTCGCGATTCTCAATAGTTTCATGAACAACTGACTTAGGGATGAAATAATCGTATTTATCAACTAAATTATTTGCCTTGATACTATCTACAACACTATAGTTAATTTCATATTTATAGGAAACCAGTGTCACGATATTCATATTTTCATCAGCTTTATCAAAATACTCAGGAACTAATGCGATGGTTAATAGCCTATTATTATTTATATCTAATATGAAGTTCTCTTTTATGTTACCTTTTTTAAATGGTAAAACAGCATCTATATTGTAAACATAAGCTGTACTATCCTTAACTAAGACATATGCGTTATTTGAAACCGGCAGAATAACTTCTTCTACATTATGAGAAATAAGATCTGGATTTATGATGAGATGCTGAGCCTGTATTGTAAATGTTATAATTAAAAGACCAACTACATTTAAGAATTTCATAGTTAGTGATTTTTAATTACTACAGGTTTTAAATTTGCTAAAAGGTGTTTCAAAATCTACATCTAGGTCAATAGCTTTTAGAGTAAGATTGCTATAATTGTATTCCATAGCTTTTTCCTTTTGAGCTTCCTCAACCTCACTTACCGATGAAGCTTTCCAATATATCTTACCTACAATACTTTTTTGACGTACCACGCCAGCTTCGACCAGCATTTTAAATGTTGGGTGCTCTAATAGCTTTTCTTTAAAAGCTGTTACAGTTATGCTGCTAGATTCATTCAGGTAATTCTGAAAACACGTATTTTTTTCTGGCTTGTAATAATCATAAAACATATACCGCACGCCTTTATAAGTAACAATATTTGAGCCGCCAAAAACATAGTCTCGTTCCATCCTATCTGTGCACTCACAGTTATCGTATGGGTTATGTATGTCTTGTGCCTGCATCACCGTGGCAAACACTAATAGAAATGTTAAGGTTACAAACTGTATTGTTTTCATATTTGTATTGGTTTTAAAATTTATTTGTTATCGCTTAATTTATTGATACACTCAACTTCCCATTTTAATAAATAAAACAAATCTTCGAACGTTTTATAGGTTTTTAAAGCATTTTCTTTATTTGTTCCGAAATTAATTGTTCCTAGATCTTCATTTGATATAACAGTATATCCTGCTGTAAATAAATCGGAAATATAAATTTTATACTCTCCATTAATACAAGTAAGGGTCATCTTGTTAGTTAATTTATCCTCAAAAGCAACCGTAACTGATTTGTTGTCTTTCGTATCATAAAAATAAAATATATCCCTAACCGCTTCACCAAAGAAAATTTGTTTTGGCTTTAATAGTGTATCGTTTATCGGAACGGTATTTTTAAAACCAAATTTATTTATCCAACTAATTTTTTCTCTAATGGTCTCATCATTTTGTTGTTCTTGTGCATTGCATAAAATTGAAAAGAATAAAAGAAAAGTTGTAGATAATACTTTGGTTGACTTCATAGTTAATGATTATAAAATTCATCAACTTTTATGCACCCCTTTATTATCTTAATATTACAATTCGATATTAATATGTTTAAATAAATCGGTTGTTTTATCTTTTGGGTCATTATTAATGCATAAAAATCACATATGCTCATTAACATCATAATCAGCTTATTTGGTGTTATTTATCTTTTTTTAATACTTATATAGAATACTTACCCTTTTACAAAACTTGGGTAATATCCTGAATTATTTAAATACTTTTTAAAAGCTTCTAAAAATTGTTCGAGACTTTTCTCATTTTTAAAATCAATTGATGGAGAGTAATATTTTTCAGTATGATGAGTTAAGCGTCTTTTAAAATCAAATACTAAACCTCTTTTTTTTCTTTTATAAATTGTTCTATCTATTTCACCATAAAATGTTATATCATAATAACTACCTTTCTTTATGTTAATTTTAACCTTATTTAACTGAGCTAAATAGATTTCATGAACTTCATAAGCTGGACCTTCTCGATAGCTTTCGTTTTTGCCTAATTTCAACATTCCCGTAGATTTTGATAGCTCAAAATCTTTAGGAGACGAATATGATTTGTTTTTGAAATAAAAATCAGTTAAACCTTTGGGTGTTGCTAACTGTTTTTTTGCAAGACGAATTTCTTTAAAACCTTCATCTTCAGTTAGTATTCTTTTAGCTTCAGAGCGATAAAGAGTGTTTTTAGAGTTGTTCAAATAAGTTTCATAAGATTGTATAGTGTGATTAGATGTGGCTTTTAACCAATTTCGTTCATCTAGCTCTTTTTTTCTTTCAGCTTCTAGTTTAGCTTCTTCTATTTTATTATCAATTTTAACGATGTATGATAAAATCTCATTTTTTAGCGCTTCTGATGAATCATAGTTAGAAAATTTATTTAAATACTTTTTTGCATTGATATAATCTTCTGCGCCATAAGAGCTTTTAACTTTTAAAGCTAAAACACGAGCGTTGGTTGCACCTAATATCTCTTCAACCTTATTCAAGTTATTTAAAGAAGATTGATAATTGTTTAACTCATAATTTTTTTCAGCTTCTATATAATAAGCCCTTGCTTGATCATTTTTAGTTTGAGCGAAAATATTGGTGATTGAAATTAATGTGAGTGCTGTTAATATGATAATTTTTTTCATCTTTATAACTTAATTAATAATCATGTGACTTTGGCTTATTTACGAAGTGGTACGCAAATATCATTCAGCCGTAATGGAATACAAACGTTTTTGTAAACAGTTAGTTTTGAATTCTACTGGTATATTTTGTTTATAGCTTAGTGATAAATTTGGGCTTTTTTTTATTATCAGTAGAATTTACATATGCTTCAAGGCCTTCAAAAAATGCTACAGCATCACAATTCGGATTTAAAGTAATTAAACGATTTCCATAAGGACCCCAAATATAATAATCCCCTTTTTTTCCTCCTCCTGTCAGTTCTATTTCACCTTCTAGATATAAGTTATCTGTAAAATATTCTATTTTATTTTTCATAGTTCGCCATTGACTCTTTATTTTAATTACATAAGGTGTTACAGTTGCTGAATAATTATATTTATACAAAGCATGTCCTTTATCCTTATGACCATTTTCTTTAATAAACTTTTCTATCCCTTCAGGCGTCGCTAAGAAGAGTCTTTTTATTTTTTTCTCGGCCTCTATTCTAAAAAGAATATTATTTTCATTTGATAAATAGTTTTTAAAGCTATTAAAGTTATTCTCTGAAAGCGCTTTCTCCCAATTCCCTTTATCTATAGCTTCAGCTTGTTTACTTTCATTTTCGGCAATAATTTCTCTTTCTTTTATACTTAAAGCCTCCTCTAATTTATTATCAACTTTAACGATGTATGATAAAATCTCATTTTTCAGCGCTTCTGATGAATCATAGTTAGAAAATTGTTTTAAATACTTTTTTGCGTAGTCATAATCTTTTGCTTCATAAGAAATTTTAACTCTTAAAGCTAAAACACGAGCATTGGTTGCACCTAATATCTCTTCAACCTTTATCAGATTAGCTAATGAAGATAGATAGTCTTTTAACTCATAATTTTTTTCAGCCTCAATGTAATAAGCTCTTGCTTGATCATTTTTAGTTTGAGCGAAAATATTGGTGATTGAAATTAATGTGAGTGCTGTTAATATGATAATCTTTTTCATATTTATAGTTTAATTAGTAGTAATGTGCCTTTGAACCCTGTATTTATTTTCCATTCGTTAGTGTATAAAACATTGTTATTCGCATCATAAACCGTGAATGAAGCTGTGTTTTGTCCTGCGCTTCCTTGATTTAACGCTTCAAAGCTTATTCTGTTTACTCCTTCTTCTAAATCTAAACTTAAATTTTCATCATAAGATCTGAGAGTCACATTATTTGCTTTCGTTTTTCCATTATGTTTTATATTTATTCTATCTCCATCTATTTCACCGTGGTCATAGTATGAAATAGTAATCCTCTTGGTTAATACTTCTTTTTGACCTATGTATTGGTTTCCTGTTGCAGTCGCAATACTTTTTTGAACATTTACTTCTTCCTCTGTAGACCCTTTTCCACTCCAGAAATCATCTTTTGTTTTCTTTTTAGTCCCACCACTCCAAAAATCATCATTTTCAGCTTTTTCTGCGACTACCTCTTCTTCTCCACTCCAAAAATCATCATCACTTTCAGTTTTTTTTAATTTCTTTTGCTTCTTATAGCGGTCGTAAGTTTTTATGATGTCTATCATTTCCAGCTCTGGCCATTCTAATGTTTTAAGATCTGCCCTTAACTTTATGTGTTTAATCTGTTTCCAAACATCCTTAATTTTTTTAATACGTTGTTTTTGTGCGTTTTCTGAAAGTTTATTAAAGCTAGTTTCTGTAATATTTAAATCAATATCTGGTCCAATACTAGGATCGCTATATGACCATTTGAAAAACTCATTCCAAGTAGAAGGACTTCCAGCAACAGTGGGCTCTCTATATTCACCTTCTTTTGCAATTAGTAAATCAACATCTTTAACGATGTAATCAAACAACATTACGACAGGAACAATTTCTTCAGGAACATTAACTTGTCCAACTTTATAGGTGTTTGTAGAATTTCCATCTCCCGCAACGCCAGAAATCTTAACATCTACTTTAGATGGTCTTATATTTAAGAAACGTTTTTGTAAATCTGGATAATCTTTAAGATCGTCTAAAGACAAATTTCTTATCCTATTATTTACTTTAACGGTATAGCTTTTTTTTCTTTTCCACTGAAATGCATACATTTCCATAGGTTCGCCTAAGTAGTCCCAAATTTTCAACTTTAGGGTAAACTCCTTTAGGAAATTTTTATCATCTGCAGCATCAAGTGTCGCTCTGTTCATTATACCTAACACAGATATATCTCCAATAAAGCGTCCTTTAGAATCTTTTTTTAGCTCTGCATGGTTATAAGCATCATACACTTGAGAACTTGTAGTGAAAAAAGATAGTAATAATGCAATGATTAAGGTAGATTTTCTCATAATTCCTTAATTTTGTTTTTAGAATTTGCTGTTATATGTAATGCCAATAAAATGGCCTATTTTAAATTTTTGGTTTGTGGGTATGTCGTTTGTGCCTATGTCTTCAGGTGTTTTAAATTTAAGGTATTGTATTTTTAATGGTTGGTGTGCTTGAATTTAGGTCGTAATCAATGTTTCTAGAAATAGAGTCATTTTGAGTATTTAAACAAAGTCAAGCAATAAAATGCCAAATAATATTAGATGTTTTATCTATATACCAAATTAAAGCTAACAAGATGAGCCTAAAACTATAAAGAAACAATACCCATTTATAGGTATATTTTTAATACGTTTTAAATTTCAGCTCATTCATGAAAACTAATGCAGTTTAGTTGCTTTAATTTGAATAAAGCACAAGACGACTCCTTATACTCTGTAATTATAAAGCTGTTTTATTAAATCAAGTTTAAAAATTAAGCTACAAAAAACTCACCTTAACTAGCAGATTTTCTAGCTATTGGCTTACTTTTTCAAAAAATGATGGTATTGTAGTCAGTTTTTATTTCTCAACAAAGTTCATAAACTTGTCTTTGAAGCTTTGATAATCTTTTAATGAAGTAGAACCAATGAGTGAAATTTCAATTTCAGAACTTAAACAACCAAGTCTATGACTAAAAAACTCTCGCCACATAGTATTGGTTAGAATGGAACTTGCTCTGTCTGAAACTATTTTGAAGATGATACTAGAATTTGATTTTCTATGTGTTTTAATTTCAAAATTATCTCTTAAATCAAATACAGAAAACATCTTATAAGAGTTAGATGTTTTAGTTGAATCGTATAATTTGGCAAAGGAACCTTGATCGACATCAAACAGTATAAAATAATTTTCTGGTTTAGATGCATTATTTTTAGCTAAGGAAATAAGCCTATTTTTTGCCCATTTAGTGTCTAATTGGTAATAATAGACTTCAGATTCTGGATCACTAATTTTTAGTAATTCATCCTTTACTTCTGAATGGTCTTCGCAGGCTTCTTGTTGAATATGATACACACAAAATCCTATGTTGTGAGCTGAGTTTTTAAAAGAAATCCAGACTTTACTGTTAGTCGTATCAATTTGAGAGTATCCTTCTATCGTAAAAAACGAAATTACCAAGTAGATAATAATAGAGTAACTTTTTAGTTTTATCATTTTAGAATGTAATAATCTTCAAAGAATATTTTAAAACTAGTTGAGCTAAAAAAGCTGTTATCACTCGGTTTGGTACAATTAGTTTTTTTAAGGAATATTAAATTTTTCTCACAACTACCGTCTTTTTATACCGCTATTGTTTAGTAATTATTGTGTCTGGATGTACTTAATTAATTCTTGTTTCACGTCATTAAAAATATCTTTACAATCTGCTTCAATTATATTATAACCATGTGATGAGTCTATTACAAAATCTAAATTTTGTTTTTCAGCAATATATAATACAACTTTATGTACGTTAACAGACATTTTTCTATTTAAATTAGATTCAAATTTCTCTAATTGTTCAATTGCTAACTTTTGTTGTTCAGAAATTTTTTCCCTTTCTCTATTAATTTCTTTGGCTCTTTCAATATTTGTTTCTTCTGATTGTAATTCAGCCTCACTTTCGTATTTATTTATAGTCGCTTTTAGCTTATTATACATATCATCTAACTTAGTTTGTAATCCGTCACTTAACTCTTCAATATCTTTAACATATTCATCTTTACCAGGATATTCTTCAATTAGTTTATTGATGTCTATTTTAGCAACGTTATTCTGTGCATTTATGATGTTAGGTAACCAAAATGTTAAGGTCAGTACTAATAGTATAATTCTCATTTTTATGTTTTTCATCTTTAAAGTTTAAATCTATTCATTATTTTGAAAATTTAGTATAACGGTCTTGATTATGAGAAGTAGCGCTGAAAAGTGCGTTATGTTTTTGGTTGTAATCAGTCAAATATAAAAATTAGCAGACTTCGGAAATATGCCCGAATCATTCTGTTTTTTTTTTACAATTGCCTTTTTGTTTTTATAAAAAGTTAGCAAACGTAACTATTGTCTAATTAATTCTAAATTGTAGGTTCCAGCAGTCCCATAAAATATTGTGTCATCCACGGTAATAACATCAAATGGTAATGCAAGTCCAAAGTAAATATCTGTAACTGTTAAAATTCCATTATAGAAAATTGTGTAATTGTCATCGGGATAGGACATCCAACCATTCTGATTAGGATATTGATAAAATTCAGCTGATGTGCTATTTCCTAATGCATTAAAAGTAATTCTGTCACTTTGTACTAACGCACCATCACTTATATTATACCAATGCATAAGCCAATCTCCTTGATAGTTAAACTCTTCAATCGAAACGCTTGCGCTTATTGTTCTATTTTCAATAAAGCCTTCTTTGCTAAATTCAACATCAAAACTAAAACTTTCATCATTTCCCGACAACGATTTAAATTTTACATTTTGACCATTTAGTGATTCTAACTCAACATTAGAATTTGAAATATTTGTTATTGTTATCTGGTCAGTATTATCGTCAAAATCAATATTTTCAGATGTTTCTTGAAAATTTATCGGACTTCCGAAAAGAGCTGTAAGTTGATTCCAAAAACCGTTTAAAGTATTTAAAGAAGTAATGAAAAATCCTGTTTCTTCTGATATTCCATTATCATTTGAACTTATACTCCTAAAATCAGGCATAACATTTAGACTAGATTGTGATTCACTAGTAAACTCATCTGTAATCACTGAAAATGTTGCTTGAGTTAATATCCAGTTTGCACCAATAAAAGACCTTAAACTTGATTTAAACATTATAAAAGATGGTCTTACTTCTGTCATATAAATATATGCAGCTGTTCCTAACCCTAGAAATGTCCCAACTGCAGATAAACCAAAAGATGCAGGTGCTAGATATGCAGAAGCACCAGCCAATGCCAATATTTGTAAAAATTCTTTTGAACTATTCTTTAGTGCAATTGCACTACTACCTAAATTTGCAGCTCTACAACTGTAAATTGATTTAAATCCAACTGTTGGGCAATCTGATTGTGATGTTCTTGACAGTGCTGTTAGACCATTTAAATTAGAGGCTATCTCATTTTTAAAAACTTCTTTATTCGCCTCATAGAACATAGCTGTTTGCCTTTTTTGTTCATCGTTCAATGAATTATATAATGCTAAAACTTCTGTGTTGTACGACTCTGCTTCTGTAATTTCACTTGCAATAAATGGGTCGCTATTATCCAAATTGCCTATGTCTGCACTAAAATCATCAAATACGTCTTGAATTATTTCATCTGTATTTAAAACTTGTGTTTCTGTAACGTTCAATTCAACAGTCCCTAACGAAAGTGATAACGAGTAAGTCCCTTCTTCTATCTCAGGAATTGAAAATATTAGAGAGTTATCATCAAATTTCACTAATGTAATTTCACTATTACCAAATGTAGCTTGATAAGTATTGTCTGTTAGTTCCAAATTATTAACTGTAACTGAAACAACCTCAAATGTTTTGACATTGTTACTTTCTACAGTGAGGTTTTGCTCAATTGGTTCTGTTGGGGAATTGTCATCTTTGGAACAACCGAAAACAATGATTGACATTAAAATTAGAAGTGCTTTTTTCATTTGTAATGAATTTAAGTTTCAAAATTAACTTTTGAACGTACTAATTACAATACCTAAATATGGGTATTTTGGCACTTATACTTGCTAACGGTCTTCTTTACTGTATTAAAGCGGTTTATATTCTTAATGAACTGTAGTTTTCTATCAAGAACACCGTTTGGATTTGTACGCCAATAGACATACCACCATTTATTAGGCTCAACAGTAGCTTTACCATCCTTTTTTGGAATATAAAGTTTTGGATCTGAATATCATTTTTTACCCACAGTAACAGTTATATTACTAGGTACGTCTAGGTACGATTTCAATTTTGTAATGCATTTTAAGTGGTTTCAGGAAACCCTTAAAAACAAGAAAAGCCTTGTATAACAAGGCTTTATCTAAGTACTCGGGACGGGACTTGAACCCGTACGAACTAATGTTCATTGGATTTTAAGTCCAACGTGTCTACCAATTCCACCACCCGAGCGTAAACTCTAAAATTTACGAATGCTTTAAAAATATCGGCGTTCAAATATCGACATTTTTTTGGTAACTGAGCGAAAAACGGGATTCGAACCCGCGACCTCCACCTTGGCAAGGTGGCGCTCTACCAGCTGAGCTATTTTCGCGATTGTTATGAACGTACTAACTCAACTTGTTGAATTAGCGGTTGCAAATTTAATAACTTTCACTTAACAACAAAGGATTTCAGGAAAATAATTTAAAGAAATATTTAAGTCCTTATTTTTATTAATCATTTCCTTTTGGGACAAGCATTCTTTTAATCTCATTTAACTTCATTAATGCTTCAACTGGCGTTAAAGTATTTATGTCTACTTGTATGATTTCCTGCTTTATATCTTCTAATAAAGGATCGTCTAACTTAAAGAAGCTTAATTGTGGTTCTTGCTCTGTTGCTTTTTTTATCTGTCCGCTTAACTCTTCAGAAGAATGACTTTTCTCTAATTTCTTTAATATTTTATTTGCTCGATGCAATACCTGTTGTGGCATTCCTGCCATTTTAGCTACGTGAATTCCGAAGCTATGTTCGCTACCTCCTGGAACTAGTTTTCTTAAAAAGAGTACATTATCTTTTAATTCTTTTACAGACACATTATAATTCTTAATGCGCTCAAAGGTTTCTGTCATCTCATTTAACTCATGATAATGAGTTGCAAATAGTGTCTTAGCCTTTGCTGGGTGTTCATGTAAGTATTCACTAATTGCCCAAGCTATAGATATACCATCATATGTACTTGTACCACGACCTATCTCATCTAAAAGCACTAAACTACGATCTGAAAGATTATTAAGAATACTCGCAGTTTCATTCATCTCGACCATAAATGTACTTTCACCCATCGAAATATTATCACTTGCGCCTACTCTAGTAAAAATCTTATCTACTAATCCTATTTTGGCAGCTTTAGCAGGCACAAAACTTCCCATTTGAGCTAATAATACAATTAGTGCCGTTTGTCTTAGGATAGCTGACTTACCACTCATATTTGGCCCAGTTATCATAATCATTTGCTGATCATCACGATTAAGCAAGATATCGTTAGTTATATAGGGTTCTCCAAGTGGCAACTGTTTTTCAATAACGGGATGCCTTCCTTCTGTAATCTCTAAACTATAGTCTTCTGTGATTTCTGGCAAACAATAGTTTTCCTGCATAGCTTGTGTAGCAAAACCACAAAGACAGTCTATTTCTCCTATAAGATGTGCATTTTGCTGTACTGGTTTTATGTAGTCTGAAATCCAAGTAACTAATTTAGAGAACAACTCTTGCTCTATTTGCACAATCTTCTCTTCTGCTCCTAAAATTTTAGCTTCGTATTCTTTTAATTCTTCAGTAATATACCGCTCTGCATTTACCAAAGTTTGTTTTCTAACCCAGTTTTCTGGAACCTTATCTTTATGAGAATTTCTCACTTCAATATAATATCCAAAAACATTGTTGCTTGCTATTTTTAATGATGTAATACCAGTAGCCTCTGTTTCTCTCTGAAGCATTTTATCTAGATATTCTTTTCCAGAAAAACGTATATCTCTAAGCTCATCCAGCTCTTTGGAAAATCCTCTAGCTATAGTACTACCCTTTAGTATATTAACTGGTGCTTCTTCATTTAAGGTTTCTGTTATTTTTCCTCGCAATAAATCACAAGACTGTAAATTATCACCTATAACTTTTAGAGCATCGTTTTCAGATTTAAGGGCTAATGTCTTAATAGGCACAATAGCATCTAATGAGTTTTTAAGTTGAATAACTTCTCTTGGGCTTACTTTAGCGGTAGCTACTTTAGAAATGAGACGCTCTATATCTCCAATCTGTTTTATATGAGACGTGACATCACTCAATAATGTTTTTTGCTTAAGGAAATAGTTTACAACTCGGTGACGTTTTTTTATTTTTTCAGCGTTTTTTAATGGCAGTGCCAACCAACGCTTTAATGTTCTACCTCCCATAGGAGATGTTGTTTTATCTATAACATCTAATAAAGTTACAGACTGTAAAGATGTGCCTTGATAAAGCTCTAGATTTCTTATAGTAAAACGATCCATCCAAACATAGGCGTCTTCTGCAATGCGGCTTATGCTTGTAATATGTTTTAATTTATGATGTTGTGTTTCACTTAGGTAATATAATATAGCTCCAGAGGCTATGATACCATCCTCTAAATGATCTACACCAAAGCCTTTTAATGATTTTACACCAAAATGTTGATGTAGTGTTTCGTGGGCATAGTCTGTCTTAAACACCCAATCTTCAATATAAAATGTATGAAAATCTGACCCAAAGATTGCTGTAAAATCTGCTTTCTTTTGTTTTGCAATAAGTATTTCACTAGGCGCAAAATTTTGCAGTAATTTATCTATATATTCTGAAGAGCCTTGCGCTGTAAGAAATTCGCCTGTTGAAACATCTAAAAACGCTACACCCATTTGCTTTTTTCCAATGTAAACTGAAGCAAGGAAGTTATTAGAATTGCTCTGTAGCACCTCATCATTTAGTGCAACACCTGGCGTAACAAGTTCTGTAACGCCACGTTTAACAATACTTTTAGTAGCTTTTGGATCTTCTAGTTGGTCACAAATAGCCACACGTTCTCCTGCTTTTACTAATTTGGGTAGGTAGGTATTTAATGAATGGTGTGGAAATCCTGCAAGCTCTGTACGCTCGCCACCGTTATTTCGGTTAGTGAGCACTATATTTAATATGCGTGCTGCTTTTACAGCATCTTCCCCAAAAGTTTCGTAAAAATCGCCTACGCGAAATAACAATAAGGCATCAGGATACTTTGTCTTGATGCTATTATATTGCTGCATTAATGGTGTGACTTTCTTTGCTTTGGCCATTAGATTTAAATGCTGTGATTGACTTGCGAAAGTACCAAAATTGAAAGGTATACCCGAATGAAGTTTTAAACAATTACATATAGGTTGTTATCAACTCTAAATGTGTAAAGTGAAAAAACCTAAGGTGTTCGTTTTGACTTACGCATTCGCTTAGGTCCATACCACAACCAAAAACCAGTAACAGTAAATAATAAAAGTGATATGCTCATAACAGACGAGTAAATTAGCTTGAGGATGTTAGAATTAGTTTTAAATACAACATCTAAAATTGAGCCGTCGTGAATGTTTTCAATAACATCGGCACGCCTTGGTGATAGCGAGAGTACTTTTCCTGTTGCACCATCTAATTGTACACCCCAATAATGTTCTTTAAATACAAATTTTACAACACCTTTGCTTGGTCGTGAATCTATACGATCTAAATCCAAATTTATAGAACTACTAACAGAGTCTCTTAATACATTAAAAGCAATATCCTGTAATTGCTCCATAGGCAACCAGTTATTTATAGTAGTGGTTGCTCCCATTTTAGTTGATGGTAATATGAGGTTGCCACTATTTTTCTTCCACCCTAAAAGTAAAGCAGTAATAGAAACTACAAAGAAAAACACAAACAGAAGTGCACCCAACGTACGATGTATACTTCTAAAGTTTCTTAAAAGTTTTGCTTGCTGTTTTCTTTTTTCGCTCATAAGTTGGCAAATATAAGGTATTGGGTAATGCTAAAATTTTGAAGGTGAAAATTTCATTTGTCATTGCATTGTAACAACGTTAGTTTCGTTTGTAACTTTGCAGTTATGAAACACAGAAAGCTTAAAAACGCAGAACTAGATCGTAAAACGGTTGAAGAATTTAAAGACGCTACAAAAACACCACTTATTATCATCTTAGATAATGTAAGAAGCTTTCATAATGTAGGTTCTGTATTTCGTACAGCAGATGCATTTTTAATTGAAAAAATCTATTTATGTGGTATTACTGCACAACCACCACATAAAGACATTAGAAAAACTGCCCTAGGTGCTACTGAAACTGTAGTTTGGGAGTATGTAAACGATACAGTTGCTTTGGTAGAGCGCTTAAAAGAGGACCACGTAAAAATACTGGCTATTGAACAAGCCGAAGACGCTATAATGCTAAACACATTTAAACCAGAACCAAACACTACCTATGCAGTTGTATTTGGAAACGAAGTAAAAGGCGTGCAGCAAGATGTTGTATCACAAAGTGATGCTGTTATTGAAATACCACAATTTGGCAGTAAACACTCTTTAAATATTTCTGTAAGCGTTGGTGTTGTTATGTGGGACCTTGCAATGAAAATTAATAATTAAAACACTTTAGTCTGGCTTTTATAAAATGCCTCTTGCTGTTGTTTCATAAGCTCTCTAGCTCGTTTCATTTTATAGGCGTATAATTCTTCTTCTGTGCTTATATCTCCGTACACACGATCATTTAAGATATGATCTGCTTTTATCAAGCTTGCTCGTTGTTGTGCTTTTTGGGTTGCCCAAGACTTAAGCTCATCTTCGGCTTCACTAAGCTTTACATCATATTCTCCTCTAGGCGCTAATAGTTTTGCTATAATTGGCGCAGTTTCAATACATAGAAATAGCAAAAAAATAAAAAATGATGGTAACCAAGGTAAGGTATCAAGTGCTGTAATGCGTGCCATAAGACCATCAAAATTTTCAACTATTGGTTGTGTGTCTGCTACTTTAGTATCGTAATTAGTTTTGAGAGTGCTTATTTGTGCCTCTAAAGCTTCTATTTTAGAAGCGTTGGTCGTCTTTAAAGCTTGTAAATCTGCTAGAGCTGCATCGTGTTTATCGCGCTTTTCTTTATAAACTGGACCTTTTCCTAGTTTTTGGGTTCCAGAGGTGCCTTCTGCTTCACTTATATAAATATCATAAAGTGCATTAACCTCATTTTCTTTTGTGGCTATTTCAGACTTTAAAGCATCTATTTCATTTGTAATAGCATCAACTTCTGGAGAAAATTGTGTGGCTATCTGATTTTGATTTTCAACAGTAAATGCATTTTTCTGCTCTAGTATGACACGATCTATTTCCTTTTCAAATATCTTAAGCTCTAAAGGCTTGGCAATAACTATTGCTATGATTATTGCCAAAATAAGTCGAGGTGCTGCTTGGAACAACTCATTACTAAAGCGTCCTGTTTTCTTAATTGTTGAAACTATATAGCGGTCCAGGTTAAATATGAGCAAACCCCAAACTAAACCGAACCCTATTGCAGCAAAATAATTATCAAAGACCGTATAGAGTGCGTACGCAGAAGCTAAAAAAGCCATCACTGCTGTGAAAAATACTGTTGCGCCAATACCGGCATATTTATTTTGCTCGCCTTTAGAACACGTTTCTAATAAAGAATTATCTGCTCCAGAACATAGGATGAAGAAGCGTTGTAACATAATGATTGATTTTGATTGATGATATCTATGAGTATATCATAACGCTAAAACGTAACAGATTGTTATATAGAAATTAGTGAATAGTGAATAGTGAATAGTGAATAGTGAATAGTGAATAGTGAATAGTGAATAGTGAATAGTGAATAGTGAATAGTGAATAGTGAAAATAAATTTAATTATTTATAAATAGGGAATTCTCATTGCCCTTAGTATAACTTACTTTATAATTTTATCCGCTGTAACTCTTCTGAAGAATTAATGGGTGTTGCATCATACTCTAACGTCCAACCCATAGAGTTTGTAAGGATATATATTTTTTGAAGTTCAGAAATTAGCCTGTTCTCTGCATTTGTCATAAGTTCAGACTTAGATATTTTTCTGCGCAAATCATCTTCTATACGCTCTTTTACGATATTAAAATCTCGTTCTGTAAATTGGTTTAAGTAATCTTGAGAAACATCGTAATATTTAATGTTTGGGTTTATATCCAACTCTGGTTCTGGAATAAATAAGATGATTACTTTCTTTTTCTCTGCATTGGTAGTCACCACCATTTTACTTAAATCATAGCTCACCTTTGCTTTTGCATCAATTATTACCAATGCTTTTTTATAAGCTTTAACCAAGCCGTATAATAAATCTTTAGAGTCGTTATATGAAAATACCTGAGCGTAATTTCCTTCTGTTACCACAAGCTTTCCTACATTTTGCAATTGTGTTTGTATAAGTGCCGTACTTGCTTCTAGCTGCTCGCGCTCATCTTTTTGATGCTCACAGTACCTAATTCCAAATACAATAACCAATGCCAAAACAGCACCTAATAAGATTTTACGCATGTTTGCAATTTTCTATTAAAGATACTGAAAGATTAGAACTTTATTTGAGGACAATCCTTTTGTAGTGCCTCAATTTTTTCCTGAAGGTTCTTAATGAATTTTTGATGCGCATCTGAGCTCGGATTAAATGGTCTATGAGCTAAACCTCTTAGAATGTCATTTATGCGATTTAAAGTATCTTTCCCTTCTTGAGAAAACCAAGCTGCTATAAACTGATCCCATATATAGTTAACAGCAATCTGGCTTAGGTGCAGCATATCTTCACTATAAAATCGGTAGTCTCTTAGCTCATCCATCATAATTTCATAAGATGGAAAGTAGGCTGTATTATTAGTTGCTGAAATTGTTTTATGGACAGCAGAAATTAAATGCGCTTTACTTTGAGTGTTCTCCACAAAGCCGTCTTTAATATGCCTAACAGGAGAGACTGTAAGTATAAGTTTTGCCTCTGGATTTATGGCTTTAATAGTTGCTGAAATAGATTTTAAACTTACTACAAGTTCATCTACACTAGCTAAAGTCTTTTTGAAATTTTTCTGTGGTACTTTATGACAATTGTTTACAACCTCCGTTGAGTGTTGTTGCACATAACCCCAAGCTGTCCCTAAAGTAACAATAATGTGTGAGGCGCCTGTAAGCGAGTGCTTTAACGTTTTAGAAGCAAGGTTTAGATTATTAATTAATTTCGATTGAGATGCATCACTTAATACTGAATGTGCATCATAACAATGCCAACGCTCATTAAGTTGAAATACATCATCTTCAGAATAGGATTTATCTTTTAAAGAACTTTTAATAAGACGCTCTAAAACCAATGGATGAAACGTAATACCAAACGGATTTAATGTGTTTTTCAACTTAAAATAGTCAATCTTCTTTCCAATATTTTCAACAAAACAACTACCTAATAATACTAAGCTTGAGTTATAATTAATTTTAGGAGATTGTTCTTGTATTGGTATTTTTGTTTGAAGCTGCATTTTAAGAAATTATCTAAGTAAAGAGCATTTATAAAGGATTGAGCTTTTCGAAACTAAATTAAAATTAGCATCGGGCACCCTCACAAAGTTACTGAAAAGCTAATCGATATAAACAAGTAAGGCTCAACGTTAAAAGTTGAGCCCTAAGTAATCATTTTAACCTAAGAAGCTCTAAGATTTATAACGCTTTAATAGTTTACTTGTCGAGGCGTCATGCGTGTGTTTTAAACCATCTGCTTTTAAATCTTCTAATATTGTATTAGCTAATTGCTTACCTAACTCGACGCCCCATTGGTCATAGCTAAAAATATTCCAGATAACACCTTGCACAAAAAGTTTATGCTCATACATAGCAATTAAGCTACCTAAAGATTTAGGTGTTAATTTATCAATTAGAATACTTGTGGTTGGTCTGTTACCTTCAAATATTTTAAAAGGTGTTAGCGCCTTAATTTCAGATTCTGAAAGACCTTTGTTTTTTAATTCTGAAACAACTGTTGTCTCATCTTTTCCCTGTAACAAAGCTTCTGTCTGGGCAAAGTAGTTTGCCATTAGCTTATCGTGATGTTCTGTATTACCGTGTAAGGAAGTTTTAAAACCAATAAAATCACTAGGTATTAATTTTGTGCCTTGATGAATTAATTGAAAGAATGCGTGCTGGGAATTTGTTCCTGGCTCTCCCCAAATTATGGTACCAGTTTCGTAATCTATCTGTTTTCCATTTCTGTCTATCCCTTTACCGTTACTTTCCATAATACCTTGTTGTAGGTAAGGTGCTAGCTTTTGCAGGTATTGAGAATATGGAATAATAGCTTCACTCTCTGCTCCATAAAAATTGTTATACCAAACTGTTAGCAAAGCAGTGATAACAGGAATGTTTTCTGAAAATTCTGTATTCCTAAAATGAGAATCCATGTCTTTTGCACCATCTAAAAGCTGCTTAAAGTTGTTAAAACCTACAGCTAAACTTATTGAAAGCCCTACACTACTCCATAAACTAAAACGGCCACCAACCCAGTTCCACATTGTAAAACTGTTTTTTTCTGAAATTCCGAAATCTTTAATGGCGGTAGCATTTGTAGATACTGCTACAAAGTGTTTGGCTATTGCAGATTCTTCGGCGTTTTTTAAAAACCAACGCCTTGCCGTATTGGCATTGGTAAGTGTTTCTTGTGTTGTAAATGTTTTTGAAACTATGACAAATAAAGTGGTCTCAGGATTTAAGTGTTTTAACGTTTCTGAAATATGGTCTCCATCTACATTACTAACAAAATGTACGTTAAGGTGATTTTTATAAAACTGTAACGCATCAACCACCATTTGTGGTCCTAAATCACTTCCTCCAATACCTATATTTACAACATCTGTTATAGGCTTTCCGGTATGCCCTTTCCAATCGCCGTTTATAATACTTTTAGAAAACGACTGCATATGGTCCAGATTATCCTGAACATCTTTAGAAATAGATTCTCCGTTTACAGAAACTTTGGTCTTAGCATCTCTTAACGCTGTATGCAATACTTCCCTATCTTCTGTCTGGTTTATTTTTTCTCCTGAAAATTGCGCTTCAATAGCGTCTTTAAGCTTCACCTCATCTGCTAAGTTTAAAAGCAGTTGTTTAGTTTCTGCAGTTATTCGGTTTTTTGAATAATCTACATACACATCTTTCCAAGCTATTGAAAACTCTTCGGCACGCTGAGGATCTTTAGCAAACCAATCTTTCATTTTTTCAGCTTTAATGCTTTCAAAATGATCTTTTAGTGCTTTCCAAGCGTTTGTTTCTGTAGGGTTTATAGATGGGAAATTCATTATAATATATTGTCTTTATAGTATTGTATAAGACCATCAATAGGTCTTCTAATTATTGAACCTAACTCAAGTTGATAGGGCTCAAAACATTCTCTTATGATGTCTTCTGAAAAATGAGCTATAGATCCTATAAAGTGAATAGGCACGTGTTGTGCTTCTTTAAAACAAAGAATGCGACGCTCTATAAATTTGAGCATGCCTTCTTCTATTAATTTATAGAAATAAGCATTTAAATCTCCTACTTCACTGGTAAATATAAACTCTGCAAAAGAGGCCAAATACATATTTGGGTTCTCTTTTTTGTAAAGGTTCATTTTAATAACATCTGAATTTAAATCGAACCTAGCAGCAAATTCTTTTTTAAGTTTTTTAGGCATTTTATTGTAGTAGTAATCTCTTATTAGGCGTTTGCCAAAATAATTACCGCTAGCTTCATCCATAAGAATATACCCTAATGAGTCCACCGCCATATGGATGTCTTTACCATCAAAGTAACAGGAATTAGATCCTGTACCTAAGATGCACACAATGCCTGGTTTTGTTGTTGCAGCATACACTGCAGCAGCCATATCTTCATTAACTTCAATCTCCTTAGCTGCGTAAAAGTAATTTTGTAATGTCTCTTTTAGGTTTTGCTTAGGCGTTTTGGTACCACAACCTGCGCCGTAAAAGTGTACTGTTTCTACAATGTCACATATAGATTTAAGCTCACTATTTTCTTTTAGCCTTTCTTCTAAAACCTCTTGTTTAAAGACTGCTGGATTTAAGCCAAGTGTTCTTGTCTTAAGCTTTACATCGCCTTTGGAATCTAATAGAATCCAGTCGCATTTTGTTGAGCCGCCATCTGCTATGAGTACCATAAATAAAATTTAATTAAAGATAGGTGTTTGTAAAATTGAAAAGAGTCCAGCATCTATTAAACTAATAATTTAACAGCACCAGACTCTTTTAAATATTTATGAAATTATAATGACGCTACGTGTAACGATAAATCTACCAATTTAGAAGAATATCCGTACTCGTTATCATACCAAGCAATTAATTTAAAGAATTTATCATTTAAAGCAATTCCTGCATTTGCATCAAAATTACAAGTATTGGCATCGCTTACAAAGTCTTGAGACACCACATCATCTTCAACATAATCTATAATACCACGGTAATCTCCAGTAGATGCTTTTTTAAATGCTATCTTAATATCTTCGTAAGTAGCTGGTTTTTCTGTACGTACGGTTAAATCTACAACAGACACATCTGTTGTTGGCACTCTAAACGCCATACCTGTTAGCTTACCTTTTAAAGATGGTATTACTTTAGTTACCGCTACTGCAGCTCCTGTAGATGTTGGTATAATATTAGCCATTGCAGAACGCCCTAATCTGTAGTTTTTCTTTGATGGCGAATCTACAGTGAATTGTGTAGATGTTGTTGCGTGTACTGTAGTCATTAACCCTTCTACAATACCAAACTCATCATCTATAACCTTAGCCATTGGCGCTAAACAGTTTGTAGTACAAGATGCGTTAGATACAATATTATCTGATGGTTTAACATCTTTGTGGTTTACACCCATTACAAACATAGGCGCTGTTTTAGATGGTGCAGAGATAACTACTTTTTTAGCACCTGCTTTTAAGTGTGCATCTGCGTTATCTAAATCTGTAAATATTCCTGTACAATCCATTACAACTTCTGCACCTACTTCATCCCATTTTAAGTCTTCTGGATTGCGCTCTGCTGTTACACGAATTGTATTACCATCTACAACTAAGTTGCCGTCTTTAACCTCAACAATCCCTGGAAATTTTCCGTGAACTGAATCATATTTTAATAGGTATGCTAAGTGATCAACGTCTAATAAATCGTTTATTGCTACAACTTCTACATTGTCGCGTTGTGTTGCTATTCTAAATGCTATTCTACCGATACGGCCAAAACCGTTTATTGCTAATTTTGTCATAGTAATGCCCAACGTATTGGGTAACTTTTTAATTAATAATTTCTTTTCTATATAACTATTTCGACAATGCCTGTCACAAGACATCTTATTGTATTATGTCGAAGTAATATCTGCCACTCTAATTAAATCTAAATCTATTTTATTGCGTCCTGCAACAGCTTCCTTAAATGGCACAGATGTAACTTTACCGTGCACTGTTCCTATCATAATGTCTCGCTCTCCTGCCAATAATGCATCTACGGCACCAATACCTAACCTGCTTGCTAAAACACGATCATAACAGCTAGGCGTACCACCACGTTGTATGTGTCCTAAAACAGTAACTCTAACTTCGTAATCTTCTAGGTTGGTTTCAATAAACTCTGCGAGTTCAAAAATATTCTTACCTATTTTATCTCCTTCAGAAACCACAATAATGCTGGAGGTTTTCCCAGATTTTTTACTTCGTTTTAAAGACTCTAACAATCTATCTGTTCCTAAATCTTCTTCCGGAATTAAAATCTCTTCTGCTCCTGCACCAATACCTGCATTTAAGGCAATATCTCCTGCATCTCTTCCCATAACCTCAACTAAAAACAAACGGTTATGAGAGTTTGCGGTATCTCTAATTTTATCTATAGCTTCAACAACAGTATTTAATGCAGTATCGTAACCAATAGTATGATCTGTTCCATTAATATCATTATCTATAGTACCTGGCATTCCTACTATTGGAAAATCATGTTCTTCATTAAAGACAACTGCACCATTAAATGTACCATCACCTCCAATTACCACCAAGGCATCTACGCCTTGAGATATAAGATTTTCGTAAGCTTTTTGACGTCCTTCTTTTGTCCTAAATTCTTTAGAACGTGCCGATTTTAAAAAGGTGCCACCTCGATTTATAATATTTCTTACTGAACGTGCATTAAGAACTTCAAAATCATTTTCTATAAGACCTTGGTAACCTCTATAAATACCAGAACATTTAATATCGTGAAATGCACAAGAACGTACAACTGCTCTTATTCCTGCATTCATTCCTGGAGCATCGCCACCACTTGTTAGGACAGCAATATGATTCAATTTATCTTTCATTATGTTAAATGTATTGAGAATAAAAGGAAACGCCTAATCTTACTCTTGACTAAAACGTTTTCGGTTGATAAATAGTTAGTAATGAGCATCTCTTTTTAGAGATAAAGGATTTAATTCTCTTAAAATTACAAGAATAAAAAAACCTGTAACATATATTAAGCGATATATTACAGGTTTAACCGAGACATAATATGTTAGATTATTTATTGGTATATATAACGTATTGATTTCCTTTTAATGTGTGTTCCTGATCTTTAGCTAGCGTAATTTCTTTTCCTGTCATTTCATCTACATATACACCTTCTAATTGTACAGTAAATGTAATTGGGTTATTAGATACATTTGCTAAATATACCAATTGATCTTCTGCTTTCTCTCTTTTAAAAGCAATGATAGCATTTGGCTTAGATGTTTCTAAAATAGATATTGTTGCAGCATCTTTACCTCCATGAAGCGCTTTGTTTTCTGTCTTAAGTTGCCCTAATTTTTCTAACAATGGCCACATATTAGCTTTTGTTTTTGGTATACTATCCTTTTCAAAAAACTTTAACCTGTGATCTAGATCGTATTCTTGACCACTATAAATTAGTGGCATTCCAGGCATTGTGTATGACAACGCTGTCATTGCACTTGCATTAGAACCCATACGCTCCTTAATAGTTCCATTCCAAGAGTTTTCGTCGTGGTTTGTTACAAAATTCATTAAGATGTCATTGTCTTCGTAGTCGGTTTCAACTTTAGATATGTAGTCTTTAAAAGCAGACGCATCCTTTTCTCCAGATGCAATTGCGTTCATCATATGATGACCATCCCAAGCGTAAGCCATATCAAATAAATTAGCTTTTAATAATTCTGGCTCCCAAGCTTCAGCTAACATAAATACATCTTTAGTATCACGAAGTTGTGGTATAGCTTGCTCCCAAAAATCTAATGGTACACTACCAGCAACATCACATCTAAAGCCATCTACACCTTCTTCGGACAACCAATATTTCATATCTGAAATCATTTCGTTACGTAAGTTCTCATTACTGTAATCTAGGTCTGCAACATCTGCCCAACCAACTGGCTCTCCATCTTCGTTTAATGGATCTGTAATTTCTCCTTTAGCGTTTTTAGTATAAAATTCTGGATGATTTTTTATCCAAACGTGATCCCAACCTGTATGGTTTGGCACCCAGTCTAAAATTACATACATATCATTATCATGTGCCGTTTTAAGAAGTGCTCTAAAATCTTCTTTGGTACCAAACTCTGGATTTACCTCTGTAAAATCTGAAACAGCATAATAACTACCTAACATTTTTTCACGCTCTGCCTCATCTTCAATAAGGCTTGCAAAATCGCCTCCAGTAGCTTTACGTTTAGTTTCTGAAATAGGAAATATTGGCATTAACCAAATTACTTTTACACCCAATTGCTTTAGCTCAGGAATGTCTTTCGTAAAGGCGTTAAAAGTACCTTCATTAGAATACTGTCTTATGTTAGCCTCATAGATAATTGCTGTTTCCAGCATTTCATCATTAACTGGCGCAATCTCTTTAGGAGTTTCTACTGTCACCTCTTCTTGTTTAGGCTCTGACTTACACGCTACAAACGCAAGTCCTATTAGTAAAGCTGAAATATATGTTTTCATTGTTTGTGTGTTTTATTTAGGGTCTTAAGTTATTTTTCGAAAAAATTAAATCCGTTTGCTTCAACTGTTATGGTATTACCATCTACGTTTATATCTTGAGCTTTATTTGTTTTATTAAAAACAACATATACTTCTTCTGTAAAATAGTTTCGCTCAATAATCATCACCTCTTTATCTGCTCTTAAAATTTTGGTTTCTCCATATTGAAGTGCCATTGAGTTTCTACGCTTATTAACTAATGATGTTACAGTGTTTTTAAGCTGAGTTTCTTGATTGTTTAAGTTTTCAAACTTCATCCTACGTCTGTTATCTGGGTCATTACCACCAATACTACCATACTCATCTCCGTAATAAATTACTGGAATACCTGGTACAGATAGGTTGAAGGCCTGCAACTGTGCCAACTTTTTGTACGCCGTAGTGTCACTCATAGTAATTTCACGTGTCCAACCTGCTTTTTTTGCATCTTCTTCAAAACTTACGTCTCCAGAAGCATAACTTATAAAGCGCGCCTTATCTTGGTTACCTGAAATATTCCCCATTAAATGATGACTTCCATAATAATTTAAGCCTTGTTGCAAGGTATTTGCTAAACGCTCAAAAGAGGTTTCATTTTTAGCAAAGGTTGATACTTCTGCATCGTATAGGTTAAAATCGAATTGCGCATCTAGCATTCCTGTGTTTATGTAACTATTAATTAGCTCATAACTACCGTAGGTTTCTCCTATTTGATAAATAGGTCTGTCTGTGCGTTCTTTAACTTTACGTGTTAGCGTACGCCAAAAGTCTAATTGAATGTGCTTTGTGGCATCGTGACGAAAGCCATCTAAATCATAATTTGTAACCCAATAAGCTGCAGAATCTGTCATAGTTTCTACCACTTCTGGCTTGCTAAAATCAAGTGTTGGCATAAACGTATCAAACCAAGTTGTTAATCTATGATCATCCCAACGTTCTGTATTTAGCGTACCATCTGGCAAGTATAACTCTGTTGCCCATTCTGGATGCTCTTTATACAATGGATGTTCTTCATGAACGTGATTTGCCACATAGTCCAGCAAAACATTCATATCTTGTTTGTGAGCTTCTTCAATAAGCTCTTTAAACAAGGCCTCATCTCCAAAGCGGTAGTCTATTTTTGTATTGCTAATGGGCCAATATCCGTGATATCCAGAAAATTTGGTTAAAGGTTCTGGCCACAAACCATATGCGCCTTCGGGATTTTGTGTTATTGGTGACAACCACACAGTATTAATTCCTAATTCTTTAAAATAACCGTCTTTTATCTTGTCTAAAACACCTTGTAAATCGCCACCATAATAATTGGCTTTTGGTAAAATACTGTCGTTATCAACTTTTTTAGTATTGGTTAAATCGCCGTCTTTAAAACGATCTACCATTAAGAAATACATAATCTGAGTGTGAAAATCTGTACGTTCTAATTTAGATGCATCACTTATAACACTACTATTTTCAAGAGGTACTAAAATATCATTACCTCTTCCGTTTATATTAGATGCATACACTCTTATAAGATGACGCCCTTTTAAGCCTTTTGGGATTTTTATATAGATTTCATCTGAATCTGTTTCTTCATACGAACCATCAATAAGTTGATTGTCTAAATATGCTAAAACAGTGTTGTAGTTATTTTTAATCTTTACTGTGAAAGCAGACACATTATTCTTTCCCGTAGAAAGCTCTGGCTTTAACGCATTCTTATTGCCAATAGAAATAACAGAGTTAGTGCCGCCCATACCATTATCAACAGTTTCTGTATCATCTGGATTATTCATTTCCTTACCATCTGCGATAAGAACATATTGATGATTTCCAGGATTAAAAATTTCACTATATGTCCATTCTCCATTTGCATAGCGCATTGGTTGTGTGCCCCAATTTGTAAATTCTCCCTTTAGCTGAACAGTTTGAAACTGATTTTCTTCAGCTTTAAATGAAATTGTTTTAGATTCTTTAGCGCTTTTAAATAACGGTATATCATTAGCTACACCATTTGACCACACTCTTAGATTGCCCAATGCTGGTGCGTTTGCTAAGGTTTTTAGTTTGAGTGTTGTCTTGTCTTTATCTATGGAAGTTTCAAATCCTTTAGTGGTACTTGTTGAATCTATTTCAGAAACATTTAAAAAATAATCTGTTAGCAATACAGATGTACTATCTACGTCTAAACGTATTGGCGTTGCCATACCTTTAATAACAGAAGGCTGTCCTAATGCTTTTCCTTTAGTGTTACAAGACACAGCTAATAGTCCTAATAATACTAAGCTAAAGGGCACTATGTGTTTTACTCGAATCATTATAATGTGAATTTAAGAGGAATGTGTAATCGTTTTTGCCAGGATACCTCGCTATGATCTGTGCCTTTAAAAAACATATTTTTAAAATTATCTTCTGTAAAACCTGCTTCTTTAAACACAGCATCTACTCGAGTTGCAAATGGAGGATATAGTGCATCTAGAGTTTTGTCTCCGTAATCAAAATAAAATTTATGTGTTTCTAGACTTGGTAATTTAGTTTCCAGATAACTAAAATAAGCTTCAGGTAACGGATTGCCTTCAAACGGCATTGCGCCAGGCCAATGTGTAGACATGCAAATTGCGCCTCCAAATATTCTAGGATATTCTGTAACTGCATACCACGAAATTAATCCGCCCATACTGCTTCCAGCTATTACTGTATGCTCAACACCTGTTTTTGTAGAAAACTGAGCATCTATTTGTGGTTTAACTTCTTCAACTAAAAATTTTAAATAGTTATCTGAATTAGAAACGAACTCTGTTTTAGACACATCGTTGTTTTTTGCCATAACCACTACAGAATCATACGCTGTACTTGGAAGTTGCTCTAAAGGTTTTTGCGGAAAGTAATCACTATGCCTAAATTCTGGAATACTGTGCACGCTTACAACAATTGTATTTTTTACTGAATCTTGTTGTATTAATCTGCTTAAGGTTTCATCTACTTTCCATTCCTGTTTGTTCCAAGTTGTGGTACTATCAAAAAGATTTTGACCGTCATTCATATATAACACAGCATACGTGCTGTCTTTGGAATAGGATTTTGGCACCCAAACATCAACCGTTCTTGGGACTACAAATTGAGACGGAAAAGAATCTACCCTAAATAGCTTGCCTTCTTTTAAAACTGCGCTATCTAAAACCTTAAAAACAAACTCTTCTGCAATTTGTTTTTCTTTAACTGCCTCTTTTTTTACCTGTAACGTCATTTCCTTACAGCCAAAGACAGTTAATACAAGACCAAAAATTAAAAGGAAATTTGACTTCATTGTTTTTAGTTTAAGCTTATTACTAATGGAGATTTTCCCTTAACCGTTAAGGGATCATCTAAATTTAGTGTGTTTTGAGAAAATAACTCCTTACCTGTTGTAGCATTCTTAATACCTTCAGTAAAACGACTTAAATCTAAAGTCTGTTCTTCTGGATTATTATTTAATACAACCATTACAGTTTGATCTTCTAAACTTCTGAAATATACATAGACGTTATTTTCTGGAAGGTAATGCAATAACTCTCCTGTATGTAACGCTGGTGTTTCTTTTCTGAAATTGAAAAGTGTTTTAGAGAATGAATGATATGCCTCTTGCTCTTCTGTACGGCCATCTTTTGTAAAGGCGTTGTTAGCATCTGTAGCCCAACCACCAGGAAAATCTTGTCGTATAGCACCATCTCCTTTTCCTTTGTCGCCACGCATTCCTATTTCACTACCGTAATAAATTTGAGGTGTTCCTCTTGTGGTAGCCACTAACGTCATTGCTAGTTTATAATGGTCTAGGCTCCCATTGTAAATTTCGTTTATACGTCCGGTATCATGGTTTTCTGCAAAAACCATAAGATTGTCTATGTCTTGGTATAAAAAGTCATTCACAAAATTATCGTACGCTTTAATCATTCCGTCATTCCAGCTGGCGTTGTCTTCTTTAAACATTACACCAATTGCATCATGAAGTGTAAAATCCATGACACTTGGACAATGAGAATTAAAATTTTGCAAGGCTCCTATTTTGCTGTCTTTTTGCCAATATGCTATTTGGGCTTGATTATGTAGCCAAACTTCTCCTACAATATTAAAGTTAGGATATTCATCTGTAATAGCTTTTGTCCAATTTGCGATGCCTTCTTTATCATTATATGAATAGGTATCTACGCGAAAACCATCTAACCCAGAATACTCTATCCACCAAATGGCATTTTGTATTAAATAGGTTAACGTTTTAGGATTGCTTTGGTTTAAATCTGGCATTGTACTCGTAAACCAACCATCTTCACAGTAACGTATATCTATTGCAGACGCGTTTGGATCGTACTGTGTTGTCATCCTGTAGTTTGAGTTGGCATAGCCATCTAAAGGAAAATCTTTGCCTTTATTGTCTTCAAATTGATGAATCCAGCTTTGTTCTGGTAAATCTTTAATTAACCAATGTTCTGCACCCCAATGATTGGTCACATAATCCATTATTAATTTCATATCGCGTTGTTCCATCTCGGTTGCCAAGCGCTTATAATCCTCATTGGTTCCATAACGTGGATCTATCTTATATACATCGCTTTGTGCATAGGTGTGATAAGAATATTTTGCGTCGTTATCTTCTAAAAGTGGTGTGCTCCAAAGTGCAGTAACTCCAAGATCTTCTAAATAATCTAATTGATTAATTACACCTTGTAAATCGCCACCGTGACGGCCACCTTGTTCTGCTCTGTTTACTTTTTCTGTAACACTTGGCATACTGTCATTACTTGTATCTCCATTGGCAAAACGATCTGGCATTATTAAATACACCAAATCACTTGAATTAAAGCTTTCTCTTTCTTTTGAGTTTGCATCACGTTCTTTTAAGGCAAAAGCCTTAGTGAAAGATTTTGAACCTTTCTTTTTGAACTTAAATGAATATTCTCCAGCAGAAAGCCCTTCAAAATTTACATTAACAAACAGATAATTAGGGTTTTCTGTACGCTCCACATTTACAATAGTTATGTCTTTAGAGGACACCTCATAATCTGAAATGTTTTCACCATAACATAACAGTTGGACTGATGTTAAATTCATATCTGCCCACCAATTTGGTGGCTCCAACCTTTCTAACTGTGCAAACGTTGTTTGCATGCTTAGAAGTAAACAAATAGCTATTATTAACCGATTCATATAATGTGTTTTAAATTATGCCTTTACAGGTTGTGATGGTGAAATTTTTAACGCTTCTCCATTTAAGATAATGCTTAAGGTTGAGTTGCCTTCTACCTCAAACGTGCTTCCTTTTTGAGACACATTTACCTTAACCACTTGGTTTCTGAAATTAACTTTAAAGGAATATGCATCCCATTCTTTTGGGATCCTTGGTTCAAAAGATAGCGTATCGTTTACAACACGCATACCACCAAATCCTTCAACAATACTCATCCACGTTCCTGCCATACTTGTAATATGGCAACCTTCTTCTACTTCCTTATTATAGTCATCTAAATCTAAACGAGATGTTCTTAAATAAAATGTATATGCTTGGTCCATTCTATTCAATTTTGCTGCTTGTATACTATGCACGCAAGGTGATAATGAGGATTCATGGACTGTAAGTGGTTCATAAAAGTCAAAATGACGCTCTAATTCTTCTTCTGTAAAATGATCTTCGAAGAAATAAAACCCTTGTAACACATCTGCTTGCTTAATGTAACACGATCTTAAAATACGATCCCAACTCCATTTTTGATTAATTGGCCGTTGTGTTTTATCAAGCTCTGAAACCGGTATTAACTCTTTATCTAAGAAATTATCTTGCTGCAAATACACATCATACTTACCTGAATAAGGTAAATACACATTGTTTACCAATTCTTGCCATTTGTCTAGCTCCGAGTCATTAAGTTTAGTATGACCTACAATGCGATTATAATCGTCACTATATCCATCCTTAACCTTATCTAAGCATAACATAGTGTACTCTATACACCATTTTGCAAAGTAGTTGGTATACCAATTATTATTTACATTGTTTTCGTACTCATTAGGACCAGTTACGCCTAACATTACGTATTTGTTTTTCTCTTGGCTATAGTTAAAGCGCTGATACCAGAATCTTGATATTGCTATCATAACTTCTAGTCCCATTTCTGGAATATAGCTAAAGTCTCCTGTGTATCTTACATAATTGTAAATGGCATAAACCATAGCACCATTTCTATGTATTTCTTCGAAGGTTATTTCCCATTCGTTATGGCTTTCCTCACCATTCATAGTAACCATTGGGTATAATGCTGCACCGTTAGTAAAGCCTAATTTCTCAGCATTTTCAATAGCTTTATCTAGGTGATTGTAACGGTAAGCCAATAAGCTTCTTGCTACATTTTGGTCTTTGGTTGCCATATAAAATGGTATGCAATACGCTTCTGTATCCCAATATGTGCTACCACCATATTTTTCACCTGTAAAACCTTTAGGCCCAATGTTTAAACGTTCATCTTTTCCTAAATAGGTTTGGTTAAGCTGAAAGATATTGAATCTTATACCTTGTTGTGCTTTTACATCACCATCAATAGTAATGTCTGCCATATCCCAAATTGAAGCCCAAGCATCTTTTTGCTGTTTTAACAACGTTTCATATCCTAAATTGATGCTTTCCTTAAGAACTGTCTTTGCTGCATCAATTAATTGAGATGTTTTGTGATTCATATCTGTCACATATCCCGCAAATTTTTGAATACTAGCTTCTTCGCCTTTATTTACATTTAATGTGTATTTATAATATAATTCTGAATCTGATTGGGTGACAGATGGTTTTAAATTCTGCTTTTGACCATCGACAAAGACTAGAGATTGCATGTAAGTTCCTACATGGAATTCTGTTTTCATAGTTTTAGAGCTAATGAATCCTTGTTGGTCTGCTTCTGTAACAGATAGTATATCCCAAAATTTATCATCCCAATTAGTATCTTCATTAGTAATACCTGCATCTATATAGGGCGAAAATTCAATAACGGCCTTTGTATTAACTGGAGTTACCTTATAGTTAATAACTCCAAGCTCATCATGTGTTAGCGACAAGAAGCGTTTTGCACTTACGTTTACCTCAACATCATTTGGCAAGATTGCAGTAAAAGAACGCTCATACCAACCTTCTTTCATATTAAGTTCACGCTTATAATTAGTAATGCTTTTACAGGTATTTAAATCTAAAGCAACACCATTAACTGTAACATTGATCCCAATCCAGTTTGGAGCATTTAGTACTTTGGCAAAATATTCTGGATATCCGTTTTTCCACCAACCTACACGTGTTTTATCTGGATAATAAACACCAGCAATATAACTACCTTGAAAGGTGTCTCCTGTATAAGTTTCCTCAAAATTAGCACGTTGTCCCATAGCACCGTTTCCTAAACTAAAAAGGCTCTCTGAGGATTTTACGCGGCCTTTGTCAAAATCATCTTCTATAATTGACCAAGCGTTGGCTGTGATATATTCTTGATTCATTGCTTTAAATTTTCAATAGTCATAAACACTACTCTTAGTTTTGTTTTAGAGTTGCGTTTTCATTTTCAATTAATTTATTTATAAATGCTTCAGAAATCTCTGTGAAATCTTTGAATACATAATCTGCTTCGTGAAGCACCTTTGAGTCTCCTATACCAATACTAATCATGTTAGCTTTGTTTGCAGCTTGTATGCCTGAGATTGAATCTTCAAAAACTATACATGCTTCTGGGTTTAAGTCTAAACCTTTTGCTCCTTTTAAAAAGACTTCTGGATTAGGCTTACCTTTAGTAACTGCATTACCATCTACTATAACCTTAAATGTATCTAACAAACCAACGCGTTCTAGAATTGGAGATGCGTTTTTACTTGCAGACCCTAAGGCTATTTTTTGTTGTTTATTTTTTAAGTACTCTAATGTTTTCTCAACATCTGGCAGTATTTCAGAGGCATTCATATCACTTATATGCGCTAAATACTCTTCATTTTTTAATGCCATTTGCTTATTAAACTCTTCTTCAGGCAAAGTGATGTTTCCCCATTCTAGGATCATCTCAAGCGATTTTACTCTACTTATGCCTTTTAGCTTTTCGTTATCGTTTTCAGTAAAGTCGAAACCTAACTGGTTCGCTAAACTGCGCCAAGCCAAGAAATGGTATTTGGCGGTATCGACAATTACACCATCTAAATCGAATATGAATCCTTTAGTTTGTTGCATCACTAATGTTTAATTTTTTATTGGTTTTAACCCTTAATGTTAATAGTCCAGAAAGGATCATCGCAAAACCACCTATGATTAGAGCATAAATTGGTTCGCTATTAAAATATTCTTTAACTAAAAAGCCTAAGATTGTAGCAGCTACTATTTGAGGTATTACTATAAAAAAGTTGAATACACCCATATAATATCCCATTTTAGCTGAAGGCAATGAGCCAGAAAGCAACGCGTAAGGAATTGACAATATACTTGCCCAAGCCACACCAACACCTACCATTGCCAACAATAATCCTACTTTAGTAGTTACAAAGTAGATAGATATTAAACCTAAGCCTCCCATTACTAAAGCTAGCATATGTGTAAATTTGTTGCTTGTACGTTTAGCAAGTACTGGCAGTAAAAATGCAACTGCTGCTGCGACACCATTATAAACTGTAAACATAACAGTAACCCAATCTGCAGAGTCATTATATAATACAGTTGTAGTATCTGTAGTACCAAATACGTGTCCAGTTACTGATGCTGTGGTGTAAATCCACATTGAGAATAATGCAAACCAAGAAAAGAATTGTACCCAAGCCAATTGTTTCATGGTTTCGGGCATATTCAACATATCTGTCATAATAATGGTAAATCCATTTCTTATGTTTTGTTTTCTAAGTTGAGCTACTATAATAAATAAGGTGCCTAATACAATTAAACCGACAAACAAGATATATAGTTCTTTAGTGAGTGAATTTGCGTAGATATAGTAGCTTATAATTGCTCCAATTGCAGTCATCACCAAACCAATAGTTTGCTGGTTTTTAATGTTTTTCTCTCTGTTTTCTATTTTAGGCTGTAAAGATGCTTTAGCGTTAGAAGCGGCTTCAAAAGCCTCTAATTCTTTAGGAGAATATTCTTTAGATTTAAAAACGGTCCACAAGACTGCCAATAAAAACACCACGCCACCTACATAAAAAGACCACTTTACAGATGGTGGTATAACACCTTCTGCCGCTGTATTTTCTAAACCAATCCAATTGGTGAAAATATATGGTAGTAAAGATCCGACAACAGCACCTATACCAATAAAGAAACTTTGCATAGCAAAGCCTAAAGTACGTTGTCTATCTGGAAGGTTATCTCCTACAAAAGCTCTAAAAGGCTCCATTGAAATATTTATGGAGGCATCCATAATCCAAAGTGTACCTGCCGCAATCCATAATGATGGAGAGTTAGGCATCATAAATAAAGCTATAGATGATAAGATTGCGCCAATTAGGAAATAAGGGCGACGCCTACCTAATTTTGTCCAGGTTCTGTCTGAAAAATAACCAATTATAGGTTGTACAACTAATCCTGTAACAGGAGCAGCTATCCAAAGTATAGGAATATCTTCTACTTGAGCACCTAAGGTTTCAAATATTCTTGAGGTGTTTGCGTTTTGCAGAGCAAAACCAAACTGAATACCAAGAAACCCGAAACTCATGTTCCAGATTTCCCAAAAACTTAACTTGGGTTTTTGCATATCGTTTGTATTAATTAAACAAGACGATAAGCCTTAACAAAGAATAATTATCAAGACTTAACAGCGAAAAGTGAATCATTAAGTTTGATAATCGGGTCAAATATAAACTAATTTTTAGAAATGTCTAAAAAAGCAATGTTATCTTATTTTGTAGATTCTCTTTCAATAAGTGATGTTTCGAGTATAACGGTTTGGTAGAGCTCTTTTTCATCTTCTGGACGCTCAAGCTTATCAATAAGTAGTTTTGCTGCAGTTGCACCCATTTCTAAGCCTTTTTGATTAATTGTAGTAAGACTTGGTATGAAATGTTTAGACAATTCGCCATCTGTAAATGCAATTACAGAGACATCTTCTGGTACAGACTTTCCTTGTGTCCTTAAGGCTCTAATAGCCTCTACAGCAAAATGTTCATTAACTGCAAAAATGCTATCACAAGAGGTTTGCTTCAAAAATTCTTCGATTTTTTCAGCATAATGGTCCATATCTTCTATTTTGAGAATTAAGGATTCATCAATAGGTAAATCATTACTTTCTAAGCATTCTAAATATCCTGTAGTTCTTAATTTTCCTACGCTCACATAATCTACTGTAGTTAATAGCGCAACCTTTTTTGCTCCTTTATCAATTAGAAACTGAACCGCTTGCCGTGCGCCTTTCTTATCATCTATAATAACTTTATCGCAGTTAATTTCTGGAATCATCCTATCAAACATAACAACTGGCATACCTTGGTTTATGGTTTCAACCAAATGATGATAATCTTTCTTTTGTTGTGTTTCTTTAGCGACAGACATTATAAAACCATCTGTACTGCCATTAGCAAGTATCTCCATGTTTATAACTTCCTTATCAAATGAGTTATTAGAAAGACATACAATCACATTATAGCCTTCATCATTAGCAACTTGCTCTATACCTTTAATTACGGTAGTAAAAAAATGGTGTACTATTTCTGGAATGATAATGCCCAAAGTTTTAGTTTTTCTGTTCTTTAAACTTAGAGCAATATTATTTGGTTTGTAATTATAAAATTTTGCAAATGCTTTAATTTTCTGCTTTGTATCCTTACTAATTTCTGGACTGTCTTTTAACGCTTTTGAAACTGTTGAAATTGATACATCTAACTCCTTGGCAATTGACTTTAATGTGACTTTTTTATTCATGGGATATTGTATTCGCAATAAAGGTAATGCATAATTATTAACCTTTTATCTCAAACGGATGTTAATGAAATATTGTCATAAATAGAAAGTTGTCAACACGAAAACGTTTTCGCTGAGGATAATTTTTTATTTCTTAAAGTTTACTTAATGATTTATATATTTTTAACAACGAAAAGTGAATCTATTAAGTACAATCATTTACTAACTCATTACTATTTTATATGAAATTACTTACTAAATGTTTATGGCTGTTTGTGCTATTTCCGCTCTCTTTATTTGCGCAGGATATTGTGACAGGAACAGTAACTGAAGCTGCCTCTGGATTACCAATACCTGGAGCAAATATTTTAATTAAGGGTACCGCAAATGGAACCTCCACCGATTTTGATGGAAATTTCTCAATTTCTCTAAATTCTGGTGATGTTGTTGTAGTAACCTATGTTGGGTTTCAAAAACAAGAAATTACCTATACTGGCCAATCTAACCTATCATTTGTAATGAAGGAAGATGCCGCAAAATTAAATGAAGTAATTATTGTGGGATATGGTACTACAACCATGAAAAGCTCCACAGGTGCATTAACTGCGGTTACAGAAAAAGATTTTAATCAAGGTAACATTGCGACTCCAGAAAACTTATTAAGCGGTCGTGTTGCTGGTTTATCTATTAATACTAGTGGTGCACCAGGTTCAGGATCAGACATAAGAATTCGTGGTGGCGCTTCTCTAAGTGCCTCTAACCAACCTCTGATAGTTATAGATGGTTTACCTATAGATAATGATGCCGTAGGCGGTGCAAGATCTATATTATCTACTATAAACCCTTCAGACATTGAGTCTTTTACTGTTCTTAAAGATGCTGCATCTACAGCAGTGTATGGTAGTAGAGCCTCAAATGGTGTAATTATTATCACAACTAAAAAAGGTGGTAAGAAGTTTAAGGCAGAGTTTAATACACAAGTAGGTTATAACACACTTGCTAAAACTATAGATGTTTTTTCTGCAGATGAGTTTAGAGCACTGGTAGCCGAGCAACGTCCTCAAGATGTAGGATTGTTAGGTGATGCAAATACAGATTGGCAAGATGAGATTTATGAAAATCAAGTAACTTTTGATAGTAACCTGTCTTTAAATGGTTCTTTGTTTAAAAACACATTACCAGTAAGGTTTTCTGCGCGTTTTACAGATAGACCTGGATTAAGAAAAACATCGGAGTTTCAAAGTAATGCCTACTCTTTACGTGTTAACCCTAGTTTATTTGATGACCACTTAAAAGTAAGCCTTAATGCTAACCTTACTCTAGAGGATAACAGGTTTAGTCCTGGTGTTGAAGGTGGTGCTTTGCGTTTTGACCCAACACAACCTATTTACCAAGAAGGGTCTGCTTATGGTGGTTTCTTTGAATTTACTGATGCAAATGGAGATCCATTAGCCAATGTTGCTAGGAACCCAGTAGCAGAGCTTATGCAAACTAGAAATGTTAGTGAAGTAACACGTTATTTTGGTAATGTTGTTTTAGATTATAAGTTTCACTTTGCTCCAGAATTTAGTGCATTATTAAACTTAGGATATGATAAGAGTACTGGTAAAGGTACTTTTATGAGACCTGAAGAAAGTGCCTTGGGTGTAAGAATAGTAAACGACGAAGGTGAAACTGTTTTACTAGGAAACAGCAGTGCTTATGAAAACGAAAGAACTAACCAGCAGTTTAACTTTCAATTACGTTACGACAAAACTATAAACGACTTTACTTTAGGGGTACAAGGTGTATATAACTACCAAAAATTTGAATCACAAAGTTTTTCTACTGGAGAACAAAATGACCCAAACACCCTTATAGTTCCTACTACTAATATAGACCCAGAAGTAGTTTTATTAACCTACATAGGTAAAGGTGAGGTGTCTTATAAAGATAAGTACTTCTTATCTGCATCTGTAACAAGAGATGGTACATCTAGATTTAGCCCAGATGAGCGTTTTGGTACATTCCCAAGTGTTTCTGCAGGTTGGACAATTAGTGACGATTTCTTTGCAGAGTCTGAAAAGTTTAACTTCTTAAAATTAAGAGCAAGTTATGGTGTAACTGGGCAACAAAATATTGGTCAGTCTTTATTGTTTACAAGTCGTTTTGCTTTAGGAGAACCTAACTCTCAATATCAATTTGGAGACGGCTCTATTCCTATTGCACAGCCACAATTTAGAAATGAGTTGCTTAAGTGGGAAGAGACTAAACAAACTAACATTGGTTTAGATTACGGTTTCTTTAATAATCGCATTTCTGGTTCTGTTGAAGTTTATAAAAATATTTCAGAAGACTTATTATCTTTTGTACCAATTGCAGATGGTTCTAACTTTAGTAACCAAGGCTTTTTAAATATTGGTAGTTTTAGCTCTAAAGGTTTAGAGTTTACTATAAATTCTGATATCATTCAGCAAGAAGACTTAAACTGGAACGTGAACTTTAATGCTGCTTTCTTAGATAGAGAAATTGAAGATCTTGCTTTTGGTTTAGATATTGAAACTACAGGAATTGCTGGTGGTACTGGTGGTAATATTGGTTTACAGAGAGAAGGCTTTGCTCCAGGTTCTTTTTATGTTTATAAGCAAGTTTATGATGCAAGCGGAAACCCTATTGAAGGTGCATTCGTAGATCTTAATGGTGATGGATTAATAGACAACAATGACCGATTTATTTCTAAAAATCCAGATCCAGACGTGTTATTAGGGTTTTCTTCTACAGTAAACTATAAAGGGTTTGACCTTTCTGTATTTTTAAGAGCTAGCTTAGGAAATTACGTTTATAACAATGTAAGCTCTAACAATGCATACTATAACAATTTAAACAGTAACGGTTTCTTAGCTAACATACCTACATCTGTATTAGAAACTAACTTTACTCAAAGTACAGACGAAATTATAAGATCAGACATTTATCTTGAAGATGCATCATTCTTAAGAATGGATAATGCTACTTTAGGATACACTATCCAATTAGATGATACTAAATGGGGAGATAGTTTAAGAATCTGGACAGGTGTACAAAATGCATTTGTTATTACAGACTATAGTGGCTTAGATCCAGAAGTAGGTGCATCTGGTGTAGATAACACCATTTTCCCTAGAGCTAGAGTGTACCAATTTGGAGCTAATTACAAATTTTAATAACATCTATAAATTAAAGATATAATGAAAATTCAAATCAATATACTATTACTGTTATTAGCAGTCTTCACATTGACCACGTCTTGTGAAGGAGACCTAGATGTAACACCTAACGATCCAGAATTGCTTTTGGAAGACGAGTTTTTTGCAGACTCTAACAGCTATACTAGTTTATTAGCTGGTGTTTATGCTAACCTTTCGCTTTCTGGCTTAAGCGGCGCAGGCAGCTCAAATATTGGAGGCTTAGATGCTGGTACTGGACAATACATTAGAGGGTTATATAACTTACAAAACCTTTCAACAGACGAATCTATTTTCACATTCGAAAATGATCCAGGAATTAGAGGTATACAACGTGGTACTTGGGATGCAGAAAACCCTTTAATATTAGGAGTATTTGCAAGAGCGTCTTTTTCAGTTACATTAGCAAATGAATTCTTAAGACAAACCACAGACGAGCTATTAGACTCAAGAGGTGTTTCTGATGACTTAAGACAAGACATCACTCAATTTAGAGCAGAAGCTAGAGTATTACGAGCATTATCATATTACCATTTATTAGATATGTTTGGAAAAGCTGCTTTTGTTACAGAGAATGATGTTATTGGTTCTGCTACACCTCCACAAGAAATTGTAGGCGAAGAGTTATTTAACTTTATTGAAACGGAGCTGCTAGAAGCACAAACAGACTTAGCACCAGCATTACAAAATGAATATGGTCGTGCAGACCAAGGTGTTGCTAAGATGATTTTAGCTAAACTTTACCTTAATGCAGAAGTGTATACAGGAACTAATCGTTATACAGACTGTTTAAATATTTGTGAAGAGCTTATTGGTAGTGGTTATACACTTACTCCAAACTATTTAGATAATTTCTTGGCAGATAACAATACAAATGGTGCGCAGAATGAGATTATGTTACCATCAGTAAACGATGGTTTATTTGCTCAAAACTTTGGTGGTACTACAATTTTAGTACAAGGTCAAGTTGGTAAAATGGAGCAAAATGGAGAGTCTTTAGGTGTTAGTGCTGGAGGATTTGGAGGTTTGTTTAGACTACGTAGAGAGTTTTCTCAACTATTTGAAGACGGTCTTTACAACAATGACCAAAGAAATTCATTAATTACTAGCGGCAGACCAATAAGCGTACAGCCAGTTTCTGAAGGAAATAATGGTTATATTCTTACAAAATACTCTAACAGAACATCAACAGGAGAACAAGGATCTGACCTAACATTCTCAGATGCTGATTTCCCTATTTTTAGATTTGCAGATGTTTATTTAATGTACGCCGAAGCTCACTTAAGAGGTGGCGGCGGAAGCTTAGATCTAGCTGTTGGTTATATTAATGAATTAAGAGAGCGTGCTTTTGGTAGTACGCAAGGTAACATTACAAATAGCCAATTAACACTAGATTTTATTATTGACGAACGCGCAAGAGAATTACATTGGGAAGGCCACAGAAGACAAGACCTTATTCGTTTTGGCTTATTTACAGGCAACCAGTACGTTTGGGAGTACAAAGGAGACAGCCCAGATGGAGCATCTATCGAAGCTACAAGAACACTTTACCCAATTCCTAGTTCGAGTATAGCAACAAACCCGAACTTAATACAGAATCCAGGTTATTAATTCAATACAATTAAAACAATAATTATGATAAAGAACCTTAAAATTGCGTCGCTTTTCCTACTAGGCCTTTTAGTTAGTGCCTGTAGTGAAGACGATTCAACAGATTTTCAAGCAGAGCTTACTGCACAGCCAGTGGCTTTAGAACTTGACATTACGAGCATCTTATTAGATGCTAGCAATGTAGACAATCCTGCAGTTACCATATCTTGGGAAGAAGCAGATTATAACGTACCTACAGAGATTAAGTATGACGTACAAATGGCTACAAATGCAGAGTTCACAGATGCCTTATCATTAGGTACTGTAACTAAAGGAAGGCCAAATGCAATCACGCTAACTGTTAACGACTTAAATAAAAAAGCAAGCCAAATAGGGTTAGCTCCTTTTAACTGGTCAGATGTTTATGTGAGAGTTAATTCTTCAATAGGAACTACAAATAGCTTAGCAGCAACATCAAACACTGTTGTTTTCGAAATCTATCCATTCTTTACCTATCCTTTTAAAGATTTGTATTTAGTTGGTAACGCAACAGAAGCAGATTGGAATAACAACAACGAAAATCCACTACTTTACAGAGATTCTCAAAACGATAACCTATACACCTATACAGGTCGTTTCTTAAGTGGAGATATGGCATTTAAACTTCTTGAAGTAAGAGGACAATGGCAACCACAATGGGGAACAAACGGTGGTTCTGAAGTAAATGTAAATGATGGTTCTGGAGATGATCCAGGCGTTTTTAGTGTCCCTTCAGAAGGGTATTACTCATTTACAATAGATCTTGCAGAACGTACATTTAGCATAGATCCTTTTGATGAAACTAGCGCAACAGATTACACACAAGTAACAATTACAGGCTCTTCAACTACAGAAGATGTTGCTATGACACAATCTACTTTTGATCCTCATATCTGGTCTGTTCTTTCAACAGATTTAAATACTGGTGGTATTCAATTTAGTTTAGATGGAACTCTTTGGGGTGGCACTAGTGAGTTTTCTGGACAAGCCTCTACAGATGCAGGAGAAATTCCAATTCCAGTAGCAGATGCTTACGAGATTTGGTTTAATGACCTATCTGGAAAATACGGTATGATTCCTATTAACTTATCAAACTAAACATTATGAAATTTATATACAAACTTAGTTTTTTAGCAGCATTCTTTATGTTGTTTACAGCTTGTGAAGATGATGAGTCTTTAGTGGTACAAGATCAAGAATCTGTATTTACAGCAAATAATGGAGATGTCTCTAACTTAAGCCTTAACTTTTCTTACCCAGAAAACCCAGCAACTACAGTAACTTTTACTGGAGATGAAGAAGGCCCTTTTACTATTGTACTTTCTGCAGATCCTGAGTTTACATCTACGGTAACTTTAGGAACAACACAAACCAGTAGCTTTACTGTAAGTGTTGCTAACTTAAATACAACGCTTTTAGAAATAGGCGCAGAACCATTTAAGGAGTTTACATTTTACTTAAGAGGAGAAAGTGCTTCAGGAAACACAGAAGCTTTAATATATACAGCAACAACTTATGTTGAAGCAGATCCAGAATTAAATGCTCCTGTGGAAGGCTCAAGCATAGTTTTAGATAACTCTACATTGGAAGATACAGCTGCAACTATTGCATTTGAAGATTTTGATACAGAAGGCGCAACAGTCTCTGTAAACTATACATTACAAGCTACTTTAGGTGGCACTGAGTTTACAGCACCTCAAGAAATAACAGCAAATTCTAATGACGATAACTTCACGACGTCTTTTGCTTTAACACACCAATCATTAAATACTATTGCTAATTTAAGTGGTATAGAAGCAGGAGAAACAGGAGATTTAGATTTTAGACTATTGGCAACAATCACTACAGAAACTGGTGTGTTAGAAAGAACCTCTAACCTACAAACAGTATCTGTTACCACATATGTTCCATTAAACGGACCTCGATTGGCAGTTCCAGGACCTCACCAAGATGGTGGAGACCCTAGTTTTGGACAGTGGAATCCTGACGAAAATGAAAACGTGGCGTTTGTACCTTATTTAGAAGCTAGTGCAACTGGAGAAACCGATTATGAAGGCTTTGTGTACTTAACTACAGAATACAAATTTGTAACACCAGATGCAGATGGAAATTTTGCGTGGGGAAATGTAGATTATGGTGATGCTTCAGGAAGTTTAGCTTACACACAACAACTTACTGCAGATGGCGAAGGTAATTGTGCCACACCAGATGGAGAAGGCTACTACCTAGTAAATGCTAATACTACAGATCTTACTTACTCTGCACAAAAAACAGATTGGGGTATTATAGGATTTGCTACAACTGGAGATGATTCTGGCTGGAGCCAAGATATGGATCTAACTTTTGACAGAGCTTCAAGAACTTGGTCTATTACGTTAGATTTATCTGTAGGTGAATTTAAGTTTAGAGCTAATGACGATTGGGGCACTAACTTTGGTTTAGCGTCAGACGGTACGTTAGAGTTTAACAGCTCTACCAATATGTCTGTTAGCGAGGCAGGAACCTATGAAGTTATATTAGACTTAAGTAATCCTAGAAATTATCAGTTTTCTTTGAATTTGTTATAATCTGAAACTAATTTTTAAAGGCTGTGGTAATTCACAGCCTTTTTTATCTTAAAACATTTCTATGAAATCAATCTTTACATTTTTAGCAGTTTTAATGGTGATGACGCTTTCAGCACAAAACATCACAATTACACCTGCATCTTTTAACCAAACAGATGAAATTACAATCACATTATCAGGTATAGATGTACAACAACAATGGGGAACCTCAGATGTGTATTTATGGGCTTGGTTTTATGAGCCAAACAGTGATGCTGCAACCAACTCACCAGTAACTGGTAGTGGTGGTTTTGGTAATTCACCAGCTGAAGCACAATTTACAAACAATGGTGATGGTACATATTCTTATGTAATTTCAGACCCTACGCAGTTTTATAATTCTACCAATATAGATCGAATCGGCGTGCTTGCTAAAAGCCAAAATGGAGCTAGCCAAACAGGAGATTTTATATTTAATGTTGGTGTATTTGGATTAAACCTTAACAATCCTACAGAAGCAGTTTCATTTATAGATGCCGGAAACACATTAAGTATTCAAGCTGAAACTGGTGTTACTGCAAATTACGAGCTCTTTGTTAATGGTACTAGTACAGATACTCAAAATGGACTATCTACATATACATATGATGTAGTTATTTCAGAAGATTCAAATTTTGAATTGGTTGCAACAAATCCAGATACTAATGAAACACTTAGTGAAACATTTCAAGTTTTATTAACACCCAACCCTACGTTAGCTGCCGTACCTGCAGGAATGAAAGATGGTATAAATATTTCAGAAGATAACACATCAGTTACATTAGTACTTTATGCACCTAACAAGGACTATGTTCATCTTATTGGTAATTTTAATGGTACAGATTGGGCACTAAGCAATGACTATTTATTAAATTTTGATGAAGCTCAAGACAAACATTGGATTACATTAAACAACCAAACGCCTGGAGAAAATCTTTTGTTTCAATATCTAATTGATACTGAAATTACGATAGCAGACCCTTACTCTACCCTAGTACTTACACCAAACAACGATGTGTTTATTCCAGAAAGCACGTTTCCTAACATTCCTGATTATCCATCAGAAAAAACACAAGATGCAATTAGCTGGGTGATTCCTGGAGCACCAGAATACACGTGGCAAATTGACAATTTCGAAAAGCCTGCAAAAGAAGATTTAGTAGTTTATGAGCTACTTGTAAGAGATTTTGATGACAATAAAAACTTTCAGGATGTTATAGATCGTCTAGATTATCTAGAAACATTAGGGATAAACGCCATTGAATTAATGCCAGTTTCTGAGTTTGATGGAAACATAAGTTGGGGTTACAATCCACAATTTCATATGGCACTAGACAAGGCGTATGGAACACCAGATAAATTTAAAGAACTGGTAGATGAGGCACACGCTAGAGGAATGGCAATTATTCTTGATGTAGTTTACAACCAAGCAACAGGGCAAAACCCATTATACAGAATGTATAACAATTGCAATGGTTGTTATGGTGGTCAAGCAACTGCAGAAAGTCCATATTTTAACCAAGTTGCACAGCACTCTTACAATGTATTTAATGATTTTGACCATAGCAGCAATGCTACAAGACAATATGTAATGCAAACCGCTCAATATTGGATAGAAGAATACAAGATAGATGGTATGCGTTGGGACTTAACTAAAGGGTTTACACAAAATTGCGAAGGTGATGAAGGCTGTACAAACAGCTATAACCAAGACCGCGTAGATGTTTTAAAACTATATGCAGATGCACAATGGGATGTAGATGAAGATTTTCTTATCATTTTTGAACATTTAGGAAATGGAGGTTCAAGACAAGAAGAAATAGAATGGGGTAACTATCGCTTAGATGAAGGAAAAGGTATTATGACGTGGAATAAATTGACAAATCCTTATAACCAAAGTACAATGGGTTATAATACAGAGAATAATATTAGTGGTGTATCTTATATAAATAACAATTTTACCGCACCAACTCAAGTAAGTTATATGGAAAGTCATGACGAAGAACGTCTTAACTATAAAAATTTAGCTTTCGGAAACTCTAATGCGAGTTATGATGCAACAGACTTACCAACGGCATTAGACCGTTTAGAAGCTGCAGGAGCGTTCTTCTTTACGGTTCCAGGTCCTAAGATGATATGGCAATTTGGAGAGCTTGGTTATGAAACAAGTATTTTTACGTGCTCTAACGGTACGTTGCCTACACCTTATGGTAATGACCAATGTAAGCTAGACGAAAAGCCAGACGGTTGGGACTTTCTAAATGATCAAAATAGAGTAGATCTTTATAACACATGGTCTCAATTAATAGCGTTAAAATTAGCAGAGCCAATTTTTAAAACTACAACCTTTACATTAGATGTTGGTAACGCAAATGGTTTAAAGAAAATACAGCTAGAAGATACTAATGCTACAGGAAACTCTATAAGGTATGTCACTGTTTTAGGAAACTTCGGTATTACCACACAAAGTATAAACCCAACATTTCAAGAAACAGGAACTTGGTATAATATGCTAACTAATGAAACTATAGAGGTAACAAACACAGCTAATGAGATAAGTTTAGAACCAGGTCAATTTTACGTGTATGCTAATGAAGCTAATAGCTTGAGTACTCAAGACGTGTCACAACCTTCTTTACTTTCTGTTTACCCTAATCCTGCAACACAAGGATTTAGCGTAACACAGGCATTAGATACTTTAGAGGTTTATGACATGAACGGAAGGTTAATTCTTAAGCAGTCAAACATTTCTACTCAAGACACTATCCAAACAGGTAATTTATCTGAAGGGCTTTATATTGTTAAGGCAACTGCAAAAGGAAATTCTTTTGTAACTAAACTTCAGATTAAAAAATAATCCCAATTCTATTTATTTAAATAGCCTTAAAGCGTTCTTACAATTTGTAGGAACGCTTTTCTATTTTAAAAAACTATAATGCCAAGTTCCTCGTAAGTATCTATAGTTAATAACGATTAATACTTATATTTAGGCAAAAATATAGATCATGAACAAAACATATTACGACCCAGCAGACCTAAGAAAATTTGGAAAAATTACAGAATGGAGCGAAGAGCTAGGTACAAAATTTTTTGATTATTACGGTAAAGTATTTGAGGAAGGCGCATTATCTGCAAGAGAAAAATCTTTAATTGCATTAGCTGTTTCACATGTTGTTAAGTGCCCTTATTGTATAGATGCATATACTAAAGATGGCTTACAGCGTGGTATTACCAAAGAAGAAATGATGGAGTCTGTTCATGTTGGTGCTGCTATTGAGAGTGGCGCGACACTAGTTCATGGTGTACAGATGATGAACAAATATGAGAAACTTTCTCACTAAGATTTTTAATTCTAAAATCTTTTAAAACTGAATTTTTAAATAGCTCTGTGAGTTTAAAACACTAAACTCTCATCTTAAATATTATATTGAATGGCGACTAAGTCTCTAAAGAAACAAGACAGCGAATTAGCAAATGCAAACAGACAGTTAGAAATACTTTCAAACGGAATTTTTCAAAGTGGTGAATTGCCAACTTTTAAAGAAAAAATTTCTGAAATAAACCAATTCCCTTTACGCCCAAAAACCCTTGAGATTTTACAGATGAATTTAGGGTATATGTGTAATCAGGTTTGTGAACACTGTCACGTAGATGCTGGACCAGACCGTAAGGAAATTATGACGGTCGAGACTATGAAACAATGTCTTGAAATTATTAAAACTACAGGAGCACATACGTTAGACCTAACTGGTGGCGCCCCAGAAATGAACCCAAATTTTCGTTGGTTTGTTGAAGAGGCTTCAAAAGCTGGTATTAAAGATTTTATTGTACGTAGTAACCTTACCATTATTCGTGCAAACAAAAAATATTATGACCTTCCAGACTTTTTTAAAGCACACAATGTTCACGTAATATCCTCTATGCCACACTGGACTCGTGGTAAGACAGACAAACAACGTGGTGATGGTGTTTTCGATAAATCTATTAAAGCACTGCAGGAACTAAATGAGCGTGGCTATGGTATGCCAGGAAGCGATTTACGATTAGACCTTGTTTATAACCCTAGTGGAGCCTTTTTACCAGGCGATCAAGCTGCTATGGAGAAAGATTTTAAAAAGGCGTTGCTTGAAGATTTCAACATACAGTTTCACAATCTTTTTGCTATCACTAACTTACCTATTGCGCGTTTCTTAGACTATCTAATAGCTTCAGAAAATTATGAAGATTACATGTATCAATTAGTTGATGCCTATAATCCTGCAGCAGTTGAAAATGTGATGTGTACTAATACAATTTCAATTAGTTGGGATGGTTGGTTGTATGATTGTGATTTTAACCAAATGCTTGGCTTAAAGGTTGCAAGTAAAGTTAAACACGTTTCAGAGTATAATGAAGATTTACTTAATGACAGAAACATAATTATCTCACAACATTGCTATGGCTGTACTGCTGGTGCTGGTAGTAGTTGTCAAGGTACTGTAGCATAAAGGCATTATTTAACTTAGTCGAAAAGCTTTTTTAGGTTAGTCTGGTATTTTCTAAAATTATGAAAACTCTTATTCTGGTTTCGCTATTATTTTTTTCTGCTGGCTCAATGTTGGCCCAAAAAAATATAGATGCACTTTTGGAGCAATATAATACACGTAGTATTCCATACATTTCTGTGCAAGAACTTAAAATGGATGAGGATACTTATACCATTCTCGATACAAGAAAAAAACAGGAGTTTTTAGTTAGCCATTTACCAAATGCCGTTTGGGTTGGTGAACAGCCAAACGACTCTATCTTAAATACATTATCTATTTCAAAATCTAAACCTATTGTAGTGTATTGCTCTGTTGGTATTAGGAGTGAGACTTTTGGCGAAAAGCTAAGCAATAAAGGCTATACCAATATACAGAATTTATATGGTAGTATTTTTGCCTGGAAAGATGCTGGCTTTGCAGTAGTTGATAGTTTAAACAAGAAAACAAATAAGGTTCATGTATTTTCTAAAGTATGGGGAAAGTATTTAAGAACTGGAGATAAAGTATATTAAACATAAACAAGTTATTTTTATAAATAGCGCTCACAAGATTACACACTAATGACCAATACTAAATCTGAAAACCTTCTCTTAATATTTACTAGAAATCCTGAGTTGGGCAAATGTAAAACCCGTTTAGCCAAAACTGTTGGAGATGAGTCTGCCCTCAAAATTTACAAATTCTTATTAGACCATACAGTTTCAATAACTAAACAGTTAGATGTAGATAAAGCTGTATACTATTCTGTAAAAGTGAGAGAAAATGATATTTGGGATGAAACTATATACACCAAATACCAACAGGAAGGTGAAGACCTAGGTATACGTATGCAACATGCATTTGAACAAGGTTTTAAAGATGGCTATAAAAACATTATCATTATAGGAAGTGATATGTATGATATGAGTCAAGAAGATTTAGAAGAGGCGTTTTCTGCATTAAAAAACCATGATGCGGTTGTAGGACCTGCAGAAGATGGCGGATATTATTTATTAGGAATGCGTAGCTTGCAAACTAAAGTCTTCACTAACAAAACTTGGGGTACAGATACTGTACTTGCAAACACTTTAAAAGATTTAGAAGACACCAATGTAAAAGTATTAGCAGAACGAAATGATGTAGATTACTTTAGTGACATTAAACATGTAGACGCGTTTCAGCAATTTTTACCAAATTATTTAGACAAAGATTTTCAATAGATTATGAAAGCATATATAGAAGAAACTTCAGAATATTTAAAAAGTAAAGGATTTACAGCTCCAGATGTGGGTATCATTCTAGGAACTGGTTTAAGTAAAATATTAGAACATATAGACATACAGCACGAAGTTAGTTATAACCACATTCCTAACTTTCCCACTGCTACAGTTGAGTTTCATAAAGGCAAACTTATTTACGGCACTTTAGAAGGTAAGAATGTAATTGTAATGCAAGGTCGTTTTCATTTATATGAAGGTTACACATTAACAGATGTAACCTATCCTGTTCGTGTCATGCACGAGTTGGGCATTAAACACCTTTTGGTAAGTAATGCCTCAGGCGCTATAAACACCAGTTTTAAGAAAGGTGAGATGATGTTGATAGATGATCATATAAACCTACAAGGTGGCTCTCCGCTTGCTTTTAAAGGTGTAGAAAAAATGGGAGAACGTTTTGTAGATATGAGCGCTCCTTATGATAAAGCCATGAGTGCAACAATCGAGAAAATTGCGGCATCTAAAGATATTAATCTACATAAAGGTGTTTACGCTTCTGTATTCGGACCTCAGCTAGAAACTAGAGCAGAATACCGTTACTTAAAGATTATCGGTGCAGATGCAGTAGGAATGAGCACTGTTCCAGAAATTATAGTGGCAAACCACCTAAACTTACCGGTAGCAGCCGTTTCTGTATTAACAGACGAGTGTGACCCAGACAATTTAAAACCTGTAGATATTTCAGAAATCATAGCGATGGCAGAAAAAGCAGAACCACATATGATCACATTATTTACAGAATTAATTAAGACATTATAAGCGTATGGCGTGCCCTAAAGGTCAGGCTTTCGGCAGTCGCTTTTTGCAAAAAAGCAAAAGAGCTTCAACAAAGCCTCAATCCTTCACGCATTAGTCAAACTACAATTTAAAACAAGGTTACAACTATGAGTTATTTAGACACCACACATGATGTTTACAAGGAAGCAGCAATAACACCAGATGTAGGATTATGTTGCACTACAAATCCTATTTGGGAATTACCAGGTTTAAAAATTCCAAAAATCATGCAGGAGATGAACTACGGCTGCGGAAGCACTGTTCACGCTCGCGATTTGTCTAATAACCCTAAAATGCTTTACGTAGGTGTTGGTGGCGGTATGGAGTTATTACAGTTCTCATATTTTAACCGTCAAAAAAATGGTGTCGTTGGTATTGATGTTGTTGATGAAATGCTTGAAGCTTCTCGCAAAAACTTTAAGATTGCCGAAGAACAGAACGATTGGTTTAAAAGTGAGTTTGTAGACCTTAAAAAAGGAGATGCGCTAAACTTACCAGTTGAGGACAACAGTATAGATGTTGCTGCACAAAATTGCTTATTCAATATTTTTAAGGCCGAAGATTTAACACGTGCCATTAAAGAAATGTACCGTGTATTAAAACCACATGGCAAACTTGTAATGAGTGATCCTACTTGCGAGCAAGACATGAATGAAACTCTACGTAATGACGAACGTCTTAGAGCTTTATGCCTTAGTGGTAGTTTACCAATAAAAGAATACGTAAAAGCTTTAACAGATGTAGGTTTTGGCACAATCGAAATTAGAGCAAGAAAACCATACCGCATCTTAAATCCTGGCACATACCCTACAGACGAGTTAATTTACATAGAGTCTATTGAGGTTGCAGCAATTAAAGACCCAATGCCAGAAGATGGCCCTTGTGTATTTACAGGGAAAGCAGCCATTTACTACGGTAAAGACGATTATTTTGATGACAAAAAAGGCCATATTTTATTAAAAAATCAGCCATTGGCAATTTGCGACAAAACAGCTGCTGCATTAAAAGCATTAGGCAGAGATGACATTTACTTTAGCGAGTCTACCTATCATTATGATGGTGGCGGTTGTTGCTAAGTTTTTAATTTTTAAAAAAAGAGTCTCTGTAATGAGGCTCTTTTTAGTTTCCAAAAGATTTAAATACAGCAAATTTATCTATTAGATAAAATTTAATTCCAGAGTCGTTTTCTTCAGAAATTAAGTTTCTCAAATATTGTTCTTCTGCCACATATACAAAGAATGAGGTTGCCTTTGCTTTATCAATTTTAAATTTAGACATCATAAAGAATGAATACTTTTTCTCAAGGTATTCTACATCGGCAGCAACTCTCTCAAAAGCTACCAATTTCTTTAATTTTTTAGTTTTTCCATTTATAGCATTTAGTATAGGGTCTATTTGCAAAGAGCCGCCTAGTAAGCCTAAAAGATGTATTGGTTTAAAATCGCCTGCAGTTAACAACCGTCTTTCAAAAACTGTAGGTTGCATAATACCTGGTTTACTAATTCCTAAAGAGACTGCATTTAAATCTGTCCTATGCGCTAAAACAACCTCATCTAACATATTTATACCTTGTGAAATGTTAATCTCTAACCATTCTTTTTCTATAACCTCTTTTGTTATAATCTGTGTCTTTACAAGTTCATTGGAGTATATGTATTGTAAAGTGTCATTAAGCGCTACAGAAATCTCAAAGAAACCATTGGTGTCAGAATAAACTGTAGTAAAGTTTGCTGTACTGTTTATAATTTTACAGTTAGCAAGTGGTTCGTTATTATGATAAATCAACCCCTTTTTGGAAATTTGGTTTTGTCCAACTATGGTCGTTGTGAGAAATAAAAAGAATAGTATAAAAAGTTTCAATACAAATGTGGTTGTTATTTAAATACGATATTAAAACCATAGCGTTTCAATATCTAACTATTAATAAATCGTATTTACAATTGAAATGATTTAGGTAAGATTTCGACTACTTTTGCAAGGCTTATGAATGATATTTTACAGACCATACAAGACTCCTATTCGGGATATTGGAACTATCTCCTCTCAGAAATCACGAGTTACAACAAATGGGATAACTATTTTTATGGATTAATAATAGTCTCTTTAGTGGTTTGGGGTTTAGAAGTTTTATTTCCTTGGCGTAAGAACCAAAAAATTTTCAGAAAAGACTTCTGGCTAGATACATTTTATATGTTCTTTAATTTCTTTTTATTGAATTTAATTGTGTTCATCGCACTTTCCAACACTGTAGCGTTACTTTTTGATAATTTCTTAAGTCTCTTTGGAGTTAGTTTGGAAAGCGTACAGTTATTTGATGTGGATGCGCTTCCTTATGGCGTAGGATTACTTATTTTCTTTTTAATTTCAGATTTCACACAATGGAATGTGCACCGCCTTTTACACCGAGTTCCTTTTCTATGGAATTTTCATAAACTACACCATTCTGTAAAAGAAATGGGCTTTGCCGCTCATTTACGCTACCATTGGATGGAACCTGTAGTTTATAAATCTGCACTGTATATTCCTATTGCTTTAATTGGTGGTTTTGATGCTGCAGATGTTGCCATTGTGCACTTCTTTGCACTTTCAGTTGGCCATTTAAATCACGCAAATCTTGGTTGGGACTATGGCCCTTTTAAATATATTTTTAATAATCCTAAGATGCACATATGGCATCATGCTAAAGTTTTGCCAAAACATGTAAAGTATGGTGTTAATTACGGACTTACTCTTAGTATATGGGATTACCTTTTTGGTACCAACCATATTCCAGAAGACGGTCGTGATATTGAATTAGGTTTTGATGGTGATGAGCGTTTTCCTAAAGATTTTATTAAACAGGAATTTTATCCTTTAACCAAAACACAAACCAAATGAAGTTAATACTCAAATTCTTAATAATAACCATAACAGTATCTGGATTGCAAAGTTGCGCACTAATTGGTGCTGCAGGTTTAACAAGCCAAGGACAACCAACTAAGAAGGTAGATGGAGATTTAATGTCTACCACTGCAAATTCTCAAGTAAATGTAGACCACAGCGAATGGGATGCCCTTTTAAAGAAACACGTAAACAAAGCAGGTTTTGTAGACTATAAAGGTTTTAAAAACGACAGAGCTGCCTTAGACAGTTATTTAAATACACTGCAATCTTACAAACCTAACAGCAACTGGTCTGTACAAGAACTACTTGCCTATTACATAAATACTTATAATGCCTATACGGTTGATTTAATTTTGAGAAATTATCCAACAAATAGTATACAAGATATAAATGGTGCTTTTACCAATGCATTTATTCCAATTGATGGGAGTATGCTATCCTTGGGATCTCTTGAAAACGGTGTGTTAAGAAAAATGAATGAGCCTAGAATTCATTTTGCTATTAACTGTGCATCATATTCTTGCCCAAAACTTTTAGATGAAGCATATACTGCTGGAAAAATAAACGAACAGTTAGACTTGGTAACTAATGAATTTATAAATTCAGATAAAAATGAGATTTCAGAGAATGCTCCAAAGCTATCTAAGATTTTCAGCTTTTACACCAAAGATTTCGAACCAAACTTGGCAGAATATATTAATAAGTATAGTGATACCAAGATAAATCCTAATGCAGAGATTACGTTTAAGGAATACAATTGGGATCTTAACGAGCAATAAGCACCTTATTTTAAAATAATTGCAAGCCCACTTGGAAACAAGTGGGTTTTTTTAGGTTTTAAAAAACTTTCAAGGTATACTTTCCGTAAGTTTGGTATATGCTTAGTATTATTATTCCAGCGTTAAACGAGGCTGATAACATCACAAATTTACTTCAACATTTAGTTGATAGCTCTACCGCAACTAATATCACAGATATTTCTGTAATAGATGGTGGCAGTACAGATGGCACCCAAGAAGCTGTTTCTAATTTTTTTGCTGATGGCTATAAGATTCAACTTATACCATCTGAAAAAGGGAGAGCTAAACAAATGAATACAGGCGCTAAAAACTCAAAAGGAGACGTGCTTTATTTCTTACACGCAGACTCATTTCCTCCTAAGCATTTTGACACTTACATAATAGAGGAAATACAGAAAGACAATCTTGCTGGTTGTTTTAGAATGCAGTTTGATAACAACCATTGGTGGTTACGTTTAGCAAGTTGGCTAACGCAATTTAGCTGGCGTGCGTGTCGTGGCGGAGATCAAAGTCAATTTATTACAAGAGCTTTATTTAATGAAATTGGAGGTTTTGATGAATCTTTTATCATTTATGAAGACAATATTTTAATTAATGAATTATATGAGCGCAAAGAGTTTGTTGTCATTAATAAAAAGTTAGAATCGTCTGCCAGGTTATATGAAGAACGTGGTGTTTGGTATGTACAATATCACTTCTGGACTATATATGTAAAAAAATGGCTAGGAGCAGATGCTAATGAGCTGTTTGCATATTATTGTAAACATATACGCAGGAAAAATCAAACCGCAATAGCAAAACCACCTGTTAAATGTCCAAAGATTACAGAACCTATAAAGGTATATTCTGATAAATAATTTTAGAGCTGTTAGACTATAGTTCTCTAAAATTAAATCTCTCTTGAATTTTATATCGTTTCGAAATCACATTGATTAATGAGGTTGGGTTACCTTTGCACCATAAATAAACAAAAAATGAGTGTAGAAAGAGTATTACAGCAGCGCAGCAATAACCAATGTGAACTTTGTGGTTCTTCAGAAAAGTTAGGCGTTTACAATGTACCGTCATCTCCTAAAGATGGTGATGAGGCTGCTATTTTGGTTTGTAATACCTGTAACTCTCAAATAAAAAACCCAGACCAAAGAGATCCTAACCATTGGCGCTGTCTTAACGACTCTATGTGGAGTACCGTTCCTGCAGTACAAGTTATGGCCTACAGAATGTTACAACGACTTAAGGCTGAAGGTTGGCCACAAGATTTAATAGATATGATGTATATGGAGGAAGATCAATTAGCTTGGGCAAAAGCTGAAGGTGATGGTGTAGACACTAGCAATCAACTTGTGCATAGGGATAGTAATGGTGTAGTATTGCAAGCAGGCGATAGTGTTGTGCTTATTAAAGATTTAAAGGTAAAAGGAAGTAGTCTTGTAGCCAAGCAAGGTGCTGCAGTAAGGCGAATTTCTTTAGACCACGAAAATGAAAAGTATATTGAAGGCAAGGTTGATGGCCAACAGATAGTAATTATCACAGATTATGTAAAGAAGATTTAACAACCGTATTAGTTTCAGACAACCTGATTAAATACGCTTTTAAAACTTCTGGTTTTTGAGTTCCTATTACAAACTGTTTCTTGTTAATCAAAGTAACTTGTAGCCCTTTTGATCCCTTAATATTATAAACTGTTCCATATTTTGTGGCTAGTCTTATGCCCCAACCTCCTACAAAGCCATAATCTATAACTTTAATAGTTTTAATTTCACTCCAAGTGTACTTACGAGATACCAAAGGTTTGAAGCTAAATGAAATCTCTTCAGAATTTATCTTTGTTTTTAAAGTAAATACTTTTAAAAGCAAACCTAAGCCTCCAAATAAAACTACGATTAAGATTAACACCCAAGTAGGTGCTGGCTTATCTCCAAAAGGCGTTTCAAAAACTTCTTGTTGAATTATAGCATAGCCAAAAACAACAGAAATAACTAATAGTATAGCCCAAAGCCACCATTGGTTAAAATTTTGATGTTCGTTAAAAACCATAATAAAATAAAAAACCGCTTAATCTCTTAAGCGGTTTAAGTTATATAAATTTTAAATTAATTTACAAACGTAGCTCTAGGACCACCACTAGCAAATAATGCTCTCATACGTTCTTTTTGACCTTGTGAAAACATATACATACAATCATCATTAACATAATCCATATAGTTCATAGTCATGTCATTAGACCTACAGTTAACTGTAGGGTATGAAGGGCAACCATAGTTAGGTGCATCAGACGATGGTGTATCTGCAACAAAATCATCTTGTCTACATCTACCATCTCCCCAAATGTGTCTTAAGTTTAACCAATGACCAACTTCATGAGTAGCTGTTCTACCACCATCAAATGGAGAAGAAACAAAACCTGTAGTACCAAAATACTGTGGTGAAACTACAACACCATCTGTATTAGAGTTTCCTCCTGGAAATTGAGCATAACCTAATATTCCTCCACCTATATTACAAACCCAAATATTTAAAGCAGCATTTGGTGTAACAGCATCTGATCCTCCATTAGAAGCATATTTCATAGCATCATTAGTTCCCCAAGATGTTCTTGTGGATGCTACACGTATAACTTGACTTAATGAAAAGTTGATGTTTGAATCTGCCACTAAACCAGCAAATTCTGAAGGCACTTGACTTACGTCTCCATTTGTTGCTCTAAAGTCTTCATTTAAAACAGCAATTTGAGAGTCTATTTGCTGTGCGCTTATATTTTCATTAGCATTATTATAAATAACGTGAACTATAACAGGAATATTTAGTGTCCCTAAGTTATCTTCAGTTGGAGTAGAACCTCCACCATCAGTTCCGCCATTACCGTTTCCGTTTCCATTACCATTTCCTCCACCTGGTTTCTTAGCATTTCTAAGTCTTGTAAACTGCTCTATGGCAAGCATTTTATTATAAAGCGAAGGATTTTCTTTTATTTGTCTTTCTAATACTTCCATCGACTTACATTTTCTAGAGTTCTCTGGTGCATCATAAGCTAAACTTTTATCGCTAGAAGTTGAAAAATCTGAAAGGTCTATAGTTTCAGAAGCAATATTTACTTCATCAGATTGCTGCTCGATAGTATCATTTTCACAGGACACTAAAGCTACACCTAAAGCTAATAGGCAAAATAATTTTTTCATAATAATAAAGGGTTTATTGGTTTGAAAAACGAATGTATTATAAAATACAGTGCAAAAACAATAATCCCGCAAAAATTTACTTTTTTTGCGGGATTATTATCAATTATTAGGTGTTTAGTGTGATATATTGCTATTTCTTTATTTTAGTAAAGAAGTGGTAAAACCAAGGAATAGTTTCAATACCTTTAAAATAATTCCAAACACCAAAATGTTCATTTGGAGAGTGTATGGCATCACTATCTAAACCAAAGCCCATTAAAATTGTCTTACTTTTTAATTCTCTTTCAAAAAGTGATACAATAGGAATACTACCACCACTACGTTGAGGTATAGGCGTTTTCCCGAATGTCTTTTCATAAGCTTTACTTGCAGCTTTATACCCATCACTATCTATTGGCGTAACATATGCTTGACCGCCATGATGAGGCTTAACCTCTACTCTTACACCTTTAGGCGCAAGCTTTTCGAAATGTAGTTTAAACAATGCTGTAATTTCCTGCCAATCTTGATCTGGTACTAAACGCATTGATATTTTCGCAAAAGCTTTACTAGGTATAACCGTTTTTGCTCCTTCTCCTATATAACCACCCCAAATCCCATTAACATCTAGCGTTGGTCGTATAGAATTACGCTCATTAGTGGAGAATCCTTTTTCACCATATACAGCATCTATATCTAAAGCGCTTTTATAGTTTTCTAATGAAAATGGAGCTTCAGCCATTTTTTCACGCTCTTCTACACTTAATTCTTCTACTTTATCATAAAAACCTTCAACAGTAATATGGTTATCATCATCATGTAACGAAGCTATCATCTTCGTTAAGATATTTATAGGATTTGCTACTGCACCGCCATATAAACCACTATGTAAATCTCTATTTGGTCCTGTAACCTCTACCTCAACATAACTTAAACCTCTTAATCCTGTAGTAATGCTTGGCACGTCTTTAGCAATCATTCCCGTATCACTAATTAAAATAACATCATTAGCAAGTTTTTCGCGATTACGCTCTAAAAACCACCCTAAGCTTTCACTACCAACTTCCTCTTCACCTTCAATCATAAACTTAACGTTACACGGCAGCTCATCATTTTTAGTCATGTACTCTAAAGCTTTCACGTGCATATACATTTGGCCTTTATCATCACAAGATCCTCTTGCATAAATAGCACCATCTGGATGCAACTCTGTTTTTTTAATAACAGGCTCAAACGGCGGACTGTCCCATAAATTTACAGGATCTGGCGGTTGCACATCGTAATGACCGTACACAAGTACTGTTGGCAACGATTTATCTTTAATTTTTTCTCCATATACAATAGGATAACCTGGCGTTTCACAAATTTCGACGACATCACATCCTGCTTCTTCTAACCGTTGTTTTACAACATCTGCAGTTTTTATAACATCTGCCTTATATGCTTTATCTGCGCTTATAGATGGAATTTTAAGTAAGTCTACAAGCTCTTGTAGCATACGATCCTTATGTTCTTCTAGGTATTTTTGTATTGTTGCCATAGCATTTTTTTGATGTCTTGTAAAAATACGAAAATCAGTCTCAAATTTCTTATAAAAATTAGGTTTCAATTATAAGAAAATATTTATCTTTGCATTCCTTTTTAGAGGAAGCCTCAATTTATCGAGGAAGTTTTCTAAATAAAATCGCTCGCGGGCGTGGTGGAATTGGTAGACACGCCAGACTTAGGATCTGGTGCCGCAAGGTGTGGAGGTTCGAGTCCTCTCGCCCGCACAAAGAGCTTTAAAATTTATTTTAAAGCTCTTTTTTTTATTAATTATTGAAGCACGTCTTTATTAGACGCCTTAGTAAAACACTGAAAGCTTCAGAATGTATCGAAATAGGTTTTCGGTAGATTCTGAAGCTTTTTTTATATAATTTTAAGTGATGACAACAAACGCCCATAAATTAGAACTTACCAAAGAAGAAATGAGAACACTTGGCTATAAAGCTATAGATGAACTCGTGGAACATTTTGATACTCAAAACTCTAAATTACCAGTAGCCGAAGGCTCAAGAGAAGATATGGACAAGTTGTTTCTTGAAGATGCTCCAGAAGAACCAACAGATGCTATGAGCGTCCTTAATTTTGTGGTAGACAAGGTGATGTCTAACAGTAATATTGTTTCGCATCCAAAATCATACTCTTTTGTTCCAGGACCAAGTAACTATGTAAGCACAATAGCAGATACTTTAGCAACAGGATTTAATGTGTTTTCTGGTGGTTGGGTAGCTTCTCCTGCCGCAGCAGAGTTAGAGATTGTAACAATTAACTGGCTCTTAAAACTGTTTGGTTTTCCCTCTAAACGTGGTGGCGGTATCTTTACTAGTGGCGGCTCTATGGCAAACCTAACAGCAATTGTTACAGCAAGACGTATTAAATGTGGTGAAGACTTTAGTAAAGCTGTTCTTTACCTTAGCGATCAAGCACACTCCTCAAACATTAAAGCTATTACCATTTTAGGGTTTAGAAGAGATCAAATTAGGATCATCCCAACAGATTTAGAGTTTAAAATGTCTCTTAACAAGTTACAGAATGCTATAGCAAAAGATCGTTTACAAGGCTTACAGCCGTTTTGTATTGTAGCGTCTTCTGGAACAACCAATACAGGAACTGTAGATCCATTATTAGAACTTTCTAAAATCTGCAAGAAAGAAAAACTCTGGTTTCATATTGATGGTGCCTATGGCGGTGCAGCAATTTTAGCTAAAAATGGAAAGCAATTGTTAAAAGGAATTGATAAAGCCGATTCCCTAACTGTTGATCCTCACAAATGGTTTTACCAACCTTATGAAATGGGCTGCCTATTAGTAAGAAACAGCAAGTGGTTAAAACATACATTTACAGAAAAACCTGAATATTTAAAAGATGTTGAAGGCAATGATAGTGAGATAAATTTTTACGATCATGGCGTACAACTTACAAGAAGGTTTAGAGCATTAAAATTATATATGTCTGTTAAGACATTTGGGCTAAAAGCTTTTAGAAAAGCAATAGATTATAACTTAAAACTTGCAGAGCAAACAGAGGCTATTTTACGCAAGAGTTCTAAATGGGAAGTAGTATCACCCGCTACACTAGCTGTAATTAATTTTAGATACAACTCAATTAAACTAAACCTTAATGAGGAAGAATTAGATGAGTTGAACCAAAAAATTAGTGAAAAGATAATGGCTTCAAGAGAGGCGCTTCTTGTAACGACAATTCTTCAAAATCAAATTGTGTTGCGCATGTGCTTAATAAACCCGAGAACAACTCTAGAAGATGTAAAAGGGACAATAAATCTGTGTGAGAAATTTGCAGAAGATATACTCAAAAATGCATAAGCCTCTTTGCATAGGGCATCGTGGCGCTAAAAGTCATATTTACGAAAACACACTGCCTTCTATCCAGAAAGCTTTTCAACTTGGCGCAAACGGTGTAGAAATAGATGTACATTGTTGCAAAACTGGAGAAGTTATAGTGTTTCATGACTTAGATTTAAAGCGTTGTTTTAAAGACTCTAGGCTTATAGAAAGTCTCACTTATAATGAATTAAGGACTTTAAGACTAGAAGGTGAATTTATAATTCCTACACTTAACGAAGTACTTGAGATTATCCCTAAAAACGCATATCTAAACATTGAGTTGAAAGGCAGGAACACAGCATTACCGGTTTTTGAACTTCTAAAAACACATACCGCCTTAAACACTAACATTATAATTTCAAGTTTTTACAAACAAGAATTAAAATCATATAGAACATTAGATGCCAATGCAAAACTTGGTGTACTTACTAATTTTAATTTTCAAGAAGCCTTATATTTTTCAGAAACAATAAATGCCTATTCATTTCATCCACATTATAGTTTGTTAAATGAAGATTCTGTTCAATTAATAAAACAAAGAGGCTTAAAAATTTTCACTTGGACGGTAAATACTAATTCTCTTATAAAAACACTTAGCCATCTTCAGGTAGACGCCATCATAACAGATGATCCCTTACTATTTAATTAAGGCTTGCCAACATACATTTACAACTCCTTAATCACTATTTTTACCCTATGAACGTTTATGATGTATTAATAATTGGTGGTGGCGCAGCTGGATTTTTTACCGCTGTAAATACTGCTGAAAAATTACCAAATGCTAAAATTGCAATACTTGAACGCGGTAAAGAAGTTTTAACCAAGGTGAAAATTTCTGGTGGTGGTCGTTGTAACGTAACCCACGCAGAATTTATCCCTAAAGAACTGTCTAAAAACTACCCAAGAGGCGAAAAGGAATTGCTTGGCCCTTTTCATAGATTTATGACAGGAGACACAATGGCGTGGTTTGAAGAACGTGGTGTTGAATTAAAAATTGAAGACGACGGCAGAATTTTTCCTGTTAGCAATGATTCTCAAACAATAATAAATTGCTTCTTAGATCAAGCTGAAGAATTGGGTATTGATATAAAATTAAAAGAATCTGTTACAGATATTTCACCTCATAACGAAAGCTGGATTGTTAATACTACAAATAATAACTATACAACAAAGCATTTAGTAGTTTCGACAGGCAGTAATCCAAAAATGTGGAAGACACTCACTAAATTAAATTACACAGTTAAAGCTGCCGTACCATCATTATTTACATTCAACATAAAAGATTACAGGATAAAAGATTTAATGGGCTTAGCTACAGAGGCATCTGTAAAAGTTTTAGACACTAATAACCTTGAAGCTTCTGGCCCGTTATTAATAACGCATTGGGGTATGAGTGGTCCAGCGATTCTTAAATTATCTGCTTGGGGAGCAAGGATCCTTAACGATAAGAATTATCAATTTAAAATAGCTGTAAACTGGCGTACACATTATTCCACAGAAGAAACATTTCAAGAATTAAATGTATTAAAACAAAATAATTCAAAAAAGTCTCCATACACTCACGCTCAGTTTGAGTTACCAAAACGTTTATGGCACAAACTCTTAGAAGCCTCAAATATATCTGAAAACCAAAACTGGGCAGATCTAAATAACTTACAGCTTCAAAACTTAGCCGAGGAACTAACAAATGGCGTTTATAAAGTTAACGGAAAGAGCACTTTTAAAGAAGAGTTTGTCACTGCTGGCGGTATTAATTTAAAAGATATTAACTTTAAGACTTTTGAAAGTAAGCTTCACAAGAATCTATATTTTTCAGGTGAAGTTTTAAACATTGACGCCATTACAGGAGGTTTTAATTTTCAAAATGCGTGGACTGGCGGTTATTTAATTGCAGAAGATATTTTCAAGAAATCATGAATACATATATAGCACTCTTAAGAGGTATTAATGTAGGCGGACACAAAAAAATACTCATGGCAGATTTAAGGCTGCTATTTGAAAGTTTAGAATTTAAAAACGTAAAAACATACATTCAAAGCGGCAATATTCTTTTTAAAGCACCTATTGAGAATAATGGCCTTCAGGAACTCATAAAGCAAGCTATAAAAAATAAATACGGTTGGGACATACCAGTAATTATATTAACTCCCAATAAACTTGACAAGCTAGTTAAAAGCTCTCCGTTTACGAATGATCAGTTAGAGAAAAGTTATTTTTGTTTTTATCAGAGTAAGCCTAAAAGTGAGAATGTCACTTCCTTAAATAAGCAACAATTTATCGATGAACATTTTGTAGCAACCTCAACTTGTGTTTATATAGTTTACGAAAAAGGAGCAGGACGCGCAAAACTTACAACTAACAAAATGGAGAGTACTCTAAATGTAAGTATTACAGCAAGAAATTATAAAACAGTTTCAAAATTAATCACATTGAGTAAAACATTATAAGCCAGACGTATTGCTCCATAACTAAAACTGATTTTTACACTGTAAGCTTTGGGAAAATATTTGACTACTTTTGTATAACAATTAAAACAAAAAATTATGGCACTCGAAATAACAGATGCAAACTTTGAAGACACAGTATTAAAAAGTGACAAGCCAGTAATGGTAGACTTTTGGGCTGCTTGGTGTGGACCATGTCGTATGGTAGGACCAATTATAGATGATATTAGTAAAGACTACGAAGGTAAAGCTGTAGTAGGAAAATTAGATGTAGATGCAAATCAAGAATTTGCTGCTAAATATGGAGTTCGTAATATTCCAACTGTATTGGTTTTCCAAAATGGTGAAGTAGTAGGTCGTCAAGTTGGTGTAGCTCCAAAAAACACTTATGCTGAAGCATTAGATGCATTATTATAATCTAATCTTCATATTTTAAAAAAAAGGTTTAGCGTTTGCTAAACCTTTTTTTTGTTTCTATATCTAAATACTAAATTGATATCACAGGTTCTTTACTCACCTTCCAAATGTGTATCTTTAATTCTTAATAGCATTTATTTTGTTTTCAAAAAAACATTAAAACTATTGCTAGACTTGACTTTTACAGAAAATAAACAAACTTCTTAATGGCTCACGCGTGAGCTTTAATTTAAAATTTGAATGAATCTTCAAGACCAAGTAAATAAAACAAGTGGTTTTACAAATTTAGAACTCTTAGCAAAGCAGGTTGTCGAAGGCTTTATTAGTGGTATGCATAAAAGTCCGTTTCACGGTTTTTCTGCAGAATTTGCTGAACATAAAGTGTATAATAATGGTGAAAGTACAAAACATATAGACTGGAAATTATTTGCCAAAACAGACAAGCTTTATACAAAGCGGTATGAAGAGGAAACTAACCTTCGTTGTCATATAATTTTAGACAATTCTGCATCTATGCATTATCCAAAAGTCAAAACTCAGACTTTAGACAGCTTGAATAAAATTGGATTTTCGGTATTGGCAAGTGCTTGTTTAATGACAATTTTCAAAAAACAAAGAGACGCAGTAGGATTAAGTATTTATAGTAACACATATGAATATTATGCTCCAGAAAAAGGAAGTGATCGTCACCAAGCAATGTTGCTAGATCAGCTAGAAAAAACAGTGATAACTAATCCACAAGAAGAGGATACTGAGACATACAAATATTTGCATCAAATTGCAGAAAATATTCATCGTCGCTCTATGATTTTCTTATTTACAGATATGTTTCAAAGCAATGAGGATGAAGAAAAGTTATTTGATGCATTACGACATTTAAAGCATAACAAACACGAAGTCATCTTATTTCATACATATGATTCTGAAAAAGAATTCAACTTTAATTTTGACAATCGTCCAAAACGCTATGTAGATGTTGAAACAGGAGAGCATATTAATTTATATGCTGATAGTATTAAAGACAATTACAATGAAGCAATTTCTAAATATTTCAAAAACTTAAGGTTAAAGTGTATTCAATATCAGATTAAATATGTAACCGCAGACACGACTAAAGACTTTAATCGAATCTTAACCACCTATCTTGTAGAACGCCAAAAGTTTATTTAATCAAAAAAAGCCCATCCTAAAGGATAAGCTTCTCATTGGCTCTACTACAAGCCTAGCTGAACACGTTCAGCTCACAACACTGTAAATATATAAAAAAAGCTTCAACAAATGTTGAAGCTTTTTGCTAATTTGCGGTCTGGACGAGACTCGAACTCGCGACCCCCTGCGTGACAGGCAGGTATTCTAACCAACTGAACTACCAGACCGTTTGCTTGTTAGCGAGGGCAAATATACATGTCTTTTTCTTTCCCACAAACATTATTTTTAAATTTTTTGTTTTTTTTCAAGTTATTAAAATTCTGAAAATAGAAAATAGACTTTAAACACTTGATAATTAACCTCTGAAATCACTCATTTGAATCTAAACAAAATTTCAATATTTTTTGTTCAAGCATATTTTAAATTAATACCTTTAAAATAAAAAATGCTTTTCAATATCATTAAAAATAGACGTTCTGTATTTCCCCAACAATATAACACCAAGCCAATTGCTAGAGACACTATACTTCAGGTTTTAGAAGCAGCAAACTGGGCTCCTACTCACAAGAAAACTGAGCCTTGGCGTTTTAAAATTTTTCAAGATGATGCAAAATTAAGATTAGGGGATTTTCTAGCTAGTACCTATTTGAAAGAAATAGAAAAACCTTCTGAGTTCAAAGCAAAGAAAATTTCTCAAAAATTTAAATCCTCTCATACAGTGATTGCAATTTGCATGCAGAGAGATCTGAACGAACGTGTTCCTGAATGGGAAGAGGTTGCCGCTACGGCTATGGCAGTTCAAAACATGTGGTTAATGTGCACAGAGCTTGGAATAGGTTGTTATTGGAGCTCTCCTAGCTTAATTAAGTACACTAATGATTTCTTAAACTTAGAAAAAGGAGAAGCTTGTTTAGGTTTTCTATATATGGGGTATTATGATGAGCCTATTGAAAAAGGCTACAGAGAACCTATTGAAAACAAAGTAAAATGGTTTTCAAAATAAAATATATACACTAAAATCTAAGCGGTGTATTAATTATATGATTCTAAGTGCCTTATTAATACTTTATCAATTTGTATTTTTGAAGCCATGAGAGTCTCGTCGTTATTTTTTCTACTTATAATTTGCTTTGGATGCAATGGCTTTGAGCTAAATAAAATTTCATCAAAAGATGTTGTTGAGGAGGAAATTCATCAAATAAATTGGTCTAAAGTAGATAGCTACCCAACATTTGATCTCTGTGAAAGTTTATCTGAAAGAGAAAAAATAAAAGCATGTTTTGAAAAAACCATAGCTCTTCATTTTTATGAGCAGTTGTCTACCTTCCACCCGTTAGAAAGTAATACAAATAATGATACAATAACATTAAGTCTGAAAATTAACGATAAAGGATTAGTTAAACTACAAAAAATTTGTGGTTATAACCTCTTAAACAAAGACATTCTAGAAATCTGGTGCACTAATGCTATTAATACACTGCCTAAAATTTATCCTGCACAAAAAAGAGGAGTTCCTGTTGGTGTAACTTTTGACCTTCCTATTATAATAGTCTCTAATTAAATTATTTTTCAAAGGCTCTATCTTTCCAAGAAAAACCTCCGAACATTGAGCGTATAGCTATATACACATTTGCAAAAGGATATGCCAAACTCTGTTTTAAGACATTGAAATAATTAAGCTTGTAAATAAAAAATTTGGCTCCAAAAGCCATAATCATAAGATCAATTAAAAATTTCGAGCTAATAGCTATTAATAAAGGGGTGCTCAATTTTAATATAAGAATACTGTGACCTAAAAGTACAAGCAAAAGTAAATTCATACTAAAAATTAGAACTCCACTAATCTTTAACAAAACATTCTTAGATGCACTTGTTTTAGATGCCCAGCGTATTCGTTGCGAGATTAAGTTGTTAAGGTTTATTTGAGGCTTAGTTAATACAATTGCACTATTAGATTTAAGATATTGAACACTCAAGTTATATTTAATAAATTTTTCAAATAAAAACATATCGTCTCCACTGGCAATTTGTTCATTACCTATAAATCCTTTTACATGAAAAAAATCAGATTTTTGGTAAGCCAAATTAGCGCCATTATTCATAATAGGTTTACCAACACCAAATGATCCCATTGTAACAGTCTGCAAGCACAAGGTTTCAAGACATTCTAAAGTTTTTTTATGTCCATTTGTTATAAAGACTGGCATAACTACCATATTAGGCGTTTTGGTTATGATAAAAGCATTTAGTGTCTTTAGCCATAACCTTGGTACTGCACAATCTGCATCTGTGGTTACTATCCAATTATTATTCGATTTGTTTATTCCTTTTAAAAGTGCTTCTTTCTTAGGTGATTTTGTGATTCCATAAGAGTGCATCAACTTAATTTCTAAATTAGTTGTGTAAGTAAACGACTTAACTAAAGAGACAGAGCCATCTTCAGATGAATCATTGATAAGTATGATTTCAAAGTGTGACCTTGGATAATCTAGATTTTCAAATGAGGTTAGCAATTCATTTAAATGCTCGACTTCATTTCTAAAAGGAACTATTATAGAAAATTTAGTAAAATGAGAAGCGTTTGTGGCTTTAAACTCAGGTAACCTTAAGGCACCAACAAGAAAAAGACCAAGCAGCAATACATAGCAACAAGTAACTATTAGTACAATGCTAAACATCCTGCACTAGTTTTGTGGTTAACCTATCATGAGTCTTTAATTTCAGAAAATATATACTTCCTACACCTGCTGGAAACACAAAATTTAGCATCCACATTAACAATGTTGCACAAAATATAGGCATAGCACTTACACCAAATAACGAAAATAATGTTATGGCAATACTCCCTTTTAATGCTGCATCAAAGAGATTAAGAATTGGTATTACTGAAGCAATTAAATACGTTGCAGAAATTACCGACATCCCTAAAACATACCCTATTTGAATATTAAAAATTAGCAATATGAAATAAAATTGATGTGCAAATACAAGATACCTAAGTATAGATAATTTAAGAACTTGAGTAATCAAAATAACATCTAGTTTAAATCGATTAATTAGCTTTCTCACTATTAAAATTATAGATGCTATTAATAGCGTTACACCAAAGATTATGAGAATTGCTTTATCAGGATATTGCGACAAAGCAATACTAATACACCCAATTACACCAAAAAAACCAGTAACTGCCAATTGCATAAAATGCCCTAAGCCGTTTTGTTTAATTATGGCACCTCTCATAAATTTTGGAAAATACACGGCTTTTACACCGTATTCTCCAGTCCTAAAAGGTGTGATTATAGCCAATACGTGAGCAGATAAGCATTGTTTAAATGCATCTTTGAGAGTTATTTTAGAAAATGGATAAACTAATCTTTTCCATTTTTTTAATTCAAGAAACCAATTTAATAGTGTGAAACTCACCAAAACAATCATCACTTTAAGCGTGAAGATTTTACTGTTTATAAGAAACTGCAGCCAATTTTCAATTTTAAACTCCGTTTCATCTAGTAATCGCTTGTAAATAAATATGCACACGCAAATCACCACAGCTACTTTAAAGAAAGCAGTTAAGAATTGTGTAAGTTTGTGAGGCAACTTCGGCATATCCAAAAGTAACGTTTTACACTAAAGTTTTGAGCAAAGAACGCATCATATTAGGCATAGATCCAGGTACCACAATTATGGGTTTTGGAGTAATTAAAGTGGTAAATAAAAAAATGGAGTGTCTTCAGTTAAATGAACTTCAGCTTAAAAAATATACCGATCCTTATATTAAACTTAAACTAATTTTTGAACGTACAATTGAGTTGATAGACACGTTTAATCCAGATGAAATAGCTATTGAAGCGCCTTTTTTTGGAAAGAATGTACAGAGTATGCTTAAACTTGGTCGTGCCCAAGGCGTAGCTATGGCTGCAGGATTAAGCAGAGAAGTTCCTGTAACAGAGTATTTGCCAAAAAAAATAAAGATGGCAATAACAGGAAACGGAAATGCTAGTAAAGAACAGGTTGCCAAAATGCTACAAAGTGTTTTAAAACTTAAGACCTTACCTAAAAACCTAGACAGTACAGATGGCCTTGCAGCAGCAGTTTGCCATTTTTATAACACTGGCCGTATTGAAGTTGGTAAAAGTTACTCTGGCTGGGATGCCTTTGTAAAACAGAATGAAAAGCGAATTGTAAAATAACATCTGAGTTTACATAAAATAGCTAACTAATAACATTAATTACTTTCATTGTCTAGCATATATATACATATTCCATTCTGCAAACAAGCCTGTCATTACTGCGACTTTCATTTTTCTACCTCATTAAAGAAAAAAGATGAGCTTGTAAATACTCTTAAAACAGAATTATCACTTCGTAAAGTTGAGCTTACCAATACTGTGGAGTGCATATATTTTGGCGGCGGCACACCTTCTCTACTTTCTGCTGAAGAGTTAAATAGCCTTATTGAAACTGTTTATACTAATTACAACGTTTCTGAAACTCCTGAAATTACGCTTGAAGCAAATCCAGATGATTTAACCAAAGACAAAATTACAGAGTTAGGAAAATCTAAAATTAATAGGCTTAGTATTGGCATTCAATCTTTTTTTGAAGACGATTTAAAACTGATGAATCGTGCTCATAATGCTAAAGAAGCCTTACAATGTATTGAATTTTCAAAAACTGAATTTGATAACATCTCAATAGATCTCATTTATGGGGTTCCAGGAATGACAACCCAAAAATGGAAAGAGAATCTCAACATTGCTCTACAACTTGATATACCACATATTTCTAGTTATGCGCTTACTGTTGAGCCCAATACTGCACTTAAACGCTTTATAGAAAAAGGTGTTGTGCCTCCAGTTGATGATGATTTAGCAAAACAACATTTTGATATTCTTGTTGAAACACTGCAACAAGCAGGCTATAGTAATTATGAGTTTTCAAACTTTGGAAAACAAGGATATCACTCTAACAACAATACGGCATACTGGACAGGTAAATCTTATCTTGGCATAGGTCCTTCTGCACATAGCTATAATGGCAAACAACGAAGTTGGAATATAAATAACAATCCAAAATACATTAAAAGTATACAACAAGGAATTATCCCTAATGAGGTTGAAACGTTATCTGTTACAGACAGGTACAATGAATATGTCATGACAGGCTTACGCACCATTTGGGGAATTTCACTTAGTAAAATTGAAAAGGAATTTGGCCTAAATTTTAAAACTTACGTCTTACAACAGGCCAAATATTTTATAGAAGATCATCTTTTATTTTTAGACGGAGATACCATTATTGTAACAAAAAAAGGTAAATTTTTAAGTGACGGAATTGCTTCAGAATTATTTATGCTGAATTTAAAATAGCACTTATTAATTCTGCAATCTTAACAATACCTCTTCTTTATAGCTTCTACTTATAGGAATCGCTTTATTTGGCACCTCAACATACTCATTTGTAAAAGACACTATATTTGAGATTGAAACAATAAAAGACCTATGTGTTCTTATAAACTGAAGCTTAGGCAACTTGGCTTCAAAGTTTGAAATTGTCTCTCTAGTAACTACTGTATCTGTATTAGTATGTATTTTTATATAGTCACTCAAACTTTCTACATAGCTAATATCATCAAAATTTACTTTAACCATTTTTCGATCGGCTCTTACAAAAGTAAAATCTGAAGGTGTATCTGTTTTAACCCTAATTTCTTGTTCTGTTTCTTGTACAAACCCTGTTAATTTATCTGTAGCTTTTTTTAAGCGCTCAAAGGAAATTGGTTTTAAAAGGTAATCTACAGCCTGAAGCTCAAAGCCTTCAACAGCATATTCTCTATGTGCCGTTGTAAAAATTATTTTCACATCTTTATTTATGAGTTTCCCAAAAGATAAACCAGACACTTCGGGCATATTAATATCTAAAAAAACAACATCAATATGTTCTGCTTTTAAGACTGCCAAAGCATCGATAGCATTTTTACATTCTGCCATAACTAGTAGTTGTGGTAGCTTTTCTAAATGCGTTCGTATAATGTCTCTAGCAATAGGCTCATCATCTACTATTATAGCATTAAATGTTTTAGACATTGGTGTTTAATTTTAAGTTAACAGTATACCAGTTATTCACTAAGCTAGAGTTTAACTCATAATTATCTTGGTATAACAAGTCTAATCGCTTTCTAATGGTTGGTAATCCTAAGCCATTACCGTTAGCTGGTGTTTTAGATTTTACTGTATTTTTTATCTCAAACTCAATGCTAGCTGTCTGCACATTTACTGTCATCTCTATCTGTAAGAAACCATTGAGGATTGCGCCATGCTTAAATGCATTTTCAACAAATGGTAAAAACAGCATAGGTGGTATTTCAAGATTAGGATTAAAGGTGTTGTAGTTTACCTTAGTTTTTAAGGTATCCTGAAAACGAATTTGCTCAAGACTAATATAATCTTCAATATGTATAATCTCTTGTTTTAAAGCTACCTTAGGTTGTTGTACTTGGTATAAAATATAATCTAGCAAATTAGATAGCTTCAGTATAACATCTGGAGTTTGTTCAGATTTCTTCAGTGAAAATCCATAAATGGTATTTAAAGAATTAAACAGAAAGTGAGGATGAATTTGCTTCTTTAAATAATGTAATTCTTGGTCTTTAATTTTTAGCTGTGCATCTAATATCTTATTCTCTAAGGCTTTATTTTTTGATAGCGTCTTAAAATTATAATTAAGTATGCTTACAAAGCTTACAAGACCTACTATGAGGTATACTAAAATAAGTATAAACACAAAGTTTCTACTCATAGGCGGCATATCCACTACATTAAAATTAGACAAAAGCATAAAGCTGCCAAACATTGTAAGGATAACTATATAAGATGTAAAGATTAATGTGTAGGTAGAGTATAGTACAAATAACCCATAATTTCTAGTTAATAGATATTTAGGAATAAGGTAGTAAACAGTAGTATAGGTTGTTGCCATTGTTAAGGGTAACAAAATACTAGAAAACCAAGTAACGTAAAGTGAGTTTGAAGAGTTGTAACTAAAGAAATACACAAAAAAGAACCAAACACCTACCCATAAAAGAATATGAGATGCTAAAAATTTAGTTTGATTGAATTTTAATATATCCACACTGCAAGATGCTAAAAATTGAGCAATACTTATAACTTTTGAGACGAATGACTGGTTTAACAAGGTTTTCAGTCATAACAAGTTTATTAATAATTAATTTATACAAGATGCTGTAAAAACCACTCATAAATTGGTTGTTGGTCGCAAATAAAAATAATGTAGCTTTATAGTGCCTAGTTTAGACACCTATTAATCATTAAAACACAGTATTATGCTTTTAGATCGTATTAACGAAGGTGGTCCTTTCTTCATGTGGCCAATAGTATTCATTTTCATAATTCTTGTTGCTCTATTTGTTAGGCAACTTGTTACAAAAGCAAATAAGGATCATACTATCACATTGCTTAGTAATATCTCATTATTTATTCTAGCTTGGGGAATTTTAGGTAGTGTTATTGGCCTTATACAAGCTTTTGATGCTATAGAAGGTGCTGGCAGTGTATCGCAAGGCGTAATGGCAGGCGGCTTAAAAATTGCTTTTCTTACAACCGTTTTCGGATTGTTTACTTTTATATTTGGAAGATTGTTTATCATTATACTAAACCTTAAGAAATAAGGTTAGGGTTAAAAATTTAATAAAGCTCGCTATTTCACATAGCGAGCTTATTTTATTTCATGTAACTTTAGCTGAACTCTAAAAAATATACTCGCTGTGCGCGCCACCATAAAACATAAAGAATCACTTTACACTGTCGATTTTAATGCACCTATAGATATTTCTTTACCTCTTAAAGATGGTAATAACAATCCAGAAGCTTGGTATTTAAAAGCCCCAAAAATAGAGCCTGTTTCAGATAAAAAATGGGTTGGTAAAGTTTCTGAGGGCGCAGATGTAAACTTTAACAACATTTGGTTTAATCCTCACGCGCACGGAACACATACAGAATGTGTTGGCCATATTACAGAACAGTTTCATAGCATTAACAACAGCTTAAAAACATATATGTTTAAAGCTAAAGTAATTTCTATAGTTCCAGAACAACGTAACGAAGACTTTGTGTTGTCTAAGAAACAGATAAAAACATTTTTTAAACCACATCAAGCCGAAGCACTTATTATAAGAACGCTGCCCAATACCTCTAAAAAGAAAACACGCCAATACTCCAATACCAATTGGCCGTATCTCACAGAAAAAGCAGCAGCATATATTAGGCGTTGTGGTGTACAGCACTTGCTTATAGATTTACCAAGTGTGGATAAAGAAAAAGATGGTGGAGAGTTATTGGCACATCATGCATTCTGGAATTATCCTAATGACACAAGGTTTAATGCCACTATCACAGAACTAATCTATGTACCAAATGCTGTAAAAGATGGAGACTATATTCTCAATTTACAAATTGCCTCTTTTGAGAATGATGCCTCACCAAGCAAACCTGTTCTTTATAGAATTTTATAAAACAGACTATACCACAAACTCATCCATTTAAATTTTTAGAGATAAGAAGTTATTTTTGCATCTCGTACTTGTTGAAGCTTATAGATACTGCCATGATATTTAAAAAACTACTAACTTTGTAGTCTATGGAGTTACTTTTCCTCGGTTTAGCTGGTGGCGCAATTGTCGCCTATTTTATTTTTAATGCATTTTCTAAACGCAATTCTCGTAAACGTACAGACACACAAAGCGTTGTACTTTTAGAGAAGATGAAGCGTGTTTGTAAATTGGTAACTGTAGAAGGTGATTTTGCCGAAATTTACCATTACAAAAGCCTAAAAGACAAATGGGTAGATTACTTTATTGGCAGAAAAAAAGCAATTATACTTATTAATGCAAAGGCACACGTTGGGTTCGATTTAAATAAGATTGAACTTACAAGCGATCCAGAACAAAAACTGGTTAAAATTTCAAACTTTCCACAACCTGAAATTTTAACTATAGATAGTGATGTGAAATTTTACGACAAGCGTGAAGGTTGGGCAAACCCTTTTACAAGCCACGATCTCACAGAAATGAACCGCGAGGCCAAACAACATATAATTGATAAAGTTCCAGAAAGTGGATTGTTAGAGCAAGCCAAGAAAGAAGCCTTAAATAGCATCTTATTAATGGAAAGCTTAGCTGAAACTATAGGTTGGAAATTAGATTACTCTGCATTAGCTATAGATGGCGAAAAAGGAGACATTAAAAAACTACATTAATGAGCACCATTACACTTACTAAAGCAGAACGTATTTCAATTTATAGAAACAACTATTATAAAGTAGGCAAGCCATACCTTAAGATTATGAGACGTTTTGGTGGTCTCTTTATTATAGCGCTAAGTTTGTACAATTACTATTTTGTAGAGTCTAGCTTCATACAATCGTTATCTGGTTTCACTTTAGTTTTCGGTATTTATTATACCTTAAAACCTATTATAATTCCGTTTTTAAAACCACGTTTGTTTGAAGGGTATACCTTTCAATTTCAAATAACACCAGACAAAATTATTTTACAAGAAGATGATGCTGTTTCAGAATTAGAACACCAATTTTTTAAAAGTGTTCAGCAAAATGAAACACACTATGCATTAAGAACTTCTAAAAATGAAGTCTTGCATTTACCCAAAGCGCAAATTACATCACAAGAAGCCTCTCAATTAAATAACTTAATTACAACCTATTAGTTATGAATATTGAAGCGCTACAAAACTATTGTCTATCTAAAAAAGGAACCACCGCAGAGTTTCCTTTTGATGAGCATACGCTTGTATTTAAAGTGATGAATAAAATGTTTGCGTTAGTAGGTTTAGAAAAATGGGAGTCTGGAAATCAATTTATAAATTTAAAGTGCGAACCAGATAAAGCTTTAGAGTTGAGAGATGAGTTTCCTGATGATATTTACGGAGCTTACCATATGAGCAAAAAGCACTGGAACAGTGTAAATGTTAATAGCAATGTCCCTGCAAAACGTCTCATTACTCTAATAGATTACAGTTACGATTTAGTTGTAGCCAACCTCACAAAAAAACAAAAAGAATCGCTTAACAATCTAGATTCTTAAAACCCTATTCAGCAGATTTAATTAGGTGAGTTTTGAGCTTTCAATTCCTTACTTTTGCAGCTATGCAAGAAGCTAAAAAATTTTACAAAGGTCAATTAGAGACCCATAACTCAGCCTTATCTCAATTAAAGACCAAGCTTTTATGGTCTAGTATGTTAAGACTCGCTGTATTTATAGTTGGCGCCTATGTAGTATATGCGTCTTACCCAAACACTCAAGCTATTTTATTAAGCATTTTTGTGATTATAGCTGTGTTTTTATTTTTGGTGTCGCGTCACTCAAATTTACAGGCAAAACGCGACAAGCTAAGACAATTAGTGGCTTTAAATGAAATTGAATTAGAAGTACTTAACCGTAATTACTCTAAGCTTCCAAACGGTTCAGAATATATAGATCCTGCTCACCATTATAGTCACGATATAGATTTATTTGGACCACAATCGTTTTTTCAATATTTAAACAGAGCTGCGTTAACAGAAGGAGCACGCAAGTTAGCAGAGTATCTTAAAGCTAACGAGACACATAGAATCTCAATAAAACAAGAAGCTATAAAAGAACTTGCTGAAAAACCAGAATGGCGCCAAAACTTTTCTGCAACCGCAAGCTTGGTAAAGACTGAAATTACCACACAAACTGTAAAGACATGGCTTGCAAACTACAAACCCGCAATCCCAAAATTGTTTACTTGGCTACCATTTGTTTTTAGCGGAATCTCAATTACTTTAATTGCGCTTTATTTTTTTGATATTGTTTCAGTTTATCTTGTAGGCTTTTGGTTCTTTGTTGGTTTAGCAATAACAGGATTATTTGTAAAGAAAGTAAACCTGCTTTCTTCTCACACTTCTAAGATACAAGGCTTATTTGAGCAATACTATCAACTTATTCAGCAAATTGAAGCTACAGAATTTTCTTCTGAATTTTTAAAAGAACAAAAAGCTAAAATAGTAACCGAGAAAGAGCAAGCATCACTAGTATTATCTCGTTTCTCAAAACTATTAAGTGCTTTAGACCAACGTAACAATATGCTTTTTGGCATTTTTGGCAACGGCTTTTTACAATGGGATAATTTTCAATCTTACAAAATTGAGCAATGGATAAAAGCCCACAAACACCAAGTTTCAGATTGGTTTGAGGTTGTTGCTGTGTTTGATGCTTACAACAGCCTAGGTAATTTTAGCTTTAACCATAAAGAGTTTACTTTCCCAAAAATAACAGAGCAACCTTCTGTATTTAATGTAGAAGATGCTGCGCACCCATTAATGGCTAGTGAGGTGGCTGTAAAGAATTCGTTTCATATAGAAAACGGTCATTTCTTTATCATTACAGGTGCAAATATGGCCGGAAAAAGTACATTTTTAAGAACCGTATCTCTTATGGTTGTTATGGCTAACTGTGGTTTACCTGTTTGTGCAAAAACCTGCACCTACAATCCTATTAAGCTTATTACGAGTATGAGAACTACAGACTCACTTAGTGATGATGCCTCATACTTCTTTTCAGAATTAAAACGTCTTAAGTTTATTGTAGATGAAATTGCTAAGGATGATTATTTCATAATTTTAGATGAAATCTTAAAAGGAACAAACTCAACAGACAAAGCCATAGGTTCTAAAAAGTTTATTGAAAAATTAAATGGCACAAACTCCACAGGTATAATTGCTACACACGACTTAAGTCTATGTGAGGTTGCCAATAACTTACCCGAAGTACATAATTACTATTTCGACGCAGAAATTAAAGATAACGAGTTGCATTTTGATTACACCTTAAAAAACGGAATTTGTCAAAACATGAATGCCTCGTTCTTATTAAAGAAAATGCAGATTATAGACTCATAAATGGATAGTTTAACCCAAATTGTTTTAGGTGCCGCTGTAGGCGAAGCTGTTCTTGGTAAGAAAGTAGGAAACAAAGCTATGCTTTGGGGTGCTATTGCAGGTACAATTCCAGATTTAGATACATTAGCAGGTAACTTTTTAGATCCTATTACTGCAATTGAAATACATCGTGGTATAAGTCACTCCATATTATTTAGTATTGGTATGGCTCCTTTATTGGGTTGGTTAATTTCAAAACTCTATTACAAAACCAAAGAGGCAACTTGGCAACAATGGTCTTGGTTATTTTTTTGGGGATTAGTTACACACCCACTTTTAGATGCACATACAACTTGGGGAACACAATTATTTTGGCCTTTCGATTTAAGGTTAGCTTATCAGAATATATTTGTGATAGACCCTTTATACACTTTACCCTTTTTAGTCTGTGTAATTTTAGCAATGCGACTGCCAAGAACCTCAGAAAAACGAAAGCGTGTTAACACACTCGGTTTAATATTAAGCTCTAGCTATCTAGTAATTACATTACTTTTAAAAGGTGTTACTTACTTTAAGTTCACCACTGCACTTGACAATCAAAATATTAACTACACTAAGATAGACACTAGGCCAGCACCGTTTAATAGTTTGTTATGGTCTGCTAATATAGATGCCAGCAACCATTATCTATTAGCAGATTATTCAATCTTTGACACTCAGTCTATTTCTTTTATTAAAGTCCCTAAACAGCATCAACTATTAGATAAAGTTGAAGACAAAAAAGCACTGAGTCGTTTAATAACTATTTCTGAAGGTTGGTATGCTGTTTCTAAAAAAGGAGAACAACTCTACTTTAACGATTTGCGTTTTGGTGCTTATGATATTTATGCAGACACTCTTAATTTTGCGTTTTCTTACAAACTCGTAGAAACTAAAAATGGATTAACCATTGAAGAGCCACAACGAAACTCTGAAGAAATGAAGACTGTTTTAGGCAATCTTTGGAATCGAATTTGGGGAAATTAATATAATTAAACCGCACTTTGAGTAGTACTCAAAATCTCACGTAAAACTCTTAAATAATCTGCTCTGTTATTTACAAAGTCAAGCTCTGATATGTCAATTACCTTAACATTCATTTGAGGTTGGCTTTTAATAAAGTTTAAGTAACTCTTATTTATGTTTAATAGATAATTAGCGTCTATACTTTGTTCATACTCACGACCACGTTCCTTTATATTTGCTAATAAACGATCTGTATTTTGGTAAAGGTATATGTAAGCATCTGGCTTTGCCAATTCCTTATACATCATATAAAACAGCTTACTGTATAATTTATACTCATCTTCCTGTAAAGTTACTTGAGCAAAAATTAAAGATTTAAAAACATCATAATCGCTAACTATAAAATCTGTAAACAAATCATATTGAGCAATATCATCTGCTAATTGCTGATATCTATCTGCCAAAAAACTCATCTCTAAAGGAAATGCATAACGTGTTTTATCTTCATAAAACTTTGGTAGAAAAGGGTTGTCCTTAAAGCGTTCTAAAATAAGTTTAGCATTAAAGTCTTCTGAAATTTTTGTTGCTAAACTTGTCTTTCCAGCACCAATATTACCTTCGATAGCAAGATAATTAAATGCCTTGAAGTTAAATTGTAAACTAGGGTTTTTCAACCATTTTGGTTGCTTGTCTAAAACAGAGTCGTCATTACATTCTTGAAACAGTGTAGTAACTGTTTTATTAAGTTTAGGATGTACTTTTTCTGCACCTATATCTAGTAATGGCTGTAACACAAATTTACGATTGGCCATATGAGGATGTGGCACTGTGAGCAATTCTGTTTCTATTACCAAATCTTCGTAAAAGAGGATATCAATATCTATTGGTCTAGATGCAAAACCTTTAGTTTTGGTTCTTATGCGCCCTAAATGTGTTTCAATAGAGAGTATTTCAGCCATTAAATCTTTAGGAGACAATATAGTTTGCAAAGACACCGCAATATTTAAAAAGGCATCTCCTTTAAAACCAAAAGCTGGTGTTTCATATACCGACGAGACTTTTAAAACGTGACCAACAGTTTCAAAAAGAGCATCTAATGCGTATTGCATGTGCTCAAATCTATTGCCCAAATTACTGCCCAAAGACAAGTATACAAGATGTTGTTCTGGTAATGCCATGAAATTGCGAAGATACCAATTACAACCAATGCAAGTTTAGAGAACAAACCTAAAATTACCAGATTTTTTATAACAGTTGCCCTCCATTATTCACACAATTTTAATATAACCTTGAGGTTTTGAAATTTACCTTTGTGGTAATGACAGAATTATCTTTATCACAACGCTTATTAGCTCAGAGAATATATTTTATATTGGCAGCATTATTTATCACTTCTTTGGTGGTTTCTAATCTAATATTTCAGAAGTTTTTCTCTTGGGACTTTTTTGGCATTTATACCTTTAAGATTTCAGTAGGTATATTACCCTATCCTATTACATTTCTTATAACAGATATTGTATCAGAAATTTATGGAAAAAAGCGGGCTAACCAAGTAGTGACCACTGGCATATTTGCTTCTGTATTTTCATTACTCATTATTTGGGTGGCAGCCAGTGTACCAGCACTGACAGATTCGCCTATAAATGATAAATTATTCTTAAAAGTATTCGGAAACTCTGCAATAGCTGTTTTTGCCTCGATGATGGCATACTTATTGGCGCAATATATTGATATACAGATCTTCCATTTTTGGAAGCGCCTTACTAAAGGAAAACACCTTTGGTTGCGAAATAACTTTTCAACGTTCTTATCTCAATTTGTAGATACGTTTAGTGTGCTATTCTTGTTATGTTCTTTCGAGATTTTGCCTTGGGATATTTTCACAGAATTACTAATTAGCGGATTTTTATTTAAAGTATTAATTGCTGCTTTAGATACACCTTTGCTTTATGCAGCCGTCTTTGCAATGCGTAAGTACTTTAACTTAACACCTACAAAAGAGTTAGAAATTTAATTAAAAAAAGCAGTCTAAAATATTAGACCATTTATATGAAAAAAATACTTAAAATATTCGGGATTTTTGTTCTAATCCTAGTCATAGGATTAATTGCAGCACCTTTTCTTTTTAAAGGCACTATAGAAAAACTTATCAAGAAGACTATAAATAATAACGTAAATGCTCAAGTGGAGTGGCGCGACCTAGATTTAACTTTGTTTAGCTCTTTTCCAGATGCTACCGTTGTTATTAAAGACTTTAGCGTAGTAAATAACGATCCTTTTAAAGGCGACACCTTAGCAAGTGGTGAGCGCTTAGAGTTACAAATGGGTATAAAGCAACTTTTAAAAAAGGAGAATGAACAAATTAAAGTAGATGAGCTTAATCTGGAGAAAGCATACATTAATATTAAAGTAGATTCTTTAGGTAATGCCAACTATGATATAGCAAAAGAGCAACCCCAAACTATTGAAACGCCTACAGATACAACAAGTTCAGGTTTTACTTTTGATTTATCTCATTATGAGATAAAAGATTCTCGAATTAATTATTTAGATGAATCTACCAAAACATTTTTCAAGCTAAAAGATGTAAATCACGTAGGTAACGGAGATTTATCTGTGTCTAAATCTACTTTAGAAACACAGACTAATGCTTTGGTCTCTTTAGATTTAGATGGCGTAAACTATCTAGAAGACCATACCATTACATTAGATGCTAATTTTGAGCTAGACCTAGACAAACAGAAGTATACGTTTTTAGAAAATGAAGCAAAAATTAATGAACTCCCATTAACATTTAATGGGTTTGTACAGGTAAATGAAGATAACAATGATATTGACATTACCTTTAAAACACCATCTTCAGACTTTAAAAACTTCTTAGCTATTATACCCAAAACCTATTCTAAAAACTTAGATGGTGTAGATACAACTGGAGATTTTATAGTAGATGGAAAAATTAAAGGTATTGTAGACGATACACACATTCCTACATTAGACATAAAGATACGCTCAAGCAATGCCTCATTTAAATATGCAGAGCTACCTAAACGTGTAAACAACATTACAATAAATGCAGATATTAAAAATGAAACTGGTATTGTTGAAGACACTTATATAAACATAGGTAACCTAACATTTAAGATAGATCAAGATGTGTTTGCCGCAAAAGGAAGCTTTAGAAATTTAACTGAGAATATGTTGGTTAACCTATCGCTTAAAGGTTCTCTAGATTTAGCAAATATTGAGAAAGTTTATCCTCTTAATCTTGAACAAGATTTAAATGGAAGGTTTACTACAGACTTAACCACAATCTTTGATATGAATTCTGTAGAGCGTGAGCAATATCAGAACATTAAAAGTAATGGTACAGCAAGCTTAAAAAACTTCAGCTATAAATCTCCAGACATTCCTAACGAATTGAAAGTTGCTAATGCCGATGTAAGCTTTAAACCTGGAAATATTTCTTTAAACAGCTTTGCTGCAACAAGTGGCCAAACAGATATTTCGGCAACAGGAAGTATTCAAAACCTTATTCCTTTTTTAATGTCTAAGCAAGATCTAAAAGGTAATTTTAATGTAAACTCAAATACGTTTAAGGTTAGTGATTTTATGGTAGCTGAAGACAATACTGCCGCTACCAAGACAACTTCAGAAAATACAGTTACTACTCCTAATAACAATGAAGCAATTAAAATTCCAGATTTCTTAGCTGCAACAATGAATTTTAATGTTAAGAAAGTAATTTATGATGACATTGAGTTATCTAATGCTACAGGAACTATTGCTATTGAAGATGAAAAAGCATCTTTAACCAATGTAAAATCTAGTCTTTTTGGAGGAAACATTGCCTTAAATGGAAATGTAAATACAAAAGGAAACACACCAACATTTACAATGGATTTGGATTTAAACTCCATAGACATAGACCAATCATTTAAAGGTTTAGATTTACTTCAAGGTTTAGCTCCAATTGCAAAAGCTTTACAAGGCGCCTTAAACACAAACATTAAATTAAATGGTAATCTTAATGGTGACCTAACGCCGCAATTACAAACCATTGCCGGAAATGCATTTGCAAAAGTATTAACCGCTAAAGTAAATGCAGAACAATCTCCATTGTTAGCACGGTTGTCTGAAAATGTAGCCTTTTTAAATCTTGACAATCTTAATCTAAACAACTTAGAAACCTACCTTACTTTTGATAATGGAAACATACAAGTAAAACCATTCGATTTTAATATAAAAGGAATTAAAGTAACTGCTGGAGGCACACACGGTTTAGATCAAAATATGAATTATAATGTTACTTTAGATGTCCCTGCTAAGTATATGGGTAGTGAGGTTAGTGGCTTGCTTTCTAAGCTTAGTGCACAGGAACGAGAAACAATGACAGTTGCTTTACCTATAGGACTTACAGGAACATTTAATAGCCCTAAAGTAAACTTAAATACACAAGCTGCAGTAAACAGTTTAACACAACGTATAATAGATAAGCAGAAAGATGATCTTAAGGATAAAGGAAAAGACCTTTTAGGAAATATTTTAGGTGGTAATAAGCCTAAGGATAGTACCACAGTACAACAAGATAGTGTTAAAGCAGGTACACCTAAAACTAATGAGGATGCGATAAAAGATGCAGCAAAAGATATTTTAGGTGGTCTCTTTGGTAAGAAGAAAACAAAAGCCAAAGATTCTGTAAACTAAAGAGTATAAATAACGCACTTAATACTAAGCCAATAACATTTTTTAAAAATGTTATTGGCTTTTTTCATGTAAGTTTGCCATTCGTTTTTCAACGAAACTGTTATGATAATACTTTACCTGTTTGTAGGTGTTCTTGCCACCATACTTTCTGCAATTCCCTTAGGTGCGGTAAATATCTCTGTAATACAGACCACTCTTAAGTCTGGTGAAAAAACAGCATTTAAAATTGCTCTTGGTGCTGGTTTTGGAGAAATTTTATTAGCGTTGCTAGCACTTAATTTTAATATGATGATAGCTTCATTCTTTGAGCGTAATATGTGGCTTCATCTTACTATCATTCTTTTGTTTTTTATAGCTGGTATATATTTCCTGGTTAAAAAGCCTTCAAAAAATGATGACCGCAGCCACTGGTATGACATGGGAACCTCTAAGTACCTTAAAGGTTTTGTACTATCGTTGTTAAATCCGCCAGTGATGATTTATTGGTTGGTAGCATTCAGTATTATAAATAAACATCTTATAATGATTACCTCTAACTCATCTCCATTAGATTTGTTAGTGTTTTTTATTGGCGTTTATTTGGGTAAAGTCTTAACCCTTTATGGTTATTCTAAATGGAGTAATACAGTTAAAGGTGACACCAAAACTGTACAAAAAAAAGTATCTCGATTCTTAGGTGTCGTATTGCTAGGTTTAGCAATTTTTCAAGGCATAAAATTTTTAGTTAACTCTTAACGTCTAACGCATCTCTAAGAGCGTTACCTATTAGCATAAATGCCATTACTAAGCTCATTATACCCAAGCCAGGTATAATTGCCAGGTAAGCTTTACCTAAAATTATATAACTGTAATGGTCTTTTATCATTGCTCCCCAACTTGGCATTGGAGGTTGTGCTCCTATACCTAAAAAACTAAGACCACTTTCAATTAATATTGCAGCAGCAAAATTAGCTGCAGAGATTACAATTACTGGTGCTAAAATATTTGGTAAGATGTGTTTTACAATTATTCTACCATTTGTAAAACCTAAAGCACGTGCTGCAGTTACATATTGCATATTTTTTACGCTCATTACTTGGCCACGAACAACTCTTGCAACCTCTACCCACATAGTTAAACCTACTGCAATAAACACTTGCCAAAATCCCTTACCTAAAGCCAATGTAATGGCTATTACTAATAGTAAAGTAGGTATAGACCACGTTACATTTATAAGCCACATGATAGCTGCATCTATCTTACCACCGTAAAACCCTGCAAGTGCTCCCAAACTTATTCCTATTAACAACGAGATAAATACTGCTACAAAACCAATAGATAGTGAAATACGAATACCTACTAGCATTCTGCTTAGTAAATCTCTACCATACTTATCTGTTCCTAATAAAAATGTTTGTTCATTTATAAATTGAGATTCGATTTCGGTTTTAGTTAAGCCTTTGGGAAAAGATGCAAAAGAATAGGTTTTAGGCAAACCTTTAATGCTTTCATCTGTATAAGGTGTTACAATTATTGATTCTCCCTCAAACTTATAATCTACAATAGGTAACTCTGTAGAATTGTCTTCCTTACCAAATAAGAGTTTATCCAAAAAAGATTGTTCTTGCTCTAATTTTGATGGTATGGTAAGAATAGTAGCCTTAAATCCTGGCTTCTTAGAGTGAATTGAAATATGTTGTTGATTAGCATTTTGAGAATTATCTGGTGCTAATGCATAAGCAAATATTGCAAGTAATACTCCCAAGACAACAAACCAGAAACTCAAAACGCCCCAAAAGTTTTTTTTAAATTTTTGGAGCGCGAGTTGAGATAATGAATTGGCGTTTGCCATTCTATTTATTAGTTCTTAATGTTTGCTACTTTACTGCGCTTAATGTTATTAAGCTTTAAATCTTTAAGAACGCTTATTGCTTCTTCCATATAAACATCCTTGCTTAAGTTTTCGTGCCATCTTGAGCGCTTTTCCTTAAGTATTGTATCATTTACAAATAACTCTTCTTCGTAAGGTAAAGACTTATACGTAAGATCTGATTTGTATTTAGAAATAGCATCGTATTTTTTAGCTTCAGCTTCATCTTTTTCTACCTCAGCTTTATATGTTGAATAATTTAAAGAAAACTCATTGTCTTCACGTTGGGCACTTACCCATTTAGCATTTTCTTCAATTAGCTTTAACTGCTCGTTTGCAGCCATACGATCTTTACTGCTTGAAATTGTTTCTTCAAAATCTATATAACCTTCCCAAGGTGTATAATCTGCAGAGTCTATCTTATCCCAAGGTAGCGGATTTTCTAAATCTTTTTCTCCTATATCTATAAAGCTATAACGATCTACAACTACAACATCACTCTTTACTCCTTCTAATTGTGTTGATCCTCCATTAACTCTATAAAACTTTTGAGTTGTTACTTTTAAAGCACCCATATCTCCATATTCGTTTTGGCGTAACCAACGGTTTAAATCCATTACATTTTGTACTGTACCCTTACCATATGTTTGCTTACTTCCAATAATAATAGCGCGTTTGTAATCTTGCATTGCAGCAGCTAAAATCTCTGATGCAGATGCAGACAACTCATTTACTAAAATTACCAAAGGACCATCCCAAAGAATGCTCTTGTCTTTGTCTTTTAGAACTTCTTGGCCAGCTTCTTTTGTTTTAACTTGTACAACAGGTCCTTCTTCTATAAACATACCTGCAATATCTACAACAGTTTGTAATGAGCCACCACCATTGTTACGTAAGTCTAAAACTAGACCTTCCATACCTTCTTTCTTAAGACGAATAATTTCTTCTTTTACATCTTTAGCAGCATTACGTTCTTTGTAATTTTGCATATCAAAGTAAAACTTTGGAAGGTTAATAACCCCAAATCGTTGTTCATCTTTATCTACAATTGCAGATTTTGCGTAAGTTTCTTCAAGCTCTACAACATCTCTAATAATTGCGATATCTTCAATTGTACCATCAACTTTTTTAACGGTTAATACTACTTTTGTGCCTTTAGGACCTTTAATTAAGCTAACAGCATCATCTAAGCGCATTCCTACAATACTTACAGGTTCTTTTTCATCTTCCTGTTTTACTTTAAGAATTTGGTCACCTACCTCAATCTCTTCACCTCTCCAAGCTGGACCGCCAGATATAATTTCAACAATTTTAATATTATCACTTTTACGTTGTAAACGCGCTCCAATACCTTCTAGCTTTCCAGACATTTGTATATCAAACCTATCTTTATCACTAGGAGCAAAGTAAAACGAGTGAGGATCAAACTCTTCAACAATAGCATTTATGTAGATTGAAAACCAGTCCTTACGCTCTAAATCATCATTAAAATCGAAATATTCTTGGTAAGATGTTCGTGTAACTTCTCTAGCTTCAACTTCTAATTCTTCATCTGTTTTAGCAACTTCATCTTCGCTTCTTTCTTGATCTTCCTGCTTTTCTAAATATGTAGATAATGTAGAAAATTTAAGTTGCTTACGCCATCTATCTTTTAGTTCTTCCTTACTGGTTGCATAAGGTAAGTTATCATAATCTGTATTAATGGTTTCATCTTCATTAAAATTGAATGGCTTCTCTAAAAGTTCTGGATAAAATGCCTTAGCATCTTTCATACGCTCTACCAATCTTTCATGAGTTAATGAAAAAAAGGATACTTCTAAATTATTTACCTGATCGTCAATTTGGTCTTCATAAGCCTTAAACTCTTCAATATCTGAAGCTAAGAAATAACGTTTTAAAGGGTCTAACGCATTTATATAATCATTAAACACTGCTTTAGAAAAATTATCATCTATATCTTTTGCATCATAATGGGCTTTGCTAAGCACATAAGAAATAAGATCTATGAGTAATTTATCTTTATTATCGTTTTCAAAATTTTTAGTTGTGAAACTGCAAGAGGCTATGGCAAAGACCAAGCCTATTATTAATATTTTATAATTCCTTTTCATAATCCTGATTATGGTCATTGTTTCGTTTTCATTTTATATACGGTAAAAACCGTGCCAACATCTGCTAAGCTAGCCAATTATTTGTTAACTAACTCATAAGTTTTAGGTATTATTAATTCAGTAGTTTTGCAGCTTTATAACTTACAACTTATGGCTAACAAAAAACCTTTAATATTAGTTACCAATGATGACGGTATAACAGCACCTGGAATACGAGCTCTTATATCTGTCATGAAAGACATAGGAAACGTAGTGGTTGTTGCACCAGATAGCCCACAAAGTGCTATGGGACACGCAATAACAATTAACGACACCCTATATTGCGACCCCGTTAAAATGACAGAAGATGCTGACCATAAGGAATATAGCTGCTCTGGAACTCCTGCAGACTGTGTTAAATTAGCAACACAAGAAATTTTACACAGAAAGCCAGATTTATGTGTAAGCGGTGTAAATCACGGCTCAAACTCATCAATCAACGTTATTTATAGCGGAACAATGAGTGCTGCTGTTGAAGCTGGTGTAGAAGGTATTCCGGCAATTGGATTTTCTTTATTAGATTATTCGTTAGAAGCAGACTTTGAACCGTGTAAAAAATACATAAAAGCGATTACTGAACATGTCTTAGACAAAGGCCTACCCAAAGGTGTTGTTTTAAATGTAAACCTTCCAAAACTAAAAGAGAAAGAAATTAAGGGCATTAAAGTATGCCGCCAGGCCAAAGCGCATTGGGTAGAAGATTTTGATAAACGAAAAAGCCCTCAAGGCAGAGATTACTATTGGCTTACTGGAGAATTTATTAACGAAGATAAAGGTGAAGATACAGATGAATGGGCACTTAGCAACGGCTACGTGAGCGTAGTACCTGTTCAATTTGATTTAACTGCACATCACTTTATTCAAGATTTAAATAGCTGGGAATTAAATGACTAGTATAGATATTAAAAAAGAATTATTAATTGGTTTTGTAACTGGTTTAATAGCAACTTGTATAGGAACTATCTTATACATCCTTATATTTTCTAATGAGTCTTTAGACAGCACTTTTAATGCTGCTGTAGAAAATGAATTTCTAGGTAGCCTTATTGCACTTGGAGCAGTAGCTAACTTCTTTCCATTTTTTGTATTTCTCAAAAAGAAAAAAGACCATCGTGCTAAAGGCGTTTTAATTGTATCATTAATGACGGCTATTGCTATTGCTATCCTGAAGTTTGGTTAATTAACCATCACTAGTTGTTAATTTTGTAATTTTAAGGTGATTTTCACCATACGACATACCCTATGAAATATTATATAATTGCTGGTGAAGCCAGTGGCGATTTGCACGCTGCTAACCTAATGAAAGCTTTAAAGAAAAAAGATCCTCAAGCCGATTTTAGGTTTTGGGGTGGCGATTTAATGCAAGATGTAGGCGGCACACAGGTAAAGCATTATAAAGAATTGGCTTTTATGGGGTTTATTGAGGTGGTGATGAACTTAAGAACCATTCTTAAAAATATAACGCTTTGTAAAAAAGACATAACAAATTACAACCCAGATGTTATTATTTTTGTAGACTATCCTGGCTTTAATTTACGAATTGCCAAATGGGCTAAAACTGAAGGTTACAAAACACACTATTACATTTCTCCACAAATTTGGGCTTGGAAAGAAGGACGTATTAAAGATATTAAGCGTGATGTAGATGCTATGTACGTTATACTGCCTTTCGAAAAAGAGTTTTATGAAGATAAACATAATTTTCCGGTGCATTTTGTAGGACATCCACTTATTGATGCAATTGCGCAAAAACAACTTATAAACCCATCTGATTTTAAAGCTGAATTCAATTTAGACAACCGCCCTATCATTGCATTATTACCTGGTAGCAGAAAGCAGGAAATATCTAAAATGTTAGAGGTTATGCTTAGCGTTACTAAAGATTTTAAAGACTATCAATTTGTAATTGCTGGAGCACCTAGCCAAGATGCGGCGTTCTACTCTAAATTCACTAAAAAGCAAAATGTAAATTTAGTAATGAACAGGACTTACGATATTTTAAGTCTTGCAACAGCTGCTTTGGTAACATCTGGAACAGCTACTTTAGAAACAGCATTATTTAAAGTACCTGAAGTGGTTTGTTATAAAGGTAGTACCATCTCTTATCAAATTGCTAAGCGTGTTATTAACCTAGAATATATTTCGCTCGTTAATTTAATTATGGATAAATCCGTAGTAAAAGAATTAATACAAGGTGATTTTAATACCAAAACATTAAAAAAAGAGTTGAGTATAATTTTAGACGATACAAACAGACAAAACTTGTTTTTAGACTATTATGATTTGGAAAAGAAATTGGGCGGTGCAGGAGCTAGTGATAAAACGGCACAACTAATTGTTGATGCAATTTCATAATCAATTTATATTTTTATTACATTTCACACTCACTTTACACCACTCTTAATGCGCTTAATTTTAATCTCTGTTTTAGCTCTTGTTTTGTTTTCATCTTGCGGTAGCTCTAAACCTCGAGTTGTAACTACTGTAAAAGAACAAGAAAAGATCAAGCCTGTTATAAGAACCAAAAAGGATGCAAAAAAAAGTGAACACGTTGTGTTTGTCGAAAAAACCGAAGAAGACAAGCGCGCTTCTAAAATCACCAACTACGCATTAGATTTTAAAGGCACGCCATATAAATTTGGTGGCACCACAAAACGCGGAATGGATTGTAGCGGTCTTGTCTATACTTCTTTTAAAACTGAAGATGTAGAGTTGCCGAGAACCTCACGAGCAATGTCTCTACAAGGCACTCGCTTAAAATTAGATGAAGTTAATGAAGGTGATTTATTATTTTTTGAAACAAATAAAAATAGAAAGGTTATAAACCATGTTGGATTAGTTGTAGGGTTTAATGATGAAGATATTTTATTTATACACTCAACAAGTTCAAGAGGTGTAATTGTATCTAATTTTAGCGAAGCTTACTGGCAAAATGCTTTTGTAATGGCTAGACGCGTTTTATAGATAACCTAAATTAAAATAAATTGATTACTTTTCAATATGAAAGTGCTCAATTTCAGTATCATAAAGCTCACCTTAGCTATTATTGCTGGTATTTTAATAGCCTACACGTTTACCATTAGCTTTAAGCCTGTCATTACTTTACTTTGTAGTACTGTCCTATTTTTCACTATTTTATTTATAAAGTCTAAACGAAGCAAGAAACAAGATGCCTTATTTGGTGTAGCTGCACTTTTCTTATTTGTTTGTATAGGAATGTTTTCTTGGGAAATTAACCAACCTAAAAACAACCCGAATCATTTTACAAACTCAATTTCATATGAAAACACATTAACTTTAAAAGGACATGTTTTAGAACAGCTTAAGCCTTATAGTTATTCAGAAAATTATATTTTCAATATTGAGCGTATAAACAATAAGCCCATTACTGGTAAAATTCTACTTAAGGTTCGCATAGAAGACTCTTTAAAACCTACGTATAATATTGGAGAATACTTAGCCTTTAAGAGTACACTATCTAAAGTTACAGAACCCAAAAACCCATATCAATTTAACTATGCTAAATATCTTGAGCATCAAAATATATTAGCACAGGTAAGTATTAGCAACCGAGAGATATTTCAATTTTCAGAGGTTAAAATTTCAATGTATAGTATTGCGAACACGTTGAGAAACAACATAGAAATAGCGTTAATTGACAATGGTTTTAAAGGTGACGAACTTGCTGTTATAAAGGCATTATTATTAGGGCAAAAAAAAGACATTTCAAAAGATATGTATGACGACTACGCATCTGCTGGTGTTATACATATTTTAGCTGTTTCTGGTTTGCATGTTGGTATTATACTAATGCTACTTCAACTTATACTATCACCACTTTTCAGGTTTAAACACGGCAATGTCTTTAAAACTGTTTTAATTGTACTCTTTTTATGGTGTTTTGCAATAATTGCAGGTTTATCTCCATCGGTTATTAGAGCAGTTACAATGTTTTCATTTTTAGCTGTTGCACTAAATCTGAAAAGAAAAACTAGTACTTTGAACACCTTGTTTTTATCTGCACTTGTAATACTATTAGTGGAACCCCAATTTTTATTTTCAGTGGGCTTTCAATTAAGTTATCTGGCTGTATTTTCTATAATACTATTGCAGCCTAAATTATCTAAACTCATTCCTAGACCTAAATATTATATTTCAAGAATCTTATGGGGTGTTTTTACTGTAACTATTGCTGCACAGATTGGCGTATTGCCTTTAAGTTTATTTTATTTCCATCAATTTCCAGGGTTGTTTTTTGTTACAAATCTTATCATAATTCCCTTTTTAGGCATCATTTTAGGGTATGGGCTTCTTTGTATCTCATTAGCCCTTTTGGGTATTCTACCTTCGTTTATAGCTGAAGGCTTCAGGCTAGTAATCGGGTTTATGAATTCTGTTATAAGTTGGGTTGCACAACAAAATTCTTTTGTATTTAAGGAGATCCCATTTTCAGAAATTCAAACTATAGTTACTTATGTTTTAATTGGTACTATTTTAATATCCATACAACGTTTTAAGCCTACAAACTTCATTTATATACTTTGTGCTGTAGTTATTTTTCAACTTGGGTTTATGTATGAGTCCTACACTGCAAAGACTACTGAGGAGTTTGTAGTTTTTCAGCAAACTGCTCAAACCGTTATTGGTTTAAAAAAAGGAGAACATTTTGAAGTGTCGCTTAAAGATTCAAGTAGCACTTCATTTACTCAGCAGTTAGTTTCAAATTATATTGTTGGTAGTCACTTAGATTCAGTTTCTACAGTTCCCTTAAAAAATGTTTATCAATTTAAGGGTAATCGTATTTACGTGATTGATAGTTTAGGTGTTTATAGTTCTGCTTTTAATAACGCTACCATCATACTTAGCAATTCTCCAAAAATTAATTTAAATAGACTTATAGACTCTATTTCTCCAGAACGTATTATAGCAGATGGAAATAATTATAAAAGCTATGTAAAACGTTGGAAAGCTACTGCAAAACATAAAAAACTCCCTTTTCATCCAACTGGAGAAAAAGGAGCTTTCCTAATAAAAGACTGAACATCTTAGCACTATTCAGTCCTACTAACACTTACCGTAAGCTGGTTAGCTTGGGTAATTAATTTTTAAATTTATAGTTGAAATTGTCTTTATAGGCATTCCAAGCTTCAGCAGTATTTAAACGTTTATAGTCGTCATTGTTAATCATTTTAAGGTAAACTTCCAGTTGAGTTGGGCTTTGATAACCAACTACAGGAGCTATAACCTTTCCTGTTTCATCAAAAAACACAATACTTGGGTATCCAGTAATTTTTAAAGCGTGAGCAAATAAATGCTGACTGTTCCTGCCTTTTCTGTCTGGATTATAATTTGGGTTTGTATAAGTAAAGTCGTTATAATTAACCTCTTCTGTACCTTCTGCATTAAATTTTACTGCATAATAGTTATTTGAAATATACTTAGCCACATCTTTATTCTGCAGCGTTTTCTTATCCATTAATTTACAAGGACCACACCAATCTGTATAAACATCAACAAAAATCTTCTTAGGATTTTCTTTTTGTGCTTCTAATGCATCATTCATACTCATCCATTCTACTTCTTGAGCAGATAGCGTTGTAGTAAATATTAAAAGAACTAAGAGTAGTGTGTATTTCATAATATGTAATGTTTATTAAACAAAAATCATTCCGTTATTTAGAATGTTTCCATTTAAAAACTAATCCTATAACGTAAATGTTATAGGATTAGTATAAAATGTTATAATAAGTTTTTAATTATCTAATACCGTGCATCATTCTCTTAATAATAGGAGAAATAAGTACCATAATGATACCAGCTCCAATTGGAATAAGTGTAAAGATTAAAAAGAATGTTGAAAGTCCATGTTCGTCTAATATAGGATCCATAAAACTTGCTGTCCATCCACCTATAACTCCTGCCAAGAAGTTAGAGATAAACCAGATACCAAACATAAGACCTACTAATCTTACAGGCGCTAATTTACTTACATAAGATAAACCTACTGGAGATAAACAAAGCTCGCCTAGTGTATGTAGTAAGAACGCTAATACTAACCATATCATACTTACTGAAGCTGTTTTAGCACCTAATGGTATATCCATAGAGCCATAAGCTAAAGCTGCAAAACCTATACCTACAAGGATTAATCCCATAGCAAACTTAATTGGACCTGTAGGATTAAATCTAGACTGCCAAAATTTTGCAAATAGCGGTGCAAACAAAATGATAAATAATGAGTTTAAAACTGAGAACCAAGATGCTGCTACTTCTGTAGTATCAGATTGAAATTCTCTCACTAACATCCAAATTACGATTCCCCAAATAATAGCAAAACTTAATCCGAGCCAAAAATTAGATAAAGCAAACTTTTTAAATGTCTGTTTGAACAGCATTCCCAATACATATGTAATTACCAACAATGGCACTACTGTTATAATTGTATTAATTATTTTAAATATTAGGGCAGAATCTCCTGTTAATGCGCGGTCTGTATAATCACTTGCAAAAATGGTCATTGAAGATCCAGCTTGCTCAAATGCCCACCAAAAGAATGTAGTAAACAATGCGAATATTGAAATAACAATAATACGGTCACGAGTCACATTTGCCGGAACTTCTTCTGGCTTATTTTCTAATAAATCTTCCTCTGCTTGTATGCCGCGTTCATCAATAAAATCTGTTTCTGCCTTAGCACTTAATCCAATTTTTCCGAAAATCTTTTGACCAAAGTAAAATTGTAACATTCCGAAGAACATAAAAATACCAGCTAAACCAAATCCGTAATGCCATCCTATATTCTCTCCTATGTAACCACATAGTAAAATTCCTAAGAAAGCTCCAGCGTTAATACCCATATAAAATATAGTATATCCTGCATCTTTTTCTTCACCTTGTGATTTGTATAGTTGTCCTACCATTGAAGAAATATTTGGCTTAAACATTCCATTTCCTAAAATCAATAGCACTAGCCCGATGTAGAAAAACCAATCTGCAAAAACCTCGAAAGCCATTGATGCATGTCCTACAGTCATAATTACTGCTCCAATAATAACAGCTTTTCTGTATCCTGTAAACTTATCTGCAATAAGACCACCAATTATAGGTGTTAAGTAAACTAATCCTATATACCATCCATAAAGTATTACTGCATCTGCACGTTCCCAACCCCAACCTGGAGCATAGCCCTTTTCGGCATCTCCTAATACATTTGTTATTAAGAAAAGTACTAATAAAGCACGCATTCCGTAATACGAAAAGCGCTCCCACATTTCAGTGAAAAACAGGACAAATAATCCTGATGGTTGTCCTAAAACAGTTTTCTGGTTGGTTGCTGAACCTCCAAATCTATATTCCATATCTATTTTGTGTTAGTTATAAGTTCTCTTTAATAAAGTTTGTCATCTTAGTATACAAGTGTAACCTGGTATTTCCACCATAAATGCCGTGATTTTTATCTGGATAAATTGCCCAGTCAAATTGTTTGTTGGCTTGTATCAAGGCTTCAATCATTTGCATTGTATTTTGTACGTGTACATTATCATCTGCACTACCGTGTACCAATAAGAAATCTCCTTTTAATTTATCAACATGATTTATTGGTGAGTTATCATCATAACCACTTGCATTTTCTTGTGGTGTTGTCATATAACGTTCTGTATATATACTGTCATAAAATCTCCAGCTTGTTACAGGTGCTACTGCAATAGCCATTGCAAAGGTGTCGTTTCCTTTAAATAAACAGTTAGAAGACATAAAGCCACCATAGCTCCAACCCCAAATACCTATACGTTCAGCATCTATATAAGACTCTGCTCCTAATTGTTTTGCTGCCTGTATTTGATCTTCAACTTCATACTTTCCTAACTCTTTTTGAGTCACTTTCTTAAAATCTGCGCCTTTATAACCTGTACCACGTCCATCTACACAAGCTACTATGTAACCTTGTTGTGCAAGCATTTGGTGCCAATAGTCGTTTGTTCCATAAAATGAATTGGTTACAGATTGAGAACCTGGACCAGAATATTGAAACATTAATAATGGATATGATTTTGTAGGGTCAAAATTTTGTGGTTTTATCATCCACATATTTAAATCATTCCCATTAACATTAAGTGTCGAAAATTCTTTAGAAGACAAGTTGTAAGGTTTCAACTGCTCTAACAAAGCTTTGTTGTCTTTTATATCTCTTACTTTCTTTCCAGTTTTAGAATCTATGAGAGTAAACTCGTAAGGTGTTCTTGCGCTCGTATAAGAATTAATGAAATAGCTAAAATCACTACTAAAGTCTGCACTGTTGGTTCCTCTTTTCTGAGTTAGCTGAGCTTTGTTTTTCCCATTCATCTTAATTGAAAATACATCGCGATTTATGCTACCATTTTCTGTGCTTTGAAAATAGATGCGCCCTGTTCTTTGGTCAAAACCATAGTAATCTGTCACATCCCAATTTCCTTTTGTAACCTGATTAATTAATTTTCCTTCTTTAGAGTAATGGTAAATATGGTTCCAGTTATCTTTTTCTGATGTCCAAATAAAACTGTTATCGTTTAGAAATGTAAGGTTGTCTGTGATATCAATATATGCTTCATCCTTCTCATTAAGAACAACTTTTGAAGTATTTGCAGCGGCATCAACAAAAATTAAATCTAAATCGTTTTGATATCTGTTTAACGCTTGTACACTTAATATGTTTGCTTTCTTTGTCCACTCTAATCTTGGCAGATACTCATATTCTTTCCCAAGATTTACCGGCATACTTTGCTTAGTATTTAGATCATAAATATGTAAACTTACATCTGCATTCTTCTCTCCAGCTTTTGGGTATTTAAATACATCCTGTGTTGGATAAAGGTCTTTCTTAAAAAGATCCATCGAGAATTCTGGAACTTCAGATTCATCAAATTGTAAAAAAGCAATCTTATTACTGTCTGCATTCCAATCAAAAGCTCTTACAAAAGCAAATTCTTCTTCATAAACCCAATCTGTCACACCATTAATAATACTATTAATTTCACCATCTGTAGTAATCTGTTCTGTATCACCAGATTCAAGGTGCTTTATATAAATATTATTTTCAAACACATAGGCTACCATTGTGCCGTCTGGAGATAAAGTTGGTTCTTGTATTTTATTTTCACTAACTTTTACAATTGCCTTATTGTTTAAATCATACACATAATATATTCCTCTTGAGGATCTACGAAAAATCTGTTCGTTATTGGTTGAAAGTAAAGCCTTGGTTTCATTATTAGAAAGTTCATAGCCTTGAAAATACTGTAATCCTTCAATAGCGGCAGAGTTAATAAGCGTTCGTGTTTTTTCACCTGTTTTATAACTGTAAACATCTACCGTCATAGTATTGGCTGCTCTGTCGTAATTCTGTACAACATACTCATCGCCATTATTTAATGATCTTAAAGATTGTAAACGTTCTTGTCTAAACGTACCGTCATAAATAGATTCTAGTGTAATTTCTTTTTGTGCAAATGTTGTAGGACCAACAAATAGCAATAGGGCTAAAAAGCTATATATAATTCTCATATATGGAAAGAAAAATTAAATTGAACGCCAAGTTTAGTGAAAAATAAGCGAATATTCTCAATTTACGACCATAAATACTATGCTAAACACCACACCAAAGGTGCAAGTAACTTTAAATCACTCTCAAACTTAGTTGTTTCATATCTGTTATTCGTAACTCAAATAGCGTATTTTTGCACAAAATTAAACAGATTATGAGTGCTATTGTAGCTATTGTAGGACGACCAAATGTAGGTAAATCGACATTCTTTAACAGGATGATTCAACGCCGAGAAGCCATTACAGACGCCATTAGTGGTGTGACACGTGATCGCCATTACGGAAAGGCAGATTGGAACGGTAAAGAATTTACACTTATTGATACTGGCGGATATGTTGTAGGGTCTGATGATATTTTTGAACAGGAAATAGACAAGCAAGTAGAGCTAGCTATAGATGAAGCAGATGTCATCCTATTTATGGTCGATGTTACATCTGGAATTACTGGAATGGATGAAGATGTTGCTAAACTATTACGCCGTAGCAATAAGCCGATGATGCTTGTTGTAAATAAGGTTGATAATGCAGAGCGTCACGCAGATGCTGTGGAGTTTTACAACCTTGGCTTAGGAGAATATCATGCTATTGGAAGTATGAATGGTGCAGGAACAGGTGATTTATTAGATGAGCTTGTAAAGATTCTTCCAGAGAAAGAAGAACGCGAAGAAGATAGCTTACCTAGGTTTGCTGTTGTAGGAAGACCAAATGCGGGTAAATCTTCATTTATAAATGCATTAATTGGCGAAGACCGTTATATCGTAACAGACATTGCAGGCACTACAAGAGACTCTATTGACACTAAATACAACCGTTTTGGATTTGAGTTTAATTTAGTTGATACTGCAGGAATACGCCGTAAAACCAAAGTTAAAGAAGATTTAGAATTTTACTCTGTAATGCGCAGTGTGCGCGCTATTGAACATGCAGATGTATGTTTATTAGTAATGGATGCTACTCGTGGTTTTGATAACCAAGTACAGAATATTTTCTGGCTAGCAGAACGTAACCGAAAAGGAATAGTGATCTTAGTTAACAAATGGGATTTAGTTGAAAAAGACCACAAAAGCGTAAAGGAGTTTACAAAGCATATTCACGAACAGATTGCACCATTTACAGATGTGCCAATTATCTTTATATCTGCCTTAACAAAACAACGTATTTTCAAAGCTATTGAAACTGCTGTTGAAGTATACGAAGCAAGAAATCAAAAAATTAAGACTAGTAAACTTAATGATTTAATGCTTCCTATTATAGAAAACCAACCACCACCAGCAACTAAAGGAAAGTATATTAAAATTAAGTATTGTATGCAGTTACCAACACCGCAACCACAATTTGCGTTCTTTGCTAACTTACCGCAATACATAAAAGAGCCATATAAGCGCTTTATTGAAAACAAGTTTAGAGAAAACTTTGATTTTTCTGGTGTTCCTATTAGCATTTACTTTAGAAAAAAATAACTAGACTCTGCTGAATGATGGTGACTTTAAAAAGAACAACATCTCAAGATTCAGATTTTAATTATTTAGTAACGCTTTTAAATAAGGATTTAGCTGAAGCAGATGGCGAGATTCTTCATGCTTTCTACAAACAATTTAATCATACAAACAAGTACAACCATATTATTGTAGCCTATAGCGATGAAAAACCTATAGGCTGTGGTGTTATTAAACATTTTGATGACAATACGGTCGAGATTAAACGCATGTTTGTATTACAAGATGAGAGAGGCAAATCTGTTGCTAGTAAACTATTAGATGCTCTTGAAAATTGGGCTAAGGAATTAGGGTATTTTAACTGTGTTTTAGAAACCGGCAAGAAACAAAAAGCAGCTATTTCATTTTACACTTCATATGGTTACCAACGTATTCCTAATTATGGGCAATATAAAAACGTTGAAAACAGCTTATGTTTTAAGCATAATATTAAGTAACACACACTTTATATTTTTGTAGCTTTTATAGCAAAAACCATTGGTATTTTTTCTTCTAATGATTGTATTCTAAATTTACCTGAAACAAACTCCACGGTATTATTAAAACAGTTATAAGGTGAGTAGTCATACTCATTTAAAGTACTTATTTGCAATCCGTTTTTAATTAAACTATTTACAACTTCACTCATACTATGGTTCCAACAAACATAATCGTTTGTAATATCCGCGTCTTTTTGAGCATATGTACCCGTTTCTGTCTCTACAATTTCACCCTTATTAAAATAAGAATAGTTAATATGTTTAAAATCATCATCAAACATCCAGACTACAGGATGAAACTCTACAAAAACTAATTTTCCTGAAGGCTTCAAAAACTTAGATATCACTCTTGCCCAAGCATCTAAATCTGGTAGCCAACCTATAACACCATAACTTGTATAAACAATATCAAATTTCGATTCTAAATTATTTGGCAAATCATAAACATCTGAGCATATAAAAGACGCTTCAATATTAGCTTTATCTGCCAATTGCTCTGCAGCCTCAATTGCTTTGTCAGACAAATCTACACCTGTGCATTCGGCACCTAAACGAGCTAAAGAAATAGTGTCTTGACCAAAGTGGCATTGCAAATGAAGAATAGATTTTCCTTTTACATCTCCTAGCAATTCTAACTCTATAGACTTAAGTGAAGTATTGCCTTCTAAAAACCCTTTAACATCATAAAACTCTGAAGTAATATGATGTGTTGTACGAGCATTCCATGATGTTCTGTTTATTTCTAAATAATTAGTTTTTGAAGACATAAAATAGGGTAATGGATCTTAAAAGGTTCTGGTTAAATATATGCTCTGCAGATTACCAGCCACCACCAGCGCCGCCGCCGCCAAAGCCACCGCCACCAAAGCCACCACCAAAACCGCCACCGCCGAAGCCGCCGCCAGAAGAGCCACCAAAGCCACCGCCGCCGCCAAAACTGCCGCGACCCATACTGCTAAGGATTATAACATCTAACAAGGAGTCTCCAGCACGTCTTGTTCCAGAACCGCCGCCTTTTCCGCCACGTTTGCTAGCAAGTGCAATAAATATAATTATGAAAATAATGAAAAGTATAACACCCATAGGTAAGCCATCATTACTATTAGATTGGCGTGTACCTTTAAAGGTTCCGTCGAGAACTTGAAATATTGCAGTGGTTCCTTTATCTAAACCTCTATAATAGCTACCAGATTTAAATTCTGGTATTATAATTTTATCTATAATCTCTTTTGTTCTATAGTCTGTCATATATTCTTCCAGACCATAACCTGTAGTTATCCAAATTTTGCGATCACTTTCTGAAAGTAAGATAAAGAGACCATTATCTTCTTGAGATTGACCAATACCCCATTCTTGAGCCCATTTAGGCGCATATAAACCAATATATTCTCCTTCTAAAGACTCAATAGTGGCAATTACAATTTGCGTAGATGTAGTGTCTGCATAACTTATTAGCTTAGTATTAAGTTGCGCTTCTTCAGCATCAGATAAAATTTCAGCATAATCAAATACTGGTTTTTGATTATCTGCGCCACTTGGTTTTTCTGGTATATCGCGCTGCGCAACAACCATTTGACCAATAGCTAAGCTTAAAACAAGTAATATGTTTGTTAATTTATGCATTAGCTTTTAGAGATTTCATCAGAAAGCTCATTTACATCATCTGCATCCCAAGGAAAATGGGCTTGCAATTGTTGTCCTGCACTCAATACTCCATTAATTAACCCTTGTTTAAAATCACCTTTTTTAAATTCGGCTTGCATGGCATCTCTAGTGCTTTCCCAAAAATTATTAGGCACAACATCGTTAATACCTTTATCGCCATAAATAACAAAGCTTTTATCCTCTACAGCCACGTATATTAGCACACCATTTTCCTGCTTTGTATTATCCATCTTTAATTGATGAAATAACTCTAACGCACGATCAAAATGATCACCATCATAGGTTTTTTCTAAATGCACGCGTATTTCACCAGACGTTTGTTTTTCTGCTACACGAATAGCTTCAACAATTTCTGCTTCGTCGTTTTTAGTAAGAAAATCTTCAACTTTAGACATAGGCTTAATTAAAATCGAAATCTACATCTGGCGCATTTTCACTACCTGCATCTGCTTCATAACGCGTCATTTCTTCAAAGCCAAACCAACCTGCAAAGATTGAGTTCGGAAATTTGTTGGTGTATTTTTCATATTCACCTACTTGAGCATTGTAACGATCTCTTGCAACATTAATTCTATTCTCTGTGCCTTCTAATTGAGATTGCAGATTTAGGAAATTTTGATTTGCTTTTAGGTCTGGATAACGCTCAACAGTTACTAACAATCTAGATAGTGCCCCAGACAAACCACTTTGAGCTTGTTGGAAGTTAGAGATTGCTTCTGGCGTAAGATTGTTTGCATCTATATTAACAGATGTTGCTTTTGCACGTGCCTCAATAACTTCGGTTAAAGTTGTACGTTCAAAATCTGCTGCACCTTGCACAGTTTTAACTAAATTACCGATAAGGTCATTTCGTCTTTGGTAAGAGCTTTCTACATTACTCCAAGCTGTTTTTGCGTCTTCTCGCATCTCTACAGCATTGTTGTTAAAGCCAACAGTCATATTATAGATTACAAATCCTAATACAACAATAATAATTACGGGTATAAGCCACTTTTTCATGATAGTGAGTTTAGGTTGGTATTTGTTTAAAGGTTGTTTTTTAATTCGTTTAATTCTGCTCTAATAGCCTCCAATTTTCTAATTATCTCAAATGTTTTTAAAGATTGGTGTTTTTGCTCCTTTAAATGAGTTTTTGCGCCCTCTAAAGTAAAGCCTCTTTCTTTAACCAAATGATAGATAAATTGAAGATTCTTAATATCTTCAGGTGTAAACTTCCTGTTTCCCTTTGCATTTTTCTTGGGCTTCAGAACATCAAATTCTTTTTCCCAAAATCGTATTAAAGAGGCATTTACACCAAAGGCTTCTGCCACTTCTCCAATACTGTAATATAATTTCTGTGGAAGCGATATATGCATACTGCTAAATTAGACATTTTTTAAATACCATTATTGCAAAATACACACTCTAAGTGCCTATTAACATAGTATTACAATCTATTAGTATGATTTGCAACTGTTATGTTACATGAGGAAGAATATTAATCCAGAGATTGATTTTCTTGCTGAGATTTTTGTAGAATTTCATTAAACTCTGCTGGAGATAAATTCCCGTAGTAAAAATTAATTGGGTTAATACGTTCTCCATCTTTAAATATCTCGTAGTGCAGGTGTGGTGCTTGAGATCTTCCCGTACTTCCTACAAAGCCAATAACATCGCCACGTTTAACACGTTGGCCTTTTTTTACATTGTATTTATATAAGTGCGCATATAAACTGGTATAACCATAACCGTGATCTATCCTAATATGATTTCCATAACCGGTAGATCTGCTATCGGCGCGCTCAATAACACCATCTCCTGTTGCATAAATTGGTGTACCTCTTGGTGAGGTAAAATCCATACCGTAATGAAATTTTCTAGCCTTAGTAAAAGGATCGCTTCGCCAGCCATATCCAGAAGCAATTCTACTTAAGTCTTTGTTTCTTACAGGTTGTATTGCAGGTATTGCAGCAAGAAGTTTTTCCTTGTCTTCTGCCAACACTGCAATTTCATCAAGAGATCTAGACTGTACTACCAATTGTTTGGTAATAACATCCATACGTTTGTTACTCTTTATAATTAATTCTGAGTTATCGTAACCTTCTAAATCCTTATATCTGTTTATACCTCCAAAACCTGCACGGCGCACCTCTTCAGGAATTGGATTTGCTTCAAAATAAAGCCTGTATATATTGTTGTCTCTATCTTCAATATCTGTAAGTACAGCATTTACTTGATCCATTTTTTTATTAAGGATATCATACTGTATTTCCATATTAGCCAACTCTCGTTTTAAAGCTTTTTCCTTTGGCGTTTCAATCTGAGGAAGGTTTAAATAAAGAATATGAAATAGAAAACCCGCTAGAGCAACACCAATAACTATAAGGAATGTAAACCCAAAACGACGACCCTTCTTTCGTTCTATCTTTCGATAGGAAAGTGTGTCACTGTCATAATAGTATTTTACCTTACTCATTCGTTTAAATATGTTATTTTTGCCGATATATCTGTACGCCCTTAACGACGAAAAAACTAAGCGGAAGTGACAAATATAAAAAAATAAATTTTTCTTAAAGTAATTAACATTTGACTAATGACGTCTCAAGATATTCGTAAAACATTCCTCGAGTTTTTTAAATCTAAAAAACACAGCATTGTCACTTCTGCCCCAATGGTCATTAAAGATGACCCTACGCTAATGTTTACAAATGCTGGGATGAACCAGTTTAAAGAGTTTTTCTTAGGTAATGGAGATCCTAAAAGTAGTAGAGTTACAGACACGCAAAAATGTTTGCGCGTTAGTGGTAAGCACAACGATTTAGAGGAAGTTGGTATAGACACCTATCACCATACAATGTTCGAAATGTTAGGAAACTGGAGTTTTGGAGATTACTTTAAAGAAGAAGCTATTGCTTGGGCTTGGGAGTTGCTTACAGAAGTTTACAAGGTAAATAAAGACAACTTATACGTTACAATTTTTGAAGGTGATGCTTCTGAAAGTTTAGAACGTGATACAGAAGCTTATGATTTTTGGAAGAATCATATTTCTGAAGATCGTATTTTAAATGGAAACAAAAAAGACAACTTCTGGGAAATGGGTGCTCAAGGTCCTTGTGGTCCTTGCTCAGAAATACACGTAGATTTACGTAGCAAAGAAGAAAAAGATAAAGTATCTGGTGCAGAGCTTGTAAATGAAGATCATCCTCAAGTAGTAGAGATTTGGAATTTAGTCTTCATGCAATTCAACAGAAAAGCAGATGGCTCTTTAGAAAAACTACCTGCACAACATGTAGACACAGGTATGGGCTTTGAGCGTTTGTGTATGGTATTACAGGATAAAACCTCTAATTATGATACAGATGCTTTTACGCCACTTATTAAGGAAATAGAAACCATTACAGCTACAACCTATGGATCTTCTGAAAAAACAGACATTGCCATAAGAGTAATATCTGACCACGTACGCGCAGTTGCTTTTTCAATTGCAGATGGCCAACTTCCTAGTAACACTGGAGCAGGTTATGTTATACGCCGTATTTTACGTCGTGGTATACGTTATGGCTTTACATTCTTAAACACTAAAGAACCATTTATTTATAAATTGGTAAAGACGCTTACTAAACAAATGGGAGATGCTTACCCAGAGTTGGTTAAGCAGGAAAACCTTATTTACAATGTTATAAAAGAAGAAGAAAGCTCATTTTTAAGAACATTAGATCAAGGTCTTGTTTTATTAGATAACATTATCGAAAAATCTAAAAGCAAAGAAATTTCTGGCAAGAAAGCTTTTGAGCTTTACGATACTTATGGATTCCCTATAGATTTAACTTCCCTAATTTTAAGAGAACGTGGTTTTTCTTTAAATGAAGCTGAATTTGACGCTGAATTAAAAAAGCAACGTGACCGTTCTCGAGAAGCTACTAAAACAGAAACAGGAGATTGGGTTACATTAATTGATGATGCTGAACAAGAGTTTATTGGTTATGACCATTTAGAAGCTCAGGTTAAACTAACGCGTTACCGTAAAGTAGAAAATAAGAAAGATGGAGAAATGTATCAGCTTGTGTTTAACTTAACTCCGTTTTACGCAGAAGGTGGTGGTCAAGTTGGAGACAAAGGATATTTAGAATCTCCAGACGGCGATGTTGTTTATATTGTAGATACAAAAAAGGAAAACAACTTAGTTGTACATTTTACTAAAAACCTTCCAAAACACCCAGAAGCTACTTTTAAAGCAGTTGTAGACAGCAAGCAACGTATGCGCTCTGCTTCTAACCACACTGCCACACACTTATTACACCAAGCATTAAGATCTGTCTTAGGAACTCACGTTGAGCAAAAAGGATCTATGGTTCATAGTGGAAATTTAAGGTTTGATTTCTCACATTTCTCGAAGGTTTCAGCAGAAGAGCTAACTCAAGTTGAAGATTTTGTAAACGCTCGTATAAGAGAACAACTTCCTCTGGAAGAACAACGAAACATACCTCATCAAAAAGCATTAGACGAAGGCGCAATTGCATTGTTTGGCGAAAAATATGGCGATGCAGTTAGAACAATTCGCTTTGGTAAATCTATGGAGCTTTGTGGCGGTACACACGTTAACAATACCTCTGAAATAAGACACTTTAAAATAATTTCTGAAGGTGCTGTAGCATCTGGCATAAGACGTATTGAAGCTATTAGTAATGATGCTGTTGATACTTACTACGCAAAACAAAATCAGATTTTAGAAGATGTAAAGAGTATTCTTAAAAATCCTCAAGATACTGTAAAAGCAGTAAGCTCATTACAGGAAGAAAACTCTGAGCTTAAAAAGCAGGTAGAGCAATTATTAAAAGATAAAGCAAAACATTTAAAAGCAGAGCTTAAACAAGAACTTGAAACCATAAATGGTATTAATGTTCTTGCTAAAGAAATAGATTTAGATGCTGGCAGTATGAAAGATTTAGCTTTTGAAATTGGCGGTGAGGTAGATAATTTATTTTTAGTATTTGGCTCTAATCATAATGGCAAAGCTTTATTAAGTTGTTATATATCTAAAAATTTAGTAGCCGAAAAAGATTTAAATGCTGGTAAAATTATTAGAGATCTTGGGAAACACATACAAGGTGGCGGTGGCGGTCAACCATTTTTTGCTACTGCAGGTGGCAAAAAGCCAGATGGTATCTCTGCAGCGCTTCAAGCTTCTAAAGATATTATAAAATAATATTGAGTAACTTAATTATCAAGCCTCTACAACTTATCTCTTTTAAGTTATAGAGGCTTTTTTCATGACATACAAAACCACTTGACTAGAATTTATATATTGACACTATTATTTCATAAATTTAAGTTTTACGATTTCGTATTATGAAAAACTTATTTTCTACACTTACAAGTCTATTTTTAATTCTTGCTCTACTATATTTTAGTTTCGCAAGATTGCTGCCAGACGCCAATTACACCACTTCTGGCTTTAGTATGGATAGAGCATTTAGTCATGTAGAGCAGATAGGGCAAAATCCTCATGCTGTTGGCACAACTAAACATGCATTTGTAAGAAACTATATTGTACAGCAGTTGCAAAAAATGGGGTTAGAAGTTCAAACTCAAGAAGGCTATTGCTTATCTGATGATGGCATCTTGGTAAAGCCTATAAATATTTTATCCAGAATACCTGGCACTAATCCAGATGCTAAAGCTCTGGTGCTTATGTCTCACTATGATAGTAATCCTCATTCTGCTAAAGGTGCTAGCGACGCTGGAAGTGGTGTTGCTACAATTCTTGAAAGTATTAGAGCGTTTTTAAGCAACCAAACTTCACATGAAAATGATATCATTATATTATTTACAGATGCTGAAGAGCTAGGATTAAATGGCGCAAAACTTTTTGTTAATGAACATGATTGGGCTAATGATGTAGGTCTCGTTTTAAATTTTGAAGCTCGCGGTAGTGGCGGACCAAGTAATATGATTGTTGAAACAAATGGTGGAAACTCCGGCTTAATAGCTTCGTTTAATCAAGCAAATGTTGAGTTTCCTGTGGCAACATCCTTAATGTATAGTGTTTATAAACTTTTACCTAATGATACAGACTCAACTATATTTAGAGAAGACAAGAATATAAACTCTTTCTTTTTTGCTTTTATTGATGATCATTATGATTACCACACTGCTTTAGACAGCCCACAACGTTTAGATAAAACTTCCTTGGCACATCAAGCCAGTTACTTAATGCCATTGCTTAAACACTTTAGCAACACTAACCTTGATAATTTACACACAGAAAATGACGATGTTTATTTTGATTTACCGTTTTCTACTTTAGTGCATTACCCTTTTGCTTGGGTAACACCTATGTTAATACTTGCTATACTTTTGTTTATTGGGCTTTTGTTATATGGTTTCAAAAAAAGAAGATTAAAAAGTAAAGAGTTGTTTTTAGGGTTTATTCCTTTTTTAGTAGTTCTTATAGGCGCACCATTAATTTCTTTTTTAGGATGGAAAGCCTTGTTGGCTATATATCCTCAATATCAAGAAATTTTACAGGGTTTCACTTACAACGGTCACTTCTATATAGCAGCTTTTGTTTGTCTTACTCTTGGTATTATTTGGTTTGTTTACGCTCGCTTGGCAAAAACACTTACCACAGTTAATCTTTTAATTGCGCCAATTACTATATGGCTCATTGTATGTATAGCAATTGCCATTGGTTTAAAAGGAGTTTCGTTTTTTATAATTCCTGTATTTTTAGGATTATTGTCTTTTTGGCTTTGTATAAGACAACGAAAGCCAATGCCTTTACTTTTAGCTCTTATAAATGGCTTAAGTATTATAATATTAGCGCCACTTATTCAATTTTTTCCAGTAGGTCTAGGTTTAAAAATGCTCATGGTAAGTTCTTTATTTACCGTATTACTTTTTGGTTTATTATTACCTGTATTCGGCTTTTATAAACGCAAATATATATTTGGAAGTGTATTTCTTTTGTTAAGCGCTGTATTCTTTATAAAAGCACATCTTAATGCTCAATTTAGTGAGGAACAACCAAAACCAAATAGTTTGGTTTATAGTTTTAATCAAGACGATTTAAAAGCACATTGGTATACTTATGATTCAATTTTAGATGATTGGACAAAGAGTGTTTTAGGAGATGACCCTATTGAGTATAAGCCTGAGGTAACGTTTAAAAGCAAATACAATACTGGATACACATTTTCTAAAATTGCACCGCCAGTTAGTGTACCAGAACCTAGTATAGAAATTATTAGAAATGATAGCTCTTCTGCCGCCACAACAACCTATCATTTTAAAATAGCTCCTAACAGAAGACTAAATCGTATGGAGCTATATACAAAAGACACCATAAGTTTTAAGTCGTTTTCTGCTAATAATCTTACTGTAGGAAATACAGATAAAGAAAATGAAGGGCCTCATAAATACAAGAAACGCAATAGTAATCATGTACTAACGTATTATGTTACAGATATGGATACACTAAGATTGAGTATTGAATTAGACAAAAATCATAAACCAGAATTTGTGCTTTATGAAGCGTCTAATGATTTATTAACTAATCCTGAAGTGCCATTACAACAACGTAATAACACTATGATACCAAAGCCATTTGTACTTAATGACGCTATAATTTCTAAAAAAACAATTAACTTAAATACTTGGGATTTTACTCCAATACCTAAACCTATAAACGTTTATGAATAAAACAATTTCAATATTAGGCACTGGTTGGCTAGGACTACCTCTAGGAAAAAAACTTTTAGACCAAGGCTACACTGTAAAAGGAAGTACAACAACAAAAGAGAACCTTAAACTGTTGTCTGAAGTTGGTATCGTACCATTTAATATAGAGCTTAATGAACACAATATAGATGGTGATATTTTAGAATTCCTTAAAGATACAGAGACATTAGTTATGGCTTTTCCGCCACGTTTAAGAAAACAGCCAGAGTTAAATTATGCATCTAAAATTGCTCATTTCATGTCTGTATTAAAAGAGTCTGATGTAAAGAACTTACTTTATGTAAGCACCACATCTGTATTTGAGGATGAGGAAGCAGACGAAGATGGTTTTAAAGTTATTACAGAAGAAACTGAACCTAACGGAATCTCAAAAAAAGCCAGAAAACTAATTGAAGGTGAAACTTTAGTAAAACAAGCCAAAGAATTTAATACTACAATAGTAAGATTTGGAGGTTTAATTGGAGGCGACAGACATCCTGCTATTTCATTGTCTGGTAAAACAGACCTTAAAAACCCAGAAGCTCCAGTAAACTTGATTCATCAAGAAGATGCAGTTAACATTTTAAACCTTATAATTAACAAAGGCGTTTTTGGAGAAACATTTCATGCTGTAAACCCTATACACCAAACCCGTAAAAATTACTATCAATTTAAAGCAGAAGCTATGGATTTGGTAAAACCTCAATTTGATGAAGAGTCTGTGTCTAAGGGTAAAGTAATTTACTCTCAAAAATTAAACACTCTATTGGGGTTTGAGTTTAATAAGGAGCTTTAAATTTTAATTGTCTTGTGAAAGGCGTTTTATAAGCGCATTATCAAACTCTTTTTTAAGAGCTGTAACTTCTTTTACATTTTCATTAGGTATCGCTATGGATAATACGTAATGTTTTATTTTCCAATTTAAACTGTCTTTTACCAAAACACCACTACCTCTACAGATGCCCATTTGAGTATCTAAAAGTTCATCAAACCAAGCAACATCTTGGTATTCTCCTAGATAAATATTTCTGTCTAATGCTGTAAAATTCCACGCTTTACCTTTATCAAAATAAGGTTTTGAAAATTCTTTAAAATCAGAGTTTTGCCAATTTTCTGTAGCATCTGTTCCTATAAAAACACCGTCATCTGTCATTATATTAAAATAGATGTCAAAATTGGTTTCAGCAGCAGCCTTATGCCAAGCATCTAATCTGGAGTTAATTTCTTTCTTCACCTCTGTTTTAGGCTGTAAAACAGGTTCTGTTAATGTATCATGATCATGTGGATGGTCATTACAACTTAAAAGTGCAATAGCTATAAGTAAGGTAAATAGTTGTTTCATAATTAATTGTCTGATCCTAAAACTTTAAATTCATTAGGCTCCAACTCTTTTGGAGTTAATTGTAATTGAGAATTTTCTTCATTTGCTTTTTGAATTGAATCTAACCTATCATCTAATTCTATCTCGAATTGATCTGGTGTCTTTAAAAATAATTCATTTAGCTGAAGCTTAAAGTTCTCAAAATCCTGTGGTAATTCTTTAGCTATAACTAAAACCTTGTCTGCATCTAAGGTTTGTCTTCTGGTTAACTGCTCTAAGATTTTTGTTTTTGTCTCTAACACAACAAGCCTAGACATAACTGCCTTAGAGGATAATTGCTCTGGCACAGTACTTCTTAGCTCTGTCATTATTTTAGATAATGGCACTGCTTTTTCTACTACATTTTGCAAGCTTGCATTCTCTAAATTACGTATTTCATCTTGTGCTGTAATATATGCCAACCAATTTACCACAATCTCATTTGGTTCGCTTTGCAAGGTAACTTGTATTGTTTTGCCAGACTTAACTTTTTGATTAAGTACTATAGAGTCTTGCCCAACTGCAGCATTTTCTGTTACAGTGGTATTATCTTCACAAGCAGTAAATACAAATATTGCTATACCTAAAATTCTTAATAACTTCATTTGGTAAAAGTAAATTATCGCTTTTAAACCACAAACCCTTCAATATCATTTAATATAAGCATCGGTTGACACGTTGTGCTCTTAAAAATACTGAGATTATTAAAAAGAGTTCTCTTTCTGTATTAAAATTAAATACCTTTGAAACCTCAAAAAAAATTACAACTATTATGCCTGAAACTATTCTTGTTATTGGTGCCTGCGGACAAATTGGAACTGAACTCACAATGAAGCTGAGAGACCTTTATGGTCCTGATAATGTTATTGCCGGAGATATTAGAGAAGGTAACGAAACTCTTATGGCTTCTGGTCCTTTTGAGCAGTTAGACGCTACAGATTTAAAAGCTATTGAAGAGGTTGTCATGCATTACGAAGTAGACACTGTTTACCTTATGGCTGCTATGCTTAGTGCCACTGCAGAAAAATTCCCTATGCGTGCCTGGAACCTTAACATGAATTCTTTATTCAATGTTTTAAATCTTGCAAAAGAAAAAAAGATAGAGCGCATATTCTGGCCATCTAGTATTGCTGTATTTGGTACTACAACACCACAAAACGACACACCACAAACGACAATAATGGAGCCTAGCACTGTTTATGGTATAAGTAAACAAACAGGAGAACGTTGGTGTGAGTACTACTTTAATAAATATGGGGTAGATGTAAGAAGTATAAGGTATCCTGGTTTAATAAGCTACAAAACTTTACCAGGTGGCGGCACAACAGACTATGCTGTAGATATATATATTGAAGCGCTTAAAGAACAAAAGTATGAGTGTTTCCTATCTGAAAATACAGCGCTACCTATGATGTATATGGATGATGCTATTCGTGCCACATTAGAGTTAATGCAAGCGCCAGCAGAAAACCTTACTATAAGAAGCGCCTATAATCTTGCCGGATTAAGCTTTACGCCTAAAGACATTTCAAAAATTATTAAGTCTCATATCCCAGAATTTGAAATCACCTACAACCCAGATTACCGCCAAGCAATAGCAGACTCTTGGCCTAGCTCGATAGATGACAGCGCCGCTCGAAAAGATTGGAACTGGAAAACAGAATTTGATCTTGAAAAGACAAGTAAGGCTATGCTAAACGGACTTAAAGAATCTTAAAACAAACTGAATAAAAAAGACGAACTAAATAGTTCGTCTTTTTTTAATACTTAAATGTCTTGTTATTATTGAATTGTGATTGGTACAGCTTCAACATTATTTCCTTCGTTGCGCTCTGACACGTAATCGTAAGGATCTATAACTAACAGCACATAATATTGTCCTCTAGGAATATTGTAAGGTAGTGGAACTTGTTCACTTTCATCTTCAACCTCATAAGCTTCAAGGTCTGAACCATCTTCAGATTCTAAGAAATAATCATTGCCTCCTACGATAGGATCTTCAGAAAGGTAAAAGCTTACTACAGGATCTTCAACATCATAATTTCCTAAATTACGCATAACGTACTCTAATGAAACTCTATCTCCTGCATTAGCAACCTCATCGCCAGATTCTAAATAACCATTAATTGTTAAGTCTGCTTGTGCTTGGGTTGTAAAACCAAACAAAGCTAAGGTTACAATAGTTAGTATTTTATAAATGTTCTTGAGTGTATAATTCATAATTGTTTTTTTTTATAAAACTAAAAATGAAATAGGTTATACTATAAGAACAACTATTAAAATACTGTTAGTTAGTTTTAAAGTATGTTAAATACTATTAAGTATGCTGGCTGCTTTTTCTAACGTGTTATCAGTTTTGGCAAAACATACTCTTAACAATTTAAAATCTTCTTTATTTTTATTGAAGACTGAAGTTGGTATTGTTGCCAAACCGTAGTCTTTTGTTAAGCGCTCGGCAAACACAACATCACTTTCAGTTGTTATCTCAGAAAAATCTAATGATTGAAAATACGTGCCTTTAGCAGGTGTAAATTTAAATCGAGATGATTGTATTTGCTTTAAGAAAAAGTCTCTTTTTTGCTGATAAAAGTCACTCAGCTTCAAGTAATGTGATGCATCATTTAAATACGTTGCTAGTGCTTTCTGTATAGGTGCGTTTACTGAAAAAACATTGTACTGGTGTACTTTTTGAAACTCTTTAGTTAACTCTTTAGGCGCTATACAGTAGCCCATTTTCCAGCCAGTGTTATGAAATGTTTTTCCAAAAGAAGCTGTTATAAAACTACGTTGTCTTAAATCTTCAAATTTTGCAGCGCTATAATGTATAGCATTATCATAAATTAAATGCTCATACACCTCATCACTCAATAAAAGTATGTTTGTATTTTTCAGTAATGATTGTAAAGTGAGCATATCTTCTTCACTCCAAATAGTACCAGTAGGATTATGAGGTGTATTTATGATAACCATCTTAGTTTTATCTGTAATGGTATCTTTAACTATATTCCAGTCTGGTGTAAAATGAGGAGCTTTCAACTGTATTGCTTTAACCACACCACCAAACAACTCTACAGATGGTGCGTAACAATCATATGCAGGCGTAAATATAATTACCTCGTCGTTTCTATGTATTGTTGCTGCAATTGCTGTAAAAATAGCTTGGGTTGCACCAGCTGTAACAGTAATGTTTTCTTCTGAAGTATAGTTGCTGTTATGTAACGTATTTGTTTTCTCAATAATACGTTCTCTTAAGAAAATATCGCCTGGCATTGGCGCATATTGGTTATGGCCATTTATCATAGCGCGCTCAACTAATGCAATAAGCTCTGGATCACTTTCGAAATTTGGAAACCCTTGAGAAAGATTTAATGCATTATATTCATTAGCCATCTTACTCATTACTGAGAAGATTGAAGTTTCTGTATTTGGTAGTTTGGTATGAACTAAAGACATTATTGAAATTTTTAAAGTTAGGCTTTATTTACTATGGTACTAGAAGCCTGTGCAGTGCACATTACTGTAAGATCTGCAATATTTACGTGATAAGGTCTTGTTACCATAAACGTTATAATATCTGCAACATCTTCTGGTTTTAATGGCTGAAAACCTTGATATACTTTTTCTGCTCTCTCTACATCATCTTTAAAACGCACTTTACTAAACTCAGTTTCTACCATTCCAGGATTAATGGCACCAACTCTTATACCTTTTCCATTAAGATCAATTCGCATTGCTTGGTTTAGTGCATCTACAGCATGTTTACTGGCACAATACACATTTCCATTGGGGTATACTTCTTTTCCTGCAGTAGATCCTACATTAATAATATGACCTGATTCTCTATGTAGCATTCCTGGTAAAATAGCTTTACTTACATACAACAAGCCTTTTACATTAATATCTAACATGGCATCCCAATCTTCTAAACTTCCTTTTTCAATAGGATCTAGACCGTGCGCATTTCCCGCATTGTTTATAAGCACATCTATAGCTTTAATATCTGAAGGCAAACTATCAATAGCCTTAAAGACGGCTTCTTTATCTCTTATGTCAAAATTAAGCGTATGCATTCTGCCCAATGTGCTCAATTTATTTTTTAATTCATCTAAGCGTTCTTGTCGTCTTCCGCAAAGAATTAAGCTAAATCCTGCTTTTGCCAATGCGATTGCTGTTGCGCGCCCAATACCACTACTTGCGCCTGTTATTAATGCTGTTTTCATAATTATATTAATAGTCCTATACTACGTTAATTAGCCAATGTTATTATAAAAAAATTCTGGTGATGTGTCCTAAAACGCTATCACCAGAATAAATATAATCAACTTAAAAGTATTTTAACTTTATTAGCTATTCATTATCTCTTCAATCTCATCTGCTTCAATAGGAATGTTGCCCATTAAATTAAATGGTTCGCCATTTTCTTGTATAACCAAATCATCTTCTAATCGAATACCAAATCCTTCTTCTGGAATATAAATTCCTGGCTCTACAGTAAATACATTATTTGCCTGCATTGGCTCATGAAGTAAACCATAATCATGCGTATCTAACCCTATGTGGTGAGAGGTACCGTGCATAAAATACTTTTTGTATGCTGGCCAGTCTGGGTTTTCATTTTTCACATCGGCTTTATTTAACAAACCTAAATCAATCAATGCAGATGTCATCATCTTACCAACTTCTACGTGATACTCTTCCCAATATGCTCCTGGCACCAATAGTTTAGTTGCATCATTTTTTACTTTATTTACTGCATTGTAAACTTCTTTTTGGCGCTTGGTAAATTTACCACCTACAGGAATTGTACGAGACATATCACTACTGTAATTAGCATACTCTGCTCCTACATCTAAAAGTATTAAATCGCCATCTTTACACTGTTGGTTATTTTCTATATAATGTAAAACATTAGCATTATTACCACTGGCAACAATTGGTGTGTATGCAAACCCTTTAGAGCGATTGTTTAAGAACTCATGCATAAGCTCTGCCTCTATATTATATTCCCAAACACCAGGCTTCACAAAGTTTAATAACCTACGGAATCCTTTTTCTGTGATATTACATGCCTGTTGCATTATATCTAACTCTATCTGGTCTTTCACAGAGCGTAATCGTTGTAAGATAGGATTACTTTTAGCAACACTATGTGCTGGATATTTTTCTAATAATCCTTTTACAAATCGTGCTTCTCGAGTTTCTGTTTCAATATTTGCGCGGTAATGCTCATTTGTATTTATATATACAGTATCACATTGAGTCATAACTTCAAAAAGAATTTTATCAAACTCTTTAAGCCAATACACCGTTTTTATGCCTGTAGTCTCTAAGGCTTTTTCTTTTGTTAGCTTTTCTCCTTCCCAAACAGCAATGTGCTCGTTAGTTTCTTTTAGAAATAATATTTCTCTATGTTTTTCTTTTGGAGCATCTGGAAATAATACTAAAATACTTTCTTCTTGGTCTACACCACTCAAGTAAAAGATATCTCTTGCTTGGTTAAAGGGCATGGTACTATCTGCACCTACAGGATATATATCATTAGAATTAAAAATTGCAAGGCTAGATGGTTTCATCTGAGCCATAAAATTTTTACGGTTCTTAATAAATAATTTCGGATTAATTGGGTCGTACTTCATACTCATTCTCTGCTATGCAGATCGTTTTAGGTTAAAAAATAAAGATTATCCAGTATGCTAAAAATGCAATAACTGGTACTAATTTGCTAGTCTTTCAAAATTAAGAAATTGACAATCAATGCGTGTTAAACTGAGTGTAAATTTGAAGTTTTTGCAATCTTTTGAAGTTAAAATCTTAATCATGCACCTAAAGACACTTTCAATAGGGTAAAAAATGATAAAAATTAGATTTGTATTTTGTAATTTGAGCCTTCTAAAAACAACCACTATAATGATTAAACCATATCTTACCACGATAGCTTGTATTGGTCTCGCACTTACAAGTTTTGCACAAACCAAAGCAACATCTGCTCAAACAATTAAAGAATCTTTACAGCAAAAAGCAACTATGATGGAAACTTCCATCGTAAAAAATGTTCCTTTTGAAAACATAGGACCAACAGTTATGAGTGGCCGTGTTGTAGATGTAGATGTTAATCCAAATATGCCGTCTGAGTTTTATGTAGCCTATGCTAGTGGCGGTCTTTGGTATACGCATAATAATGGCACCACATTCACGCCAATTATGGATAATAGTGATACTCAAAACCTAGGTGATATTGCAGTAGACTGGAAAAACGGAACAATATGGGTTGGTACAGGAGAAAATAACTCTTCTCGCTCCAGTTATGCTGGTATAGGTATTTTAAAAAGTACAGACAAAGGTGAAACTTGGGTTAACAAAGGCTTATTAGACTCACATCACATAGGCCGAATACGTATAAACCCTAATAATCCAGATGAAGTTGTGGTTGCTGCAGTAGGACATTTATATTCAGAAAATGAAGAGCGTGGTGTATACAAAACAACCGATGGCGGTACAACTTGGAATAAAACCTTATACGTTAATTCTGAAAGTGGCATCATTGACCTGGCTGTATCTCCAGAAAATTTTAATATTCAATTTGCTGCGTCTTGGGATAAAGACAGAAAAGCTTGGAATTTTGACGGAAGCGGTGAAGGTTCTGGAATTTATAAAAGTACCGATGCAGGAAACACTTGGGAGAAGATTTCCCTTAAAGGCTCTGGATTTCCAACAGGACAAGGTGTAGGAAGGATAGGCCTTGCTGTTTACGATGACAATACAGTTTATGCTGTACACGATAGTCAATTCCGAAGAGAAAAGACATCTAAAAATGAAGACAACACTTCTGGGAAACTTAAGAAGGATGACTTTAAAGCAATGACCGCACAAACCTTCTTATCTTTAGAAGACAAGAAACTAAATGCTTACCTTAAAGAAAATGGGTTTCAAGAAAAATACAGAGCAGAAAATGTAAAACAAATGGTACGTACAGGCTCTGTAAAACCTGTAGATCTTGCTAAGTATTTAGAAGATGCAAATTCATTATTATTTGACACACCAGTGGTTGGAGCAGAAGTATACAGAAGCAATGATGGCGGAAAGAGTTGGACTAAAATGAATGAAGATTATATTGATGATCTCTTTTACAGCTATGGTTACTACTTTGCGCAAATACAAGTAAATCCAAAAAACAAAGACCATATTTATATATCTGGCGTACCAATACTAAAATCTAAAGATGGTGGTAAAACATTTATAAGCATAAGTGCAGAAAATGTACACGCAGATCATCATGCACTTTGGATAAACCCAAACAATCCTAACCACCTAATTAATGGTAATGATGGTGGTGTAAACATTACATATGATGATGGTGAAAATTGGATTAAAGCCAACCAACCATCTGTTGGTCAATTTTATGCTATACAGGTAGATAATGAAACACCATACAATGTATATGGTGGCTTACAGGATAATGGTGTATGGGTTGGTGCTCATAATGCTCCAGAAGATAAATCTTGGCACCAAGAAGGACAATATCCTTGGAAGAGTATAATGGGTGGCGATGGTATGCAAATACAAGTAGATAACAGAGATCACAATATAGTTTACACAGGTTTCCAATTTGGAAATTATTTTAGAATAAACAGAGAAACTGGTGAGCAAGCTTATATTCAACCTAAACATGAACTAGGAGAAACACCTTACAGGTTTAATTGGCAAACACCTATTTTGTTAAGTTCCCACAATCAAGATATTTTATATTTAGGAGGCAACAAACTAATGCGCTCTATGAATCAAGGTAAAGATTTTACTGCTATATCTGGAGATCTTACTAATGGCGGCAAGAAAGGTAATGTTGCTTACGGAACATTAACAACTATAGATGAGTCTGAATTTCAATTTGGATTACTTTATACTGGTAGCGATGATGGATTAGTTCATGTTAGCAATAACGCTGGTGGCAACTGGAGAAATATTTCTAAAACTTTACCTCAAGATTTATGGGTTAGCAGAGTTGAAGCTTCTTCACATAAAAAAGAACGTGTTTATGTAACACTTAACGGGTATAGGTTTGATGATTTTGGAGCTTATGTATATATGAGCAATGACTACGGAACTACATGGGAAGACATAAGCAGCAACCTACCTGCATCTCCTATAAATGTCATTGTTGAGGATCCAGAAAATGAAGACGTGTTATATCTAGGAACAGACAATGGTGCTTATGTTAGTTTTAATAATGGCGAAAAGTGGGAAGCTTTTTCAGAAGGTTTACCAAATGTCGCAGTACACGATATTAAAATACAAACCGAAGCTAAAGATTTGCTTTTAGGTACTCACGGTCGTAGTATTTACAAAACAAACATTGAACCTTTACAAAGTTTTGACAGTAATAAAGACAATACTTTAATTGTCTATGAAATAGAAGATATTAGAAAGTCATCACGTTGGGGAAGCTCTTGGAGCTCTTGGTTAGATGCCTATGAGCCTAGCTTACCAATTAAATTTTATACCAATGCTAATGGTGATTATACCTTAAAGGTTCTTTCTAAAGATGATAAGACACTATTCTCTAAAGCTATAAATGCTTCAAAAGGGTTTAACTATGCTAATTATAATCTAACCTTATCAGATTCTGGTGTAAAACATTTACGCAAAGAAGACAAAGATCTAAATCTTGAAAAAGCATCTAATGGAAATTACTATTTACCTAAAGGAACCTATACTATCGAAATTTCTGGGAATGGTAAAACACAAACTAATCTCTTTAAAGTGAAATAGTTTAATAGCTTTAAAGGTTAAACAACTTATAAACAATCTAAATAAGGCGCATTGTAGGTTTCAATATTTGTGAAACAGCTATTTGCGCCGTATTTTTGTGTTCCTAATTTAAAACGTAACCAATGGGAGTTAATTCCTCTTCTATCGCTAGAAAAGTTGCTATGGCACTTTCTGGTTTGTTTCTTGTTTTTTTCCTAGCTCAACATTTTACTATTAATATGATGTCCGTTATAAGTCCAGACTTATTTAACGAAACCTCTCATTTTATGGGTACAAACTTTGTTGTTCAATTTTTACTACAGCCTGTATTAATATTCGGTGTGCTCTTTCATTTTATAATGGGCTTCATTTTAGAATATAGAAACAGAAATGCACGTGGTATTAGTTATGTAAGTTTTAAAGGCAACGAAAATTCTACTTGGGTATCTCGTAATATGATATATTCAGGATTAGTAGTATTAGCTTTTTTAGGCTTGCACTTTTATGATTTTTGGGTTCCAGAGATTATCTATAAATATGTAGATGTGTCTGAAGCTGTAGAGGATCGTTATTTCCCAGAGCTGGTACACAAATTTGAAAGTCCAGTAAGAACAGGACTATATGTTATTTCATTTGTGTTTTTAGCACTTCACCTTTTCCACGGCTTTGCATCTTCTATGCAATCTTTAGGCTGGACAAAAGGATACAGAGGTGCATTTAGCAAATTTGCCAAAGCTTACGCCATTGTAATACCTGCAGGATTTGTGTTTATAGCACTTTACCATCATTTGGTTTCTGTGCCTAACCTACACGACAATGAGGTTGTATTATTAATTCAGCAAGCGTTTCAATCATTAATATAGCAGAAGTATGTCAATATTAGATTCAAAATTACCACAAGGCGAACTTGCCAAAAAGTGGACCAATCATAAGAATAGCATTAACCTAGTTAACCCAGCTAACAAACGTAATATAGATGTTATCATCATAGGTACTGGTTTAGCAGGTGGATCTGCTGCTGCTACTTTAGCTGAATTAGGCTATAATGTAAAAACATTTTGTTACCAGGATTCTCCAAGACGTGCGCACTCTATTGCTGCACAAGGTGGTATTAATGCTGCCAAAAACTATCAAGGAGATGGTGACTCTACCTACCGTTTATTTTATGACACTGTAAAAGGTGGCGATTACCGTTCTCGTGAAGAGAATGTATACCGATTAGCTGAAGTTTCTGCTAATATTATTGACCAATGTGTTGCACAAGGTGTTCCTTTTGCACGTGAGTATGGAGGTCTTTTGGACAACCGTTCTTTTGGTGGTGTATTAGTATCGCGTACGTTTTATGCTAAAGGACAAACAGGACAACAATTGCTTCTTGGTGCATACGCAGCAATGAACAGACAAATAAACCGCGGTAAAATAAAATCTTACACACGTCATGAAATGCTTGACGTTGTAAAAATTGATGGCAAAGCACGTGGTATTATTGCTCGTGATTTAAAGACAGGAAAAATTGAACGCCACTCAGCACATGCTGTAGTAATTGCTTCTGGTGGTTACGGTAACGTATTTTTCCTATCTACAAACGCAATGGGTAGTAACGTAACAGCTGCTTGGAAAGCTCACAAGCGTGGTGCATTCTTTGCAAACCCTTGCTACACACAAATACACCCAACGTGTATTCCTGTTTCTGGAGATCACCAATCAAAATTAACATTAATGTCTGAGTCTCTTAGAAACGATGGTCGTATCTGGGTACCAAAACATATTGAAGATGTTAAGAAGATTAGAGAAGGTAAATTAAAACCAACAGATTTAAAGCAAGAAGATCGTGACTATTACTTAGAGCGTCGTTACCCATCTTTTGGTAACTTAGTTCCTAGAGATGTTGCTTCTCGTGCCGCTAAAGAACGTTGTGATGCTGGTTATGGTGTTAATAAAACTGGACAAGCAGTATACCTAGATTTTGCTTCTGCAATACAACGTTATGGTAAAGAAGCTGCAGCTACTCAAAAAATAAGCAACCCTTCTGAAGCTAAAATAAAAGAATTAGGAAAAGAAGTTATCGAGAACAAGTACGGTAACTTATTCCAAATGTATGAGAAGATTGTAGATGAGAATCCATATGAAACTCCAATGAAAATTTATCCAGCTGTTCATTACACTATGGGTGGTATTTGGGTAGATTATAACTTACAAACTACAGTGCCAGGATTATTTGCTACAGGTGAAGCTAACTTTAGTGATCACGGTGCAAACAGATTAGGTGCAAGTGCCTTAATGCAAGGTTTGGCAGATGGTTATTTTGTATTGCCATATACAATTGGTAATTATTTAGCAGATGATATTCGTACGGGACCAATTCCTACAGACACTAAGGAGTTTGATGAAGCTGAAAAACTACAAGTTGACCGTTTAAATAAATTAGCAAACAACAATGGAACAAAATCTGTAGACCACTTTCATAAAAAGCTTGGGCTTATTATGTGGAACAAGTGTGGGATGAGCAGAAATGCTAAAGATCTTGAGTCTGCAATCTCCGAAATTAAGGAGTTGCGTGAAGAATTTTATAGAGATGTAAAAGTTCCTGGAGATGCAAATGAAATGAATCAAGAGCTTGAAAAAGCTGGAAGAGTAGCAGACTTCTTAGAGCTAGGAGAGCTTTTTGCTAAAGATGCACTACATAGAAATGAATCTTGTGGAGGTCACTTTAGAGAAGAGTACCAAACAGAAGAAGGTGAAGCAATGCGTGATGATGAAAACTTCATGTACGTAGCTGCTTGGGAGTACAAAGGTGAACCAAGCGCCGCAGTACTACATAAAGAGAACTTGGAGTACGAAAATATTGAAGTTAAAACCAGAAGTTACAAATAAGATACTATGAAGTTGACACTTAAAATCTGGAGACAAAAGAATGCTGATACCAAAGGTGGTATACAGACCTATAATATAGACGGTATAGACGGTGATATGTCTTTCCTTGAAATGTTAGATGTTCTTAATGAAGAATTAATAACCAAAGGTGATGAGCCTGTTGAGTTTGATCACGATTGTCGTGAAGGAATTTGCGGTAGTTGCTCTTTACAAATTAATGGTGAGCCTCACGGTCCAGACCGATTAGTTACGACCTGTCAATTACACATGAGAATGTTTAATGATGGTGATACAATTACTATCGAGCCATTTAGAGCAAAGGCATTTCCTGTAATTAAAGATTTAGTAGTAGATCGCACATCTTTTGATCGTATACAGCAAGCAGGTGGTTACGTTTCTGTAAACACATCTGGTAACACTCAAGATGCAAATGCTATTCCTATAGAAAAGCAAAATGCAGATGATGCATTCTATGCAGCTACTTGTATTGGTTGTGGTGCTTGTGTAGCAGCTTGTAAAAATGCAAGTGCTATGTTGTTTACATCTGCTAAAGTAAGCCAGTTTGCATTGTTACCTCAAGGTCAAGTTGAAGCTACTCGCAGAGTTTTAAATATGGTAGAGCAAATGGACAAGGAAGGATTTGGTAACTGTACAAATACTGGAGCTTGTGAAATAGAATGCCCAAAAGGAATTTCTTTAGAAAACATTGCACGTATGAACCGCGAATATCTTAATGCAAGTGTAAAAGAATCTTAAAAACACATTTTACAATATTTAAAACCTCCTACAATTAAGTTGTAGGAGGTTTTTTGTTTTATAATAACTTAACTGTAATAGCTAAAATCTTTGTTATCTTTCTAGAAGAAAATCTTCAGTAGTGATTAATAAACGTCTTCTTATAAAGCACCTACTTGCTCACAATGATGAGAACAGCTTTTATGACAAAAAGCGTAAGATTAGCTTAGGTAGCAAAGAAGGAAAAGCCAAATTTCTTAAACATATTTGTGCACTTTCAAATAGCAACCCAGAAAACAACAGCTATATAGTTATTGGCGTAGAAGATGAAGATAACAGTATTTCAGGTGTCGATTTCTATGACGATGCAAAAATTCAAAATTTAGTAAACGCGTATTTAAGTAATGCTCCAATTGTAGCATATGAAAACATACCTTTTCCACATTTGCCAGATGACAAGGTTGTAGGATTAGTAACAATTAGACCCAATAAAGGAAAAATTTGTTCGCTTAGAAAGAACATATGGAAATACTATGGAGGCTCTGTATTTTTTAGAGACGGTAGCATATCTATGCCAAAGGTTTATGATTTAAAGATTGAAGACAAAAATTCAGAAATAGTAAAAGCAATTGAGGATCACGCTCAAAACAATGTAGAACTAACCTTAGATGGTGTTTTTGATTTTTTGAATAAGCGTAAAGATTTTAATCCCAAATACAAAGTATTTAAGGAGTACTTTGTAGTATGTTGGGCTGGAAAGAAAAAAACAGTGAAAGAAAATGTTTACTATTCCAGAGTAGATATTGCTTTGATTAATGAACAAGTAAAGCTTTTTTATTCTGAATTAGATGAAGTAAGTTTTAGCATTACAGAAGATGAATTTCAAATTATTGAATATGTATATTTAGGACTGCAACATCAAAAAAAATATTACCCACTTGAAGAGGTTTCTATAAAGTTTAAAGATAATGTGAGTTATGACATAGAAACCAAATTGCTATTTAAGCCGCCACAATATGATAAGAAAACCTTGTATCATATTTATAATTCTGCCAATACATTGTTGGAGAAGTTAAAAAACAAAGCACCACTTACTACAGCAGAAAAATTAGATGTTTTTCAACTACCGCAAACCTATCTCATTTGTTATTTTAATGAATTTGAAGATGCCTTGATAAAACTAGAGTCTGCTAAGTATCATTTAAAATCCTATGATACAGATGCATATTCTAACTTTAAAGACAGCGTTAGGATTTTAAGAAAGGTAAAATACAATTAGTGTCTCGTACATAAAAACCCATTTAAAACGTGTTTAAATGGGTTTTGAATGTAATAACTAATTAAATCTTAAAATGTAACAGTAACCTTTCCTCTTAAGAAAAATGGAGTTCCTGGTGTAAAGTGAATCTCCTCTACTGGTTCTACTTCATTTTGCAATCTACTTTCTGTAGCAAATTGAGTTTCATTCCATTCTGTATCAAGTAAATTTTCAATAGCGATACCAAATGTATAATTCTTATAGGTGTAGTTAATATTTGCATCTGTAACAAAATAACCTTCAGCTACAATACTGTCATCTTCATTTGCAGCTCTATCATCTAAATACCTATAATTTAATCCACCTGAAAAGCCATTAAGGTTTTGTATTGTAATTCCTCCTGTAGAAGTAAAATCTGGTGCTAAGGGTATATAATCCTGGCCTTCTGGCTCATTTATAGAACGTGCGTAGGTATAATTAATATCTGAGTACAAATACAACCAGGAAAGTGGCTCATATCGTAATCCAGCATCAATTCCTAAACGTCTAGTTTTTCCGCTTGGCTCAACTATTGCCGCATCTCCTACATAAACAAATTCTTGCTCAAGAAACAGGTACCACAACGCTGTATTAAATACTAAGTTGTCTGTAATTTTAAATATACCTCCTAAATCTGCACCGTATGCTAATGGTAATATATCCTCACCGTTATTTGCAGTTACTACTCTTGTATCATTAGAGTGAAACCCTATACCTGTTTTAGCAAAAAGCTGTACCGTATTAGTAGGTGTATAAATAAGATTAAGTTTAGGGCTCGCGGTTAGTTTAGTTTCTGATGCATTGTCATAAGATTCAGTTAAGTTATTTACGTAATCAAACTTAAAGTAATCTAATCGTAAACCTGGATTAAGCTTAAAGTCTCCAAACTCAAATTCAGTATTTAAAAAACCGTAAATATTTGTTTCGTCTACATCTCCAAAAGCTAAACGCTCCAGCAATTCTTTTCTGTTTTTAGTTCTGCTTAACTGCACATCATCTGCATTATCATAACGTAAACCAAATCCTGCTTGATATTCAAAGTTAGTGGCGGTATCATAAAACTTATCGCTTAACACAGTTTTAAAACCATATAAATTACGGTCTTCAAATTGGCGAATCTGATCTCCATTTTCGGGATCTTCTAAAAAGAATGTAAAGTTGGAGAACAACTCAAAATCGTATTTACTATAAAACGCATTGGTACTTAATGTCTTTGTATCTGTTAAGTACTTAGTGTGTTCAATATTAATATTAGTACGGCTAGTTTGGCCACCTTCTGTGTCATCAATAGCTCCAAATCGACCAATTAGACCTTGGTCAACTGCGCGCTGAGGAATTTGCCCTGAAGCATCCCACTTACTAGTAAAATGAGACATTGTTAATGTTAATTCTTGATCTTGAGGCAACCTGTAATTGTACTTGGCCATTACATTATACCTATTAAAGTTTTGAGAAGACTCAAAAGGACCATCGGTTAAGTTTAATGAACCTGCTACATAAGCACTATGATTATCATCATCTAATACATTAAATACTCCTACTGTTCTTAAAGTTTCAAATTGACCATACTCTAAAGACACACTACTTTCTTCAATACGTTTTTTGGTTTTAAAGTTTAAATAACCTGCTGTATTAAAGTTACCAACACTTGCAGTATATGGCCCTTTCCCAAAATTGATGTTATCTACAGTTTCTGGGATAAGAAAGTGTAAATCTGCATAACCTTGCCCATGTGCATGAGATACCATATTTACAGGCATACCGTCTACACCTATAGCTACATCTGTACCGTGATCTACATCAAAACCACGTAAGAAAATTTGCTCTGCCTTACCACCACCAGCGTGTTGACCAATAATAACACCTGGCACTTTTCTCATTAATTCCTGTGAGGACTTTACAGGATTAGTTTTAATATCTACATCTACAAATTTGTTAAGTGTATTAACTTCTGGTGTAATTTGTACTTGTGTTAATGAAATATTGGCTTGTTCTAATGATATGGTTATGATTCTATTTAAATCTTTTTCTGTTATGGTTAATGTGTAGTTTTTAAATCCTATATAGGATAGCATAATAATATCGCCAACCTCTACATCTTCTAATTTAAAATTACCATTATGGTCTGTATAAACAGCAGTGCTTGTTCTTTGGTTAAACACATAAACATCTTCTAAACGTTCATTGTCTTGGTTTACTACAGTACCGTTTAAATCGTGTGCAAATAGTGATGCTGACACACACAGCATAAAAGTGAAGAAAAGTGTCTTCATAGTTAAATTATATTTTCTAAAGCTTAAGCCAAACAGGCCTGAGCAATACATTAAATGAAAAAAAATAAGGACGTGTTTGGACAATTGAAGTATCACAGAATTATTGCAATACACAGTACAATCACTAGTATTAAGACACTAGTGCCATGTTTAGAAAAAACGTATTTTAATACGCTTGGTTTCTTAACATTATGCCCAAAAATTAACTATGAAAGGTGTTCTGGTGGCGGAGAGTCTAAACCTCTATCTGAAGTTTTCAATATTAGTAGGTAACTAAATTTATGATCTTGAAATAACGTTGGCTTTAAAAATATAGGTGTTTCAATATCTACAACTCGCTTATCTACTTTAACATCTGAGTCTTTTAAATTTTGATCTGGAGAAGTGTCACTATCAAAAAGTGCATTAAAAAACGACAAAACTTTATGTTGATGGGTGTTATGACTGTGATTGTGCGCCATAACACGTCTTCCCATTTTGGAGTTTGCTATGTGTTGGTGTTGGTGCTGCTGCGCCTCAACCTTTGTAATAGCGTGAGATATGTCGTGAATACTGTTTTTTAAGGTTTGATGCAGTGGCGTAAGTAAATAACACACAGCTAATATTAAGACGAAAAATCGTCCTACATATGATAGGTTAGCATTGTGTACATTTTTACTCATCTTAAGTATTAACGATAAAATTAGGTGTAGAGATTTTTAAAATAGGGGTACTCCTATACATTTAGTAAAAGTTTAACGTCCTCAAGTAGCACCCATTTTACTACAGCCTTTAAATATTTTACCTTTGAAAGTAATGGAAAGACCACCTTTAGACATACAAGTAAAGACTTTGCCAAGCAGTCCTGGCGTGTACCAATATTTTGATAAGGATGATAAAATCTTATATGTTGGAAAGGCTAAAAACTTAAAAAAAAGGGTGAATTCCTACTTTACTAAAAAGCACGACAGTCATCGTATTGGTGTGATGGTAAAGAAGATTAAAAACATAAAGCATATAGTAGTTAATTCTGAAACAGATGCACTTCTGCTAGAAAACAACTTAATTAAAAAACTGAAGCCTCGTTTTAATGTCATGCTTCGTGATGACAAAACCTATCCTTGGCTTTGCATTAAAAAAGAACGCTTTCCTAGAGTATTTCCTACGCGACGTGTTATTAAAGATGGCAGCGAATATTATGGTCCTTTTACAAGTATGAAAACGGTACATACCTTGCTTGACCTTATTAAAGGCCTATACCAACTTAGGACTTGTAAATATGATTTAGCTGAAGAAAAGATAGATGCCGGTAAATACAAAGTTTGCTTAGAGTATCATTTAGGAAACTGTCAAGGTCCTTGTGAAGGTTACCAAACAGAAGAGGAATACCATAGCAATATTGATCATATAAGACAGATTGTAAAAGGTAATTTTAAAGATTCGCTCATTAAATTTAAAGACCAGATGAAAGGTCACGCAGAGCGTATGGAGTTTGAAGATGCTCAGCGCATAAAAGAAAAGATACAAGTTTTAGAAAAGTACCAAAGCAAATCTACAGTAGTAAATCCTAAAATTAATAATGTTGATGTATTTTCAATTGTTAGTGATGAAGGCTTTGGGTACGTTAATTTTTTACAGTTATCTCACGGCTCAATAATAAGATCTCACACTATTGAACTTAAAAAGAAGTTAGATGAAGGTGACCAAGAGTTACTAGAGCTTGGTATTATTGAAATACGACAACGCTTTAACTCTCAATCTAAAGAAATTTATGTGCCTATGCATGTTGAGGTAGGTGAAGATTTAAAGGTGACCGTTCCTAAGCTAGGAGACAAGAAAAGTATTGTAGACCTTTCTACCAGAAACGCTAAATATTTTAGGCAAGAGCGTTTTAAACAAATGAAAATTGTAGACCCAGATAGGCACGTTAAGCGTATTATGGCGCAAATGAAAGAAGATTTACGACTTAATGAAGAACCAAGACATATTGAATGTTTTGACAACTCTAACATTCAAGGTACAAATCCTGTAGCAGCATGTGTGGTGTTTAAAGATGGTAAACCTAGCAAAAGCGAGTATAGAAAATTTAATATTAAAACTGTTGAAGGTCCAGATGACTTTGCCAGTATGGAGGAAGTGGTTTTTAGACGTTATAGGCGTCTTTTAAATGAAGACCAACCCTTACCGCAATTAATTATAATTGATGGTGGTAAAGGCCAACTATCTTCTGCCGTAAAAGCATTAGACGACTTAGGTTTACGTGGAAAGATTGCTATTGTAGGTATTGCTAAACGCCTAGAGGAAATATTTTACCCAACAGATAAATACCCTTTGTATCTAGACAAAAAATCTGAGTCTTTAAAAATAATACAACACCTTAGGAATGAAGCACACCGCTTCGGTATTACGTTTCACAGACAAAAACGAAGTAGCGCTGCTTTAGGCACTGAACTTGAAAATATAACTGGAATAGGTGAAAAAACTGCAGTCGAGTTATTAAAACACTTTAGAAGTATTTCAAAAATTAAATCGGCTAAAAGAGAAGACCTTGAACAGGTTGTTGGTGTAGCAAAGGCAAGCTTGGTTTATGAATTTTACAATAAAGAAAACTAGAGCTGCTCTAAGAAACCTTCTAAATCTTCGTGAGAAAAACTAATTGCTCCGTTAACTAAAATTACTGGCGTTTTTACAGAATCTCCTAAATATCCATTAAGCTCTAACAACTCCCACATTAATTGGTTATACATTGGGTTGTCTGTAATATTAAGCTTAGCGTAAGGTTTGTTTTTAGCGTTTAAATAGGCCATTGTTGTTTGGCATCTTCCGCAATCTGTTTTTTCAAAAATCACAATCCCTTTATTTAATAAGATATCATCTCCTACTGTAAACGCTTCATTAATGAGGTGTTCTTTTGGAAACTCATTTAAAAAATCAAAATTATAATTGTAAGGACCTGTAATCTTTAGTTTGTGAAAAATATCTGTTACCTGAGGGTTTAGTCGTTTTAATAAAGGGTTTGTGTTTCCTTCTAATCCTTCAAGATCTTTTACAGTAAAAATCACATCTTGAGTAAAGTCTGTATTATTAGATACAAAGAAAATAAGTGTATCGTTATCTTTAGCAACATCAACACTTATTGCTTCGTTTTGAGACATTCCCAACAAAGACGTAAAAATAAATATTAAGGGTACTAAATATTTCATGTGTTAAGTATTAAGCTGGTACGTGGTGCTCTATTTCTAATTCTATACCATTCCATAAAATTAAACGTTTTTCTAAAGCCTCTTTAGAAACTTGTTCAACTTCTTTCCACTTTTGTTCATCATCTCCACATAGATTTTCAATCATTTTAAGAGCCATTGGTCCATGCTCATCTTCATCTAACTCAATATGACGATCAAAATAATATTTAAACAGCTCTAAATCATCTTTAGGAAACTCCTTTTGTATCTTTTCAATAATACTATTAAACATCATTGGAATAAGATTTTCTCTACCAAATGTAAATGCTGCAGCGGTTTTGTGTGGCTTATCTTCTTCAATCACCTCAAACGTAAATTTCAGGAATTCTTTTACACTCATAGGCAACTCACTTATTGCAATAACTAAGAAGATATCTGTGCCGTGTTCTATATGCTTTAAAAACTCCTCAATAGGTTCTGTTGCTGCACCTGCTTTTTTCATTGCATCTATATACATCTCAAAATGGCTTTGGCGCTCTCCTTTTAAATTTACATCTGTTTCTTCAGCTAAGACTATTTCATTAATTAAGTATCTAATTTCTGGAGACCCAATAGGTATCCAAGGTGTTTTAGTCTTTGTAAGCTTAAATTGTAATGATTTTAGTAAAGACATAAAATCCCACACCGCAAATACGTGATGTTGCATAAAGATCTGCAACTCTTCTGGTGTCTTAATTTTATTATACAACGAATGGTTTTGAAGCTTATCCTGAAGTGGTTGTATTTTTTCTTCGATTGTTGAAATCATGTGAGGCAAAATTTTTGCAAAAGTAAAGGCTTTAGCGTGATTGCTAAAGCCTTACCTCTACTTTATATATTGTTTAACAGCTTTTATTTTATTTAAAAGCTGAAATTCCTGTAATATCCAATCCTGTTATAAGCAAGTGTATATCGTGAGTTCCTTCGTAGGTTATAACACTTTCTAAATTCATGGAGTGTCTCATAATACTATACTCTCCAGTAATACCCATACCACCTAGCATTTGTCTCGCCTCTCTTGCAATATTTATAGCCACCTCTACATTATTACGTTTTGCCATAGATATTTGTGCAGATGTTGCCTTGCCTTCTTCACGAAGTACTCCTAATCGCCACGCTAATAATTGTGCTTTAGTAATTTCGGTTATCATTTCTGCTAATTTCTTTTGCTGAAGTTGGAAACCAGCTATAGGCTTACCAAACTGGATACGTTCTTTAGAGTATCTTAAAGCTGTGTCGTAACAATCCATAGCTGCACCTATTGCACCCCAAGCAATACCAAATCTTGCAGAATCTAAGCAACCAAGAGGAGCTCCTAAACCACTTTTTCCTGGTAATAAATTTTCTTTTGGAACCTTTACGTCTTGAAAAATTAACTCGCCAGTAGCACTAGCACGTAATGACCATTTATTATGTGTTTCTGGAGTAGAAAACCCTTCCATACCACGCTCAACAATTAATCCATGAATTCTGCCTTCTTCGTTTTTAGCCCAAACAACAGCTACATCACAAAATGGCGAGTTACTTATCCAAAGTTTAGCGCCATTTAATAAATAATGGTCTCCATTGTCTTTAAAGTTAGTAGTCATTCCGCCAGGATTAGAGCCGTGATCTGGCTCTGTTAATCCAAATGAACCCATAAACTCACCAGAAGCAAGTTTAGGAAGAAACTTTTTGCGTTGCTCTTCAGAACCATATTTCCAGATAGGATACATAACTAAACTAGATTGTACAGATGCTGTACTACGCACACCACTGTCACCTCGTTCTATTTCTTGCATAATAAGACCATATGAGATTTGGTCTAATCCTGCACCACCATATTCTTCTGGTATGTACGGGCCAAATGCACCAATTTCAGCAAGGCCACCTATAATTTGCTTAGGAAACTCTGCTTTTTGAGCATACTCCTCAATTATAGGAGAAACATCTCGCTTAACCCAATCGCGTGCTGCATTGCGAACAAGTTTGTGTTCCTCTGTTAATAAGTCATCTAGGTTATAATAATCTGGAGCTTCGAATAAATCGGGTTTCATCTCAAACGTTTTAGTAACACAAATGTAATTAATGCTTACTCGTGAGACAACTTAACGTTTCATAATTTTAAATAGAAATCTTTCACTAAGTTTTTATAGGCGTCTGTATAATTGTGCCTTGAAATTTCAATAATTAACTCATCCTCTATTACTTCAACATTTTTAGAGTTTAGTGAAAGTAAGCTTCGTTTTATGGGTGCAGTGGCATGACCTTTTACACGAGTAATATGTTGCGGATACAGGTTATGTTCTTTTGCAATCTCAATAAATTTTTGTTCTTCTGAAAAAGGAATTATAACTGAAAACTGTCCGTTTGGAGACAATAGTTTAGAAACTCCAGAAATTAAGTCTTGAAAAGGTAGTGCGTCTTGAAACCTAGCTTGATCTCTTTGTGATGTATTTGATTTATAATCTTCTGAAAAGAATGGTGGATTACATATAATTAAGTCATAAAACTCATCACCTTCTAATTCTTCCACAAGTTGAATGAAGCTTGCATGATAACAAAAAAGCCTGTCTCCCCAATCACTGTTTTCAAAATTTTCTACAGTTTGCTCATAGGCATCGCCGTCTACCTCAACTGCATCTATCTGTTCTGCATTGCTGCGTTGTGCCATCTGTAATGCAATAACGCCTGTACCTGCGCCAACATCTAAAATAGAGCTACAGGAATCTGAGATTTTAACCCAAGCACCGAGAAGTACAGCGTCTGTACCTACTTTCATTGCGGCATTTTTATCCTCGATATTAAAGTGCTTGAATTTGAACATAGTGTAAAATTAAAAAAGTCTCGAATCTTACGAAACGAGACTACCTTTTAAATATAAAAACATTAAAGTTTTCACAGTTAGCCAGAAGGTGTATTAATTCTTCTTAAACGCCAACACATCAAATTTATGTTAATTTATCTTAATTTAAATATTTTTTAACAAAAAAAAGTCCCGCAATTTGCGGGACTCACCTCTTAAATGAAAACTTAAATGTTCTCGGTTTAGATTAACAAGAAGGTGTATTAATTCTTCTTTTTTTGTTAATCCTCACGAAGATAATAAATTATAATCAGCAAACCTCAGATTCACTAATATTTGTTTAACTTTTGTTTACGGTTGTAGGAAAAAGCCTAAACTTTCCTGAAAAAATGTTAATTACTGCTAAAGGTACATATCTATTAGACCATCTGGAGTATTAAGAATCATGGTCTTGTTTTCCTTATCTACTTTAGTAACAAAATCATCGTTTAAAGGTACAAGAACATCTTTTCCTTCTCTGTCTATTATTAGAATGGTTTGGGAGGTTTGATCATTAATACTTTTAATAACCCCAACATATCCAAAAGATTCATCTGTTACTTTAAATCCTATGATTTCATGAAAGTAAAACTTGTCGTCATCAAGTTTAGGAAGACTAGAAAGCGGCAAATAAAGCTCAGCTCCAATAAGGTCATCTGCATCTGCCTCTTCTTCTACGTCTTCAAATTTTATTCTTAGCAACGTGCTTTTATGAAGTTGTGCACGTTCTAAAAAAAATGGAACCAAGTTTTTGTTGAATTCAACAAAAACTGATTCCATCTCTGTGTAAAGTTCGGGTTCATCGGTATCTAATTTAGCTAGAACCTCACCACGAAAGCTGAATTTACTAACGATTTTCCCCAAATAGAAGCATTCTTCTTTTGTCATCGCTAGTTCTTTAATTACTCAGCTGAGTCTTCTTTTTTCTCTTCAGAAGCGTCTGCATCTTCTGCAGTCTCTTCTTTAGCAGCAGCTTCTGCTTCTGCAGCCGCTTTTGCTTCAGCTTCAGCTTTAGCAGCAGCTTCTTCTGCTTCTTTAGCCTCTGCTTCTTTCTTAGCGTTTAATTCTTTTTCAGCATCTAATGCTTTTTGCTTTTCAGCTTCTGCATCTTTAGATACTTTATCTTTCTTAGCGTTAACTTTAGATTCTTTTTCTTCTAACCAAGCAGCGAATTTCTTCTCAGCTTGCTCTTCAGTTAAAGCACCTTTACGAACACCACCAGCAAGGTGATGTTTAAGCATAACACCTTTGTAAGACAAAATTGCACGAGCAGTATCTGTAGGTTGTGCACCATTGTTTAACCAAGTTACAGAAGTATCTATATCTAAGTCAATAATAGCTGGATTAGTGTTTGGGTTGTAAGTTCCTAATTTCTCTAGGTACCTACCATCACGCTTAGAACGTGAATCTGCAGCAACAATCCAATAAAATGGTTTACCTTTTTTACCGTGTCTTTGTAGTCTGATTTTTACAGGCATAGTGATTAATTTGTGAGGTTCTCGACCTCTATTATTAATTTTTATAAGAGCGCAAAGATACTATATTTTTCTTACTGCAAGTATGTTAGCTCAAATTTTTAATTACATTTGTAGATAAACTTGTCCTATATTTAATTATGAGAAACCTACTCCTACTATTTAGTACCCTTTTATTAGCATCTAGCTGCAGTGAAACCATCGAAACAAATACACCTGCATTGCAAGGTGAAGTTGACAATGTGTTTTTTAGAGCCGTAACAAGCAACGCAACAATTAATACTGATGGTTCTGTTACTATATCTGGCGAAACTGCTCTTGAAACTATTGAAGTAACTGCAGAATCTTTAGAAGTTGGCACCTATTTGTTTGGGTCTGACAGCAATAGTGAAGCTAACTTCACAACATTTGATGATGCTTTTTATACTACAGACAACTCAGGTAACGGTAAAATAGTAATTTCTAATATAGAGGAAGGAAAAATTACAGCTACATTTAATTTTAATGCAAGGCGACCAGGTATAAACGACACCTTAAACTTTCAGGAAGGTATAATTTATGAAGTTCCTATTACAAATGCTGTACCTGGAGATGGCGGCCAAAATAATGACCAATTTACAGCACTAGTTGATGGTGCAAACTATACAGCCGTAACCACTCAAACTAACGTTGCAGGAAATACATTATTTATTATAGCAAACAACCAACAAAACTTTGTTATCAATTTATCGTTTCCTTTAGATACCGCAACAGGTGATTTTGAAATTACTGAAGGTGGAGACTACAGAGCATCTTATGCAATTAGTGGTGGCTCAGAAAATGCTATTAGTGGTATGATAACTATTACAACTAATGATAATGCTGCAGGAACTGCTTCTGGATCATTTCAATTTGAAACAACTAGTGGTATTATGGTAACCAACGGTAACTTTACTATTACTTATTAAAATTATAATTAATCTTAAATTGTAAAAAGCACTCTTAGGAGTGCTTTTTTTGTTAACGGTTTTTACAAATAGATCACAACACCTGTTTATTTATTATTAAAATATGTTAAACAAAAGTGTGTTTGAGTTAAGGTGCGTTAAACAGGCAAATAGGTAGGGTTTAGCTTCTTATCTTTGAAATAGATGACAAACAGACCTCATCTTAAAATAAAGTCTGCTAACCAAAATATTACTATTATGAAGTATACAGAGCAAGTTTCAAATAAATTAAACGAATTACTAAAGAAGAATTATGATGCAGAAGCTGGTTATAAACAAGCAGCTGAAAATGTAAAAAATTCTCAACTAAAATCTTATTTCGAGAATAGAGCTAAAGACAGATATGACTTTGGGCACCAATTAAAGAATGAGATTAAGAGTTTTGGACAAGAGCCAGACAAAGGCACTAGTATTAGTGGAGACGCACATAGATTTTGGATGAATATTAAATCTAAATTTGTCGCTAACGATGAAGAAGCTATGTTAGAGGAAGCTATTAGAGGTGAAAAAGCGTTTGTTGAAAATTATAATGAAATTATAAACGAAACAAACTTACCACCAAGCACATCTTCTGTTTTAAAAACACAGAAAGATAATGTAGAAAGTGCTCTTAAAGACGTAAAATCTTTAGAGATTGTAGCTTAATATAAAGCCTTAAAATTTAAAAAGCCGAATCTCATACGATTCGGCTTTTTTTATTTAATCACGTTCGTTAAGAAAGTAAAATCTTATCCCAAATGACAATGCTATATAAGAAGCTTTATTAAATGCAACTGTACTATTTGGAGCTTTAGTATTAAGAGACTCATACCTATATTCTGCAGTTAAAAATGCACTAAAATGCCTTGAAAACTTATAGTCTGCATCTGCCATAAGTGAATAAGCTTCTCCTGTATCTTCAAATATTTCTCCATCTACATCATTCCGATATTCTATAGCACCTATTCCAGCTAAAAAGGACAAATTAAAGTTCTTTAAAGTTGGAATTCTATAACCTGCTTCTATACCTATTAAATTTACATTTCTAAGATCATAATTACCTACAAGTTCTGGTTTTGTTACCTGTCCTGAAAAAATATTTAACCTTGCACCGATCAAAATATGGTCTGCTATAACAAACCTAGACTCTAATTGCGCACCTAAATTTGTATTTTGGGCTTTGCTTGCAAAATTATCACCAATCGCAATTGGGTAATAGGGAGAAATACTTATAAAACCTACATCATAAAACTCTACAGCCTCTTCACCTTCTCTGGTATCGTTTTGTGAAAACAAACAACTATTTAATACCAAACAAAATACTATACTTAATCTAATACTCAACATTGTATACAGTGTTTGGGTTATTAATTTGTATAAGTTCTGTTATAGGATCAGAACCGTTTACACTATATGTAAATTGAGCTTCAGTATTAAGAACTACAGAATAGGATCTGCTAAAATTTGGTGTATTTTCATTTAATGTCCTAAAAACGGAGGTTTGCGAATAACAGTCCGACTCATCTTCCTGTATTTGGCCTTCTACAAAAAATTGATTACACTGTGTATTTGTATAGTGCAAAGACCAAGAAAAGGTATCAGAAGTATTCTCTGTATTTTGAATATTTAATTCGAGTTGAGCACTTGTCTTAAGTTCAATAGTTTCAAAATCGTAAAACCGATCTCTACTATCAATAAAAACAGAAGTGTACTCAGTAAAAGACTCATTATCTAAAGAGAATTCATTTACAACAACCTCCAAACCATATGTGTTATTAAAAGTTCTTCCAGTAGCGTCTAGAGAAATAAGATCGAAAAAACCATTTGCATCTGTAGTTGTAGAGCCTACAACATATGAGTCTGCTTTAGCAATTACAGAAACCCCAACAATAGGATTATTAGCATCAGACATTACACGACCAACAAACTGCAATCTAGAGTTGTCTTCTACATTTAAATCATCAGCAAAAATACAAGACTGAAAAAGCAGGAATAGCAAGAAGAAAGAGATAAATTTAAAATGTTTCATTTGAGTAGTTTAGTTGTTTTATAGATGAGTGTCATTAAATAAGGTTGCGTGTAAAGAATGTTTTAATTTGATATAATGTGAACAACTCAACAAATAATTCAGCATTTAAAACGTTCATTTTTTATACTTTTAAACACATTTTTTTGTCTGAAATCAAGACACTAAAACCTACCCATATAACTCTAACATTCAAATACATATGTATTTAATATTTGATACTGAAACAACTGGTTTACCTAAAAATTACAACGCTCCAATAACAGATACAGATAATTGGCCACGTTGTATACAGATAGCTTGGCAGCTTCATGATGACATGGGTAAGTTGGTGTCTCACGATGATATGCTTATAAAACCAGACGGTTTTAATATCCCGTATGACTCAGAGCAAATTCACGGTATTTCTACAGAGTTAGCAGATAAAAATGGTGTAGACCTGGTAGACTCACTTCATAAATTTAATGAAGCATTAAAACAGACAAAATTTGTTGTAGGACAAAATGTTGCGTTTGATATTAATATTATGGGTGCCGAGTTTTACAGAAAAGGCATAGACAACCCATTGCAAGAACTACCTGTTTTAGACACTTGTACAGAAACCACAGCAGAACTTTGTAAAATTCCTGGTGGACGTGGCGGAAAATTTAAACTGCCTACCCTTACAGAACTTCACCAATTCTTATTTAACAAAGCTTTTAATGAAGCTCACAATGCCACTGCAGATGTTGAGGCAACAACGCGATGCTTTTTAGAACTTATAAGAAAGCGTATTTATACAGCTGAAGAGTTAGACGTGTCTCCAGATTATTTTGAGAATTTTTCTGAAGAAAACCCACAGACAATTCAACTTATAGGGTTAAAGCATATTAACCTCAAGAAAGCTTCAGAACAAATAAGAAAAGCTCTTGAAAAAGAACAAGGAGTCGATGAGATATCAGAGGAAGAGCTAGAAGAAAACATTGCAGTCTTAGAAGAAGTTACGTTTTCCCACTTACACAATCATAGCCAATTCTCTGTTCTTCAGTCTACAATGAGTATCCAGGATTTAGTAGACAATGCTATAGCTAATAATATGCCTGGTGTAGCACTCACAGACCACGCCAATATGATGGGTGCTTTTCATTTTGTGAGAGCCGTTAATACTTATAACAAATCTTTAGCAGGTAGTGAAGACCTAGACAAAAAGCCTTTAAAAGCCATTGTAGGTTGTGAGTTTCAGGTCTGTGAAGATCACAATGATAAATCCAGACAGGATAACGGTTACCAGATAGTAATGCTTGCAAAAACTAAAAAAGGCTACCATAATTTGGCTAAGATGGCATCTATAGCTTATACAGAAGGGTTTTATTATGTACCAAGAATAGACAGAGCTGTTGTAGAAAAATACAAAGAAGATGTAATTGTTTTAACAGGAAACCTATATGGAGAGGTACCAAGTAAGGTTTTAAATGTAGGAGAAAAGCAAGCCGAAGAATCTTTACTTTGGTGGAAATCTCATTTTGAAGAAGATCTTTACATGGAAATTATGCGCCATGACCAAGAAGACGAGCGTCGTGCTAATGAGGTTTTAATAAAACTAGCCAAAGCGCACGACATAAAAATAGTTGCAAGCAACAATACCTATTACACAGCAAAAGGAGATGCTAATGCTCATGACATTTTACTTTGCGTAAAAGATGGAGAAAAGCAAAGCAAACCTATTGGCCGAGGACGTGGTTATCGTTATGGTTTACCCAACCAAGAATACTATTTTAAGAGTAATGATGAAATGAAGGCTTTATTTAAAGACCTTCCAGAAGCAATTACCAATACGCAAGACGTTGTAAATAAAATTGAAGGGTTTGATCTTGCTAGGGACGTTTTATTACCAGCCTTTGAAATTCCTGAAAAATTTAAAGATTCTAAAGATTTAGATGATGGTGGTAAACGAGGCGAAAATGCATTTTTAAAACACCTTACTTATGAAGGTGCAAAAGAACGTTATGGAGAGATAACTCCAGAGATTAAAGAGCGTTTAGATTTTGAGCTATCTATTATTGAAAAAACAGGGTATCCTGGATATTTTCTAATTGTAGAAGACTTTATTAGAGAAGCAAGAAACATGGACGTTTCTGTTGGTCCAGGTCGTGGTTCTGCTGCTGGTAGTGCCGTAGCTTATTGCTTAAAAATTACCAATATAGACCCTATTAAATACGATCTACTTTTTGAGCGTTTCCTTAATCCGGATCGTGTAAGTATGCCCGATATTGATATTGATTTTGATGACGAAGGTCGAAGCCGTGTCATGGATTACGTAATTAAAAAATATGGTAGTGATCAAGTAGCACAGATTATAACTTACGGTACTATGGCAGCAAAATCTGCCATAAGAGATACCGGTCGTGTTTTAGATTTACCGTTGCACGAAACAGATAAGATTGCCAAACTTATTCCAGATATGACTAAGCTTGGTAAAATATTTGGCGTAGATGAAAAAGAGCTCTCCAGAAAATTTAGAAGTGAAGATTTTGAAGGCGTAAAAGAACTTTTAAGCATTTCAGGCGGAAATGATTTACAGGCTCAAACCGTTAATCAGGCTCGTGTTTTAGAAGGTTCTGTAAGAAATACTGGTGTACACGCTTGTGGCGTTATAATCACACCAGATGATATCTCCAACTTTGTTCCTATTGCAAGGTCTAAGGATGGTGAATTATACATCACACAATTTGACAATTCTGTAGTAGAAGATGCTGGACTACTTAAAATGGATTTCCTTGGTCTAAAAACACTTACTCTTATTAAGGATACCGTAAAGATTGTAAAAGCAAAACACGGCGTACAATTAGACCCAGACAGTTTTCCTTTAGATGATGAAAAAACGTATGAACTATTCCAACGTGGTGAAACCGTAGGTATATTTCAATATGAATCTCCAGGAATGCAGAAACATATGCAGTCTTTAAAACCAACAGTCTTTGATGACCTTATTGCAATGAACGCGCTTTATCGTCCAGGACCAATGGAATATATACCAAGTTTTATTGCCAGAAAACACGGTGATGAAGACATAGAGTATGATTTACCTGCAATGGAAGAATATCTTAAGGAAACTTATGGTATTACGGTTTACCAAGAGCAAGTAATGCTTTTATCTCAAAAGCTTGCAGATTTTACAAAAGGTGAAGCAGATATCCTTCGTAAAGCAATGGGTAAGAAGCAAAAAGCTGTACTCGATAAAATGAAACCTAAATTTATTGAGCAGGCTTCAGCTAAAGGTCATGATGCAGAAAAATTAGAAAAAGTGTGGAAAGACTGGGAAGCCTTTGCAAGTTATGCTTTTAATAAATCTCACTCTACTTGTTATGCCTGGATTGCCTACCAAACAGCCTACCTTAAAGCACACTATCCTGCAGAATATATGGCTGCGGTTTTATCTAACAACATGAGCAACATAAAGCAGGTAACATTCTTTATGGAAGAATGCAGACGTATGAAACTTGATGTGTTAGGTCCAGATGTTAATGAATCTTTCAGAAAATTTTCTGTAAATAAAGAAGGTGCCATTCGTTTTGGTATGGCAGCAATAAAAGGTGTGGGTTCAAGTGCCGTAGAGTCCATTGTAGCAGAGCGAAAAGAAAACGGTCATTTTAAATCGATCTTCGATATGGCTAAACGTATAGATTTACGTGCTGCCAATAAAAAAGCTTTTGAAAATCTCGCTTTAGCTGGTGGTTTTGATAGTTTTCAGGACACTCACAGAGCACAGTATTTTTTAGATGAAGGTGACGGTATCACTTTCTTAGAAAAAGTAATACGATATGCTGCAAAGTACCAGGAAAACAAAAACTCCTCTCAAGTAAGTTTATTTGGTGAAGCTAGTGAAGTACAAATTCCAGAACCTGTAGTGCCTCCTTGTGAAGAATGGGGAACTATGGAAAAATTAAGGAAAGAGCGTGATGTGGTAGGTATGTATATTTCTGGGCATCCGTTAGATGATTATAATATAGAAATGAAGTCTTTCTGTAACGCTAACCTCAATTACCTTGAAGATTTACAACAGGTGCTAAATGCAGAGCTATCATTAGCTTGTATTCTTACAGATATTAGGCACCTTACCACAAAAACCAATAAAGGTTGGGCAATTTTTACTGCAGAAGATTACCATAACACTTATGAGTTTAAAATTTATGGCGAAGATTACCTAAAGTACAGACACTTGCTAATCCCTAATTCATTTCTGTATGTAAAAGCATTTATAAGAGAAGGTTTTACAAATAGGCAAACTGGCAAAAAGAGTGATCCGAGAATACAGTTTAATAATTTTGAAATGCTTCAGGATGTGTTAGAGCGCTATGCAAGAAAACTAACCATTCAAATAAATGTAAATGAATTAAAGGGCGATGACATACAGAGTTTAAAATCTATATTAGATGAGCACAAAGGCGACAAGCTACTCAACTTTGTTGTTTATGAAATGGAAGACAAAGTGAAGCTACACATGCCTAGCAGAAAGCATAAGATTAATATAAATAAAGACTTATTATCAACGCTTCAAAACAAAGCGGTACACTATAAATTAAATTAATTAAGGCGCCAAATCTCAAAATTTAAAACTATTGCAAAGCCTACCCAAAGTAGATAAGGTATCATTAAATATGCTGCAATCGGCTTAACAATTTTAAACCATTTTATAGTTAAAAGTATTAGCACAAATAGAGTTAAAATTACAAAGAGTGCAAACAAAGGAGATTGTAAGCCAAAAAATACGACAGACCAAGCAGAACTTAACAATAACTGAAATCCAAAATGGTATAAAGCAGTCTTTACCCAAAGGTGGTAAAAACCCTTGCTCCAAACTAGGCCTGCAGCAACTCCCATTAACACATATAATGTTGTCCAAATTGGTGTAAACACCCAATTTGGTGGGTTATAGCTTGGTTTTTCTAATGTAGAGTACCACGTAGCAACACTAGCTTGAGTTGCGTAAGCTCCTAAAAAACCAACTATTAGGCAAATTGCAATTGCCAATAGTATTCTTATGAGTTTTTTCTTGGTCATGAGTTGTTAGTTGCTACTAATTTAGGAATTGTTTTTAGTTTTCCAATTGTATTAAAAACTAAAACAGGGTTTACAAATCATAATCAATAGTATCTTTGCGGTATGACAGCATCTAATTTTTTGATGAAAGACTATTCATCACTTCCAGAAAAAGGCAGCATAACTTCAGAAGCGCCAAGCAATATAGCGTTAGTAAAATATTGGGGAAAACGAGATATTCAAATTCCTGAAAACACATCTATTAGTTTTACGCTTAATACCTGTAAGACTATTACAACATTGCATTTTGAGAAAAAGGAAAACTTAACAAATGACTATTCCTTTCAGGTTTATTTAGATGGTGAAAGAACAACATCCTTTGAACCTAAGATTGGGAAATTCTTTGAGCGAATTGAAGAGTATTTACCTTTTTTAAAAAACTATAAGTTTAAAATTGAAACTAGCAACAGTTTTCCGCATAGTTCTGGAATAGCATCATCTGCTAGTGGGATGGCTGCGCTTTCCATGTGTTTAGTTGCATTAGAAAAGCAAATCGATAACTTAAAAGACAATTTATATTTTCAGAATAAAGCATCTTTTTTAGCACGTTTAGGCTCTGGAAGCGCAAGTAGAAGTATAGATGGACCGATGATGATTTGGGGAAAACATGAAGCTATTCCTGAAAGTACAAATAACTATGCCATAAAATATGATAAAATAGATCCTGTATTTAAAGATTACCAAGACACTATTTTACTTGTTGATAAGGGCGAAAAGCAAGTATCTAGTACAGTTGGACATCAACTTATGTACGGTCATCCGTTTTCTGAACAACGGTTTAACCAAGCACAAGACAACATGGTTAGTCTTTTAGAAATATTAGAATCTGGAAATTTAAAAGACTTTATAAACCTAGTAGAGCGTGAGGCATTAACCTTGCACGCTATGATGATGACAAGCAACCCTTATTTTATCTTAATGAAACCGAATACTCTTGAAATAATTAATAGGATTTGGGCGTTTAGAAAAGAAACCAATTTAAATCTTTGCTTTACATTAGATGCTGGTGCAAATGTACACCTTCTCTACCCCAAAAACGAAGCTGATAAAACCTTGGATTTCATTAAAAAAGAGTTAGTTGCATATTGTAAAAATGGTGAGTATCTTTGTGATAATGTAGGAAGCGGCGCTTCTGCTATAATTTAATTTAAGTTTATGAAAGGTCCTTTATTCTATTCTAAAATTTTACTCTTTGGAGAGTATGGTATCATTAAGGACTCTAAAGGTTTATCTATTCCTTATAATTTTTATAATGGCGCTCTTAAAATAGATGAGAATAAAAGTGACAAGACTAAAGATAGCAACAGCAACCTTAAACGCTTTGCAGATTACTTAAACTCCCTACAGATAGAACAACCAGAACTTGTTTCTTTTGATATTGAAAGCTTAAATGCAGATATATCTAAAGGAATGTATTTTGATTCTAGCATTCCTCAAGGTTATGGTGTTGGTAGTAGTGGTGCCTTAGTAGCTGCCATTTATGACCAATACGCGCAAGACAAAATTACTGTACTTGAAAATTTAACTAGAGAAAAATTACTGAAGTTAAAATCTATCTTTGGCGAAATGGAATCGTTTTTCCACGGAAAGTCTTCAGGTTTAGATCCGTTAAACAGCTATTTAAGCATTCCTATTTTAATTAATAGCAAAGATAATATTGAACCAGCAGGCATACCTTCTCAAACAGAAAATGGTAAAGGTGCTGTTTTCTTATTAGATAGCGGCAGCACTGGAGAAACTGCTCCTATGGTACAATTGTTTATGGAAAATATGAAGCAAGAAGGTTTTAGAAAAATGCTAAAAGACAAGTTTGTAAAACATACAGATGCTTGTGTAGATGATTTTCTTAAAGGTGATGTAAAATCTTTATTCGGGAATATTAAACAACTATCTCATGTTGTTTTAGACAACTTTAAACCTATGATTCCTAAGCAGTTTCACAATTTATGGAAACAAGGTATAGACACAAATGACTATTACCTGAAACTTTGTGGTTCTGGTGGCGGTGGTTATATTTTAGGCTTTACAGAAGATATAGACAAAGCTAGAAAATCTTTACAAGGCCATAATCTAGAAGTCGTTTACAACTTTTAAGTTATGTCTTTCCTAAAGCGCACTCATAAGGTCGTGTTGCTAAAAATCTTAAGTTTATTTTCATCAATTAGAGGTTATAACATCTTAGTTATAATCTTAGCACAATACCTTACCTCTATTTATATTTTGGCACCGCAACTGCCATTATCTAAAGTATTGTTTGACCATAACCTTTTTATACTGGTAATAGCATCTGCTTTGGCAATTGCTGGCGGCTACATTATAAATAACTTTTACGATGCCGAGAAAGATGTTATAAACAGACCATTAAAAAGCAAAATAGACGGTTATGTAAAACAACGCACTAAACTAAACACCTATTTTATCTTTAATTTTTTATCGGTTGTTTTGGCCAGTTATATTTCATTTAAAGCTGTGCTTTTTTTTAGTGTCTATATTTTTGCTATTTGGTTTTACTCGCATAAACTTAAGAGGTTTGCATTTGTAGGAAATATAACGGCTTCAGTTTTGGCTGTAGTTCCATTCTTTGCTGTATTTGTATACTATAAAAATTTCGACTTAGTCATATTTGTACATGCGACATTTCTATTTTTAGTAATTGCGATGCGAGAATTGGTAAAAGATTTGGAGAACCTAAAAGGAGATTTAGCACAAGACTATCATACAATTCCAGTTACCTATGGCGTTACATTTAGCAAGAAGATGCTAACAATTTTAGCTATGCTAACTTTAGTACCTATATTCCTGCTCATTACTAAGTTTAAGTTAGGGTATATGGATTTCTATTTCTACGGAAGCATAATTTTACTTATTGTCTTCTGTTTGTTTTTATGGGTTTCTACTTCGAAAATACAATATGTGTTGCTTCACAATTTCCTCAAGTTTATTATAGTTCTTGGTGTTTTGAGTATTGTATTGATTGATGTTCAACTTTTACTAAATAGGATTCTATAAAAAAAACCTGTCTCAGGATTGAAACAGGTTCTTAGCAAAAACTCTTGTTAGTTTTAAGCTTTCTCTATAGTGTACTTTACTTTAAACACTTTTCCGAAGTTTTGTGGTACCATTGTCGTCTTCTTGTAATTTAAGGTCTTAATTACAAACTGTTTTACCTGTGTGTTCTTTGTAGCTACATCTAAAACTACCAACTCTCCATTAGAGTTAATTGTAAAAGTAATTGTACTGCTTATTGAAGCGTTGTCTACTTCAACAGTTGGGTTTTCTAACAATACCATAACTTGCTCTCTAAGCTGTTCTTTGGCATCATCTTCAAGAGGATCTGTGTTTGCAAAAGATGAGGTTAATGTCATCAGGCTTACTGCAATAATTGTAATTAGCGTTTTCATTTTTTTTGATTTTTTTTATTGATTAATAAATGACAATGCTAATATACCAAGGTATGTTAATCCACTCAAAAACATTCAATTAAGCAATCATAACCATAAGGTTGTCACTAAATTAAATCAGCATATAATTTACATTTCGGTTACAATTCATTTATTCTCATTAATTAAATTAAGGGACTATTTTTATAGCAATTAAAAGCATCCTTTTATATGTTATTTGTATATGTATTAAGGGAAACAGTATGTTTAAAATAGGTTTAAAAATTACAAATGTTATCTTATCTTAACCAATAGAAAATAAGTGCATTTTTATGACAACCAATTCATCTACATTACACCTTGCTTTAGCCCAAATTTCTCCAGTATGGCTAAATAAAAAAGCCACTACAGAAAAAATAATAGACACTATAAATAATGCTGGAAAAGAACAGGCAGAGTTAATAGTATTTGGAGAAGGTGTTTTACCTGGCTACCCACATTGGTTAGCTTACACCAATGGCGCTGGTTGGAATTTAGACACTAATAAAACTTTGCACGCACATTATTGTAATAATGCAGTATGTATAGAGGATGGTGACTTAGATGAAATTTGCAGTACGCTAAAATCTCACAGCATGTCATGTTATCTTGGCATTATAGAACGCCCTAAGGATCGTGGTGGTCATAGCCTATATGCGTCTTTAGTGTTTATAAATTCAGATGGAGAGATTAAGTCTGTTCACAGGAAATTACAACCTACTTATGATGAACGCCTAACGTGGTCTCCAGGAGATGGTCATGGCTTACAAGTACACAAGCTTAAGCAATTTACAGTTGGCGGTCTTAATTGCTGGGAAAATTGGATGCCTTTACCTAGAGCTTCTCTTTATGCACAAGGTGAAAATTTACATATTGCTGTTTGGCCTGGCAGTGAGCATAACACAAAAGATATTACGCGTTTTATAGCTAGAGAGTCTCGTTCTTTTGTCGTTTCTGTGTCGAGTGTTATGACCACTAAAGATTTTCCTGAAGACACACCTTTTTTAAATGACATATTAAAAAATGCACCAACACAACTTAGTAATGGTGGTTCTGCAATTGCTGGCCCAGATGGTGAATTTCTTTTAGAGCCAATAATTAATAAAGAAGGTATAATTTATAAAACTATAGATTTTAAGAGCGTATATAAAGAGCGCCAAAATTTTGATCCTGTTGGGCATTACTCAAGACCAGATGTTACACAACTGCACGTTAATAGAGAACGCCAAAGCACAGTGGTTTTTAAAGACTCAAAATAAGCATATAATAGAGATAATGACTTTGCAACTTTTAAAACCGCACTGTTATTAAAAAGCTTTCATCAAGATTTCACTTCTCTTTTTAGTATTTACTAAGTTTGCGTAGACAGCTTTTTTAACCTTAATAAAAGTTAATAGAAAGCGAAACGCCTCGCAAAAGCGAAGCGTTTCATATTTTGGTTTTAGGTTAACCCGTATAGACAAAACTCTAAAAAAGCAATGATGAACAAAATTTATGCTATAAAGGTTACCTCAAATATGACTAAAAAAAGTCAGACATACAACCGCATATTATAGATTTAACATTAGCAACACTTTAACTGCCAAGTAAATGTACTTATTAGACGAGACGTTATGGTTCCCCAATCCGAGTGAAGCTAATCAAGATGGCTTGTTGGCTGTAGGCGGAAATTTATCTCCAGAACGTTTGTCATTAGCCTATAACTCTGGTATTTTTCCTTGGTTTAATGATGACGAAATGATTATGTGGTGGTCACCAAATCCAAGGATGGTGTTATTTCCAAAAGAACTAAAAGTTCATAAAAGTATGCGCCAATTATTTAATCAACAAAAGTTTAAAGTAACATACAACACCCATTTTAAAGATGTTATAACTGCGTGTTCTGAAATTGAGAGACCAGACCAAGACGGTACTTGGATTACATCTCAAATGATTGATGCTTATACAGAATTACACCACCAAGGTGTTGCAACGTCTGTAGAGGTTTGGCAAGACAATTTACTGGTAGGCGGTTTGTATGGCATTTACCTAAAAGACAAACACCTGTTTTGTGGAGAAAGTATGTTTACAAAAGTTAGTAACGCCTCAAAATACGGGTTTATATCATTAGTGAGAAAACTTGAAAGCGAAGGTGTAAAACTTATTGATTGCCAGATGCACACTAATCACTTGGAACGTCTAGGTGCTAAAGAAATTTCAAGGGAATCGTTTTTAGAGTTTCTAAAATAGTCAAGTATTACATTGAGACTATAAGCCCTAAATTTAGAAACATGCGTTGTTCTGTAGTATTAAAATAATTTTCAAACCTATATTCAATATCACCTTGTAACTTCATATTCTTATAAAGCTGATAGCCCAACCCTAAAGTAAAACGTTGGTCTATTTCTGGTTTCGCTTTCTCACTAAAACTTGACAGAGCTTCGGTTGATATTACACCATAAAATTCTTTCGTATCTAATTTTAAACCACTTAGTGGTGCATCTAAAGCAATCCTATATCGAGTTCTAATAACAGTTTCGCTATCATAAATACGCTCATCTACCTTTATGCGATGACCTATCCTAATAGCATTAAAAGGTTTTGCGTAGCTATATTGTTGAGACACTCTAAGCTCATTCCCTTTATTAGCTTCAAAAGGATTTCTAAATCTATACATTACCCCTAAACTTAGAGTTGCATAAAAGCCTACCTCATAACTTGTATTATGAGAAAACTCTACATGTTGACTATCAAACTTTAATGGTGAATTACCAATAGACTCGGTTAATAAGGTTCTATATTCTGTGCCAAAATTATAAGACCAACGCGTTTCTGTTTTTATATTGAGTTTAATTGAAGATTGATTTAATAGCGTTGTACCATCTTGAGCTGTGCCCAAAAAGCCAAGACATAAAAACACACCTAGTAATACTTTAGAAAATAAGGAAATCATAAGAACGTCTTAGTATATCTCTACGGTTTAAAACTTCGCCTCTTGCATTAAAAAGAATCTCCATTTTTTTAAGCTTCCCTTTTTGTTTTATAGCAACTATTAACTCATAGTTTTCTTGTTTAGTTTGAGTTTTATTTAATGCTTTTTCTAAAGTTTCTTTTGGGTTATTTATATGGTTGTACTGGCATTGTAGTTTCTCTAGCTTCCAACGTTCGTAGTTGGAGTCTAAATTTAATTTAATTGCTTCCCAAAGTGCTTTTGGAAGTTTATTTTTTGAGAGCTTAAGCTCAACATCCTCTAATTTACCTTCATTATTAAACTCTGCGCTATAATGACTACTTTCATATTTAAACTTAGCTTCAAAACTTTGGTTGTCGCCATCAAATTCTTTGTAGTATTTAAGTCGATTAAATTCTTTTTTAAATGGTGAGATTAACGACAAAGCTTCAGCAGGAAAGTCAGCATCAGAAATACGTTTCTCGTATTCTTTTTTAACTTGGCTAAATCCTGTAGCCGTTAAAAAGAAAACAACTGTATATAACGCATATTTATACATTGTATTCATTTATAATTTAACTTCGTTATACCTAAAACAATTAACCTCGTGATCATTCACCATTCCTGTGGCTTGCATATGTGCATAAATTACGGTTGAACCTACAAATTTAAATCCGCGTTGTTTTAAATCTTTACTTATAGTATCGCTTAAAGGTGTGTTTGCTGGTGCTTCTTTATAATGCTTAACGGCATTTTGTATTGGCTTATGGTTTACAAAACCCCAAATGTATTTTGAAAAGCTACCAAACTCATCTTGCACCTTCATAAATTGTTGGGCATTAGTTATGGTGGCCTTTATTTTCAATCTGTTTCTTACAATACCAGCATCTGCCATAAGACGCTCAATGTCTGTTGAGTTATATTGCGCTATTTTTTTATAATCAAAGTTTTGAAATGCAGCCCTAAAATTTTCACGCTTTCTAAGGATGGTTATCCAACTTAAACCCGCTTGAAATGTTTCTAGGATAAGAAACTCAAACAACTGGTCTTCGTCATACAAAGGAACACCCCATTCTAAATCGTGATAAGCCTCATACAAAGGATCTCCTATACACCAACCACAGCGATGCTTTTCCATATCTTTATTATAAATTGTGAGTAAGTAAAAATAAGGCTTACCGACAGATTATAAAAATTAGTGATTATGAGTTCAGCAGTGCTTCAAATAGTAAAAGAAAGTTTAAAAACAGGAATGTCTTATGACACTTATAGAACATTGGTGTCTAACTTAATACTTCAAAACAAGTCTACAGGAAATGAACAAACTGAAGCATTGTTAGATTACAGCGTGTTAAATGACAGACGTATGAAGCGTCTTGGTAAGACCATTAAAATTTCTGAAAAGGCACAGCAAAAATTTGAAGCCTTTAAAACACCTATTACGTTTTTAGTTATTACTGAAGGTTGGTGTGGAGATGCTGCTCAAATTTTACCTGTAATTCAAAAAATTGTGGAACTCAATTCTAATTTCAACTTAAAGATTGTACTAAGAGATGAACATCCTGAACTTATGAGCTGTTTCTTAACCAATGGTGGGAAGGCAATTCCAAAGGTTATTTTATATAATGAAGCTACAGATAGTATTGATGCAGATTGGGGACCAAGACCATCTGTTGCCACAAAAATGGTAGCAGACTACAAAGCGTTACACGGTGCTTTAGATCCTGAATTTAAAGAGCACTTACAGGTTTGGTATAATAAAGATAAAGGAGAAACTATAATAAACGACTTCTTAACGCTTTTGGAGCCCAAGATTATTTTAGCTTAATTAATTCTGAAATTGGTACGTAATTGTACCTTTTTGATTGTCTTTTGAAGCGTCTTCACTAAACCGAGCACGTTCTGCATAATATAATGCTTCATCTACCAAACACCCGTTACTAGTCGTTGATTGAGACCTATTATAGTCTGTTTTTGTAACCAACCCGTATTCATTTACAGTAATATTTATAACAACAGTACCTTCTTGATCACACGTGTATATTGGGTTAGGTATCTTAATTTTGTCTCTAGTAGGTAAGTAATAAGAAATATTACTTCTTCTGTTACTTTTATATTTAGAAGTTGTCTGCTTTGCATCTGCTTTAGAGATTGGCTTACTAGTTTCTTTAGCATTGCCTTGACCACTATCTAAATCTGCAGAACCTGAAGAGTTAGAGCTTTCTAAAGCTTCACGTTGTTCTGCATTACGCTCAATAATGTCTTGCATCCTACTTTCAAAATCTTCATCTGTAACTTGCTCGCTTTCGTTAAACGCTTCATTGGTAACAGACTTTGTGATTTTAGTTGTTTGTGGTTTTGGAGGTAGTTCTTCCTGCTCTTTAATTTGAGCTAATTGTTCTTCTATATCTAACTCCATAAGTAATTCTTTTTGCTTTTGTTCCTGGTTCATTTTAAAACTGAACAATGCAATTATTAATACGCCCACAAATGCTATGGACAATAAAAGGGCTTTATGTGAGTTCGTTAAATTCAAGTGTGTAAATATAATTCTTAAAAACACTAATTCTCCTCAAAATCAGGCAATAACCGTGCAAAATCTTCTATTTTTAACGCGTCATTAACGTTAAAGTCCCCTATTTTAGTACGTCTTAACACACTAAGATGTCCTCCAGATTGTAATGCCTTTCCAAAATCATTAGCCAAGCTCCTAATATAAGTCCCTTTACTACACGTTACTCTAAACTCTACATTTGGCATATCGATATTGGTTATTTCGAATGCTGAAATATGTACTTGCCTTTTAGGAATATCCACAGTTTCACCTTTTCTCGCGTGTTCGTAAAGACGAACGCCATCTTTTTTTAATGCTGAAAATATAGGTGGCTGTTGTAAAATATCACCGGTAAATTGGGCTGTAGTGTTGTGTATTAAATCTGCCGTGATGTGAGATATATCAAAGTTTTCATTAACCACTGTTTCAAGATCATAACTAGGAGTGGTTGCACCTAAAGTAATTGTGCCAGTATATTCTTTTTCCTGTCCCATTAACTCATTAATGGTTTTGGTAAACTTTCCAGTACAGATAAGTAGCAATCCCGTTGCTAATGGATCTAACGTTCCTGCATGACCTACTTTTATCTTTTTAATATCGCAGGATTTTCTAATCATCCAACGCACTTTGTTCACCACTTGAAAAGAGGTCCACTCTAAGGGTTTATCAAGTAAAAGAACTTGACCTTCTTTAAATTTTTCTGCAGAAAATTGACTTTGAGACATGTGAAAATTTGAGTTTCAAAGGTAAGAATTCTTAAAAAATACTATTGAAAATAGGCAACGCCAATTGCTATTAAACCTACAACAAGGCAATAGATAGCAAAATAAGACAGTTTACTTTTCTTAACTAATTTTATCATCCAGGTACACGCAACAAGACCTGCTACAAACGCAGATATAAAGCCAATAATTAAGACCAAATTATTTGAAGACGTAGTTGTTATGTCTCCACTCATAATGTCTTTCGCAATTTTACCTAAGATTAATGGCACTACCATTAAGAAAGAAAATCGAGCTGCTTTGGTTTTGTCTATTCCTAGTAGTACCGCTGTTGATATGGTTGCACCACTTCTTGAAATTCCAGGTAAAATAGCTATTGCTTGAGAAATTCCTATAGTTAATGCATTTGGAAAAGAGACATTCTTATTGGTGTCTTTAGCTTTGTCTGCCAACCATAATAACAAGGCTGTTACAATAAGCATAAAGCCTACAAACAAGATATTGCCATTAAATAAAGCTTCAATCTCCTCATCAAAGAGAACACCTACCACAGCAGCAGGTATCATTGATAAAATAATTTTTAAGGAGAACTTTAAATCGTCATTCCATTTAAATTGAAACAAGCCTTTTAAAATATCTAAAATGTCTTTTCTGTAAACAACAATAGTACTTAGTGCAGTTGCAAAATGAACTACTACGGTAAACAACAAAGATTCACTTGGTAAACTTGTGTCACCTAAAATTGCTTTTCCTAATTCTAAATGCCCACTAGAAGATACGGGCAAAAATTCTGTAAGACCTTGTATAATACCAAGTAAGAGTGCGTCTAATTCGCTCATAAGTAAATTTTAACGCTTATTTTTTCTTTTTATTTGGGTTTAAAAGGATTGCATACACCTCAATCCCAAAACCTAATAAGACTAAAAATGGCGCTAAACGTATGCGTCTGAAGTTATAAATTTCTGGGTTAAACACATCTGGATCATCGCTGCCACCACCAGACATTAAGATAAACCCTAAAGCAATAACACCAAGGCCAATAGCCATAACCTGATAGTTTTTCTTTGTAAAGATAAACTTAGGTTCGCGTTGTTCTTTTCGTTTTTGTTCTCCCATAATTATTAAATTTCAGTACTCTTTTAGCGTTTATAACCCTTTGTGTAAAAAAGTATTTATAAGCTGCAAAGTAACATATTTATCTCTTAGAACTATATAAAGCGATATACCAAATTTTAAAAGGTAACTACTTAATAATACAGCTCATCTGTCTTTAAGTTTAAGAAACGCTGTGTTGCAAAAAACGTAGAAATCCAAGTGATTATTATACCTACAACAAACACACCCAAAAATAAAGCGCCAACTAAAATTGGATCGCTCAAAATATTTAATTCTGGAAAGCTCTCGTTTAAGTAATATAAAATTGCCGCCATACCACAAAGTGCCAAAAATGCGCCAAGCATTCCTAATCTTACACTCTTCCATATAAACGGTCTTCGTATAAAACGTTTAGTAGCACCAACCATTTGCATAGTTTTAATAGTAAAACGTTTACTATATACCGAAAGCCTAATAGAGCTATTTATAAGTAATACAGCAATAAAAGTAAATATGCCGCTTATTACCAAAACCCAAAATGTAACTCGTTTTACGTTATCATTTAATAATGAAATTAAAGGCTTGTCATAGGTAACTTCATCAACAAAATCTTTAGCAGTAATCTCTGTTGAAATTTCTTCAATTCTTTCAGACGTTACATAATCGGCATTCATAAAAACATCTATACTATTCTGTAAAGGGTTGTAGCCCAAGAAATCCATAAAATTTTCACCAATATCTTGGCTATGTTGTTGTGCTGCTTCTTCTTTGCTTACAAATGTGGCAGATTTAGTATACTCTGCAAGCGCTAAACTCTTTTGCAGTTGTTTAATCTCTACATCCTTGGCATTATCTTTTAAGTAAATAGTTAATGCAATTTGTTCCTTAAAGTGATCTGCTACCTTTTTAGTGTTTAAAACTAAAAGACCTAGCAATCCTAATAAAAATAGGACAAGAGAGATACTAATTACCACTGAAAAGTAGGACGTAATCAAGCGGCGTTTTTGATAACGTTCAAAAGACGATTTGCGAGCCATTTGTAGGTTTGTTTTGGTAAAAATACTAAAGAAATCGGTTCTGCTTAACTAACAACGTTCAAAGTTTACGTTGTCGTACATTAATGTTATTTTTGCAGCTTCAAAATCTAATTATCAGACATCTATTTATTAAAAATAGGTTTAACAGCATACACATCACAAATGAGCAATTACCACTTTAACGAGATTGAAAAAAAATGGCAACAGTATTGGTCCAAGAACGGTACATTTCACGCTAGTAATACTAGCGAGAAGCCAAAGTACTATGTGCTAGATATGTTTCCTTATCCTAGTGGTGCTGGCTTACACGTAGGGCATCCTCTTGGGTATATTGCAAGTGATATTTATGCGCGATACAAACGTCATAAAGGATTTAATGTATTACACCCACAAGGTTATGATTCATTTGGTTTGCCTGCAGAGCAATATGCTATACAAACAGGACAACACCCAAGAATTACTACAGAAGAAAATATAAAAACCTACCGTCGCCAATTAGACCAGATAGGATTTTCTTTTGACTGGAGTAGAGAGTTAAGAACAAGCGAACCAGAATTCTATAAGTGGACGCAATGGATTTTTACTGAACTGTTTAATCACTATTATGACAATGATTCTGATAAAGCTGAATCTATTGAAAGCCTTATCAAGCGATTTGAAACTGAAGGTAACTCTAATGTAAATGCCGTTTGCGATGCAGACACTGAAACATTTTCTGCTGAAGAATGGAGCAACTATTCTGAAAAAGAACAAGCAGATATTCTACTAAAATATCGCCTTACCTATTTAGCTGAAAGTGAAGTGAACTGGTGTCCAGAATTAGGAACTGTTCTCGCTAACGACGAAATCGTCAATGGTGTTTCAGAACGTGGTGGCTTTCCTGTTGTTCGTAAAAAAATGACACAATGGAGTATGCGAATTTCAGCCTATGCTGAACGTCTATTACAAGATTTAAATGATATAGATTGGCCAGAACCACTTAAGGAGTCACAACGCAATTGGATTGGAAAATCGATTGGTGCCCACGTAGATTTTAAAGTAAAAGGGCACAATGAAAAAATAGGCGTGTTCACAACACGTCCAGATACCATTTTTGGTGTGACGTTTATGACATTAGCTCCAGAACACGAGTTAGTAGCAAAATTAACTACACCAAAACAAAAAGACGCTGTTGAAGCTTATATAGAAAAGACTGCAAAGCGAAGTGAACGTGAGCGTATGGCCGATGTGAAAACCATTAGTGGTGTATTTACAGGAGCTTATGCAGAGCACCCATTCACTAAAGAACCGGTTGCCATCTGGATTGGTGATTACGTTTTAGCAGGTTACGGTACAGGTGCTGTAATGGCGGTACCTTGTGGTGACCAACGTGATTATGATTTTGCCAATCATTTTGCGGGACAAGAAGGTATGACACCAATTGTAAACATTTTTAAGGATGTTGATGTTTCTGAAGAAGCCTTTGCAGATAAAGAAAAAACTATAATTACCAATTCTAACTTTTTAAATGATTTGCCGTACAAAAAGGCAATGAAATTGGCTATTTATAAATTAGAGGAACAAGGATCTGGGCAAGGACAAACCAATTATAGATTACGTGATGCGGTATTTAGCCGTCAACGTTATTGGGGAGAACCATTTCCTGTATATTATAAGAATGGCATTCCTCAAATGATTGAAGAGAAGCATTTGCCTATCACTCTACCTGAAGTAGAAAAATATTTACCTACAGAAGAAGGCGAGCCACCTTTAGGTCGTGCAGATGTTTGGGCTTGGAACACAGAAAATGCCCAAGTTGTAAGTAATGACTTAGTAAATAGTGACACTGTATTTCCATTAGAATTAAATACAATGCCAGGTTGGGCTGGAAGTTCATGGTATTTCTTTAGATATATGGAAAAAGCAATGCGCAACGAAACCTTTGCCAGCAAAGATGCTATGAACTACTGGCAAGAGGTAGATTTATACATTGGTGGTAGCGAACACGCTACAGGTCACCTGCTATATGCACGTTTTTGGACAAAATTCCTGTATGACATCAAAGCAGTTCCTGTAAAAGAATTTGCCAAGAAGTTGATTAATCAAGGAATGATTTTGGGGACAAGTGCTTTTGTTTATAGAAAAGAAGAGACCAATGTATTTATTTCTAAAAATTTAATTGGTGATGAGAACGTTCAGCCAATACATGCAGATGTTAGTATGGTAAACGCTTCAAGCGAATTGGACCTTGAAGCATTTAAAGCTTGGAGACCAGAGTTTAAAGATGCTGAATTTATATTAGAAGACAATAAATATATAGTTGGTCACGAAGTTGAAAAAATGTCTAAATCTAAATACAACGTTGTTAATCCAGATGATATCTGTGCACAATATGGTGCAGATACATTAAGATTATATGAGATGTTTTTAGGTCCGCTTGAGCAAGCCAAGCCTTGGAATACAGCTGGTATAACAGGTGTGCACTCGTTCTTAAAGAAATTATGGAAACTATATCATAACGGCGAGAACTTTGAAGTGACAGATGCAGAACCAAATAAAGAAAGTTTAAAAACTCTTCATAAAACCATCAAAAAAGTTGAAGAGGATATTGAGAATTTCAGCTTTAATACATCGGTTTCTACGTTTATGATTGCTGTAAATGAATTATCATCTCAAAAATGTAATTCGAGAGCTATTCTTGAACCATTGGCAGTTTTAATTTCACCTTATGCACCTCATATTGCAGAAGAGTTGTGGGAAAAACTAGGGCACAGCACTTCTATAGCTACTGCAGAATTTCCAAAATTTGAAGAAAAACATTTGGTAGAAAGTAGCAAAGCCTATCCTATTTCTTTTAATGGAAAAATGAGATTTACTATGGAGTTACCATTAGACCTTAGTAAAGATGACATAGAAAAAGCAGTAATGGCACACGAGAAAACAGCAGGATACCTAGATGGCAGAACCCCTAAAAAAGTTATTGTAGTTCCAGGAAAGATTGTAAACATTGTTGGGTAAGCTAGATATCAGGAATTACGAATAGAAATTAGTCTTTTTTCTTGTCATTCTGAACTTGATTCAGAATCTGCGTCAAGTAAAAAAATCTACTTAAAAGATTCCGTATCGTTGCTTGAAATAATAATAATTAAGCGATAAATTAGTGTCTATGAAATCCGAAATAAAAACATTCAACAGCGCTAAAGAAGCGCCTTACGATGCTATTTGTGACAAGCTTGCTCATATTATTGACATGAATCTTAACTATACCGAATCTAAAATATGGCATGCACATCCGGTTTGGTTTATTAATGGTAACCCTATTGTTGGGTATGGAAAATTGAAGCGTGGTTTGCGTTTAATGTTTTGGAGCGGACAATCTTTTGAAGAACCCAATCTAAAAGCAACTGGCACCTTTAAAGCTTCAGAAATTACCTATAATACTGTTGACCAGATTGATGCTGAAGACATTAAACACTGGCTAAAAAAAGCTGAAGATATTCAATGGGACTATAAAAACATAATAAAACGAAAAGGAAAACTTGAACGTCTCGATTAATTGAAACTGCCATTTTGCCTTAACTTCATATTGGCAAATAATTTGCTATCTATTCTGTATATTTAATCAATTAAAACTTAGAACCTATGATGGGCTATTATATACTCGCGGGACTTATTATGCTAGTAAGCTGGTACGTGAGCAACAAATTAAAGACAAAATTTAAAACCTACTCTAAAGTACATTTACAAAATGGAATGAGTGGTGCAGAGATTGCTGAACGTATGTTAGCAGATCATGGCATAACAGATGTAAAAGTAATTTCGACACCAGGAATGCTAACAGATCATTACAACCCAAGTAATAAAACTGTAAATCTTAGTGAAGGTGTTTACTCTCAACGCAATGCAGCAGCAGCAGCAGTTTCTGCTCACGAAGTAGGACACGCAGTACAACACGCTAAAGCATATTCTTGGTTAACCATGCGTAGTAAGTTGGTGCCAATGGTAAGTATTGCTTCTAAATATTCTCAATGGGTAATTATGGGAGGTTTAGTATTAGCTGCAACAACCGCATTTGGTAATACTTTACTTTTAGTAGGTATTATTATGTTTGCTATGGGAACGTTATTTAGCTTTATTACACTACCAGTAGAGTATGACGCTAGTAACAGAGCATTAGCTTGGCTTGAGCGAGAAAACATTGTAACTCAACAAGAATTATCTGGTAGTAAGGATGCATTAAAATGGGCCGCAAGAACTTATGTAGTTGCTGCAGTAGGATCTTTAGCTACGCTACTATATTTTATTAGTATTTACTTAGGTAGAGACTAGTATATAACGTTATAAATTAAAAAAAGCAGAAGCATTTATTAATGCTTCTGCTTTTTTATTCTGCCTTTCAGCTACAGATTCAGTTTAAGTGCTATTTACTGCTGCTCGTTAAAATCATCATCATATTCTGGGTATAAAAAACTGTTGTAAGGAAAACGAGTAACATGTATTTCTCTAACTGCATTATAAACTGTTTTACGCAGTTCATCAAAGTTATCTTTATTTAATGCAGATATAAAGAGAGAACCATACTCGGTTCTGTTCATCCAAGTTTTCTTCCAATCTTCTAAAGTATTGTGCTTTGTAGTTTTCTCTGTATCTAAATCGTCTTCATCTATGGTTTCTGGCTCATAGGCGTCAATTTTATTAAAGACCATAATAGACGGTTTATCTGCACTATCTATTTCATCTAAAATCTGATTTACAGATGCAATATGCTCTTCAAAATTATGATGAGAAATATCAACAACATGCAACAGCAAGTCTGCCTCTCTAACTTCATCTAATGTAGATTTAAATGACTCGACTAACTGTGTAGGGAGTTTTCTAATAAACCCAACAGTATCTGTTAACAAGAACGGAAGGTTTCTTATTACTACTTTTCGCACAGTGGTATCTAATGTTGCAAAAAGTTTGTTTTCTGCAAACACCTCACTTTTACTAATTGCATTCATTAAGGTAGATTTTCCAACATTTGTATATCCCACCAAAGCAACGCGTACCAATTGGCCGCGATTACCACGTTGAACTTCCATTTGCTTATCTATCTTCTTAATCTTGTTCTTTAAAAGTGAGATCTTATCGCGTACTATACGTCTATCTGTTTCAATCTCTGTTTCACCAGGACCACGCATACCAATACCACCACGTTGTCTTTCAAGGTGTGTCCACAATCCTACTAATCTAGGCAGTAAATATTCATATTGTGCCAACTCTACTTGAGTACGAGCATAACTGGTTGTAGCGCGCTGTGCAAAAATGTCTAAGATGAGATACGTTCTATCTACAACTTTACATTTTAAAATGCGTTCTAAATTTTTTTGCTGTGCAGGAGACAATTCATCATCAAAAATGGCAGAACCTACTTCGTGTTCTTCAATAAACTGTCTTACAGTTTCTAACTTACCACTATTTATAAATGTCTTAGGGTTAGGATGTTCTAATTTCTGAGTAAAACGCTTTAGCACTTCACCTCCAGCCGTATAGGTTAAAAACTCTAACTCGTCAAGATATTCTTTAGATTGCTCTTCGTCCTGCAATTGGGTGATGACACCTATGAGGACAGCACTTTCATATTCTGTTGTATTCTTTTCTAGCATCTTACAAAGATACAAAATATCAGATTTGCTAAATAAAAATGAATATTAACTAGTATTAGATAATCCCATAGGCTTACACAAGATTACTGTTGGGAAATTGTATTTTTAAATTATAAACTGAAACTGCAGATGAAGCTACCTAACTTTTTTAAGAAAAAGAAAAAATCTCTATATACCATTGCCTTTTATAATGTTGAAAATTTATTTGACCACATACAAGACACCAATATTTTAGATACCGATTTTATACCAACCTCAGATAGAAAATGGGATCAAAACAGGTATGAGAAAAAGTTAAATAAAATTGCCAAGGTTATCGCTTCAATTGGCACTTCAGATACACACAAGCATCCGCCATTAATTATTGGCCTAGCTGAAGTTGAAAATAAAAAAGTATTGAAAGACCTTGTTAATACAGAAGCCTTGAGTTCTCTTAAATATGACTTTGTTCATTACAACTCTCCAGACGAACGTGGCATAGACACGGCTTTACTTTATAGGAAAAACTACGTTAACATTACTCAATCTAAATCACACGAGCTGTATATTGAAACTCCTGAGGGCATTAGAGACTTTACAAGAGACATATTACAAGTTTCTTGTACATTACTACAGGAGCAAATTACTTTTTTAGTTAATCATTGGCCCTCAAGGAGAGACGGTTCTGGTCTTACAGAGTATAAAAGAGTAAATGCTGCATCTAAAAATAAGGCTATTTTAAGAGCGCTATCTAAAGAGCAACCCAATCAACGATTTATTGTTATGGGAGATTTTAATGATGACCCACATGATAATTCAATTAAAAGCTTAATTGAGTTTGGTTTGTATAACCCTATGGAAACGCTTCTCACAAAATCTAAAGGAACCACTAAATACAAAGGACATTGGAACTTGTTTGATCAAGTTATTATAAGTCACTCATTTTTAAAATATCAAAAGAAAAAATTAAACTTTAAGAGTGCCTCAATATATGATCCGGAGTTTTTAAAACAACGGCATGGAAAGTATAAAGGAACACCACATAGAACTTTTGGTGGCAGAAACTATACAGGTGGATATAGTGATCATTTTCCGGTTTACGTAACATTAGAAAAATTAGAATAATGCAATAGTATGTAAGAAACACTTAAAATTCACTTACACTTTCAGTATTTCTTTATCGGTTAAAACAGGTTTTTTATAGAAATATGAAAAAAATATTAAACCTAATATTAACTAAATTTTATGATAATATTACGATTTTAAGGTGGTTCAAATTTAACTATTCTCATAAATATTGTTATTTAATTGTCATATTATTATCAAATCATTCAAATTACATAAAATATGTACAGTTAAAATGTTAACAAAGGTTTAGTATTCCTGATGAATTATATATATTCACGACTTCATAACAAATTATAAGATAAATGATGAAAAAATTACCTTTTCTATTGTTTGTATTAGCCATAACATTTCCAGTTATGACCTTTGGACAAACAATTATTGATTGTAGTGCTGGAACGGTTTCCCAAACCTATTGTTACGGAAATAGCGACAACACCCAATTAGTATTTCAAAGCAACGATGGTTTCCCCTTAACACTTACCTTTATAAGTGGAGAAACAGAACAAACTTTTGACGAAGTATTAGTCTTAGATACAGACGGTACAAATCTTAATGAAGACAACCCTTATGGTAACTCAGGAGATTTGTCAGGTTTTACCTGGACTTCTACAGGAGACACTATCACCCTACAAATACAGTCAGACTCGTCTGTAAGTTGTTCAAGTGGTTCTCAAGATGAGTGGAATTTTGAAATTGGCTGTCAAACGTGTATAGCTCCTACTATTGATTTTAATGTTGTTAATGGAAATTGTGACAACTTTGAATATAGTGTAGAGGTAAACGTTTCAGATTTTGGTAGCATAAGCTCTTTAAATATATCTGATAACCTTGGTGGTGCAGGAGAAATTTTAAATGATGTTGGTACTGTGGTTCTTGGACCATTTGCTGCATCAGACGAAGTAATTATAACTGCCGCTAGTGAAGACCCTAATTGTGTTGAAATTAGTGAGCCCTTATCTTTCTTATGTCCACCGCCACCTAACGAGTGTTCTATAGTATACGCTGGTGAAGATTTAGAAGTGGTGTGCCCTAGCCCAGAAGTAACACTTACTGCAAATGTTCATGCTAACGGTATAGACCTTCAAAACTATGATATTAATGAACTAGACGGATGTATTTTACCTCCAACTGGTGGAGATGGTACACCAACTAACTTAACAATTGATGACCGTTGGTCTGAAGTAATCGATCTTGGTTTCGATTTCTGTTTCTTTGGTGAAACTTATAGTCAAATACTTATTGGTGCAAATGGTCTTGTAACTTTCGATTTAGATGAAGCAGGCGCATTTTGCCCTTGGAACATAGATGCTGGAGACGCAATACCAAGTCCAGACATTCCTGTAAACTCTATTATGGGTGCTTGGCACGATATTAATCCAGCAATTTCTGGAGATCCTACACAAATACAGTATACTATTTTAGGATCTGCTCCTTCTAGACAATTTGTAATTAACTATACAGATGTTGTTCACTTCAGTGGTTCTTGTAGCAACTTTGAAACAACGCAACAAATTATACTTTATGAATCTTCCAATGTTATAGATATTAACCTTGTAGACAAGCCAGTTTGTACAGCTTGGAATGATGGGTTTGCTATTGCGGGTATTCAAAATGCAGATGGTACTATCGGTTTTGCTCCAGCTGACAGAAATGGTGGTGCTTGGGAAGCTCAAAACGAACTGTACAGATTTAGCTACGCTGGAGACAGTGCTTATATCTTTGAGTGGCAAGATGAAGACGGAAACGTTGTTGGTACAGATTTAGAATTAACTGTAACACCAACACAAACTACTACATATACTGCCTCTACAACTTACTTTAATTGTGATGGTACACCAAATGTGGTTACAGATGACGTTACTGTAACATTAAATGCAGATTTTGATTTAGAAGTTACAAGTGATGCTACAGATGGTTGTTTTGTTGGCAGTACAGATTTAACCGCTACTGTTTCTAACAACAGTTCAATGAGCACACCTACTTATGAATGGAGTACATCTGAAACTACACCTACAATTACCGTGACAGATCCCGGAACTTACACAGTAACAGTTACTGTAGATTCTTGTTCTCTTACAGAAAGTATTACAGTGGCAACAACTCCATTGTTTGATCTTGGAGCAGACATAAGCTCTTGTTTAGAAACTCCAGCAATATTAGATGCTACGCCAAGTAACTATCCACTTACAGATGTGACTTTCCAGTGGTTTTTAGATGGTAATGAATTATTAACTGAAACAGATGCTACTCTTTCTGCAACACAACTAGGTACATATACCGTAACAGTTACAGCATTAGGAGCTTGTTCTGAATCTGATACACTTACTATTACGCCTGGTGATCTACCTATGATCGATCTTGGTGAAGATTTTGCATCTTGTTTAGTAGACCCTGTTGTTTTAGATGCAACACCTTCTAATTATGATCCTGCAGATGCAACATATGAATGGTCTTTAGATGGTACTGTTTTAACAGCAGAAACTAACCCTACACTTTCAGCTACTCAAAATGGTATATATTCTGTTTTAGTTACTGTTGGTGCTTGTGAATCTACAGATGAAATTACTATCGCAGATGGTGAAGCTCCTATAGTAGATTTAGGTGAAGATTTTGCATCTTGTCTTGTAGATCCATTTGTTTTAGATGCAACACCTTCTAATTATGCTCCAGCAGATGTAACTTTTGCTTGGTCTTTAAATGGCACATTACTTACAGATGAAACAGATGCTACTCTTTCTGCTACAGAAAATGGTACTTACTCTGTAATTGTAAGTTTAGGAACTTGTTCAACTACAGATACTATTACTATTAATGATGGTGAATCTCCAGTTTTTGATTTAGGAGATGATTACTCAACTTGTTTTATTACTCCAGAAATGTTAGATGCTACACCTTCTAATCACGATGTTGCAGACGCAACTTTTGAGTGGACATTAGATGGAAGTGTATTAACAGGAGAAACTAACGCAACTTTAGATATAACCTCTGTAGGAGTTTACGCAGTTACAGTTACAGTTGGAAATTGTGTAGACACAGATTCTATTACTATAACAAATGGAGTTGCTCCAGATGTAGATTTAGGAGTAGATTTTAACAGCTGTTTTGTAGACACTGCTGTTTTAGATGCTACACCTTCAAATTATGATGTAGCAGACACAACGTTCGAGTGGTCTTTAGATGGCAATGTATTAGCTGCAGAAACAGATGCTACTCTTACGATATCTCAAACAGGAGTTTACAGTGTTGTTGTTACTACAGGAACTTGTACAGCAACAGACTCTATTACTATTCAACAAGGAGATGCTCCTGCTGTTGACCTTGGTGCAGACTTCACATCTTGTTTCCTAACACCAGAAATTTTAGACGCTACACCAAGTAATTATGATGTAGCAGACTCGACATTCGAGTGGTCTTTAGATGGTACAGTATTAACTGGAGAAACAGATGCTACACTATCAACTACAGACTTAGGTACGTATAGCGTTACTGTTACTTCTGGAGAATGTACATCTACAGATTCTGTTACAATTACAGAAGGTGAGGCACCAGCAATTGAATTAGGAGAGAATTTTGAAACTTGTTTTGAAACTCCTGAGGTTTTAGATGCAACACCTAGTAACTATAATGTTGCAGATGTAACTTTTGAGTGGTCTTTAAATGGTACTGTTATTTTTGGAGAAACCAACGCAACTCTAGAAGCTATAGAAGATGGTAACTATACAGTTGTAGTTACTGCAGGAGCTTGTAGCAGTTCAGATAATGTAACATTAAACTTAAGAGATGATATAACTGTTCAAATAAACAGTGGAGAAGACACTGTATTTGGTTGCGGCGGAGACAACATTACTCTTACTGCAGTTGCAAGTGAGTCTGGCGTAACTTACCAATGGTTTGAGGAAGATGGTACACCATTAACTGGAGAAACTAATGATACTCTAACTATTGAAATACCATCAGACCCGCAATCTCCTAGAGGAGTTTACGTAGTCGTTTCAAAAGGATCTTGTACAGGTAGCAACGCTATAGATGTACAGCGTTATGAAATAGATAACTGTAGAATCTCTCAAGGAATTTCACCAGACACTACTCCAGGATTTAATGACTGTTTAGATTTAGAATTCTTATCTGAAAGAACAGGAATTACATCATTAGAGTTGTTTAACCGTCACGGAAGATCTGTGTTCAAGAAAAACAATTACGTTGCAGACTGGTGTGGCCAATCTGATAATGGGGACAAGTTACCAACAGGAACATACTATTATGTAATTAAGCTTAATGGTGCAGACCCTGTATTTGGAGATATGCAAACGGGATGGATTTACCTAAACCGTAACGCTAACTAAACTAACTAGAACCAAAAATTTTATATTATTTCACTATGAAAAAACTACTGGTAATTTCGAGTTTTGTTCTGCTGTTTGCAAGTCAGTTTGCAACAGCTCAACAAGACCCACAATACACCCAATACATGTACAACATGAGTGTTGTAAACCCAGCATATGCTGGTATAAAAGAAAACTTAAATGTTGGTGTTTTATATAGAGACCAATGGAGTGGCTTTAGAGGCGCACCAAAAACATTTACTTTCTTTGCACACTCACCTGTTGGAGAAAAAACAGGATTAGGTCTTTCTGCAATTGCAGATGAAAATGGTCCTGTAAAAGAAACTAACGTTTATGCAGACTTTTCTTATCGCTTAGATTTAGGAGCAACTACCAAATTAGCATTTGGTGTTAAAGCAGGTGCTACATTTCACGATGTAGGACTTATAGATGTTGGTAACAACTCTCAAGACAATAACGATCAAGCATTTTCACAAAACTCAAATGAAACATTTGCTAATTTTGGTGCTGGTTTCTTATTATATGGAGACAATTGGTATGTAGGTGCTTCCATCCCTAACTTTTTAAATGCTACTCATTTAGAAATTAATGAAAATGGAAACGACCTAGAATTAGGTAATGAGGTTGAGCACTTATTTGCAACTGCAGGATATGTGTTTCAAGTTTCTGAAAACCTAAAATTTAAACCATCTGCTTTAGTAAAAACAGCATTTGATGCTCCTGTGTCTTTTGATGTAAATGCAAACTTTTTAATGTACGACAGATTAGAAATTGGAGCTTCATACCGTTTAGAAGATGCCGTTAGTGGTCTTATTAACATAAGAGCTACAGATTGGGTTCAATTAGGATTTGCCTATGACTACGTATTGTCAGACATAGGTGACTATGCACCTTCATCTTTTGAAGCTATGGTAATTTTTGATGTATTCTTTAACAAGAAAACATTCCGTTCTCCACGTTATTTCTAAACCCTCAAGACACTACTATGAAATATATTTATACACTATTAGTTGCGCTTAGTTTTAGTTATATGCAAGCGCAGAATGCAGACACCAAAAAAGCAGACAAACATTTTGACCGCTATGAGTTTTTAGAAGCCATAGAGGATTACGAAAAGTTGATTGAAAAAGGTAAAGCAGACACATATGTTTATGCACAATTGGCAGAAGCTAATTATAACATTTACGATACAAAAGCTGCAGAAACCTATTATGCTAAAGTTGTAAAAGACGGTAATGCTACAAATGAGCAATTATTTAGATATGCTCAAATGTTAAAAGCCAACAACAAGTACGAAAAGAGTAATGAAGTTATGATGCAGTTTGCAAAAAATGCACCTAACGATGATCGCGCTATTACATTTTTAGAAAACCCTAACTATGTTCCTAAACTATTAGGTAGCGAAGAGAAATTTACTTTAGAAGCTATTGAAATGCTAAATTCTGAGTATTCAGATTTTGGTGGTGCTGTAAGCGGAAATACTTTATACTTTGTATCTGCTAGAAATAAAAGTAGAAAAAAGTATGGGTGGAATGAACAACCTACTTTAGATATTTATAAAGCAGTTATTATTGAAGGTACTTACAAAGAACCAGAACTTGTAAAAGGTGAAGTAAACACAAAATACAATGAAGGTTCTGTCGCAATTTCTTCAGATGGAAATCGTATGTACTTTACTCGAAACCAATACTTAGATGGTAAGTATGGTAAAGATGAAAATGGCGTAGGACAATTACAGCTTTATTTTGCTGAAAATGTAAACGGCACTTGGAAAGATGTTAAGTCTGTACCATTCAACAATTCTGAATATTCTATAGGTCATCCTGCTTTAAGTAAAGACGGTAAAACACTCTATTTTGTTAGCGATATGCCTGGAGGACAAGGCCAATCTGATATTTATATGGTAGAGGTTACCTCTAGCGGTTTCGGAACTCCTAAAAATTTAGGCGCTAATATTAATACTGCTGGAAGAGAAAACTTTCCTCACGTAGATGAAGATGGAACTCTTTATTTTTCAAGTGATGGTCATTTAGGTCTTGGAGGTTTAGATGTATTTTATGCTTCAAACAACAATGGTCAATATGGAAAAGCTAAAAACATAGGTACTCCTGTTAATAGTAAAGGAGATGATTTTGCATTTACTCTAAACCTTGAATCTGGGAACGGCTACGTGTCTTCTAACAGAGGAAAAGCATTAGTAGACAATATATATGGTGTCACTTTAATTGAGCCGTTATGTGAAGTTCAATTAGCTGTTAAAGTTGTAGATGACAAAACCAATAATGCAATCTCTAATGCAAATGTAGATTTGTATGATGACAAAGAGAATAAAATAACAACTGTTGTGACAGACGCTAATGGTATGACAAACTTTACTGTACAATGTGAGCAGGCATATCAAGCGCAAGTAAACATAGATGATTACGAAAGTAATTCGGTTACTATGGCAGCAACAAAAGACGCAACAAAAGAATTAACTGTTAGGTTAAAACCAATTGAAGCTATAGTTACTGAAGATCGCGTTATTCTTAACCCAATACTATTTGACTATGATAAATCTAACATTAAGCCTCAAGCTGCTTTTGAATTAGATAAGCTTGTACAGGTTATGAATAAATATCCAGAAATGGAGATTTTTGTAGAAAGTCATACAGACAACAAAGGTCCTAATGACTATAACATGAGTTTATCTGAACGTCGTGCTAAGAGTACAGTTCAATATGTAGTATCAAAAGGTATTGCAAAAGAAAGAATCTCTGGTAAAGGTTTTGGTGAAAGCAAACCAGCAGTTGAATGTGGTGAAAATTGTTCTGATGAACAACGACAAACTAATAGACGCTCTGAGTTTGTAATCATTAAAAAATAAAAATTTAATTGTCTTAATTTTTAAACCCAATGCTATTGCATTGGGTTTTTTTTATCTGTAAGTTTTAAATAACGTACAACAACTCATTAAATTGATGCTTTAAGAACTATTAAGAAACTATCTCAGGTTTAAATAAACGCATAAAAAAAGGCCAACCTAAATTAATAGGTTGACCATGTAGATTTGGGGCTGTAAGAGATATTAAAATCCGTAGTTGAATCCTACACCAAGTACTTCTCTAATTTGAAATGCTCCAACAGCATTATCATCATAAATAGCTTGGAATATTACATTAGCAGACAAGTATTTGTTTACTTTCATATTAAGATTCATTGTATAATCTAAATCAACATTTTGAGGGTCTTCTAAATAGTTAGAATATAGATTTAAGATATTTTCCATAGATACATTTTCTAACAACTGCACCTTAGCGTATGCCGAAACTGCTGCACCAAATTCAAAGCGAGTTGACTCTCCAGCATCAACTCCAAAATAATCACCATCTACGTATCCAGGTATAGATGTAAAATCACTATCAACAAAAATAAGTCTTGCTGTTGCTGGTGCTATATTAACGTATAGGTTTTCACTTTTCTTCCAAAGCATGCCAGGACCAAATTGTAAATAACCTGGAGATAAGAAGTGTGTATACTCAGTTCTTATAGTACGAGTCTCTAAAACACCATCTGTATTTGTAAACTCCTCTTCACTAAACTCATAACCTTTAGCAAATTGAGTTTTAAAGTTTAAAAAGAAAGATAAGTACCAGTTACTTTCTTCTAATTGTCTACCTAATATTGAATTGTACTCTAGGCGGTCATTTGTTTTACGCGTAAACTCATCGTCTTTAATCTTTGTAAGACCATACTCTCCAATAATTTTATTATCCCAAGAAAGCTTTCCTTTTCTGTAATTAAAATCATACGTAATACCAATGTTTCCAGCGTAGTTAGATGTACCACCACCTTGCCACTCTGCGTTAAAAGCAGCTTGGTTAAATAGTAATGAAAATTGTCCTGCGCGTGTCCATCCTTCTTTAGGTTGTTCTTTTTCATCTTGAGCAAATCCAGAAGATACTCCTGCAAATACTGCTAATGCAATAATTAGTTTTTTCATGGTAGGTTGTTTATTGTTTAATTTTTTTCAAAAATAATACTTATAGGGTCTTTAACAAAAATCGATTAAGAACGGTTGTCCTTAATCGATTAAGTGTAAATTTTATCGGTGTAATACTTTACTTCTTATAAAGCGGAACAGATGAGCAAGCTTCTCCAAACATTAAGCTCTTTACTACTGGCTGTAATTTTTGAATAAGTAAAACATATGCATTTTGAGGTACTGGCTTATTAGAGCACCCTTTTACTATTACAGGTGCATCTTTATAGGAAGATACATCTAAATTTGAAATGGCTTCATTAAAAAACAATGTATTAAGTGTATCTAAGGTACCTACAATAGTGAGTTTAGTGAATTCTGAAGCATATGTTGTTAGTAACATATACGCCCAAGCAGGTATTATTGCTTCAGAAGAACAATGTAAACACAAATTAGCATCTTTGTATTTACTCCAATCATGAGCTTTTGCATGTTCTCTAAACTTATTTTCCTGCAATACCAACTCTTCCAGTAACCAATCTTTTATATCGAGTTGAAAAGTTGGCTCTTTGGGGTATAAAGTTTCTAAATCGAACGTTTTGAGTTTGCTATTTGCAACTCTATTTTTAATCTCGTATCCAAATTCTTCAGTTGCCATATTATAGCATTCCTAATTCAAGCTTTGCTTCTTCACTCATTAAATCTTGACTCCAAGGCGGATCAAAAGTAATTTCGACCTCTGCATCTTTAACCATTTTTAAAGACTTCACCTTATCTTCTACCTCTTTTGGTAATGTTTCTGCAACTGGGCAGTTTGGTGTAGTTAATGTCATTAAGATTTTAACCTCATCATCTTCATTTACAAAAACATCATAAATAAGACCAAGTTCATATATATCTACAGGGATTTCTGGGTCAAAAATTGTTTTAAGTACGCGTACAATCTTTTCTCCTAACTCTTCTGTATTTAAAGTTTCTTCTGCCATGTTAATTTAGTTGTGTTTGGTATGCTATGGCATACATCTTTAATTGTTTTATCATACTTACAAGGCCATTAGCTCGTGTAGGAGATAAATGTTCTTTAAGGCCAATTTCATCTATAAATTGGGTGTCTGCATCTAAAATATCTTTAGGATGTTGATTGCTAAAAGCTCTAATTAATATTGCAACAATACCTTTGGTTATTATTGCATCACTATCTGCGGTAAAGCTTATTTTCTCATCATTCATCTCGGCGTGAACCCAAACTTTACTTTGGCATCCTTTTATAAGATTTTCTTCAACTTTATATTTCTCATCAATAAGTGGTAAAGATTTACCTAGCTCTATCATATATTCATAGCGGTCCATCCAGTCGTCAAACATGGCAAACTCTTCTATAATTTCTTCTTGTATGTCTTTAATATTACTCAAACCTCTTAGTTTTCTGTTGCTTCAATTAAAACATCATTATTGTCCTTAGAATATAGGGTTAAACTTTTGCCTACAGAGTTATAGCTACCAACATTTGCTAATGCCTCAAAAAGTTCAGTTTCATTATCTAAATTAGGACAAGCTTTTTTTGTTGCGCCTATATCACCTATACTTAGTGTAAGGTTGTTTAATGTATAATCTGCAAAATACTGGTTACAACCACCGTTACCAGAAACTCGTTTTGTGATCCCACTAAAATTTATGGTCATTCCATTAACTGAATCTCCATTTAAGGTAGTGATTGTATACGTTCCATCTAATTGCACACGTCCTGTAGTTTCTAACACTTGTTGTGTTTCTGCACAAGAATACAAACAGAATATAGTAAGTATTAGGCTTATTTTTAATATTGCTTTCATAATTCTTTTTTTAGGATAACATCATTTTAGCACGTTTTACGGCTTTTATAAAGATATCGATTTCTTCTTTGGTATTATAGAACATAAGTGATGCTCGTATAGTTCCCGGAATTTTAAAAAAGTCCATTATTGGTTGCGCACAGTGGTGACCTGTTCTTACCGCTACACCAAGTTTATCAACTATAGTACCAATATCATAAGGATGCAATCCTTCTATATTAAACGATATAACAGCAGTTTTATCTTTAGTGTCTGCATATATTTTTACATCGCCCAATGCCTTAAGTTGCTCTGTAGCATATTCTAGTAGCTCATTTTCATATGTTGCTATAGTTGTAAACCCAATGGCATTCATATAATTTATAGCGGCACCAAAAGCAATACCACCACATATATTAGGTGTTCCTGCTTCAAATTTATGTGGTAAACCTGCGTAGGTTGTTTTTTCAAACGTTACTTGGTCTATCATTTCGCCACCACCTTGATAAGGCGGCAATGCATTTAAAAGCTCTTCTTTTCCGTATAACATTCCTACTCCTGTAGGACCACACATTTTATGTGCAGAGGCTACATAAAAATCTACATCTAATTCTTGTACATCTGGCTTAATATGAGGACAAGCTTGTGCGCCATCTATCAACACTTTTGCACCAACTTTATGTGCTTCTTTTATAATAGTCTCAATAGGGTTTATGACACCTAAGGCATTAGATACATGATTACAAAATACAAGTTTCGTGTTTTCATTTATTAACGCTTTGTAGGCAGTTATATCTAATATACCGTCTTGCGTCATAGGAATGACCTTTAAGGTTGCTCCACTAACTTCACATGCCATTTGCCAAGGCACAATATTACTGTGGTGCTCTAAAGCAGAGACAATAACTTCATCTCCTTTTTTAAGTAAAGATTTGTAGCCACTAGCTACTAGGTTTATACTTTGCGTGGTACCAGACGTAAGAATAATTTCATAGGCATGTTTTGCATTAAAATGTGCCTGAATAATTTTACGTGCTTCCTCATATTTATCTGTTGCTTCTTGAGATAACGTATGTACACCTCTATGTATGTTAGCGTTGTAATTACTGTAGTAATCTACAATAACATCTATAACAGCTTGAGGTGTTTGGCTTGTTGCGCCATTATCAAGGTAAACCAATGGCTTACCATTAACGCTTCTGTTTAAAATTGGGAAGTCTTTTCTTATAGCTTCCACATTAAACGTATTGTTTTTTGCTACACTATTCATTGTGGACTATTTTAGACTGTTATTACAAATCGAATCCTAAACTTACATTTAGCTTGTTTGCTATAATTTTATTGATTCTCTTTTTAACCTCTGGAATTTTCACACTTTCAAGAACGTTGTTTGCAAATGCATACATTAATAAGGCTCTTGCTTCTTTGTGAGGAATTCCTCTAGATTTCATGTAGAATAAGGCGTCTTCATCTAATTGACCAATTGTACAACCGTGCGTACAGCGTACATCATCTGCAAAAATCTCTAATTGAGGTTTAGAGTTTATTGTTGCTTTATCACTTACCAAAATGTTGTTATTACTTTGGTAGGCGTTAGTCTTTTGAGCTTCTTTATTTACAACAACTTTACCGTTAAAAACACCTACAGCTTTATCATCAAAAATACCTTTGTAATCTTGGTGACTCTCACAATTTGGCTCTATGTGATGCACTAATGTATTGTGATCTACGTGTTGTTTGTCTTCTATAATTGTCACACCATTAAGAACAGAGTTTATACGCTCTCCATTTTGATAAAAGTTAAGGTTATTACGCGTTAACTTTCCTCCAAAAGAAAAGGTATGTACGCTACATAAGCTTTCTCCTTTTTGGTCTATATAGGTATTATCGATTAAAGAGGCAGATTGCCTATCGTTCTGTATTTTATAATAATCTACTATTGCACGTTTATCTGCAAAGATCTCTGTAACAGCATTAGTGAATACAGGATTGTCATTTAAACTTTGATGACGCTCAATAATCTGAACGTGAGAATTTTCTCCTACAACCACTAAGTTTCTTGGTTGCAATAGTAATGAAGCCTCATTGCCTGTAGCAAAATTTACAATTTGTATAGGCTTATCTACAAGCTTATTTTTAGGAATATGGATATATGCACCTTCGTGAGAAAATGCTGTATTTAAAGAATTTAAACCATCTTTAGGAGCTATTTTATTAAAATAATTCTCTATTACTGGTTTGTATTTTTCGTGATTTAAAGCTGAAGACATTAAGCACACATCAAACTTATCGTGTGTTGTTTGTGACAAATGTGAACTGTAAATACCATCTATAAACACAATGTTATACGTGTCTATATCATGAATAAAATACTTCTTTACATCACGATAATCTATAGCGTCTTCTTTTTTAGGGAATATGCTATAATCTTGCTTAAGCACGCTATTGAGAGAGGTGTATTTCCAAGCTTCCTGCTTTTTGGTAGGAAAGCCTTGCTCTTCAAAAGCTTTAATAGCTTCAGATCTTATATCATGAACGTAGTTGTTTACATCTCGACCATCTTCAAAAGCCAAGAAAGACGACAACAATTTATCTTTTAAATCCATATCTATATCCTGATAAACAGGAAGTTTTTTGTGGCATTTTAATTTTGCCACCTTCAATTCAACATTTTACATCTATATATAAGATGCTTTGCAACTTCTAGCAGATTCTAACTTTCTTAGTGTACTGCTTCTTTTTTAATCCAGTCGTAACCTTTTTCTTCTAGCTCATAAGCCAGTTCTTTGGTGCCAGATTTTACAATTTTACCATTAAGCAAAACGTGTACATAATCTGGTACGATATAATCTAATAAGCGTTGGTAGTGAGTAATTACGATTACAGCATTATCTTTACTACGTAGCTTATTAACACCGTTTGCTACAATTTTAAGTGCATCTATATCAAGACCAGAATCAGTTTCATCTAGGATTGCTAATTTTGGTTCTAGCATTGCCATTTGAAAAATCTCATTTCTCTTTTTCTCACCACCAGAAAACCCTTCATTTAAACTTCTAGATAAAAACTTACGGTCTATCTCTAAAAGCTCAGATTTTTCTCTAATAAGCTTAAGCATATCTTTAGCTGGCATGTCTTCTAAGCCTCTTGCTTTACGAGATTCGTTTATAGCAGTCTTCATAAAGTTAGTTACAGACACGCCAGGAATCTCAACAGGATATTGAAACGACAAGAATACACCTTTGTGTGCACGCTCATCTGCTTCCATTTCAGAAATTTCTTCATCATGAAGTATGATTTCACCTTCTGTCATCTCATACTCTTCCTTCCCAGAAATCACAGATGCCAATGTACTTTTACCTGAACCGTTAGGGCCCATTATAGCGTGAATTTCTCCAGCTTTAATATCTAGGTTTATCCCTTTTAAAATTTCTTTTCCGTCTACACTTGCATGCAGGTTCTTAATTTTTAACATATCTTAAAATTCAAAATAGGTGTTACCTATTTATTATCGTTTGATTTTACTTTTACTGCAGGTTCTGATGTAGGTGCAGATACTTTTATTATTTCTCTAATTTCAACAATTTCGTCCCAACCTTCTGTTTCTTTATTAGGCATAATTTTACCCTTTACCTCAACAGGAACCATATCGAAATCTTCTCTTTTTAGCGGCTTTACTCGCTCTGCTAATTCTTGTGCCTTGGCGTCTATTTTTACACCATATATAAAATTATCTCCTTTTAATACCGCAGCATCTGCTATATAGATAAACTCTCCTTTTATAGTTGGAATACTATCTACTACCGTTTCTTCTGTATTATCTTGAGTTGTCTCTACATCGTTCTTACAAGAACTTAAACCAATTAGTAACAGACAAGCAATAAAAAGATGTTTCATAGTTATATTATTAGTTTAATACTGCTGGCATTTCACTAAAGTCTTTAGCGTCGTGCTGTATAATTACTTTAGCATTGTTTTGTTTAGCAAATTCTTCAAACTCTGCTATAGATTTCTTTGACTGTGGAATACTGTAGTTAAACTGTGGCACTACAGATTCTTCTCTATTTTGTTCAAAGTGATACATATCTCCAGATAACAATACATTACCAGTTTCTGGTAAACTTACCATTAACACCTGATGACCTATTGTATGACCTGGCATATTTTTAATAATTACTGTGCCGTCTCCAAACACGTCATGATCTCCAGATAATTGAACTACTTTTTTTAATTCTGAAAAACTTGCTGGTGCGTAAAATGAATTTCCTTTTATTGAATCTCCATTTGCAAATTTATACTCAGAATCTTGAACCAACCATTCTGAATTTTTAAAATGGTTTGCAGCTCCTGTATGATCAAAATGAATATGTGAAAATGCAATATAATTTACGTCTTCTGGAGTAACATTTACTGTAGCTAATTGGTTTACTATTGAATCTTTTCTAGTTATTGTAAAACCGCCATCTGGAGTTGTATATGGCTCATTTCCCACTAAATTTTCTGGCAATCCTGTATCCCATAATAATATTCCCTTAGGGTGCTTAATTAGGTAGAAACCATCTGCCAATGTTTTAGACTCTCCTTTATATTTATCACCTTCAGAAAACAAACTTAGCTTGTTAGCAGTTACTTGACCACCATCAAACTTATACAGCTCTACTTTTACAGACTCTTGTTCTGTTTCAGCTTCAGAAGGCTTAACTTCTTTTGTTTCTGCATCTTTACAAGCTACAAAGCAAAGTAAGGTTGCTATGATAAATAATTGTTTCATTGTTTGTGTTTTTAGTTTAAAGCTTTAAATTTCTTATCCTACTGAGCCTTCTAACGAAATCTCTAATAATTTCTGAGCTTCAACAGCAAACTCCATAGGCAGCTTGTTTAATACATCTTTACTAAAGCCATTTACAATTAATGCAATTGCTTTTTCTGTATCTATACCACGTTGGTTACAATAGAATATTTGGTCTTCTCCAATTTTACTTGTTGTAGCCTCGTGCTCTACCTGTGCTGTTTTATTCTTTGTTTCTATATATGGAAATGTGTGAGCACCACACTTATTACCCATTAACAAACTATCACACTGCGAAAAGTTTCTCGCATTTGTAGCTCTAGAGTTTATTTGAACTAAACCTCTATAACTGTTTTGAGAATGTCCTGCAGAAATACCTTTAGATATAATGGTGCTCTTGGTGTTTTTACCCAAGTGTATCATCTTAGTTCCAGTATCTGCTTGCTGGTAATTATTTGTTACTGCAATAGAGTAAAACTCTCCAACAGAATTATCTCCTTTTAAAATACAGCTAGGGTATTTCCAAGTTACAGCACTTCCGGTTTCTACTTGAGTCCAAGAAATTTTTGCGTTTTTCTCACAAATTCCTCTTTTAGTCACAAAGTTAAAAACACCACCTTTTCCTTCTGCGTTACCAGGATACCAGTTTTGTACTGTAGAGTATTTAATCTCAGCATCATCTAGAGCAATAAGCTCTACAACAGCTGCGTGTAATTGGTTCTCATCTCTAGATGGCGCAGTACAACCTTCTAAGTAACTTACATAACTACCTTCATCTGCAACAACTAAAGTTCTCTCAAACTGTCCTGTTCCCGCTTGGTTAATTCTAAAATAAGTACTTAACTCCATAGGGCAACGTACTCCTTTTGGAATGTAGCAAAAAGAACCATCACTAAATACAGCAGAGTTTAATGCTGCATAAAAGTTATCTTTTTGAGGCACCACACTACCAATATGCTTTCTTACAAGTTCTGGGTGTTCTTTTATAGCCTCAGAAATTGAGCAGAATATAATTCCTTTTTCTGCCAATGTCTTCTTAAATGTTGTTGCTACAGAAACTGAATCCATAACAATATCTACCGCTACTCCAGCAAGCTTCTTTTGCTCATCTATAGATATACCAAGCTTTTTAAACGTGTCCAATAATTCTGGATCTACCTCATCTAAGCTTTCGTACTTTGGTTTTTTATTAGGAGCAGAGTAATAAGAAATGTTTTGGAAGTCTGGTTTTGGGTAATTTACATTTGCCCAATCTGGCTCTTCCATTTTTTCCCATTCTCTAAATGCCTCAAGACGCCACTCTGTCATCCATTCTGGCTCTTCCTTCTTTAAGGAAATTGCTCTTACAATATCTTCATTTAGACCAACAGGAAAAGTGTCTGATTCTATATCTGTATAAAATCCGTACTTATACTCTTTAGTTTCGAGCTCTTTCTGTAAATCGTCTTCTGTATATGCCATTAAATATAATTCTAATTGTTTAGTGAATTAAGCTACCTCTTTATAACGAGAAGCTTTCTCCACAGCCGCAAGTTCTTTGTGCATTTGGATTATTAAAAACAAAACCTTTACCATTAAGACCACCGCTATATTCTAAGGTTGTTCCTACTAGGTATAAAAAGCTTCGTTTATCTACTACAATTTTAATTGAGTTGTCTTCAAAAACCTTATCGGTTTCTTCTGTCTTATTATCAAAATCTAAGTCATAAGACAACCCGCTGCAACCGCCACTTTTTACGCCTACTCGAACGTAATCTTTTAATGCATCATAACCACTCTCTGCCATGAGAGATGAGATTCTATTTTTTGCGCCTTCGCTTACTTTAATCATCGTTTTGAAAATATGTGCAAATATACTGAAAATGGCTTGTTTTACCATAATTAGTCTCTGCGTTAATGTAATGTAGTTATTGAAAAAACTTATAGTGTGTTTGTCCCTTATAATATGGGATTCTTACACGCTATGTTTAAAAAGAATTAAAATTCTGAAAAGCGATCATCAAAGATAAAACTGTTATCTGTAAGTGTTTTTAAAAAAGCCACCAATTGATCTTTTTCTAAATTTGAAAGTGGAATTCCTCTAGAACCATTTTCCTGAACAAAAACTGGGTCTAATGTAACATCTTCCTGAACACCATCTGAATAATGGTCTAGCACATCTGTAAGGGTTTGAAACCTGCCGTCGTGCATATACGGAAAGGTAACCTCTATATTTCTTAATGTAGGAACTCTAAACTTACGCAGGTCTTCATCTAGTCCTGTTACACGTTTTCTTCCTATGTCATTATATTGCGCATCAATAGGCAATCCATTATTTCTAAAAGATTGGTCTGTAAATAGCGGACCTGCATGGCAAGAGGCACATTTTTGTTCGAATATAGCCAAGCCTGCTTCTTCTGCTTCTGTAAAGACTGAACCTTCATTTCTTACAACTTGATCGTATTTTGAATTTGAAGATACCATCATAACCATAAACTGAGATAATGCCTTTAAAATGTTTTCCGAGCTAATTTCACCATTATCAAACGCATCTTTAAACATGTTTTGATAGGTTTGGTCTTCACTTAATTTTGAGATTATCTCATTAAAGCTTGAGTTCATCTCTACATCTGTAGTGATTGGTATAATAGGTTGTGTGTCTAAATGTTGTGCTGCACCATCCCAAGTAAACTCATCTAAGAACGCTAAATTGAATAAAGGTTGTGCGTTTCTTGTGCCTAAAGCTCCATCTACACCATGACTTACAATATGTGTGTGGTGTGTAAATGCAAAATCTTGAATATGGCAAAACCCACAAGACACAACATTATCTGAGGCTAATTTTCCGTCATAAAATAACTTTTTCCCTAACTCAAAACCATTTTGAGTAGGTTGATTGTTACTTATATCATAAGTAGCATCTGGAAAATTAGATGGTACCTGAAAATTTAAATTAGAATCTGGTACAGGAATATATTCGTCATCCTGTGGTGTTTCAGTAATTGTTTCTTCACCACTTGAATCTGAACTGCACGCTAAACAGAGTGCAAAAATGCTTATGAACCAGAAATTCTTCAAATATGTATTAGTTTATTGTAAATACTGTTTTCATATTATCTGATATGATTGGAGCATTTACGGGATCAATAGTTACTTCATTATTAGTTTCGAAATAGTAATTGTTATTACCATCAAAAATATTACTGATGTCTGCTTTTATTCCAAATGCAGACGTTTCAGAATCTCTTACAGTAAAGTTAGAAAGCGGCATTATAATTTCCTGATAGTTGTCTAACGTGCTACCGTGACTTCCTACGTGTACAATAAACGGTGTAGGCTCTGCATTTTCTTCAGTAGTATAATCGCCTTCAAACTTTAAGAAACGGTATCCTGCAGACCAGCTCCAAAGCATTCCTGCCTCATCTGCTCTTGGCACAAAATTCATTACACCATTTAATGGGTATTTAAATTGATCTACACCAAACCCAAATGAAATGCCAGAATAGTCTCTAGACGGTACATCTTGCAAGGTTATGGTTAAAGAGCTAGACAGTTGCTGATCTATAATAAAATAACTGTCTTCTTCAGGTACCACATAGTCTAAGCCATTATCATTTATTAAAACAATATTGCTAATTATGTATTTTAAATCTGAGACAGAATACGTTTCATTGTTAGAATTTACATAGGTTGTAGACCCTAATTGTAGAGGCTCACCATCTACTTCATTTGCAAATGTAAAAGTTACGTTTCCAAAAGTAGGATTCCCTAATTCTGAGTTTCTATTTGCATCTTCATCTGTATTACAAGAGGCAAAAAGCAGAGCAATTATTGCAAGAATACTTAATTTTTTCATTCTGAAATTTAATTGATTTTTATAAAAACAACGTCTGAACTTCCTCTGTTTGGAACAATATCTTGGTCATTACTTGAAGAAGAACCCACTGCTATAAGTTCATTATTTTGGGTCTGGTAAATATCATATAAAAAGTCTAAATCACTACCACCAACGCTAAAAGTTTGGTCGATATTTCCTGAAGAACTTACAATTGCTATCCAACAGTCGTTTTGACCATTATTTGTTGCAACATCTATATCATTACTTCTTGAGCTGCCTGCAATAGCTAAGCGACCATCAGACATTTGCACAACTGTTCTAGCAGCATCAAATTGAGTTCCGCCAAATGTGTTTTCCCAAATTATATCTCCAGAGCCATTAATTTTTACGGCCCAAAAGTCTGCATTTCCTTTTAGGTTAGACACGTCTTGATCACTACTTCTTGTATCTCCAGTTATTAAGTAATTTCCGTCTAAAGTTTCTGTAAAGCCAAAGCCCATATCAATCTCAGAGCCTCCATAAGAACGTTGCCATTCTAGCTCTCTATCTGCATTAACTTTAACTACCCAAAAGTCATAACTCCCTTTATTGTTTGAAATATCAAAATCTGTACTTTCTGAAGCGCCAGCCATTAAATAGCCACCATCTGCAGTATCAATTACTCCATAACACCTATCGTTGCTTGAACCCCCAAAATATCTTCTAAACTGAAGTGTCCCAGAAGCATCTACCTTGGTGCCCCAAAATTCTCCAACACCATGCAATGCTGCACTATTGGTAAAGTTGTTTGAAGACTCTTGTTGGCTTGTTGCCGTAAAACCATCATTACCATTACCATTACTCGCAGAAACATCAAAATAGCCACCAAAGAAAAAGCCGCCATCATCTGTTTGAAGTAATGAAAATGCTTGGTCTTGACCTTCATAACCATAGCTTTGTTGCCATTCTAAATTTCCTGAAGCATCTAATTTTAATAACCAATGGTCAAAAAAACCAGCATTTGAAGAGGTGTCTCCGTCTGAACTCGAATTATAGCCTATAACAGCTAGACCGCCATCATTTGTAACTATAACATCTTCACCAAATTCATCATTTGTACCTCCATAGGTTTTAGACCACAATATGGTTCCTTGTGGGTTTACTTTAAATAACCAAACATCAAAATTTGGTGCTTCTTTATCTACAATGTCACCATCTGTACTTCTTGTTGTCCCTACTATTACAAAATTTCCGTCTGGCGTTTCAACTACAGCTTTTGCTTCATCTTGATTACTCCCACCATAAGTCATTACAACATCTAGCTCTCCGGCAAATTCAGGTACTTCCTCTACGGGTTCTACTGGTTCGCCTGGAACATCTGGATTGCTGTTTACATTTACATTATCATCTTGAGAGCACGAAAAGCTAATTGCTATTATTAGTGCAGATAATATTGCGCCTAAAAAACGGTTTGGGGTAATTATAAAATTCATTGTTATTGTTTCTTTAAGAGGAATAAACCTCTATCTATATCACTTACAAGTATTGTACCACTTGAAAAATAAGGGTACACATTCCAAACGCCATTAAAGTTTGCAGAATTTGAAGATGGATATGTATCAAAATAAGCTGTTTCTTGCATTTGTGAAGATGCTACTGAAGATACATCTATAATTCTTAAACCTGCTGTATAATTAGCTAGGTAAAACTCATTTCCTTTTACATAACCATTATGATCTATTGCAGCTTCTGGACCGTAATATTCAAATTTAAATTGTGGGTTATCTAAATCACTAAAGTCGAAAATTATTGTTCTTGTATTAAAGCCTATTTGCGCCTCATCTAGCTCATCTCCTAAAATGAAATGACTTTGATCTTCTGTAAACCAACCTTGGTGCGTGTATGCTCTTTGCTCATAAGAAATAGTAGACAATCCTATTGGGTTAGATTTATCTGTAATATCTACTATTGAAATTATAGTTTCATTACTTCCTATTAAAATTTCTTTACCTAAGTGTTCTGTATCTGGACCTGTATAAGTTACAACTTGAGCATCGTGACTATAATCATCCATAGCAAAGCCGCCTTCACCAATTGGGTTAAGTGGGTTTTGAATATTAATAAAGTGTGGACCTCCATTAAACAATTGTGTTCCTACTGCGTAAGCATAACCAGTATCCTCGTTAATTACAATATTATGAGCATCGCCAAAACCATCATAATGTGCATCTTCTGTAAACTGTACTGGAGGATTTTGTACATTTCTTAATCTTGTTAAATCAAACACTTGCATTCCATGACCATTAGCTTCACTAACAATAAATGCATGATTGTTATAGGTCTTTACATCTCTCCATATACTTGATGTAGTATGGGTTGGTAGTTTCCCTAAATACACAGGGTTTAAAGGGTCTGTAATATCTAAGAAAGCAGTACCATTATTTAATCCCATTAATGCATACTCGTTTCCTGAGTCTGGATCTGTCCATCCCCAAGAATCATTACCATCATTTGCATTCATCTCAAGTAAAGATACATTTGCTAAAAGGTCTATCCCATTACAAGGATATCCTGCTGCAGTGCCATCTTCGCAAGGAGTAACAGCATTTTCATTACCGCCATTGTCTCCACCATCATCACCGCCATCATCTCCAGGATCTTCTTCTGTAGGAGTTTCTGTAACAGGCACTCCATCATCATCACTACAAGAAAATGGGGTTATTAAAAATGTAAAAAGTACAATTAAGCAGGTAATGTGTTTTATTTTCATTTATTCTATTATTAGTTTCTTTGTGACGTTATCATTAATAGTTATAAGATATACGCCAGTTTGAAAATTACTTGTATTAAGCGTAAAAGTATCACTATTTAATGAAGAGACCATAAAAATCTCTTTACCAAGAACGTCTGAAACTTTAATAGATTGTATTACATTACCATCTACAGTTATATTTGTAGTGTTTTTTGCAGGGTTGGGGAACATGGTAACATTTGTTTTATTTATATCTTCTACGGAAAGATTTTCTGTTTTTTTAACTATGAATAATCCTTCAGCTACATCACTAATAATTAAATTCCCGCTTGGGAAATAAGGATATACATTCCAAGCTGAAGCTGTTCCAGCTACATCATTACCTGGCAACGTATCAAAAAAGCCGATTTCAACAAAATTCATATTGTCAATATCACTTATATCCAGAACACGCATACCTGCTGCATAATTTGCTAAGTATAGGGTATCATCTATAATATACATATTATGATCTGTAGCGGTAGTTGGACCTTCCCAAATAAAATGCACAAAAGGATTGTCTAAATCTTCTACATTATAAACTGCTATTCGAGTTGGCAAACCATTCATAATTTCATCTAACTCATCACCCATTAAAAAATAACGCTTGTCTTTACTAAACCAACCTTGATGTGTGTAAGTTGCAGACGCATATGAAATATCACTAATATATTGCGGATTGGACTTGTCTGTAATATCTGCAATTATCATTGTAGACTCATTAGCTCCCATATAAATTTCTTGTCCTGTATAATCTGTATCTGGACCATCATATATTACAACCTGTGCATCGTGAGTATAGGAGTTTACCATATCGTCTGTTGAATCGTAACCGCCTTCAATAACTGGATTTACTGGGTCTTGAATGTTTATAAAGATTGGGCCGCCACCATTGACTTGGCCACTACCTCCAAATTCTCTTGCGCCTATAGGGTAAGCATATCCAGAATCTTCATTTATCGCTATGTTGTGAGCACTACCAAACCCTTGAAAAAATGTATCTGGTTCAAAAATTTCTGGTGGATTAGTAACCGTAAGTAATCTATTAAGGTTAAACACCTTCATACCTTGATCTGCATCTTCTCCAACCATGAATGCATGATTGTTGTATACTTTTACATCTCTCCAAAGTCTTTGTACGTCTGTAGATGTAATTGGAACAGAAGCTGTTATTACTGGATTCTCTGGATCTGTAATCTCAACAAAGGCAAAGCCTTCAGTAAATGACATTATTGCAAATTCTCTTCCAGAAGCTGGATCTGTCCATCCCCAAGAATCACTACCTGTTGATGGTGGTGTTGCTGGACCTAAGTCTAAAGCAGCATCAAATTCTGTTAAGGTAATTTGTGCCATAAGATCATAACCATTACATAAATAAGGTCCTGCTGTTCCTATACCAGCAGTTTCATCACCAATACATTCAAATAGTTGAGCATTCAGGTTACAAATAGTTAATAAGGCAATAAAAAGTAGAGATTTTTTCATGGGAATTAAGATTTTCAATTATCACCTTGCAATTTAACTCAAGAGATAGTTTTACGATATAAATCGCTGTTAATTAAGGCATAAAAAAAAGCCGCAGATAGCGGCTTCACTTAGTATTGTCGATAAAAAACTCAGTTAATCGAATTTTACAGTGCGTGCATTGTAATTTTAATATTAGCTCTTTATAAATTTAGTTGCTTTTCCATTTATATTAAGAACATACACACCTTGGCTCAGGTGCTCTACATTTAGTGTATATTCTTTTAAACTTGTTGTTTCTTGTAACACCATTTCTCCTAAAACGTTATAAACTTCAATTGAGCTTAATGCATTGTTAGATGATATTTTTAAGTAATTGGTAGTTGGGTTAGGATAAATATTAAATGTCTCCTCATTATCAACTTCAGAAACATTTAATACTTCCTCACTCTTTTTTATTAAAACAAAGCCACGTTCTATATCACTTATTAAGATATTGCCGCTCTCAAAATAAGGATAAACATTCCAAGCACCATTAAAGTTAGCACTGTCATTAGCCAAATAAGTATCAAAAAAACCAATCTCTGTCATTTCGCCAGCTGCAATATTCGAGACATCTAAAACTCTTACACCAGCTCTGTAGTTAGCAAGGTAAAAATTATCCCCATTTACATAACCATTATGGTCTATGGCAGACGTTGGTCCAAAGTATTCAAAGTGAATAACTGGATTATCTAAATCGTTTAAATCATACACTATTGTTCTTGTATTGAATCCAACTTCTGTTTCATCAAGCTCATCACCAAGTATAAAATAGCGTTGATCTTCTGTAAACCAACCTTGGTGCGTGTAACCTACTTGACCATAGGATGTTGTAGAGATAGAAACCGGATTAGATTTATCTGAAATATCTACTATGGAAACAATACTGGCATTACTACCAATAAGTATCTCTTTCCCTACGTGCTCTGTATCTGGCCCATTATATGTTACTACTTGAGCATCGTGACTATAGTCATCCATAGCGAAACCACCAGCTGCTACAGGGTTTTGAGGATCTTGTATATTAATAAAGTGAGGACCGCCATTAAATGTATTGGTCCCTACAGCATAAGCATAACCAGAGTCTTCATTTATAACAATGTTGTGCGCATTCCCAAACTCACTATACACAGCGTCTGCAAATAAAAAAGTAGATATGTTTACATTTCTTAATTTGGTTAAGTCGAATACCTGCATTCCATGATTAGCAGCTTCGCTCACAATAAATGCGTGGTTATTGTAAACTTTCACATCTCTCCATGAACTATTAAATGTTTGTGTAGGTAGCGTGCCCAAGTGTTCTGGATTTACTGGATCTGAAATATCTATAAAAGCAGTACCGTTACTCAAGCCTACAATTGCATATTCATTACCAGTATCTGGATCTGTCCATCCCCAAGAATCATTTGCTAAACTAGCAGTTGCAGAAAGCGTTGATAAGCTAATTTCAGAGACTAAATCGTAACCGCTGCAAGGGTATATTCCTGCAAAGCCATTTTCGCAAGGTGTTTGTGAAAATGAGAGGCATGAAATAAAAAATAAAGAAAGTAATAGGTGCTTCATGGTTTTGTGGTTTAATACTTTAATTTTGTGGCTCGTAAATATATGATAATGTTTGACAATAAAGATATTAGCAAAACCAGCCTGTCCTCACTAGGAGAATTTGGACTTATAGATCACTTAATGGACAATGTTGAATTAAAAAACACGTCTTCTAAAAAAGGTGTTGGAGATGATGCTGCAGTTTTAGATTTTAACGGTGAACAAACACTAGTGTCTACAGATTTCTTAATTGAAGGTGTACATTTTGACTTGTCTTATATGCCTTTAAAGCATTTAGGCTATAAAGCAGTAATGGTAAACTTATCGGATATTTATGCTATGAATGCTAAGGCTACTCAGGTTACAGTATCAATAGCAGTTTCAAACAGATTTCCTTTAGAAGCATTAGAAGAGCTTTATTCTGGTATTCACTTAGCTTGTAAAATTTATGATGTAGATTTAGTAGGTGGAGACACTACGTCTTCAACATCTGGATTAATAATTTCTGTTACTGCTGTAGGTCACGCCAAAGAAGAAGAGGTAACTTACAGAAGTGGTGCCAAGCCAAATGATTTATTGGTAGTAAGTGGCGACTTAGGCGCAGCTTATATGGGCTTTCAAATTTTAGAAAGAGAAAAGGAAGTTTTCAAGGTAAATCCTAATAACCAACCAGACCTATCTCCTTATACCTATTTGTTAGAGCGACAAATGAAACCTGAAGCCCGCAAGGACATCAAGGAACTTTTAAATGTGTTAGAAGTTAAGCCAACATCTATGATAGATATAAGCGATGGTTTGTCTTCTGAAACTTTACACTTATGCAAACACTCTAACGTTGGTGTTAACTTATTTGAGGATAAGATACCATTAGACCCTAGCATGATAACTGTTTGTGAGGAGTTTAATTTAGATAGCACAACAATAGCATTAAGTGGTGGCGAAGATTACGAACTCTTATTTACAGTAGACCAAAAAGATTTTGAAAAAATTAAAGGCAACCCTAATTTTTCAATCATAGGCCATATGAAACCAGAATCTGAAGGAAAGCATCTTATTACTAGAGGCAATCAGCAAATAGAACTTACTGCACGTGGCTGGAATGCGCTTCAAGACGAAGAATAATATCTAAGACTTCATTTTTAGCTTCAATATGACTCATATGTCCTCCAGAAAGTGAATATAGTTTACTATCTGTTACTTTTGCTATGTTTTTAATTTCATTAAATAAAACAATAGGATCTTCTTTTCCTGTAATAATATTTTTTTGGCCTTTATAGTTACGTAGCAACTCTCGTGTATCTTCTCGTGTCTTCATTCCTTTTATATTTGCTATAATACCATCAATAGGATATGTATTTGCCTCAGCTTTCATGGCTTTGATTGTTTCCTCATATATTGATGCTTTTTCATTGGCAAACAAATTAGTAACACCCATACTAATAAATGCTTGAGGATATTTTTTTATGAGTTGTACAGCTCGCTCTCTGTTTTTCTTTCTAGATATAGAATCTTCTGAAGGAGTTGAGTTTAATAATGTTATTGAAGTTACCTGCTCTAAGTTATTTTTTAAATATGCCAATGCAACATATCCGCCCATAGAGTGCCCTACAAAATGAGCATTTTTTACATCTTCAGTTCTAAGAATTTCTAAAATACAATCTGCCATTAATTGCATTGAATGTATGTCTCCAAAAACCCCACTTTTTCCATGACCTGGCAAATCAACAGCTATAATCTTAAACCTCTTAGAAAGTACAGGCATTAATGAGTTCCACATTGTACTACTTTCTAAAAAGCCATGAAGCAAAACAAGAGCATCTCCTTTTCCTTCTACATTATAATGTATTTGCGTTCCTCTAAAATTTATAATCATCCAAAAAGTATATATTGCACAAAGTTTCGATTTTAAATGGGATTACGCAAAGATGATTTTATAGTAGGTTTTGCATTATTTGCACTGTTCTTTGGTGTAGGTAATATTGTACTACCACCTATGTTAGGTTTTTTAGCAGGCCAAGAATGGTATTTAGTAGCAATCGGGTTTATAATCACAGCTATAGGAATACCTTTACTAGGTATTTTTGCTCATGCAAGAATACAAGGTACAATGTATGATTTTGGAAAACCTGTCTCTAAAGTCTTTAGTCTTATTTTCTGCATTTTTATATATAGCATTTCTGCTGCAATACCTTCGCCGAGAACTGCAGCATTTACTTATGAGATGGCTTTTGAACCATTCTTTAACATCTCACCGTTAGCCGTTAGCATTTTATATTTTGGACTGGTCTTCATATTTGTTGCCAAAAGATCTACTGTATTAAATAACATTGGAAAGTACATAACTCCTGCTATTCTTATTTTAATATTAGGAATGATTTTCTTCGGAATTTTTGAGGATACTGAAACTATGAAAGTATCTTCACTCAAAACTCCAATACTTGACGGTTTTTTTGAAGGCTACCAAACTTTTGATGCTATTGGCGCATTGGTTGTTGGCGGTGTGATAATTATCTCGGTAAAACTTAAAGGCTACAACAATCAAGTTGAAGCTAAAAAATTAATAACAAAAGCCGCAATAATATCTGCATTAGGATTACTCATAATTTATTGCGGATTAATTTATGAAGGTGCATTATTTGGACATCTTTTTAGTGAAGACGTTACAAGAACACAATTATTATCTGGCATAAGCAGTTTAACACTTGGGCCTTATGCAAGTATTTGCCTTGCAATTCTGGTATCTTTAGCTTGCTTTACTACTGCTGTAGGTATAGTAACAGGTACTGCAGATTTTTTCTCAGACCAATTTAAATATAAGTACTCCTATATTACAAGTGTTACTACTGCGTGTTTGTTTGGTATTGTAGTCGGCGCATTTTCAGTAGATTTTATTATTACTCTTGCATTACCAATCCTTATGCTAGTTTATCCACTAACCATAGTATTAATAATTCTTAATATACTTTCAGATAAACTAAGGCATCAACTAATCATGAAGTTAGTTGTTATTTTCACTTCTATATTTAGTATACCAGACGCTTTAAAAGTTATAGCTCCAGATTCTCAGGTAATATCTACAATTTCTAACAGCATACCTTTATCTAATTTTGGTCTCGGATGGCTTATTCCTGCTGCCTTTGCTTTTGGTATTGGGTACTTAATAACACTAAGAAAACCAATCACTTAAGAGCTCTTGTATATATCACATGTTAATTATAACTTTAACGTCTTATTAACATCCGTTTATATGAAGGTATTTTACGCATTGGTATTAGTTATCGTTTTGTCATCCTGCCAAACAGAAAACGCTAATTATGAAAGCTATACAAGCGATTTAGATGATGAGCTCATCACTAATCTTATTAATGCTTCTAACGGCGTTGGCACATCATATTACCTTCTTCCAGATAGTGATGATTTTTCCCGAATACCTCAAGATCCACTAAATCCAATTACGGCAGAAAAAGTAGCTTTAGGGAAACTATTACTTCATGAAACTGCTCTAGGCGGCAATCCCAAAATGGATGAAATGAACGGGCAATACACCTGTGCAACTTGCCATCCTGTAGCTTCTGGATTTTTCTCAGGAAGACGACAAGGTATTGGAGAAGGCGGCATTGGTTTTGGAGTTAATGGCGAAGGAAGAACATTTAATACTGAAATGCCACTAGACTCAGTAGATATACAAGCAGTAAGGCCACCAACACTTTTAAACTTAGCTTATCAAGATGTTATGTTATGGAATGGGCAATTTGGCGGCACCGGAACAAATGCAGGTACCGAAGCTCAATGGGATCATATTCCAGAAAATGCTGAAGGTTTTCAAGGCGTAGAGGTACAAGCTATGCAAGGCCAGCTAGAACACCGTTTAAAAGTTAATGAAGAGTTTGTAGATTCCTATAACTACAGAACGATGTTTGATGCTGCATTTTATAACATTCCACAATCTGAACGTTATACTAGAAAAACAGCTGCTTTAGCAATTGCAGCTTTTAATAGAACAATTCTTGCAAACCAAGCGCCTTGGCAAGAGTATTTAAAAGGAGATTTAGAAGCATTAAATGATCAACAGAAAAGAGGTGCAAATCTATTTTTCGATAAAGGTTTATGCTACCAATGTCACAATGGTCCTGCACTAAAAGACCAAGAGTTTCACGCGTTTGGTTTTGGAGATTTTGACGGTTCTCTAGAAGCCATGGTTTTACCATCTATTGATTTTGAAAGCGTTAAAAAAGGCCGTGGTGGTTTTACACAAAACCCAGATGATGATTATAAATTTAAAACACCTACGCTATATAACTTAGCAGATGCTGGTGCATTTGGTCATGGCGGAACGTTTTCAACCATTAGAGAGGTTGTAGAGTACAAGAACAATGGTGTAGCACAAAGCGCTGAAGTTCCTTCTACGCAACTAGCTTCGCAATTTGGTTCTTCAAATTTAACGAGTGATGAAATAACAGACCTAACAGCTTTCCTAAAAGACGCTTTAAGAGACCCAGATTTATTACGCTATGTTCCCAACACAGTTAACTCTGGTAATTGTTTTCCTAACAATGATGAGCAATCTAGAATTGATTTAGGTTGCAATTAAAAATCTAAATAGTGTATAGAATAACGCTTTTCATCTGTATTTACAATTTGTCTTAAGGGTTCTAAATTGTCAGAATTAGTATAAAATATTGGTGCTGGCTGTGGAGAAATAGCAGATAAATTATAATGTTCTAAAACTGCTTTTGTTTGCCTTGCAACTGCCAAGCCAGAATCTATTATTGTTACTGTTTTAGGAAGCAATTCTTTAAGCTTAGGAATTAAATACGGGTAATGGCTGCAACCCAAAACCAAGTAATCAATATTTTTATCCAGCATTGGTTTTAGATATAATTTAAGCAAACGCTCAACCTCTTTTCCATCCTGTCGGCCAGCTTCAATTTCAGGTACAAGACCTTTACCAAAGACTTCAATAATATCTATATCTCTCGCATATAGCTCTGATGTTTGTGTAAATAACTCACTGTTTAAAGTGCCTTGAGTAGCAAGTATTCCTACTGCTTTGGTTTTAGTATTTAATGCTGCAGGTTTTATAGCAGGCTCTATAGCTATTATTGGTAATGTGTAATTTGCTCTTAAATGCTTTATGGCATTAGTAGTTGCTGTATTGCAAGCCACAATAATTACTTTAGCACCTAAGCTAATTAGCTTTTCTGTATTCTTAATACTAAGTTCAACAATCTCATCTTTAGTTTTTTCACCATAAGGAGCATATTTACTGTCTGCAAGATAGATTGTCTGCTCTAAAGGCAGTAATTGATGAATTTCTCTCCATATTGAGGTACCTCCAACTCCCGAATCAAAAATACCTATAGGTGCATTGTTTTGCATATCCTAAAAATAAAAACTGCGCTTTAAAAAAGCGCAGTTTTATGAAATAATATTATACAATTTTAAACTTATGATACAGCTTTCAATTTTTTAATAATAGATTTATTTAATTTCTCCTCAGCATAAGCTTTAGTTACTTTAAATTCTTTTTCATCACTATCTGGAAGGTCAAACATTGCATCTGTAAATATTTCTTCACAAAGCGATCGTAAACCTCTGGCACCTAATTGATATTCAATAGCTTTTTCAACAATATAATCTAAGGCTCCATCTGTAATATGAAAATCTACCTCATCCATCTCAAACAACTTTTTATATTGCTTAATAATGGCATTTTTAGGCTCTGTAAGTATTGCTCTTAAAGTACCTTTATCTAAAGGATTCATATAAGTTAGTACTGGCAAGCGTCCTATAATTTCTGGTATTAAACCAAAATCTTTTAAATCTTTAGGTATAATATACTTTAATAAATTATCTCTCTCAATTTGATCTTCACTAAGAGATGCGCTAAAGCCAACTGCCTGCATATTTAAACGCTTAGTAATCTTTCTATCTATACCATCAAAAGCTCCACCAGCTATAAAAAGAATGTTCTCGGTATCTACCTCAATAAACTTTTGGTCTGGATGTTTTCTTCCTCCTTTAGGTGGTACATTTACCGTTGTACCTTCTAAAAGTTTTAATAATGCTTGCTGCACACCTTCTCCAGAAACATCTCTAGTAATAGATGGATTATCACTCTTTCTAGCAATTTTATCTATTTCATCTATAAAGACAATACCTTGCTGTGCTTTTTCCAGATTATAATCTGCTGCCTGTAATAAGCGCGTTAATATACTCTCTACATCTTCTCCTACATAACCAGCTTCAGTTAAAACAGTAGCATCAACTATTGCAAGAGGTACGTTTAACATCTTTGCAATGGTTTTAGCAATAAGCGTCTTTCCTGTACCTGTTTGACCAACCATAATGATATTACTTTTTTGTATCTCAATATCATCATCACTTGGTTGTTGCAACAAACGCTTATAGTGGTTATATACCGCTACAGACATAACACGCTTAGTGTGTTCCTGCCCAATAACATACCCATCTAAAAAGGCCTTTATTGCATGAGGCTTTCTTAATTTTAACTCTGTAGTAAGCTCTCCTGTAGCATCTTGTTTAGATTCTTCTAAAACTATACCATGTGCCTGTTCAATACACCTATCACAAATATGTGCATCTAACCCAGCAATTAATAAATTGGTTTCAGGTTTTTTTCTCCCGCAAAACGAGCATTCTAAGGTTTCCTTAGCCATAACTTTTTTTTAGTTTCTGCTTATTCTCTTTTAAGCACTTCATCAATCATACCATATTCCTTGGCTTTATCTGCTTTCATCCAATAGTCACGATCACTATCCTCATAAACTTTATCATAAGGTTGACCACTATGCTTAGAGATAATTTTATAAAGCTCTTCTTTTAACGTAAGAATCTCTCTTGCTGTAATTTCTATATCACTTGCTTGTCCTTGTGCACCTCCTAAAGGTTGGTGTATCATAACTCTTGAATGAGGCAAACCACTACGCTTACCTTCTGCGCCTGCACATAAAAGCACAGCACCCATAGAAGCTGCCATACCAGTACAGATAGTTGCAACATCTGGCTTTATAAACTGCATAGTATCATAAATACCAAGACCTGCATAAACGCTTCCGCCTGGTGAGTTTATGTAAATTTGAATATCCTTATTTGCATCTGTACTTTCTAAAAATAATAGTTGTGCTTGTACAATGTTAGCAACTTGGTCGTTAATTCCTGTACCTAGAAATATAATACGATCCATCATTAGCCTAGAAAACACATCAAAAATTGCTATGTTCATCTGGCGTTCTTCAATAATATTTGGAGTTAGCCCTACTGGAATCATGCTACTAACAATATCATTATAATAATTGCTATTTATACCGTGATGTTTCGTTGCGTATTTTTCAAATTCTTTTCCGTAATCCATAGATAATTTCTTTTTCTTTTTTGACAAAAAAAGCGTTAAACCTATAACAGACTTAACGCTTTAAAGATACTATTAATTCTGCTAAACGACTATTCGTAAACTTCCTTTACGAAATCTTCGTAGCTCATTTCTTTTTCTTTAAGTTTCACGTTTTCTTTGTAGAATCCTAAAAGACGTTCATTCATTAACTGCTCTGTCATACGCTTAACCTCATCTTGGTTACCTAGTACACGTGCAGCAATATCTTCTAACTCTTTATCTGAAGGATTCATCTGACCAAATTGTGCCATCTGCATCTTAATACGATCTTTAGCAAAAGCTTTAAGATCTTCAAAGTTAACGTTAAGGTTGTTGTCCTTTATTAGCTTTGCTTCAATTAACTGAAAACGTAGCCCTTTTTCACTTTTTTCATATTCTTCTTTAGATTGCTCTAAAGTGATTTCTTCTTCTGATGTTGCTTTTATCCAACGCTGAAGAAATTCTGCTGGCAAATCGAATTTTGTGTTCTCAATAAGATACTCAGAAACATCAGTTAATAATTGCTGATCGCTCTGTTGCTTAAACTGCCCTTCTGCATCTTCCTTGATTTTTTCTTTCATCTCAGTCACAGTTTTCACTGTATCCTTACCAAAAAGCTTGTCAAATAATTCTTGATCAAGTTCTGCAGGAATTTGCTTGTTTGCTTCTGTGATTTCAAATGTTACTGGAATATCTAGACCATGTGCTTTGTCATGTTCAACTTTAAGGAATTCCATTAGGTCATGATCATCTTCAAAAAGACCTTTTGTTTTAAGGCTAATAGTATCTCCAACTTTAGCTCCCACAAACTTTTTAAGGTTTGCTTTGCCTTTTAGCTTTTCTAAAGGAAGCGTAGTTGTGTTTTCTATACCTTCTTCTTCATTTTTAAAAGTACCAGCAACAAGATCACCTTCAGCAACTGTATCTTTAGCTTCAAGTTTACCGTATTGCTTTTGTATACGCTCTATCTGGCTATCAATCATCTTATCATCTGCAATGATTTTATAAGATGTTATTGCCTTTTTTGGCTGAAGATCTAATTCAAACTCTGGAGTTAAACCAAGTTCGAATTCAAATTTATAGTCATCTGCATCCCAATCAAAGTTTGCTTGTTCTTTTGGAAGTGGATTTCCTAAAACATCTAACTTTTCTTCGGTTAAATATTTGTTTAAGGCTTGATCTAGTAATTTGTTTACTTCATCTACCAATACAGCTTTACCATATTGCTTTTTTACCATTCCCATAGGAACTTGGCCTTTTCTAAAACCAGGTATATTAGCAGTCTTACGGTAGTTCTTTAGTATTTTCTCTACGTTTTCGCTGTAATCTTCTTTAGCAATATCAACTGTTACTATTGCATTTAACGAGTCGATGTCTTCTCTTTTGATATTCATTCTGTAAAACCTCTTAAAAATTGGAGTGCAAAAATACGGCTTTTCTTGAGACCCTACAACTCCTAAAATGCTGTGCCTTAATTAGTCGTTGTCTGTATCTAATACAGAGAACAATATAGATTGAATAATAGATAATAAGATACTAAACACTAATGCTATCCAAAAACCACTTACCGCAAAACCATCAATAAAAGCATCTGCAAGTAAAATAATTACTGCATTTATAATCAATAGGAAAAGCCCTAATGTTAACACAGTAATTGGTAGTGTTAGTATAACTAAAACAGGTCTTACAATTAATTTAAGTAATGCCAACACCACTGCAACGATAATTGCACTTAAGTATCCCGTAACTGTTATACCTGGAAGGAGTTTTGCTAATAAAACAACTGCTAATGCAGTTAGTAAAAGTCTTAATATAAATTTCATAGTATCATTAAAAAAAGCGCTTCATTAATTTGAAGCGCTTTTATAAATTTAATAAATTTTATCTAATTAGTTTCCACCAACACTATTACTTAAGTTAACAGTGCTATAAGAACCAATATTAACTTTTGGCACAGTAGCATTATAAGTAGAGTTAATCGCATCTATAATAGCGTTAGCTGTAAATGCATATCCTCTTGGCGTTGGGTGTACACCATCTAAAGAAAATGCACCTCCTGTTGCAAATACAGATGTAATTGTACCGCCATCAAAACTAATGCCTCCATTTGCTACTGCATTTAATTCTGCTCTAGCATCAACATAAGCCAAGCCGTTAGCTTCTGCTAAACCTTGAATCGTTGCATTGTAAGCTGCAGATGCATTTGAAATTGAAGTTTGCTCTTCTGGAATTAAAACAAATTGATCTTGTAAAGGAACTGCTACACCAATTACAGATGTTTGATCATCTGGGTTAGCTAATGTTCCTAATACAGATGCTGCTGGTAATGTAATTAAATCACCTGACGCAGATTGACGTAATGGTGGAATTTGAGATCCATCTGTTGGGTTTACCAATGGCGTTAATGTTTCGTCTAAGATTACAGCTCCATTTTGACCTGCCTGAAAACTAATATTGCGTCGCGCTGCTTCTTCTTGCGATATTACTCCAAATGATGCATAAAGTGCAATTGCGTTATTATAATCTGTGTAAGCGTTGTTAGCAAATGCAGCCGTAGGCGCATCTAAAGGTATTGGGTTTGTAGGTACAGTTGTAAAATATGGAATAGAAGTTACATCTGGAATATTAACTAAAACTCCTTTTGCTCCATTAGAAGCTAAAGCTGATACATAACCGCTATAAACCTGTGCAAATACATTTGGGTCTGTAATATCATTAGATCCATAAGTTGTAGGATCAAAATTTCCTGTTTGATCAACACCTATACCACCAGTTGTAGCATAGCTTAATACATCATTATTACCTATCCAAAGCGCAAAGAATGTTGGGTTTTGAGAGACAGCATCTCCTATAACAGTAGCGTTTGGAGAAGATGCCATTCTTATAAAGTAAGGGTTAGCAGCAGCAGGAAAGTTTGCTACATTACCATATCCTTCTAATCCTAAATGAAAACTCTTAGCACCTGGTACACCCATATTATTAAATGGTCCACTTAGGACGTTTGAGATATCTGTTGTAGGAGTTTGTCCTGTATAAACAGCAGGACCAGGATTACCAGCAGCATCAAAAGCTAACACAAAACGATTGTCTGTAATTTGAGTACCGCTTAATAGTAAACCTCCAGCATTATCATTTACTAATGGTTGCGTAAACTCGCCGCCACCTAAAAGTGAAAATTGATTTGCAAGAATGTTTGGATAAGAACTTTGTTGTGCTTGAAGGTATAATGCATTATCTGCAAAACCTGCAGTTAAAGAGTTACCAACTGCAACAAAGTTAGAGAAGTCTGCATCACCAGAGTCATACACGCCTCCATCTTCAATAGGATTGTCTAATTCTGGCTCACAAGCTACAAAGCCTAAGGCAAGAATTGCAAAGTATTTTATATAGTTTTTCATATGCTAATTTATATAATGTGTTATTATAGTTTGTATGTTACACCTAAACCTGGTGAGAACGCGCTAGATTTATATGTTCCTTCAAATGGCACATTCTGTCCATTTTCTTGATAAAAATCGTAAGAAGCATCTACCTCTTCAAATCGTACATATAAGAAAGAAGCATCTATTGCTAAGCTAGGCGTTACCTGGAAAGATAAACCACCAGTAAATCCGTGAGAGTCGTTTCTTGGCGTCTCTGGAGCAAAATAGCCTTCTTGAACAGGAGACTCATCAAAATAGTAACCACCTCTTAAAGTGATTTTCTCAGTAGCATCATACTGAAGACCAAATCTCCAAATATTTGCGTTTTCGTAGTTTCTTGGGTTTAAAGATTCGTTACCATCTTCAAATTGAATATCTAAATTATTGTATACATCCCAGAAAGCTCTGTTATAATCAAAAGCAAAAGTAAATTTATCACAGAATTCATAAGATACACCTACAGTTAATTCTGCTGGCAAAGGAAGACTTGCAGAAAAGCCTTGGTCACCATTTGCTGGTACTGCTGGAGAGTTAGGGAAGTTTGAGAACGTTGCTGTTCCTTCTGTAGAATCAAGAATTATCTCACTTCTATAGTTAAAACCTACTCTTAATTTTTCTGTTGGAGTAAACATAGCACTTACACTATATCCCCATTCTGAAACTCCAGAATCTTCTATCGTAACATTAGATCTTACACCTTGTTCGTCTGTAAGAGTTCTGTTAATGTTTCTATTAAACTCAACTGCACCAGTTACATAAATTGGACCACCACCAATACTCAAGATATCATTAATCTTAAATGATGCTAAAGGCTGAATGTAAATAGCCTGAAGGTCTATTCTGTTTACCAGATGAGATCCAGACCAATCTGTTGGCCACTCTACAGTACTACCATAAGGTGTATAAACAGCTAAACCGGCTGTAAACCAATCTGTCACTTTATAAGAAGCATAAAGATAAAGAGGTGTTCCTACTGGACTGTCTGTTTGAGAAGACGTTCCAAATTCTGTGTTTTGATAAGTTACATCTGAAAAGACACCAAAACCACCGACAGATACGTTTAGCTTATTTTCTAAATAAACTAAACCTGCAGGATTAAAAAATGCCAATTCTGCTGAGTTTACAACAGCGACACCTGTGTGTCCCATAGCCAAGGCACGTTGTCCCTGTAAGCTTACTCGATAACCACCTGCATATACAGATGCCATTGCCAAGGTAAATACAGCAAGCGTTAATAATTTTTTCATATTATATGTTTTTTAAGGTTTTGTTAACGTCGTAAATTTAAAATAAAATATGAACTCTACAACAGATTAGGCAAAATTATTATGCATACATAATATAGACAGTGCATTTATATGAATTTCATAATTTTAGCGTAAAAAGCGTCAGGATTCTCAGCGTGAACCCAATGTCCTGAGTTGTTAATTATTTCAATTTTAGCCTCTGGAAAATGATTCAAAATTAAAGATTCGTCTTCAGTTGTAATATAATCTGAACGTTCTCCCTTAATAAATAATGTTGGTTTACTATATGTTTTGCCATTAGGTAGAGGCTTTCCTACTTCTTCAATATTTTCAATTAAAGATTTTAAATTCATCCTTAAGGCCAACTGCCCCTTTTTAATCCAGTATAAGTTTTTTAACAAAAATTGCCTTACACCTAGTTCTGATACATATTCTGAAAGTTTTTTGTCTGCACCACCTCGACTTTTAATGGTGTTAAAATCTAATGACGACAATCCTTTAAGAATAGATTGATGGTGCTGCGGATAAGATTTGGGTGCAATATCTACAATAATTAGTTTTTCAAACAACTCTGGTGCATTAGTAGCTGCCAGCATTGCTGTTTTTCCTCCCATAGAATGACCGAGTAAAATACAGGACTCAAGATTATGAAGTTTACAATAGTCTTTTAAATCTTCAGCTAACAACTCGTAAGAAAAGTCATCAGAGTGTGGACTCCTACCGTGATTTCTCTGATCTATTAGATGAACCTGATAACCATCTTCAGAAAATTGCTTTGCAAGTGTTTTCCAATTATCTCCCATTCCCAGAAAACCATGTAATATTAACAATGGCTTTCCTTCTCCTATTATATTAGAATGCAACTTCATATTATTTTAATGCTTTTAAATAATTAGAAATAACAGTTTCAAGACCCAAGTAAAGACTTTCTCCTATTAATGCATGCCCTATTGACACCTCTAATAAATATGGCACCTTTTCTTTAAAATAAGCAATGTTTTTAAGAGACAGATCATGCCCTGCATTTATGCCCAAATTTAAAGAATGTGCCAACATTGCACTTTCTGTATATGGTCTTACAGCTTCTTCTGGGCTAATAGTAAATTTATCTGCAAAAGCTTCTGTATAAAGCTCAATGCGATCTGCTCCAATTTTTGAAGCACCTTCAATCATTGCCGCAACAGGATCTACAAATACAGATGTACGGATACCGTTGTTTTTAAACTCTGAAATAATTTCAGTTAAAAAGTCTTTATGCTTTACAGTATCCCAACCAGCATTAGATGTAATAGCATCAACAGCATCGGGCACTAAAGTAACTTGTGTCGGTTTGTTTTGCAACACCAAATCTATAAACTTAGGATTTGGATTTCCCTCTATATTAAACTCAGTAGTCACAATAGGTGCCAAATCTCTAACATCTTGATAACGTATATGGCGCTCATCTGGCCTAGGATGCACAGTAATACCTTGACCACCAAAACGCTCCACATCTTTAGCTACTTGAACTACATTTGGATAATTGCCACCTCTCGAGTTTCTAAGAGTAGCTATCTTATTAATATTTACACTTAATTTTGTCATAACTTATTATTGAATTACAAAAATACAAAGTTGCACCATGGTGGTGTCTTTAAAATTGATTAATTTGCAAGTAAAATTTGCATATGCTTTTTGAAGATTATATCATTAATGATATAGACATACAAGATATTAATCAGGACATAGCCTTAGTTAAAGATGTTTTTGACCAACTTACTTATACACATATTCCTGTTGCTAGAAATGGTGTTTATATTGGCTGTATTTCTGAAAATGATGTACGTTGTTTTGAATCTGGAAAGACATTGCAAGATTGCCAGTATGCATTTGAAACTTTTTTCTGCAGAATTACAGATAACTGGCTAGATGTGTTAGAGAACTTTGCTCAAAACCATACCAATTTAATGCCTGTATTGGATGAAAATCAAAAATATCTTGGCTACGTTGAGTTAAATGATATTCTAAGCTTATTTAATGAAACACCTTTCTTAAATGAAGCTGGTGGTATTTTAGTTGTAGAAAAAGGTATAAACGATTACTCATTTAGTGAAATTTCACAGATAGTTGAATCTAACGAGGCAAATGTGCTTGGTGCGTTTATTTCAAAAATGGAGAAAGATATGGTTCAGCTTACAATAAAGATTGGGCAATCTGCCATAAATGAAGTCTTACAATCTTTTAGAAGATATGGTTATAGTATAGTTTCTTCCCATCAAGAAGATACCTTTTACAAGAATTTAAAAGACCGTTCAAAATATCTTGACAAATACCTAAATATATAAGTTATGAAAGTAGGTATATATGGTCAATTTTACCATCAAGACGCTGGTAAGTACATACAAGAATTACTAGATGAGTTAGATAGAGCTCAAATTGATGTAATTATAGAGGAAAACTTCCTAGATATAATTAATCATCACGAGACTATAAAGAAAGAGTACAATCACTTTTCTACTTTTGAAGAGTTGGATGACAGTTATGATCTTTTTTTTAGCATAGGTGGCGATGGTACAATCTTAAAAACCATTTACTATGTAAGACACCACAACATTCCCATTGTAGGAATTAATACTGGCCGCTTAGGTTTTCTAGCTACAATACAAAAAGAAGAGATAAAAGAAAGTATTAGTCATATTTTATCTGGAGATTACTCTATTTCTAAACGAAGTGTTTTACAAATCAACTCAGAACAAGAGCCTGCTACTATAAACGATTTTAACTTTGCATTAAACGAAATTGCTGTAAGTAGGAGAAACACTACTTCTATGATTACTGTGGAAACCTGGTTGAATGACAATTATCTTAATGCTTATTGGGCAGATGGTTTAATTGTATCTACTCCAACTGGATCTACAGGATATTCTTTAAGTTGTGGTGGTCCAGTTATAATGCCAGACACTCAAAATTTTGTATTAACTCCAATTGCTCCACATAACCTTAACGCCAGACCTTTAATCATAAAGGATGACACCAAGATTAAATTAAAAGTTTCTACCCGAGAAGATACTTTTTTAGTAAGTATGGACTCAAGAATTGCAACACTTCAAAAAAACAGCGTCCTTACAGTACAAAAGGCGCCGTTTCAAATTCATTTAGTAGAACTAAACGGCTCAAGCTTTCCTAAGACTTTAAGGAAAAAGTTACTTTGGGGTCAGGACAAGCGCAATTAAAGCAATAAATATCTAATAGATGTGTTTTAAGAATACGACAAAATCGTCGAAAATTCAACGCACGAGAACTTTATTGTTATATTTGCAAACTTTTGAAAATCTATGAGGCATTTAACCGCATTTATCATCATGATTTTTTGTACAACTTACACGTATTCACAAACCTATGAGATAGGTGGCTTTGTTGGTGGCGCCAATTATATTGGAGACGTCGGCAACTCTAGCTTCATAAACCCTAACTCGTTGGCTGGCGGCTTGTTGTTCAAATGGAATCGCAGTGACAGGCACTCTTTTAGGTTTTCATTATTGCACGCAGAAATTAATGCAGATGATGCTAACTCAGACGAGCCAAGAAGGCAACAAAGAGGTTATGAGTTTACTAACAATATTACAGAAGCTTCTTTGGGTATAGAGTATACATTTTGGGAATGGAATCTGCATAACGGCAAAAGACAAGCCGTACCTTACCTATACACAGGATTAACTGGCTTTTATGCTAATCAAATTTTTAGAGATGGTATAGAGCTAAAGCGTGGTGGCGACAATATAAATATAGCAATACCTGCAGTTGTGGGCTTTAAAGCAACCATTGGCAGGCATTTAATTGCTGGTTTTGAAGTAGGCGCACGCTATACATTTACAGACAATTTAGATGGCAGCAATCCTGAAGAACTAGGTTCTGATGGCGGCGCACAACCATTTGGAAATATAAACACTAATGATTGGTATGTCTTTACAGGCATTACACTAACCTACTCTTTTGGTAGAAAACCTTGTTATTGCAACTTCTAATAATATGGGCAAAGACTATACTATAAATAAAGACGCTTTACCAAAACACATTGCCATAATTATGGATGGTAATGGAAGATGGGCAAAGAAGCAAGGCTTGTTAAGAGTAGCTGGTCATGAAAAGGGCACAAAAGCAGTTAGAGAAGCTGTTGAGGGTTGTGCAGAATTAGGAGTTAAGAATTTAACACTCTATGCATTTTCAACAGAAAATTGGAATCGTCCTAAATTTGAGGTGGATAAGCTTATGAATCTTTTAGTGTCTTCTCTAAAAAAAGAGATTAAAACACTGCAGGATAACAAAATCAAACTTTCTACAATAGGTACAATTTCAAGTCTTCCTAAAAAAGCCCAAAAGGAACTGGCAGAAGTAAAAGAGAAAACAAAAGACAATACTCATATGAACCTAACACTTGCATTAAGTTATGGTTCTAGAGAAGAAATACTTCAAATGGTTAAAGGTATTGGAGAGCAAGTTGCTTCTAATCAAATTACACCAGAAGATATTACCACCAAATTAATAGAAGAGCATTTATACACAAATTTTTTACCAGATGTAGATCTTCTTATTCGCACAAGCGGAGAACAACGTATTAGCAATTTTCTTTTATGGCAAATTGCATATGCAGAATTATTTTTTACCGAGGTATTATGGCCAGATTTCAGAAAGAAGGACCTATTAAATGCCATTCACAATTATCAAAATAGAGAACGCCGATTTGGAAAAACGAGTGAACAACTTAGTTAAAGCAGGAATGACACAAAAACTATTTACCCTTCTATTTTTTATAGGAGTAACTTTTGCAACCCAAGCTCAAGATAAAGAACTTCCACCTAACAGTACTAAGTATACTATTGGTGAAATTAATGTAACTGGAACAACGAGTTATAACGAGCAAACAGTAATTGCATTTACAAACCTTAAAACTGGTGAACAAATTTTCATTCCAGGTACTAAGATTAGTAAAGTACTTAATAAGCTATGGGATTTAGGTTTGTTTTCAGACATTAATATATATGTAACTAAGATAACAGGAGATGTAGTTGATCTTGAGATAGAAATTCAAGAACTTCCTGAACTTGCCGAAACAAAAATTAGAGGTCTTAAACGCAAAAAGAAAAAAGAAGAGCTTATTAAAGAAAATAAGTTAACTGCAGGAAAAAGAGTTACAGAAAACCTCATTACAACAACACAAAACCGTATTGCCAATTCTTATAAAGAAGAAGGTTACTTAAACGCTAAAGTTAAGATTAACACCGTAAAAGTTGAAGATACCTTACCTAACTCCAATAAGGTGCTAATGGTTGTTGATGTAGATAAAGGTGAAAAAGTAAAAATTGATGACATTCAATTTAATGGCAATGAAGCACTTTCAGACGCTAAGCTTAGTAAACAACTGAAAAAAACTAAGGAGAAGAAATTCTGGAGATTCTGGAAAAGATCTAAGTTTATTGCAGAAGAGTATAAAAGTGACAAGGCTAGCCTTATTAAAAAGTACAAAGAAAAAGGTTATAGAGATGCAAGGATTACTAATGACACTATTATAAAGAAAGATGATAATAGTATTGTTTTAGAGTTAGATGTAGAAGAAGGAAACCGTTACTACTTTGGTAACATCTCATTCTTAGGAAACAGCGTTTATTCAGATGAGCAGTTAAAACAAATTGTTAATGTTCAGAAAGGTGACGTTTACAATGGTACATTATTAGAAAAGCAAGTTGCAGACCCTACAAAACCAGATGCTGTAGATCTTACCAACCTTTATCAAAATAATGGTTATTTATTTTCAACCATTAACCCTGTTGAAACTAGAGTTTATAATGACACCATAGATTTTGAAATTAGAATTTCAGAAAACAAGATAGCTTATTTTGATCACGTTACCGTAACTGGTAACGACAAGACTAATGACAATGTAATATATAGAGAATTACGCGTTAAACCTGGTCAAAAATACAGCAAGAGTAATGTAGTAAGAACCATTAGAGAATTAGGACAACTTGGGTTTTTTGATCCAGAAGTTTTAGAACCACAGTTTAAAAACGTAGATCCTAACTCAGGAACCTTAGATATGGTTTTCCCTGTTGTAGAAAAAGGATCAAGCCAAATTGAACTACAAGGTGGTTATGGTGGCGGTGGCTTTGTAGGTACACTAGGGCTATCTTTTAACAACTTTTCAATAAGAAATATATTTAACAAAGAAGCCTACAAACCATTACCTATGGGAGATGGCCAACAACTATCTGTAAGAGCACAAGCTAGTAGCTTTTACGAAACGTATAGTTTAAGCTTCTCAGAACCTTGGTTAGGCGGCAAGAAACCTGTAAGACTTTCTGCGTCACTTTCTCATACTGTACAGTATTTTTATAACGCACAACAAAGAGACACAGACAGAAATAGAAGGTTTTTAATTACTGGTGGTTCTTTAGGTCTTGCTAAAAGACTTAGAGTACCAGATGACTTCTTTACATTATCTGGAGCAATTAGCTTTCAGCACTTTAACCTTCAAAACTACAATACTGGCTTATTTACTTTTGGAGACGGATACTCAAACAACCTTGCTTTAACTGTTGGATTGAGCAGAGATAACACTGCAACAAATCCTGTGTTCCCAACATCTGGTTCTCAGTTTTCTGTAACTGCAAAATTGTCACCACCATATTCATTATGGAATGGTACAGATTACGAAGCGCTTAATCAACAACAGGAAGACGGTACATTAACAGCTGCCGAAGTAGATCAAGAAAAATTTAAGTGGCTAGAGTACTACAAGATTAAATTTAACGGTACTTGGTATAATCGTTTAGTTGGAAAATTTGTATTAAAAACAAGTGCAGAGTATGGTTTCTTAGGCGCCTACAATTCAGATAGAGGTGTTCCTCCATTCGAAAGATTTTTCTTAGGTGGAGACGGTCTTGGAGGATTTAGCTTAGATGGTAGAGAAACAATAGCATTAAGAGGTTACCCTAACCAATCCCTTGTACCAATTGACAGAAGTTCTTTAAGTCAAGCCACTCAAAATGATGGTGCAACAATTTATAACAAATACTCGTTAGAGTTACGTCACCCAATTACACTTAAACCTGCAGCTTCAATTTATATGTTAGCATTTGCAGAAGGTGGAGCTTCTTATGATGGATTTAGAGATTTTAATCCATTTCAATTAAATAGGTCTGCTGGTATAGGATTACGTATATTTATGCCTGCATTTGGATTATTAGGTATAGATTTCGGATACGGATTTGATCCTATTCCAGGTACAACAGGGTCTAATGGTTGGGAAACACATTTCATTATTGGACAACAGTTTTAATTTGGCACGATTATTTCTATAAACATAATACGTATGAAAACAAGAGTTCTTTTAGTAGTAACAGCATTGTTGTTTTTTGGTCTTCATCAATCTCAAGCTCAAGGCAGAAGCCTTAGAGTAGGTTATATTGATATGGATTACATTTTAGAGAATGTACCTGAGTATAAAGAAGCCGAAACGCAACTAAACGGTAGAGTACAAAAGTGGAAATCTGAAATTGAACAGAAAATGGCTGCAATTGAAGATATGCAGAGAAACCTTGACAATGAAAGAGCCCTACTTACTAAAGAACTTATTGAAGAGCGCGAGGAAGACATTAAATATGAACGTGAAGCAATATATAGCTACCAACAAGACAGATTTGGTCCAGAAGGAGATTTAATGATACAAAAGCGAAGACTTGTACAACCGGTACAAGACCAAGTTTTTGCAGCAGTTCAAGAAATATCTGAAGCAAAAAAGTACGATTTTGTTTTTGAAAAAAGCAATGACTTAGTTATGTTATTTGCTGCAGAGCGTCACGATATTAGTGACCAAATTTTAAGAAGCATTAATAGAGCTGCTAAGAGAAAGCAAGTCTCTAGCAAAAAGGAAAAAGAAGAAGTACTTGAAGAAGAATACAAAAGTGTAGAAGAAGCTGCTGCAGATGAAGCTAAAGAACAAGAAATTCAAGAAAAGAAAAACGAGCGCGAAACTTTAATTGAAGAACGTAAAAGACAACGTGACAGTATAAGAGATGCTAGAAAAACAGAATATGAAGCTCGAAGAGCTAAGCTTTTAGAAGAGCGCCAAAGACGCAAAGACTCTATACTCGAAGCAAGAGAAAAAGCAAAAGAAGAACGAGAAAACGGAGGTCAATAGACCAAAAAATCAACATAATAATAAATACAAAAATTAACACTTAATTATTTTTAAAATGAAACAGTACAAAAATCTCATTATAGCATTCGCTTTAACTATTGGAGCAGTTGCATTTACACAGGCACAAAGCAAAGTAGCCCACATTGCATCTCAAGAGCTAATAGAAGCTATGCCAGGCTATAAAACAGCGATGAGCGATTTGGAGAAGCTTCAAAACACGTATGATGCAGAGATCAAAACAATGATGACAGAGTTCTCTAATACATACAAGCAATACTCACAAGAAGCAGAAAGTAAAACTGCTGAAGAAAATGCAAAGCGTAGCCAAGAAATGCAAACTACAGAGCAAACAATTGCACAGTACCGTCAGAACGCATTACAAGATCTTCAAAAGAAAGAAGTTGAGCTATTAAAGCCAGTTTACGAGAAAGCTCGTGTTGCTGTTCAAAAAGTAGCTAGAGCTAAAGGTTTTGATTATGTTATAGACTCTACAACTGGAACTGGAGTAATCCTTGCAGATGGTTATGATCTTATGGCAGACGTAAAGAAAGACTTAGGTATCTAATCTTTTTCTTTTAAGAACTTAAAAAGCGCTTCAAATTTTGAAGCGCTTTTTTTATATAGAATGCTCAAGATTAAAAAACAAAAAACCCCAAAACAAATGTTTCAGGGTTTTTGTGGTACCTCCAGAACTACAATTTTATATTCCAATTCTGACCAATACTTTTCAAACCCTTTCAAAACAAACTGTTATAAAAGGTATTACAACTGTTCTAAGTTTCAATACTTTTCAAATATTTCCATCTAACAACACAAAATTCCGCTGTAAATTCCGCTGAAATATTATCTTTACGGTGATGGAAGAGCCGAAAATAAGATATTTTTTAGAATCCAACCGAGGTAAAGTCAAGACTAAGCGAACTATAATGGCAGAGGTGAGTTACCGATATGCTGTAATTTCCAGTAACGGCAGGAAGTCTTACAAACCATTTCGCATATCACTCAAAAAGTCAATTAAACCAGAACAATTCGGAAACAAGGACGACAACTTCAAACACGATGAAGCGATATTTTCAAAATCCCAAAAAAATAATAGCACCATAAGACGTGCAATGAATAAACTAGAAGATGCGATTGATGAGGTTTATAAAGAGTATGATAGGAAAGGTGAAATACCTAATCCAAAAGAGTTTAAAGAGCAAGTAGAAATATATTTAGGAAGGAAGGCAAATATAATTCAAGAGCAACCCACCATTTTAGAGTATTTGAATTCTAGAATTGCTAAGGATAAAGATAACCTTCGCAGAGGTGTTCAAAAGGGAAGAAAAAACAGCACCATCAAAACATACAATACACTAGCTCGTGATTTAGAGAACTATAATTTAGCAACTGGAAATTCTTTAAGATTTGAAACCTTTACAGATGATAATTACTGGAATTTCTTCGACACACTTGATGCCATTCTAAAAGGCAAATACTCAATTGACAATCCAAATCAGCCGAAAAAACAAATAATAAAGGAGTACGGCTTTTTAAAAAACTCTTTACGTAAAAAGCAAACGTCCTTCCTTAGTTTGTTTAAAGAAGCCTTAGAAAAAGGCTTCACATCAGACTTCAATCCTAGTCAAAAAAATTTATTGGTTGAACGTTCTGAAAGCTCTAAAGACCTTTATATTAGAGAAGATGAGCTTCAATCTATCATAGACGCTAACGTTTCTCATGATACAGCATTGCAAAATGCAAAGGAGTATATTTTGATTGCTTCACTTACTGCATCCAGAAATGAAACGATGAATGTATTGTATAAAGAGCCAATACAAACCTATAATTCTGAGGGAATTACATTTGATTATTTTCATAGCAAACATAACAAAACTGGCACTGAATGTTTTATCCCAATTCTAAAGCCAGTTTCAGAGATTATAAAAAATTACAATGGCACTTTTCCCAAATTTTATGCAAACTCAAAAACCAATTCTAATCTTAAAGACTTATTTGAAGTTATAGGCTTGGAACGTGAAGTAAATGTAAAGCTAGATACATATAAAAGTGGTTTATTCGAGTTTAAAAAGCCACTTTTTGAAGCAATCTCAACCCACGATGCAAAAAAGACGTTTACATCAATACTAGCGAATTATCAAATTCCAGAAAATATTGTCTCAAACGTTACCCATCCAGACAAACCATCTAAAAACAGAATGTTTGACACTTATAACAAACAGTCTATGCTTGATAAGGCGAAACAATTTGCAATGGAGATAAACAAAATAAATTCTAATATCTTTAAACTTTAAAATGGCTTCAAGCCCATACTATATGAATGATAATTATTTAGAAGCCTATAAAAAAGTTTCCGATTTAGTTGATGATTTTGAAACAGGATATAACCATTATAAAAACCCTAGTTACTCTGAAACTCGTGTACGTGAGGATTTTATAAATAAGTTCTTTAGTGCTTTAGGGTGGGATGTTACCCACGATTTTCAAAAGAACCCCTATAAACAGGAAGTCAAGTTAGAACTGACCCAAAAACAGGAAGGAAGCAAAAATAAAAAGTTTGCAGACTATGCCTTTTACCTTGAACCAGATTTTAAAAATCCAGTCTTTTTTGTTGAAGCAAAAAAACCTGCTGTACTTCTGGAAGACAATACAGGTTACTACCTTCAAACACACAAATACGGGTGGAACTCACAAACACCACTATCAATCCTCACAGATTTTGAAGAGTTTATAGTAATAGATTGCAGAACTAAACCTCATCCTAAATTTTCAGTAAGCACAGCAGTCAGAAAATATAATTTTAGACAGTATAAGGACGAAACAATATTTAGGGAGCTTTACTATTTATTCAGCCGTGAAGCGGTTGCAGATGGCTCTCTTATACATTTTGTGGAAACACAAATCCCCAAAACCAAAACGAAAGAGAGACAACTAAAAATGTTTGGTGGTGGTTACAAATCTGTTGATGATGATTTTTTAGAATATATTGATTCTTTAAGGCTTGACCTAGCAAGGGGATTCTATGCAAAAGATAATTCGCTGACACCTCAACAGCTTACAGAAGCTACTCAAAAAACAATTGACAGGCTTGTTTTTGTACGATTTTTAGAGGACAAACAAATTGAATTTGAGGAATACATAAATGAGCTAAAAGATTGGAAAGAGTTTGTTCAGCTCTCTAAAATGTTTGATGGGAAATACAACGGAATAGTATTTAAAGAAAGTTTTATAGATAAACCTTCATTCGGTGGAATAGACAAAGGTCTATTTCAAGATTTATGTTATGATATATCTTCAAAAGAATCACCTTATAATTTTAATTCCATCCCAGTACACATTTTAGGAAGTATTTACGAGCGTTTCTTAGGCAAGGTGGTTAGTATTGAAGGTGGTAAGGTAGATATTATACAAAAGCCAGAAGTAAGGAAAGCAGGTGGCGTATTCTACACACCCAAGTATATTGTAGATTACATAATTGATAAGAGTGTAGGTAAATTAATCAAAGGAAAAACACCAAAAGAAATTGATAAACTATCATTTGCCGACATTTCTTGTGGTAGTGGTAGTTTCCTTATTGGGGTATATGAATACCTTATCGACTATCACAAAAATTATTATGTCGATAAGTTAGAAGGAAAAACCGAAATAGACGGTAGAAGTGAGGATTTAGGGAACGCAATGTTTAGCGAAGGGGTTTGGGTATTAACTTTAAAAAGAAAGCAGGAAATTCTTTTAAATTGTGTGTATGGAGTTGATATAGACAATCAAGCGGTTGAGGTATCTCAATTATCTTTATTTCTCAAACTTTTAGAAGATGAAAGTTTTGGTAGCACAACAAAATCTGGACAGGTAACAGCTTTTAGTAAAGTATTACCAGACCTTACCCAAAACATACAATCTGGAAACTCTCTAGTAGGGTGGGATATTCTTAACGTGGACGACTATACCATTGATGAGCAAAAACGTATAAACCCTTTTAGCTATAAAGAATCTTTTCTCAATGTTTTTAAAAATGGTGGCTTTGATGCCATAGTGGGAAATCCACCATATTTAAAAGAGCGAGGTAATCAAGAGGTGTTTGACCCAGTAAATAAAACTTCTTTAGGGGTTAAATATCACGTTGGTAAAATGGATTTTTGGTACTATTTTGTGCATCGTGGTTATGAAATCCTCAAAACAAATGGAATACTTGCATTTATCACTAATAGTTATTGGACAAAGAATGATGGGGCAAAACTTCTAAGAAGTCACATAAACACGGATTTTCAAGTTGTAGAAATAGTAGATTATAAAAGTGCAAAAGTTTTCAAAGATGTAAGCGGAAAGCATAATACGTTTATTTTCAAAAAGGGTAGGCAGAAAAATTATAAAGCAAAAATTCGGGAAATTATTGATATCCAACTGCCAGAGATAGAACAGAGTTACACAACTAAAGACATTCCATTAAATAAACTTTTTGATAACAATGGTAAAATTAACTACAGCCTAAATAAGGTTGAGTTTAAAGGTTGTGGTTCACTAGATGATTACTATGATTCTTCCGTTGGGGTTCAGGAGTCCGTAGATAAAGTTTCTAAAAAACAGTATGATAATTTCGGTGATACATTTCCAATAGGTACAGGTGTATTTGTTTTAAATAAGAAAGAAATTGACCAGTTAGGTTTGACCAAAAATGAAAATGAGATTGTTAAACCTTACGTAAATACTAATGATGTTTTAAAGTACGGTATTAGAGAACCTCAACAATACCTAATATACTCTGATAAAAATATAAAGAAACTCATTGAAGATGGGGAATACCCTAACGTTAGAAATCATCTTCAAAAAATGAAGCAATATATTACCTCATCTAATAAGCCTTTTGGAATACATAGACCTAGGAATGTAAAGTATTTTGAAAATCACAAAATACTTTGCAAAGGAATGTTTGCACAGCCAGAATTTTACCTCGATAAGAATAAAATGTATTGTGGCTTCTCTTTTTCGGTTGTTATCCAAAAGAATAAAAAATATTCCTTAGAATTTTTACTTGGCTGTCTAAATTCAGAACTTGGAACGTATTGGTTTCTTACGAACGGAAAAAAAAGGGGTATTGGTGTTGATATAGGCGTAAAGGTTTTTCGTCAATTTCCAGTACCTAAATTGAAAGCAAAAGATAGTCAAGTTAAAGAAATTGAATCGCTAGTTGAAAGCATCACCGAAACTGTCAAATTAAAAACCAATTCTCTTTCATCTTCTGACATAGATTTTTACGATAGAAAAATCAAAAATCTAGAAAACCAGTTAGACAAATTAATATATGATTTATATGGCATAGAGCCAGACGATATCGCAATCATTCAAAAGAACTTAATCTAAAATATAAACTATATGATGACACAAAAGAAAATGGATAATGACCTAAAGAAATTCCTTTGGGGTCAATTTATTAATGGGAATACGAGACTAGAAAACCTAAACCCAAAAGATGTTCTAAAAAGGTACAATTTTAATATTAGTCAAGAGGACTTAGATGAACGTGCTACCCACCTGTTACAACTATTCGTAACTCTCTATTCAAGTAGCCAACTACCAGATTCTGATAAAGAGATGTGGGAAGAATTTAAAAAAGCTGAGGACAAGATTAAGTGTGGTTATGACTTTAGCAAATATACCAATATGACTAAAGCGGAATTAGGGTCTTATATATATACTTATGAAGGTGTTGAGGGAACTGAACAAATAATTGGGCAAAATCTTATTTCAGACAATACGGAAAGATTACTCGCTTCGTTTTATTACGAATCAAAATTTGTGACCATTTAGAGCCAAAAACTCTACTATTCAGAAAAAAGAAAAAAATTGCTAACATCCACTTCAAGAGCGTTAGCAATTTTTTTTAAAGTTAGTATGGTTGCATTTTGTCTTCCATTTTCAATCGCAGATAAATTAGGTTTATCCATATCAATAATGGCACAAACATCCATTTGAGACATTTCTTTTTCTCGTCTTAATTTGGCAATATTCTCACCTACCTTTTCTAAATAGTTTTTATCGGAAGTTTTCACCGTTGTAAAGTGCGGAATACATCTTTACACAGGGTTATGATTTATAATAACCATTGTCTAAATTTGAAAAAAAGATTTTAAATGAATTTTATACAAAAATTTGGACATGGTAAAAATTACAAGCTTCATCCTGCACCAGAAGTAGGTGAAATAGATGCTTTAACCGAAGAAGAAATCATAAAAATCAAAGAATATTTGCGCTTAAAAAGACAAGTGGGTGCAAATAAGTATCAATATACCCAAGACGAAAATGACTTCATCAATAAGTATATGATGAACGAAAAATCCAAATTTGAAAAATCAAAATCTAAAGGCAAAGGCACATCCATATTACTTATTGCGGTCGTTGTGATTGGTGGACTGTTTTTAGTTGCACAATACTTTGACAGGACTATGTATGACGATGAGGTTTTTAGCAATGGAAAAGAAAAATCTGAATGGACTTTTTCTGACTGGAAAAACAAAGCAGACTTTGAAGCTGAAAAATTTTACAAGTGTGCTAAGGATTACGATTACTCTCAAAATTCTGGATATGAATACTGCTCTAGAGATTATCAAAGAGCGTGGATTTTTTATAAGGATTACCTAAACAACCTTGCTAATTTACCTACTAGCCAAATTTCCCAGTTAAAGGACTATTGGAATACTGTGAGTGAACAAACGGTTGCGAAAATTTCCTCTCAAATTGACCGCAATGAAAACTCTAGAAGGAATAAGAAATACTAATCCGTATTGGTCATATCAATCATAACAAAAATTGCTTTTCCCGTATCCCATAAAATCTGAACAGAGTTTATAAATACACCAATAAGAAACACCTCTAAACCAAAGTCAAAATATTTTGTGTACTCTAGTTTTTCGGTTATTTGGCTGTCAATAATTATTAGTAAGGCGATTGCAACGATTATCAAAATAATTTGCTCTTTCAATGAATCCAGAAGTGATTTAGAAATAGGTTTTAAGTCCAGATGAGGGTTTTCTTTTTTAATATCTTGCATTTTGGACACTACCAAACCAGAGGTAGCAGTATTGATAGCTAAAAGAGTTAATTGAATGGTTATAAGATTGTCTAAGAGATAATTAACTAGATAGTCATTAGCTAAGAAAAACGATAGCAGATTTATTATCAGACCTAAGACTAGGTATAGGGCAATATCTTTTATTTGGTCTAACATTCTCTATTCTACAATATCTTTCCAAACCTTGATGATTTGTTCTGGTGAGCCTTTAAGTTGGAGTTCATTGATTTTTTTGGTTTTAGCCATATTCTTTGTTTTGATTCTACTTTTTAAGCCTAATACCTTCATGGTGATGTTGCCACCACCTTCACTAGAATAGCTCACCAATCCCTCAACTTGCTTATTCTCTTTATCAATATTTTCTAGTACTCCCTGTTCAGGTGCGGAAAGTTTTACGTGCGTTTTATGGCTATTAGTATTTTGAATCAAGGGCTTTAAGGTAGCTTTAATGGATTGTGAAATCCTCGACATATTGGGTTTAATGATTTCAAAATCAATCAGTTTTATCCGCCCTTGATATTTATTGGCTACACTCCAAAACTTATTCTCCTCAAAAATCTGTTCTAGCTCAATACTTAGACTGTTTTGGTTCAAATACTTATTAAAAATCTTTAAAACTGCATTTTTAGTTACAGTCGTGGTACTGAATGCTTCTGGATTATGGCTAATACCAATTTTTTGAACATCATCATTCGTATTGATGGCTAGAAAAACGTATGGTTCTGTTTTCTCTACAATTTCTTTAAAGTCTTTATAGATTATAGTTTTTTTGGGGTTTGCGATTCTAAACAGAAAACTATCATCCTCATAGCTGAACAGCTCTAAAGGCAGTCCAGTATTTATATTTTGCAAATCCTCAACAAATTTATTAAACACTTCATTCTTTTTCTGCACCAACTCTTCATAGGTGATATTTTCACCGAAAAGAGATGTTTGTTTAGTTGTGATGGGAAGTAAATGAAATCTGAAAATATCAAACTTTAAAGTTTTGTCCATAGGTCTAATTTATTTTCTAAAGATAGCAGAATTAAAATAAGATGGGCTTGTGTGATTTTTACACTAAACATAACATTTGGTATTTATTCAGGCATATTGTTTTTAGGTTATCAATGACAACTCACTCACAGATTTCTAGATAAATCAACCTTAATCCTAATTCTTGATAACCATTTAAAGGTTGAATATCGTTCGGTTTTAGACTAAAACGATTTTGCACAAAAATAGAAAAGGACTTCTTTTTAAATTTTTATCCTTAATGAATCATTTATTTGTTCTCACAATGAAATAGTTTGTGCGCTCTTTACGATTTTTATTCTGTCGTAAAAATCTATGTTTGATATTTGTGATATCATACTTCTTTGCGAAAGGTCGAATAGATGAATAGAGATAATTTATGGTAGCACCTGTATTTTCATAATTCGCTATTTCTACGATGATTGGGTCATTATACTTTGATATTTTTTTGAATGTAGCATCCAGACTTTGCTTCGTTTGTGAATCTAAAGTATGATACTTTCCGTAAGAGAATCTGAAATAAATGTTTCCGTTATAAGTTCTATCAAAGTGCTTATCGTAAGCGATATCACTCTGCCTTACATAACCGACATTTCTTTGACCGCCTTTAATATAATCAACATAAACCCAATTCGTTCCAAGGATTGAATACTTTGCTGTAACTTGATTTTTGTAGTTCAGTTTATCAATGACCTGAGTATTTAATAAACTATTCGGTGTACGTGTTCCAGAATAAATATTGATATTGTTTTTATTAACATAGACCTGCCGATTTATATTATTCTGCCCTTGTTGAAGCTCTTGATAGTGTCTTTTCCTTTCATTTTTTTGTGATACATTGTCGTATAGATACCATCCACCATAGCATAAAACACACAATATAATAATCGGAATTATATATCCACTTTGTGAGCTACTTGTTTTTCTTCTTGGAGAGGAATAAGTGCTACTACTGGTTGTTGAGCCATAGTCATAATCGCTGTAATCATAGTCATCCGAACTGTACGAATCATAATTCGTTGCGATGTTGGAATCAACCTCAATATCATCTTCATCAGGCATGTCCTTAACGTAACCTGTTCCTCCACAAGTTTGACATTGCCCAGTACCAGAACAAACCTCGCAATCTGCTTTTTCATGGTCAAGACCTGTAACTGCACTTATTGCTCCATCCACTAAAGATTTAATACCATCTTCTCCGCTACCCCAACATGCTTCACATCTACCATCGCTTCCGAATATATCTGGATGTCTGCAATCTCTACAATGTGCCATTTTTTTTAAAATTAGGTGTCTAAATTAACTCTTTCTCAGAATACTTCAAATGATTGATAATGAATCATGTTGCATGGGATACAAACCACTTTACCAAAATCTTCTCTGTTTGTTTAAACTTAATAAAATTTTACCCTAATTGACTTAAATGTCAAGCCTATTAGAAACTAATTGTTTTGGTTTTGATGTCTTAGATTCCATTTGTGCGTTGCGGTGTCTATTGAAACATTATTTGTTTCAACTAAATCTCCTAAATATGCTACTGCTTCTATTCTATTATCAATCATAGTCTGTCTGAACGTTGATACAGTTTGATTTTCAAAAAAGAAATCTTGAAGCTCCTCTGCAATTTCCATCGCATAAATAAACATATTACCTTGATTGATTGTGAAGCCTTTATCTCTTGCTTCTAAAGAATTATTGCAATAATGTGTAAGAACCATTAAAAAGTTAGTGATTCTTATTGCAGGATGTGGGTGTGTTGATTCACGCAAATAAAATTGCTCTGAATTTCCCGAAAATGAAAGGAGATATAGAAAAATACCTATTGAAAACATTACGACTAGAGCTTCCAAATTTTCTCGATTGTAGTTTTGACCGAAAATCCTTTCGCAATATTGTATTATGTGAGTTCCTAAACATAATGCGCTGAAAGTGTCTGCATCTATCTCTAATAAATGACGGTCTATATTAAAATCCTCAACTCCTTCTGGATTCTCGCTTAGAGTTTCTTGTAATAAATCAGAGTCTTGAACAAGATGGGCCATCTCATGATAAAATGTATAATGACAGCAAGATTGGTATAGTAGGCGATTAATTGGTATGTCAAGATACGGAGTTAAAATATTAAATAAGTTAACATCTGTACTTGTAACTAAATCCGTATTGTTCTTTAATCTTGTAATAAGCCAGTTAATTGTTCCCATATTAATGGAAACTAAAAATATGTTATCATCTGTTTTCGTAGCTCCTGCATTTAAACTGAAATCGTTTCTAAAAAACAAGTAGGCAGGTTCAATACCGAAATCCGCATGTTGTCTCAAAGCTTCTTGATAAAATTCAAACGTATTTAAATAGTCGTCTATATCTGGTGTAAACTCAGGGTCAAAAACATCTCCTGATACCACAGGTGTGTTTTGAATAAGGTTAGCAATATGTTGTTGGTATTTTTCAATTGTCATGACCTCAAAATAATGTATTAAATTTAGATTACAATTTAAACGTAGTACAGTTTTAAACACCCAAATTAGTAATTATAATATATTTTAATGTACTAAATAAAACCACCCTAAATTTGATACATCAAAATAAACCTGGTATCTTTGATTTATAATATTTCAGATATGAAGGCACGATACAACAGAATAAGTACAGCAAATCAGAACATCGAACGTCAATTAGCCAAACAAGCTAAAGGTGAAATCATTTACAACGATGTAATTAGTGGGTCAGTACTTTTTACTACAAGACCAAAAGGTCAGGAACTAACGGAAGATATCAAATCTGGAAAAATTACTTACGTGTCTGTTTCTAGTATTGACCGACTTGGTAGAAACCTCATCGACATACTCCAAACAGTTCAATTCTTTACAGACAATGGCGTTAATCTAATGGTTGACAATCTCGGCATTACGAGCCTTGTTGATGGAAAACCTAATAGCACCTTCAATCTCATAATAAGTGTTATGGGTAATGTAGCGCAAATGGAACGTGAGACTTTACTTGAACGTCAGCGTGAAGGTATTGCTATTGCAAAGGCAAAAGGCACTTACAAAGGTCGTGTTCGTGGTTCTGTTGAAGCTAAAGAAGAATTTTTATCTAAATATCCAAATGTAATTAAATCATTAAAAAAGGGCAATTCTCTTAGAGACACGGCTAAAATTGCCGAATGCTCTTTAGGTACAGTTCAGAAAGTTAAAGCTATTTTAGCTGTATGATTACACTAAATGATGTTGACAATAGTTTAAAAGCTCACGCAAAGCAAATAACAACAATAGCAGAATCTTTAGTATTCAAGCCTATTTGCGAATTTACCCCTAGAACAGCCAAAGACGATATTCCTTGGAATGATATTGTTTATTCGGGAGTTTATCTTTTTGAAGTAAAAACAGATTTTGAAAATCTTGATTACAACCATTGGTTAACCTCTTTTAAGGAAGGATGGGAAGCCGAACGTTATAAAAGAAAGTTTACACCAAATTTTACTAAGAAAAGAATCAAGGCACATAATGAGTTGTTGGAATGGATGCCTATTTACATAGGTAAATCAAAACAAATAGGTGGAAGGGTTCATAATCACCTTTATAAAGAGTTGCATAAACCTACATTCGCAATGAAGCTACATTCTAGAGAAAATTTGTTGGATGCAGAGTTTAGACTTAGTACCGTTAAAATTGAAGTAGTCAATTACAATATGATTTTACCAAAAGTCGAATCATATCTTAGAAATAAAATTAACCCATTAATTGGAAGACAATAGTTATGGAAAATGATAATATAATTTGCACCGTTCATATCGGTGACGGAATGAAGGATAATGATTTTACATTTTACGAAGATGGCAGAATTAAACGATTTTGGGATGAAAATCAATGGAGCTATAACAATGAAGCCTTTGTAGAACACAATCAAATTCGAGAATCCTACAAAACAAAGATTTTAGCAAAACTACAAGGTGAGATGAAAGATAGAGTATCTTCCATCCTTTACCCTTCTAGTTAATCTGCTCTATACGCCTTTTAATAGCTTCAATCTCTTTACGCAGTTGGAGCTTTTTTAATTCCTGTTGTATTTGGCTTTTTTTCTCTGGACTATCCGATAGGGATAGTTCCTTTTGCTTTAGCTGTATTTTCTCATCTAAATCCATTTTTCAGTAATATTATCTTTAGCTGTCTGACTACATTGCTGTTAACACTATTAAAATCAAACATTTATTAAATTATAGCCTGTCTTAAACCCGTACGCTTGGTGCATTTTGGTACAAAAATTTCAGAAATTTTTTTTGCGCCATATTGATTGTGATATATCGAAAACCATTGACGGCTATAATAAGAGAGGTTATCTCTGGTGCAATGGTAGGTTGAAGTATGCAGTCCTCACCTCATCATAACTTTTATCCTTATCCCATTGGGTTAATAATGTTTCAAGCTCGAACAATAGGTTTAGTTGATTGGTATCATTTAAAAAGTTGTATTCTCTTAAAAGAACATTTTCCGAAGTGTCAGCATCGGATTCGTAATTGATTAGTACAAATTCTTTAAGCAGAAAATGCAATCTTGGGTTATTTTCTAGTGTTTCCATAGTTTTTAGTTTTTAATTTCTATTATTTTATTTCCCTCTTTGGTAATGTAATTTTTCCACCCTTCAAGGTCATATACAGGCACTTCTTTGTACCCTACTTTAGAGAATCCTAGTCTTAAATTCTCAATTAGTTTTCTTTTTGTCTTACAGTTAGTAAAGGAATGTACGTGGGTCTTATCTGTCTTCAAACCTTTTTCAATAGTGTAGTAAAACTCCAAATCGTTCAACCCTGTCCTGTTGCATACCCAATTCATAACAGTTTCAACATCTTCATTGGTGTAATCATTATTGAAGGTTACTGTTAAAGCATAATAAGATTGTTTCTGTTTTCTTTGTCTTTTAAATAGCGGTAAGGCTAAATGATGGACGAGCCATTGACCTTCACTATCCTTTTCTATTCTATTATTGAATTTACCAGAATCATTTAACTGTTTAATCTTAGTTCTTACATACCTAGAAGTAATTTTATACATTTTACTTATCTCATATACTCTATAATATTCTTTTTCCATTTCTCTTTGCTATATAGTGAAACCATAAGCCAGTAAGTCTAAAACCCTGCTTCTGATTCCTTATTCGTAAATAAATAGTTAGACGGAACTTAAAAGACCGTCAGGAACTATATTATTTTCAAACAATGGACATTTTTTTTCGATAAGTCAATAGGTAAGTTTCAAATCACTTCAAAGAATTACAGAAATCTACTTGCACTTTATAGTAAATTCTTACTATTATCGTAGTAAGTGGTAAAATAGCGGGCAGATATACTCAGAGCAAATAACCCTATGCGTTCCCACTTGGGGTATATCGAAAAGTAATTTTAAACAATATGAAAAGGTTGCTAACCTCGAAAGAGGTGAAGGAGCTTTTTGGGATTAAAAGCGATACAACCCTAATTAAAATGGAGAATGAAGGGTATTTAAAGTATAAGCTAAGAATAGGAAACAAAAAAATGTACTGTCCTGTTTATATCGCAAAAAAGCTAGGTCAATAAAGTCAGGGAGCAAGATGCTCCTTTTCTTTTAAGCTCATAATCCGCTGTAAAAAACGCTGTTAAAAAATAAAACCCTTGCAATCTATTGACTACAAGGGAATTACATTTTTAAAAGTGGTACCTCCAGGAATCGAACCAGGGACACACGGATTTTCAGTCCGTTGCTCTACCAACTGAGCTAAGGTACCTATTATTAAGGAGCGCAAATATAAAATCAATTTTGAAACCCTACAACATAAAGACTAAAAAATTCGTTTGTAATTTTACAAAACCATAAATAAAAAGATGAATTTGATAATAGACATAGGTAACTCGAGAACTAAACTTGCAGTTTTTGAGGACGTTACCCTTAAGGAAAGAACAATTTGTTCATCTAATGAAATTGAAAAAAAAATTAAAGAAATATTAGAAAACTGGTCTAATATCACACATTCTATAATATCTAACACGTCTACTTACCCAACAGAACACTTAAATTTCTTAGAAAAGTATACTATTGTTTTGCAACTTAATCAATTTACCAGCGTCCCTTATACAAACAATTACAATACGCCAGAAACTTTAGGTTTAGATCGTATAGGTTTAGTAGCTGGATCTGCTAAGGCATATTCAAATGAAAATGTCTTAATTATAGATGCAGGTACTTGTATAACTTATGATTTTATTGATAGTACAAATAAATATCATGGAGGTTCTATTTCACCTGGATTACAAATGCGCTTTAAGGCTATGCATGAATTTACAGCAAAACTTCCATTACTTAAGGCTACAGATAATGTAAACTTAATAGGGAAAAGTACATCTGAGAGTATGCAAAGTGGTGCCATTTTGGGCACTTGTAATGAAATAGATGGTTTTATAAACCGTTATAAAGAAAAATATCCTGATTTAACAGTTATTTTTACTGGTGGAGACGCTGATTTTTTGTCTAAACGTATAAAAAATAGCATCTTTGCCAACTCTAATTTTTTGTTGGAAGGATTAAACCATATTTTAGAATTTAACAAAGACACATGATTAAACGATTTGTAGTAATCGTAGCGCTCTTAGGTATAGTGTTGACGGCAAATGCACAGGAAGGAACCTCATCTCCATATTCATTTTATGGTATTGGTTTAACTAAATTTAGAGGAACTGCAGAACAGCGAGGAATGGCTGGTTTGGGTGCCTATAGTGATAGTATTCACATAAATTTACAAAACCCAGCAAGTTTCGCGAAATTACGCCTTACTGCTTACTCAGTTGGAGCTAGTCACCAATCTTTAAGTTTAGAAAACGCAAATGCTTCTGAGTCTGCTTCACACACCACCTTTGATTATTTAGCATTAGGATTTCCAGCAGGTAGACTAGGATTTGGACTTTCAGTTTATCCTAGCACAACAGTTGGCTATAACATAAAACCTGATAATGGAGAGTCATTAAGCTCATCAGACCAATTTACTGGTAGAGGTGGCTTAAATAAAGTAGCGCTTTCTACCGCTTATAAAGTTACAGACAACTTTAACATTGGTGTAGATTTTCAATATAACTTTGGAAATATTCAAAACAAAAGCATTCGCTTTCAAGACGACATACAGTTTGGAACTAGAGAAATTAACCGATCAGATTTCTTAGGCTTCAGTTTTAAGGTTGGTGCTATTTACGACACTAAGTTAACTGAGAATTTAGACTTAACTGCTACAGCAACCTATATGCCTTCAACAACTATAAATGTTGAAAACTTCAGGGAATTGGCTACAGTAATTGTGGGTAACTCAGGACAAGAATTAGTAGCAGACAGACAAGATATTGAGTTAGAAGATTCAGATTTTAAAAACCCTTCAGAAATTAGTTTAGGATTAGGGATAGGAAAAGCGAATAAGTGGTATGCAGGCCTTGAGTATGTAAATTCACAAAAAAGTAACTTCAATAATCGTTCTTTTAATAATGAAGACGTTATTTTTGACGACGCCTCTAAATTTAAAGTTGGAGGTTTTTATATTCCAAAATATAATGACCTTACAAGTTACTTAAACAGAATTGTTTATAGGCTTGGAGCACGATATGAAGAAACCGGTCTAAACCTAAGAGGAGAAGACATTAACGAGTTTGGCATATCTTTTGGAGTAGGTATACCAGCAGGACGATTATTTACAAATGCTAACCTATCTTTTGAATACGGACAACGTGGTACAACAGATGCAGGCTTAATAAAAGAATCGTTTTACAATATTATAATCGGCTTGTCTTTAAATGACAAGTGGTTTGAAAAAACTAAGTTTAATTAACCATTTTAAATACTATGAAAACTAAAGCAACTTTATTAATAACAGCTTTATTTCTAGGCATACAGTTCACTAATGCACAAGCTGCAGACTGTGCAACACAATTGTCGCTTTTTGCAACAAGTGCTAAGAATAAGCAATACGACGCAGCAAAACCTCACTATGAAACATTAGTGAAAGACTGCCCTTCATACTCATTAGCAACATACCAATATGGTGTGCGTATGTACAAGCATTTTTTAGATAAAAGCACAGAAGCTAATAAAAAGCAAAATGCAGAAAATTTAATTGCTGCACATCAAGCAAAACTTAAATATTTTGAGAATGACCCTAAAGTAGATAAGGGAGATGTTCTTGCAGATATAGCACAAGTAATGTACGATAACAAATTAGGTACTACAGAAGAGCAATATGCTGCTTTTGATAAAGCTTGGACTACAGATAAGGCATCTTTTAAAAGTCCTAAAGGTTTACTTACTTACTTTTCTTTATTAATAGACCTTCAAGAAGCTGGTAAAAAAGATCTTCAAGAAGTGTTTGATAAATATGATGAGGTAATCACTAAAATTGAAAAAGAAAATGATGAGTTAGCTGTTAAAGTAACTCCTCTTATTGAAAAGCAAGATAACCAAGAGTCTCTTAACAGATCTGAAAAGATTAGTCTTAAGAATGGAGAAATTTATCTTAAAAACTACAGTGTAGTAGCTGGAAGTATTAACGGTAAGTTTGGAAAAATTGCAGATTGTGAAAACCTTATCCCTTTATACCAAGGACAGTTTGAAGAAAAGAAAACTGATAGCAACTGGTTAAAAAGTGCTGCTGGTCGTTTAAGTGGTAAAGATTGTACAGATGATCCTTTATTTAAGAAACTAGTTGAAGCATTACACACCAATGAGCCTTCTGCAGATTCTGCGTTCTACTTAGGTAGATTAGAAGAGCAAGCTGGAAATATGACTAAAGCGCTTAAATATTACAACGAGTCTGCCGAGTTACAGACAGACCCAACTAAGAGAGCTAAAGTATACTACAGATTGGCAGAAAGCGCTAAAGCTAAAGGTAGCTACAGTACTGCAAGGAGCTTTTACAACAAAGCGTTACAAAACAAGCCTTCATTAGGTGTTGCATACTTAAAAATTGCAGATATGTACGCTAAAAGTGTAAACAACTGTGGTGGTACTTCTTTTGAAAAGAGATCTGTATATTGGTTAGCTGCAGATATGGCGTCTAAAGCTGGTCGTGTAGATCCTTCAATTAAGAGTAATGCAGATCAAGCTGCTGCAGCTTACAGAGGTAGAGCTCCACAAAAATCTGATATCTTCTCAGCAAACATGGCTGGAAAGACAGTAAATATAGGATGCTGGATTGGATCTTCTGTGAAGGTTCCTAACTTGTAAAATGCAAAACACATATAATATATATATAAAGAGCATTGCTGTAACTTTTGTTATAGCAATGCTTTTTTCTTGTAAAGGAAAATTAAACGAGGTTCGTAGCTTTGAGTTATTACAGGATGGCCCACAGGCAATTGGACAAGAGATAAATCTTTTTTATACAGATTCTGGCAAAGTGGTAGCCAACCTTAAAAGTGCTAAACTTAAGGATTACTCAAATCAAGAATTTCCATATCGGGAATTTCCAGATGGATTAACAGTAGATTTTTTTGATGACAGTAACAAAAAGAATACAGTTTATGCAGATTATGGAATAATCTATGAACCAACGGGCTTAATAGATTTACAAGGAAATGTAAAAATTGTTACTAGCGATAGTACAATTGTCTACGCAGAACAATTATATTATGACCAACAAAAGCAATGGGTCTTTACAGACCAACCTTATACTGCATTGTTTCCTAGTGGCTCTACCACAAATGGTGAAGGATTTGACAGCAATAAGGATTTCACCAAATTTCTATCCAGATCAGACGTTGGTGTCATGTATTTAGAAGAAGAAGAAAAATAGCTGTACTTTTACAACCTTATTGTACAGTATTATGAAACTCTATAAATTTTTTGAATACGCTTATATTGCCATAGCCGTTTGGTTTATTGGTGAAGCTATAAGCATATGGGCAACAGACAGAGGCAGATCTTATATGCTTCTTGCTTTTGCTGCAGTTGCGCTATTTTTATTCTTTTTTAAAAGAAAATTTAGGCGTAAAATTGAAGATAACAATCGCCAAGAATAATGCATTCTGAAATCATTATCATTGTTTTATCTCTTATCCTTTCTGCTTTCTTCTCAGGAATGGAAATAGCTTATGTATCTTCTAACAAAATACATATTGAAATAGAGAAGATGCAAGCAGGCTTCTTGGCCAATATCCTAAGACGTCTTACCAAAAAACCTTCAAAATTTATTGCAACCATGTTGGTTGGCAATAACATTGCCCTAGTTATCTATGGATTTTTTATGGGCGATTTACTCTTGGCATTGTTTCAAAACATGCTTCCTGTAGAAAATGAGATACTTCGATATATTTTTGTAGACCTTAGTTTACTCACCCAAACTATAATTTCTACACTCGTAATTTTACTTACTGCAGAGTTTTTACCAAAAGTCTTCTTTCAAATTTATGCCAATTCTTTACTTAAGATATTTGCTGCACCAGCATATGTATTTTATATCTTATTTGGCTTTATTTCATCGTTTGTAATATGGGTCTCAGACCTTGTATTAAAAAAATTCTTTAAAACAGATGGAGATGAAGTACAACTAGCCTTTAGTAAAGTAGAGCTCGGCAACTACATTACAGAACAAATGGAGGCTATCGAGGAACATGAAGAAGTAGATAGTGAAATACAGATTTTTCAAAATGCTTTGGAGTTTTCAGAAGTAAAATCTAGAGAAGTAATGATTCCTCGTACAGAGATTGTTGCTGTTGATATTACAACAGAACCTAAAGATCTAATTAAATTATTTACAGACACAGGCCTATCTAAAATACTAGTGTACAAAGACACAAATGACGATATTATAGGTTACGTACATTCATTCGAACTTTTTAAGCAACCTAAAACGGTAAAAGAAATTCTAATGCCAGTAGTTTTCGTACCTGAAACTATGCTAATAAAGGATATTCTTAATACACTTATAAAAAAGAGAAAAAGTATTGCTGTAGTTATAGATGAGTATGGTGGTACAAGCGGTATGATTACCGTTGAAGATATTGTAGAAGAATTATTTGGCGAGATAGAAGATGAACATGATTCTGTAATACTTACTGAAGAAGTACTTAACGATAATGTGTATAAATTTTCTGCTCGATTAGAAGTAGATTATATTAATGAAGCCTATAAGCTAGAGTTACCTGAAAGTGAAAATTATGAAACCCTAGGTGGTATGATTGTTCACTTTACAGAAGACATTCCAGAACAAGGCGGAATTGTAGAAATTGAAAACTTTAAACTACACATTCTTGAAGTTTCTAACACAAAAATAGAACTAGTAGAGCTACATAACCTCCAAGAAAACTAGGTCTTTACACTGTGTAACTTTTACACACATTTTCTTTCATGTTATGTGCTAAAACCTTATTTTCGCCCACTATTCAAGACAAAAGAATAAATTACAATGGCAGTATTAAACAAAATTAGAGAACGCTCAATCTTCTTGATCATCATTATAGCATTGGCGTTATTTTCATTTGTATTAGCAGATGTTATCAGAAACGGCGGCTTTTCATCAAGTAAAGGTGAAAATACAGTAGCTACAGTTGGCGGTGAAAATATAGACCGTACAGAATTTGCTAAACAAGTTGACTTATATTCTAAGCAACTAGGACCAAATGCATCTACTATGCAAGCAGTAAACAGAGTTTACGATGCAAAAGTTAGAGAAGTAGTATTGGCACAGCAATTTGAAAAGCTAGGTATAGAGGTTAGCCCAGAACAATTAAAAGCAACAATGGCTTTACAATTAGAAGGTAACCCTACATTTTCTGATGAGAATGGTACGTTTAGCGAGCAAAAACTTCAAGAATATTTAGCTAACATTAAAGCGAGTTCTCCTCAAGCTTACGAACAGTGGAAAAACTACGAAGACCAAGTTGCTTTAGCAGCTAAAGAAACTCAGTACTTTAATATGATTAAAGCTGGTGTTGGTGCAACATTATTAGAAGGTAAGCAAGCATACTTACTAGAAAACAATACTGTTGATGTAGAATATGTAAAAATACCTTGGACAGCTGTTGATGAAAGTGAAGCACAAGTAAGCAAAGATGAAATTAAAGCATATATAAAAGCTCACCCAGATAAGTATACTGTCGAAGCTGGTAGAGATTTACAATATGTTTTATTTGAAGAAAAAGCTTCAGATGCAGATGTAGAAGACATGAAAGCTGAAGTTGCTGCAATGGCAGAAAACAGAGTAGAGTCTGGTGACACACTTTTAGGATTAAAAAACTCTAAAAACTTAGAGACTTTTGTTAATGCAAACTCAGATGTGCGTTACGATGGTAACTACAAGTTTAAAAAAAACCTTCCTAAAGATTTTGCAGATGAATTATTCAACTTAAATAAAGGTGAGGTTTATGGCCCATACAGAGATGGTAACACTTTAAAGCTTTCTAGACTAGAAGACACTAAGTCTATGCCAGATTCTGCTAAGGCAAGACACATACTAATATCTTATACAGGTTTACAAACTGCTACAGATGTTGAACGTACAGAAGAAGAAGCTAAGCAACTTGCAGATAGCCTTGCATCTGTATTAAGAAGAGATCGTAATAAGTTTACAGATTTTGCAACTACCTATTCAGCAGATAAGGTTTCAGGTGCAAAAGGTGGAGATTTAGGCTTCTTTACACCAGGTCGTATGGTTCCTGTATTTAATGATTATGTTTTTCAAAATAATGAAGGAGATCTTGGAGTTGTAAAATCTCAATTCGGATTTCATATTATAGACATACAAGAACAAACAGATAAAGAAAAAGCTGTTAAACTTGCAACAATTGTAAGAGAGATTGAAGCTTCAGAAAAAACTACTAACGATTTATTTGCTGAAACAACTAAGTTTGAAATCGCAGCTAGTAAAGGTGATTTTGCAGAGTTAGCTAAATCTAGTGATCTTACTGCTAGACCAGTAAAAGGTGTTAAAGCTTTAGATGAAAATATTCCTGGAGTTGGTAGACAACGTTCTATTGTAAGCTGGGCATTTAATGAAGAAACTAATGTTGGAGATGTTAAGCGTTTTGACGTTCCTCAAGGATATGTTGTAGTGCAAGTAACTGGAGAGAATGAAAAAGGGTTAATGAATGTTGAAGATGCATCAATCACTGCTACTCCAATTATCAAGAATAATAAGAAAGCAGAGATTCTTAAATCTCGTATTAAAGGAAATACTTTAGCAGAAATTGCTCAAAACCAAGGCGTGCAAATTCAAACTTCTAACGCTCTAAACCTTAAAAGTCCAACATTAACAGGTGCTGGTAATGAGCCAGAAGTTGTTGGCGCAGCGTTTAGCCTTAAAGAAGGTGCTACAAGTGCTCCATTACAAGGTAAAAATGGAGTGTATGTTGTTAAAGTTGTAAAGCGTAACGAAGCTACACCATTAGACAACTACAAAGCGTTTTCATTTCAGGAATCTAATAAAAGAACATCTGGAGTAAACACTAAAGCTTACAATGCTTTAAAAGAAGCTACAGAGATTGAAGATAATAGATCTAGATTTTACTAGTAGAATCTTAATTCATAAAAAAAACCTCCAATTTAAAGTTGGAGGTTTTTTTATGCAATCATTTCAGCGAAAGATAAAATAGTATGGTATCCTTTTTCCTTAAAATAGATTTTATCTTCTGGGTTTCCTACTACTAAGACAAAGTCGCCACCCCAACCTCCTAAACTTTTAATAGTTTTAGGATAGTCTGAAAATAGCTGTTCCTTAATTGTAGGTGTTTTAATAAGTTGCGAAATTATAGTTTCGTGCTTATTTAAAGTATCTGAAAACTCCTGAACTGAATTAGCAGTTAAAACTCGTTCTGTTAATTTAGAAATTTTCGACAATACATTACGTAAGGTATCTTTAGGAACACTTCTATAATGCTTTATTGAGTCTCTACTGTTTTGCTTTTTATTAAGATGTACAAAGAACAGCTCTTTATGAAAGGATGGCTTAAAAGAAACCTCTGTACTAATGTTTAAGCCTTCATTTAGTTGATACAAAACTGGTGTTCTATGTTGTGCACAAGCAATATCGTAACCGCTGCCTCCAAAGGTTTGCTTAAGTAACTTAAAGGCATCAACCTGTGCCCAGTTGGCTAAGTTATTAATTAACGTAGAAGAACTACCTAAACCCCAATTATTTGGAAATTCAAGCTCTGTAATTGCAAGTGTTCCTTTAAAGTTATCTTTAAAGCCATCATTTAAATCACAAACAACTTGTAAGACTTGTGTAAGCCGTTGGGCAACTTCAAGAGTTGAGTTAGTGACTACTTTTGAGGTTGTATCTAATTCAAAATCTGCTTGAAACCAAATATTATTATTTACATCTACACTTTGCCAACGCAAAACCTGTTCTGGAATAGAAGTTATTTTAAGTGTTTGACCAAATGTTGTAGGGATTGCTAAAGATTTAGCACCATCTAAAACCACATATTCTCCAGTAAGTAATAATTTACCTGGACTGTAAAAATATTTAGGGTTTTCTACTACCATAGTTAAGACCTATAAGTTTCCAGTGCATCAACCACTGCACTATGGCTAACAGTATTTGTAGTAAAGTGTTTTACCATTGCTGTTTTTTCATCTGCAGTAGCATTAAACTGATTTAAAATATTCATTAAATGCATTTTCATGTGGCCTTGCTGTATTCCTGTTGTAGTTAAAGATTTTATAGCAGCAAAGTTTTGAGCCAATCCAGCAACTGCAACAATCTTCATTAATTCTTTTGCATTAGGACTTCCTAATAATTGCAATGCTAACTTTACTAAAGGATGTAAACTTGTTAAGCCACCTACGGTTCCTAAGGCTAAAGGTACTTCCATCCAGAATTTAAATATACCATTATCTATACTTGCGTGTGTAAGGCTAGAATATTGTCCATCTTTAGAAGCATAGGCGTGTATGCCTGCTTCAACAGCTCTAAAGTCATTTCCTGTTGCGAGCACAACTGCATCTATTCCGTTCATTATTCCCTTATTATGAGTAACGGCTCTAAAAGGTTCAATTTCTGCAATATTAATGGCTTGTATAAATTTTTCAGCAAACTCTTTTCCGTCAGGAATTTTAGAATCTGAAAGCTCTTCAACAGGACAAGAGACTTCTGCTCTAACAATACAATTAGGGACATAGTTAGAAAGAATACTCATTACGATATGTGGTAACTCCTCATTAAATGCTGCATATGAAGACGCTTCAGTCTTAAAAGTTTCAGCAAATTGCTCTAAACAACTGTTTATAAAGTTCGCGCCCATAGAGTCAACCGTCTCAAATGTGCAATGTAATTGGTAATACCCTTGTAAAGCTTCAGTTTTATTAACTAATGAAATATCTAAAACGCCACCTCCGCGCTTTTTCATATTCTTAGTGAGTGCTGCTACAGAGGCCAGTAATTTAGGTTTAACTTCAGAGAAAAAAGACTTTAATATTTCTGCACTTCCTTGAAATGTAAAATGAACCTGCCCTACTTTTTGAGTATCTAAAACTTCTGCTTTAAAGCCACCTCTATTTAACCAATATTTTGCGGCATTACTTGCTGCTGCTATAACAGAGCTTTCTTCTATTGCCATTGGTATAGCATAGTTTTTTCCGTTTATTGAAAAGTTTGGTGCTACACCAAAAGGTAAATAGTAATTTGAAATTGTGTTTTCTGTAAACTCGTCATGCAGTTGTTGTAACTGTTGATTGGTGTTCCAGTATTGTTTAAGTATATGTACAGCGCTTGAACTTTTTTCGAAAAACGTAGTAACTAGCCAGTCAATTTTTTCTTCTTTGCTTAGCTTAGAAAACCCAGTAATGGTTTTACTCATAGTAATAGTTTAAGACTGCAAAGATAATTGTTTTGGTTAGTTTCTTTTGCACTAACCTCTTTAAAGCACAATACCAAACCCTTGCAGGCCACTTTCATAAGCAGGTAGTATTTCTGTGTTATCCCAAATGCCTGTAATTATGGTTCTGGCATACTCTTCTGGCAACAATCCATTTTGCATTAAAGAGCTTGTTAATTTATAATTGTACTTAAGGGTATGATGGTTGTATTTAAATAAGCCATCGTCATTAAAAGTCATATACCAAACGTGTGGCTCACCATCATTTGCAGGCATACCAATAACGCCAGGATTTAACCAGTACTTTTCATTTTCCAAATGCTGAAAAGGCAAGCCACAATGGCCACCAACAATTATATCTGCATTTAATTTTGAAAAGTTTGGTGCTTTAACTTCCCAGTTAGTTGATTTGTATATAAACTCTGATACATTAAAATATGACCCATGTAAAATGCCCACTTGGTTTCCAGCGTAGTTAAATGTTATATGGTCTGGAAGCGATGCTATATAATCTAAAGAGGATTTGCTGAGTTTGCTTTGCGCATATGGAAACCAAAGTTGAGAAAAGCCATCGCATCTAGAACCTTCTCTAAAATCACAACCGCAATCTTCTGCACCATCACGAAGCTGTATCTCTACATTACCTAATATACTCCTAGCGCCCCATTTTTTAAATGTCTGAACAACCTCTTCTGGTTGCGCACAATACCCAACGATATCTCCAGTACAAATACAATTTTCTGGCGGTATACCTTGTTTATCTGCAATTCTTATAAGTTCTTCAAGAGCTTGTAAATTGCTGTAAACGCCTCCAAACAAAAGCATTTTACCTTTTACAGTCCCTAAATCTGTTAATTTTTTATCCATTTTGGTAACATATATAACATCATACAACATAGTATTCCCCAGACATTAATCCAGAGTAAATCTGCATATTTTCCGGTTGAAAATTTAAGAGCTTCAGGAAACCAGCCAAAAACAAGTAAAAAGCCAAATACTAATCCGCAACACACACTTAGGTAAAAGCTTAGTTTAGGAACCTTTATATTCCAGAATAAGAAAACAGGTGTAAGCCCAATAACCATAGTTCCAGAAATTGTGGTAGCAGATAATATTTCAGCATCTAAAAAAACTGGTATGGTTCCTAAGATAGCAACTGCTATCATTGCCAAACGACCAAATTTTAATGTGTTTCCTAAATTAAGATCTACAGCCAATAATTTAGAAAATGATGAAAACGTAGAGTCTAATGTTGACGCTGCAGAAGTAATCATAATAAAATTAATAACCAATAATATAACCACACCAAATGCCTTACCAACCTCAACTGCTGCTTGACCCTTAAAACCTTCACTTTGTGCATACACCCCAATAATGCTAAACATTATAATGCATATAGCGCCCAATATACTTGCCATTATAAAACTACGCCGTGTAACTTTTGGTGAACTCAAAAAACCACGATCTGTAAGAACAGGGTCGTGAAACGGGTAACTAAACGACTGTATGAGTGCTGCAAAAAATAAATTAAGACCTAAGTCTAACGACCAAGTTCCAGAAGTAGCGGCATCTTTTATGGTAAAATCTTCTGCTGTAAATATTACGCCTAAAATAACTGAGAGTAAAATGGCAAAAAGCCCCATTTGTATAACATCTGTAAAAATAGAACTACTTAAACCGCCTTTTAATGCATAGGCTAATGTAAGCGCTGTGAATATTAAGATTGACCAATAATAAGCTTGTGTACCTTGATCTCCAAAATAAGTTCCTATAACTATGGTGTTGCTCCACACCTCATTAAATAAACGTATACATATAAGTATAGAGAAAAGTGCAACAGCACCTTTTCCAAATTTTGTAGTTAAAAACTCGTGTATGCTGCTAAAGCCACCTTTTACTCTAATCTTATATATTATTAAACCAGCAACAGCAAAACTTAAGTAATAACCAGCATATGCAACACCACCAACAATACCATAATCTAATCCTAAGTTTGCAGCATTGGTAATGCTTTTAGCAAAAATCCAAGAGATTATAAGGCTTCCTGTTAGCATTAATGCGTTAGGAGCCTTTTTGCGGTGAGTTGCTTTAAAAAACTCTGATGCATTTTTTGCTAATGGTGATAAGAAAAATAATAACAGACTTGAGCCTATTACTAAAATCCATTGCCAGTACTCTACACTCATACGTTTTAATTTTTAGGCAAAGCCAATAATTACTCGTTCCACCAAACTTCTGCATTAATACTGTTCCCATTTGTAGCAGTTGCAGCTTCATTATAATTATCTGCATTTAGAGCTTCTTCCTCAGATGGATAGGGCATTCTTACAGGAATAAGCCCATCATTTAAGCTAGCATCTACAGGCATAAATTCTGGGAAACCTGTTCGGCGCCATTCTGTCCAACCTTCATAACCGTTTATGATATTAGCTATCCATTTTTGGGTTAGAATCTGCGATAAGTTGTTTCCTGTGTTGTAAGCAGCATTTCCAGTAGTTAAATATGTTTCTGGAAGATCTGTAAGCCAAAACTCAAAAGCTTGCTGTACACCTATTTCGTATAGTTGTTGAGCGTTAGCTGTTATTATTCCACGTTCTGCAGCTTCTGCTAAGAAAAAATTTGTTTCCCAAGCTGTTGAAAAGTTAGCATCTAAGCCAGACGTGTCTTCTCTAAATAATGTGCCAGCTCTTGAATAATCTGCTAGTGCAATACTTGTTTGAGAAGCATCTATCCCATTAATTAAGCCGTTAAATCCTCCAGAATCTGAATTATCGAACGGTCTAAAAAATGTTCCTAATCTTGGGTCTTCTAGATCTTGAAGTACATTTTCCATAGTTTCAGATAAAACAAAATTGTTAAAATCTCCTATTCTAAGTTGTGCTAGCCTAAAACTGTTTGGTTCTGTTGCTGTAAAATTGAATATTGCATTTTCTGAGTTTAAAGAAATATAATTGCCTTCATTAAAAATTGCTTGTAACTCTGAAGACACATCCATTTTATTAGACACTCTCATTAAGTGTTTAATTTTTAATGAATTTGCAAATTTTATCCAAGCCTGAAGATTTCCGTTAAAAAGAATGTCTCCTTCTAAAGGTATTGCGCCTTGGTATGCATTAATTGCTGCAACTCCTTTTTCTAGATTATCAAATATGCCATCTTCTGCATTGTATATATTTTCCTGTAAGTCATAACTAGGTTTTACTGTACCATCTATACCATTAAATGCTTCTGAATAAGGAACGTCTCCAAATAAATCTGTTAGGATACCTGCCATATAAGCTTTCATTATTAGCGCAGGACCTTCATATACTGCAAACGTTTCAACATTCTGAGATTGGTTTATAATAATTTCGTTATCTCTTAAGTTTGTATAAAAAATTGGCCAAGGATTTCCTCCTAGTTGTGGCGATTTTAATGCGTGCCTGTCAAACAAATTAAAGTCTAGTGCTGTACGATGTTGTGATAGTAAATCTCCAGCTACAAAGCCCTCATAACTCATCTGCTCACCAAAATCATAAATTACTTGACGTAGTAATAAACTTGGTTGGACTGAATTAGGTGCATTCGGGTTAGTGTTTATATCTTCGAAATCTTTGGTGCAACTGCTTAATCCTAATAGACAAAACAGGCTTAATATGTATACTAAATGTTTCATTGTGTATGTGTTTAACACTCTAACGAGTGTGTTTATTAGAAATTAAATCCGGCTTTAAAACCTATACTTCTTGTTGTGGCATAACTCATATCTTCTACACCACTTACAAAACTTTGTCCTTGTACGGCTAATTGCTCTGGATCAAAATGCGGGTTTTCTGTAATAGCAAATAAGTTTCTTCCAACTAAAGAAAGGTTTACATCTACACCTTCCTTAAGTCCTATAAATCCATCATTTAATTTAAAGGTATAACCCACAGAAAACTGTCTTAGCTTTAAATAAGAGGCATCGTATATATTATTTTCTTCGTGGTTTCTATCATAAAATTGACGGTAGTAGCTTTCTGCAGTTACTGCAGTTGTATTAGGAATATAGTTAGGATTTTCTGCAGTACCCGTATTTACAACACCTTGAGCTATAATGCCGCCTTCAGGTCTAAAAGCAGTTTCTGCCAATTGTCCACCTACATTACCTAAAGCTCTAGTTCTAGATACAATTTCGCCACCTTGTCTCCAATCAAAAAGGAAGCTCAAATTCCAGTTACCGTAGGAGAATTGGTTGTTCCATCCTAGCATAAAATCTGGATTATAGTTTCCAAATTTCTGTAAATTATTATCTGCAATATATCTTCCGTCATCGGTTAGGATAAAATCGCCGTTTTCGTTTTTAAGATAGCCTGTTCCATAAAAATCACCTACGCGACCACCTTCTTCAACTTGAAAGAAAACCGTTTGGTTAGCACTGTCATAAATTCTACTTAAGCCTAAAGTTAGGCGACCATCATCTTGTGGTAAGTCTTCAACAGTTGCAACACTTTTACTAAAATTAAATGTGGTTGTCCACCTAAATTTATCTGTTATGATTGGTATTAAGCCTGCAATAATTTCAACACCTTCTGTTCGAACTTTTCCTCCGTTAACTACCTGTTGGTTATATCCTGAGGATATACCAATTGGTAATGATATTATTTGATCTTTAGTTAATGCATTATAATACGTAAAATCTAAATTAAGACGATCTCTCCAAAAACGAACATCAAAACCTGCCTCATAAGATGTGGTGCTTTCTGGCTTTAGGTTTGCATTTGGAATTAAATCCTGATTGCTAAATGTAGGTTGACTATTAAATGGGGTTTGAGAGACAAACGTTCCTGAGGTTTGGTATGGGTTAGTATCATTACCTACTTGTGCTATGCTTGCTCTTAGCTGAGCGTAAGAAAATATGCTTGGAAGCGTTGCTACCTCAGACAATATAAAACTTGCTGAAGCTGAAGGGTAAAAGAAAGATGTACCATCTACCGAAAAAGGAGTTGCTAATGCGCTAGACCAATCGTTTCTTCCTGTAATGTCTAAAAATAGGTAGTCTTTATACCCAAATTTTGCCAAGCCATAAATAGAATTGATTCGCTTTTGAGACTCAAACTGAAATACTTCAATAGGAGAAGCTGCATTGTTAAGACTAAATATACCAGGTTGTGCTAAATTAGTTGCTTGAGATTGTTTGGTAGATGCATTTTGATCTAATCTGTTTCCTCCTAAAGACACATCAAAAGAAAGGTCTCCAACAATATCTTGATAGTTTACTAAGATATCTGTATTTATTTCTCTAAAAAAAACATCGTGCTCTGCGTACGCACCATTTTTAAATCTATTTGAACTAAAATTTCTTAAGAATTGACGTTTTTCATTACTGTAATCCATTCCAGACCTTACTGCAACACTTAGCTTTTCTGTAAAATTATGTTTGATAGAAACATTTCCAAAAACACGATCTCTATTAAAACTATTTCTATTTTCAAAAAGGATAAAATATGGATTGTCAAAAAAGGTGTAGTTAAAAGAGTATTGTTGTACTCCTTCTAAACCAGGTTGCCAGTAATCTCTTAAGCTATCTATATTTAAAGATCTTGGTCCCCAAGCTACTAAAGAGTAATTTACATTTTCACTACCATATCCATTTGATGGTCTATTATCACTTTGAGAGTTTACATAACTTATGTTAGACGTGATTTTTGTTTTTTGAGTTGGTGTAAAATTTAGCTTTGTAGATATGGTTTGTCTGTCTAAGTTAACGCCAGGAATAATACCATCACTTCTTAAGTCTGTAAGAGATAACCTAAAATCTCCAGTATTAAAACCAGTAGCTATTGATAGGTTGTTAATAGTTGTTACACCTGTCTCATAAAAATCCTTAAGGTTATCAGGATTTGAATTAAATGCTGTAGGAGTTATTGGTTGGCCATCATAAACAGAAGTATCGCCACCTCTTACAATTGTGCCATTAGCAAGTACAACAGGACTGTCAAACTGTGGTATGAGTAAGCCTTGGTCTAACCTTGGCCCCCAAGAATATGTTATATTATCGTTTATACCGCCACCTAAGCCATCTACATATTCAAACTCTCCAGAATTTCCTTGGCCGTACTCATTTTGAAAATCTGGCAACCTAAATGCAGTATCTATAAAAAGGCTGGTATTATAACTTACTCCTAAGCCTTTTTTGTTTGCTCCATTCTTAGTTTCTATAACAATAACGCCGTTAGATGCTCTAGTACCATAAAGTGCTGCTGCACTTGGTCCTTTTAATACTGAAACCGAAGCGATATCATCTGGATTAACCTCCATAGCACCATTACCAAAATCTACTTCTTGAAAACCTGCTGCTGCTTCATTTGTGAAATTAAAAACCGTATTATTATTAATAGGTGTACCGTCTACAACAAATAAGGGATTGTTATTAGAAAATGAAGCCTCACCTCGTATTGTTATTTTTGAAGTAGAACCAACACCTGTTGCTCCTTGACTTATAGTAACACCTGCTAATTTTCCGCTTAAATTATCTAGAAAATTTACAGCTTTAACTTCTTGAATATCATCACTACCTAAACTTTGTACGGCATATCCTAACTCTTTGGTTTCTCGTTTAAATCCTAAAGCCGTAATTACAATTTCATTTAGGTCTGTTGTAGATTCTTCTAATGCTACATTTATTATGGTCTTGTTACCAACTGTTATAGATTGAGAAATAAAGCCTAAAGCAGAAAATTTAAGGACATCTAATTCTGAATTTATGTCGATACTGTAGCGGCCATTATCATCTGTAGTTGTAGCTGTCGTGCTATTATTTAAAATAACATTTACAAATGGCACTGTTTCTCCAGAAGCTGTGGTTGTAACAGTTCCGGTAATAGTAGTTTGGGCAAAGCTCATTGCAGAAAGCAATAACGCAAAGCCAATGAAAAGTTGTTTCATTGTTTTTGGATTCTAAAAAGATTGGTTTATTTAATGGTGCTCCAACAAAATTGAAGGCTTTACTAAATTGACAATCCAAATGGTGAACCCTTATTGTAAAATGAGTACGAGTGAAAATGACTTATTTGCAAATTTTTCGCGCTGAAAATTTGCGTAACATAAGGTATAAGTGACCTTAATAAATTTAATATGTGCTTGTTTAAACTTTTGCTAAAACGTAAGACATTTTTTATGTCCTCTTCAGCATCTATATCCTGCAAAGTTTCTAGTCTTATAACCTCAACTTTAAATGCAGACAGCAGTAACGTTATGCTTTTTGATAGCTTTCTACTTTGCCACGGTAGTTTTGTAAACAGGCCTTCATTAAATTGAGATTTATGAAGTCCCATTAAATAAAAACCACCATCTGTTGATGGCCCTAGAACACAAGTGTTGTTTTCTAAAAGTCTGTGAGTATTTAAAAGTGTTTTAGCAGTTAAATGTGGTGTGTCATTCCCAATTGTAATAACATTGTCAAACCCTTTAGCATATACCCACTTTATAGCATTAGTAAATCGCTCACCGAAAGAGTTTCCAACTTGTTCATGTTCTGTAAACTGAAAATACGGAAGCTTTGTAGACTTTACAATTGATAGTGTATGTGCATTTAAGGTGTTAAATAAACCCTTATCACCTAACATACCTTTTCTTCCCAAATCTACCTGAGATGAGTTTGCGAAGATTAAAATTGCTGTTTGTCCCTGCATTATTAACTATAGTTACTATAAAACGTAAACTGTAGTTGTTAAAGATACGTTAATAAAATTAGAGTTGTACTAATTTAAATTTCTACGCTCAATAAAAAAACGCTTGAGAAGTAATGATGCATCTTCTGCTAAAACTCCGGATACTACTTTGGTTTTTGGGTGTAACTTTGTGCCCATAACTCTGTACCCACGCTGAGTATCTTCTGCGCCAAACACAATTTTTGAAATTTGTGACCAATACAACGCTCCTGCACACATTTGGCAAGGCTCTAAAGTAACATACAAAGTACAATCTGTAAGGTATTTACCACCAATATGATTTGCTGCAGATGTTATTACTTGCATTTCGGCATGTGCAGTTACATCATTTAAAAGCTCTGTAAGATTGTGGCTTCTTGCTATAATTGTATTATTTGCAACCACAATTGCGCCAACAGGTATTTCACCTTTTTCATAAGCCTCTTCTGCTTCAAGAAGGGCTTTTTTCATAAAATACGTATCATCAAAAGGCTGTAACATATATCAAAAATAGGATTTTAAATTTGGACAGCTACGCTGCTTAACTGTGTTTATATATCTTAAATTTGCACCTATGTCTAAGTTTTTAAACACCATAAATTTACCTGAAGATCTTCGTAAACTTCAGCCTAATGAGTTACCACAAGTAGCTAAGGAGTTACGTGAATTTATAATAGAAATTATAGCCACCAAAGAAGGGCATTTAGGAGCTAGCCTTGGTGTTGTAGAGCTTACAATTGCATTACATTATTCATTTAACACCCCAAAAGATTTACTTGTTTGGGATGTTGGCCACCAAGCTTATGGTCATAAAATACTTACTGGCAGAAAAAATGTATTTCACACTAATAGACAAATAGATGGTATTAGTGGGTTTCCTAAGCGTAGTGAAAGTTCTTACGACACATTTGGTGTAGGTCACAGTTCAACTTCAATTTCTGCTGCTTTGGGAATGGCAATAGCTTCTAACTTAAACGGTGATTTTAAAAAGCAACATATTGCTGTTATAGGAGATGCATCAATTGCAAGTGGGATGGCATTTGAAGGCTTAAATCACGCAGGCGTAACAGACGCAAATTTACTCGTTATCTTAAATGATAATGCTATTGGAATTGACCCTAGTGTTGGCGCATTAAAAAACTATTTAACACGAGCAAAAGTTGGTCAAAAGCCAAAACAAGACAATATTATTGAAGCTTTAAACTTTAATTATCACGGTCCTATTGATGGTCATGATATTAATGCATTATTAAATGCTTTTGAAATTTTAAAAAATAAAAAAGGGCCAAAGTTTTTACACGTTATTACTACCAAAGGTAAAGGCTTAAGGCAAGCTGAAGAAAACCAAGTTAAGTATCACGCACCTGGAAAATTTGATAAGCTTACTGGAGATTTGCTACCTAAAGACGACGCTATTTTACCACCTAAATTCCAAGATGTTTTTGGTCTCACATTAGTTGAGTTGGCAAAGAAAAACAAAAAATTAATAGGGATAACACCAGCAATGCCAACCGGCAGTTCCTTAAAAAATATGATGAAAGCTTTTCCAGATCGGGCTTTTGATGTTGGGATTGCAGAACAACACGCTGTAACCCTTTCTGCTGGTATGGCAACTCAAGGTTTTACTGTCTTTTGTAATATATATTCAACATTTTTACAAAGAGCTTATGACCAAGTTATACACGACGTTGCTTTACAAAAACTACCAGTTGTATTTTGTTTAGATAGATCTGGTCTAGTTGGTGAAGATGGTGCTACACATCATGGTGTTTTTGATTTGGCGTACTTAAGAGCTATACCTAACCTAATAATATTTGCTCCTAGAAACGAAATTGAACTTAGGCAAATATTATATACTGCATCATTAGGGCTAAGCTTACCAATTGCTATTAGATATCCTAGAGGAAGAGGAAATATTCTTAATTGGAAAACAGATTTTAAAAAATTACAAATAGGTAAAGGTGTAGAGCTTAAAAGAGGTAACACTATAGCCATACTTTCAATTGGTGCTATTGCCTCTCAAGTTACCGAAGCTATTTCTAATTTAAAAGATGAACATATGGCTGCAATTGGTCATTATGATTTGCGATTTGTAAAGCCGTTAGATGAGCAGTTGCTACATAACATCTTTAAAAATTACAATACTATAATAACTATCGAAGATGGTACCATTTCTGGTGGTTTTGGTTCTGCAATACTAGAGTTTGCAAATATGCATTCTTATAAAGCCACTATTAAAATTCTTGGAGTGCCAGATAGTTTTATACATCATGGTAAAATTGAAGAGCTATATGATCGTTGTGAGTTATCTTCTAGTAAAATTAAAGACTGCTTACTTTCACTTTTATAAATACAAAAAGAGGAAAGCATTACACTTTCCCGTTTTAGAACTAAACTATCAAACTACTTACTTAATTACTAATTTTTGAGTGTGTACAGAAGTATCTGTACTAACTTTAATTACATAAATACCAGTTGTTAATTGCGTAGCATTAACATTACCTGTATTTGTAAGGTCTATCTGAGTACTTAAAACTCTACGACCATTAATATCAAACATCTCAACTTTTGCTAAGCCATTATTTTTGTTTGAATTAATATTTATGTTTCCGTTAGAAGGATTAGGGTATATTGCAAAAATTGTAGTATCAACATCATTAGTAGCTAATACCGCATCACAATCTGTTCCTAGCGGATCACTTATTGTAAAGTCTTCAATTTGATCCATTCTACTATTTGCTAGTCCTTGTATTGCTAATGCACCAACACCACGATCTGCAAATGCTTTTCTAATTAAACATTCGTTTGCACCATCATATAACAAGTCATCTGCCTCTAAAATAGCATCTCTGCCTGTAACGAAACCTGGTTGTGCACAAGGCAGTAATTTAAGACCATCTATTACTAATTGCATAGCCATATTGTTACCACCAGTACCATTATAGATATCTGCATCAAAACCATACTCGTCTATAAATGCCCAATACATATCCCAAAGAATTGTAGACCAAACAAAACCAACACCGTGCGGTACTGTAATTTCATCGTTTGGAAGGTCTCCATATGTATAGTCATTTACAGCAAAATCTGTAGAGTAACGTGCCGGCCTAATTCCAGAACCTAATTGATCTTGTCCTAAAACATAAGTACCAATACCTCTTGGCTGTACTGCTGTATCATCTAATTCTTGTGTCATAACCAACGCAAACCAGTCACTCCAACCTTCACCCATTTGCTCTTCTACAACTAAGCTTAAAAGACATAATGATTGATCTCTACCTCCAACTAAACGAGTAGAAATACCATGACCATATTCGTGAGCTATAATACCTTGATCTACATCACCATCTTTCATAACTGTTGCAGATAATGGTCCTCTATCTATAACACGACCGTCTACAGTACCACCGCCATCTACAATAGCAATAATAGCATCTCCTTGAACTTGTCCCACTGAAATTGCAGGAATAGTGATAGGCTCATCTGGTGTACCACCACCGTTAACAGGACCTTCACCTTCAACATTATTTACAATAATACACGCAATAGCTCCAGCATTTTGAGCGCGTCTAATCTTTGTAGCAAATGCACAAACTCCTCTTCTAACAATTGCAATATTCCCTTCAATATCTGCAGCATTTAAGTATGCAGTACAACCATCATTAGACTCTGTACTAAGGCCTGGTGTACCACCATCATCTCCTAAATAAGGTGTACCATCATCTTCTACTACAATAATATTAGCTCTAATCTGGTCCTCACCATCTTCTATTCTTGGAATATCAACAAAAGGAAAACGAGATGCGAAATAAGAACCTTCTACATCTGATGGAGAAATTACTTCTAAGAAATCGCCAAATGGTGCCGCTCCCCATAAAAACATTTGCATTCTAGGATTAGAACCATCCATAGAGGTTGCCATGTTTGCATTGTTAAGTGTTGGCGCTGCAAGTTCACTACCATCTTGTGCTTCAGCATTAACTGAATCACCATCTGGTCCAAACAAACTACCATCATCTACAAAACGTCCGTAATTAGCTTCTTGAAAATTTCCGCTAGTTTCATCAAAACCGTAGTTGTACCAAACATCATGCATATAGTTGTTCCACACAAATAAGTTTGTAATAACAGCAGGTCTGTATTCTGACGGTTCTAAACTAAAATCAATTTCATCATCAAATAATAAGTTTGCTCCACCATCTACAAATACTTCTGGGCCAGTAGGCGCATCATTATCCATTGTATCTAAGTAAGCTGAAACGTTGTTTCCTTGTGTAGTTGTAAATTCTGCACCTGCCATACCATCAACATCATGCCATCCAAAAGGAGAAGGCACTAAACCATCTAAATCTGGGGTTACAGCTGAAGGGTCATTTAATATTACGCGATCACCATGTAATGGAGACTCTACACGTAGTGGATAGGCATTATAAATTGCACCGTCTGAAACTAATGCAGATGAAGCAGAAGCACTAAATGGTGAAATCTTAGAGTAAGAATCTACCAAATTAGATTGTCCATTTTTCTCTACTGTATGAGAATGAGATTTATGGTTGTTTATTACAGCATCTGTTTCGTAAGGAAGGTCGAAATTACAAGTAATAGTCATATTCACTTTATTTAAAAGTTGACCATTGCTCGCGTTTACCTTTGCATTCCACCAAGCACCTTTAGGATCTTTTACTATAACCTCATAGGTTAGTATATACCTGTCATTATCTGAAATTTCGTAATAAAGTGGTGCTTCATAGTTAGTATCTGTAGCATTTTCTATTAATAAATCTTCACGAGATTTATAGTCTGTTACCATTACATTTGATTCACCTTGAAGGCCTAAATGATTTGCAGCAGAATTTACTGCTTGTACCGGAGAAAGGCTTGCTGAAGAAATATCTGTTTTTGCTGATAGGTCTGAAACAAAACCGTGCTTAAAGCTAAGCACTTCGCCATTTTTAATAACAACTGTTGCACTAGCACCAGAAACATTTACATTATTTATACGTTGTAATAAGTAAACAACTTTTACTTCTTTGTTTGAAAGAGTTGTTGCACTAGTAATTGTAAATTCTGAAACATCTGACGAATTTAATCCTAGTGAAGGAGCATTTTTAGCTAAATAAGAGCTAATGATACTTTGATTATCCTGAGCAGTACCTATAAAGGATACTAAGGCTAAAAAAAGCACCATAAAACTTGATGTGTACTTGTTTTTCATATTATGTATTTTTTAAGTAAAATAGTTTCTAAATCATGACAAATTGCATGATATTAGATAGCGAACATAATAAATGAGTCGTAAAGTTTAATTTATCCTTATTCTTTTGTTACTACTTTAACTTTATGAAAATCAACAATGTAATTTTAGCTATAATTTTTGCATTTCAACCTTTTAAGTCCTACACAGAATTTCGCAATTCTCTACCATAGCTGTCTTTTGTTAGGCAATAAACACCTAGACTAGCTCAACAACAAACTATTAGTAACGTCACCTTAAAATACTTGTAGTATTAATAAAAAAAAGCAGAGCTATTATAAAATAGCTCTGCTTTAATATGAATATGAATTTTGGTTAAACCTTTACGGCTTACTCAATAATTACTTTCTGAGAATATGTTTTGTTATTAGACTCTAAAGAAAGAATATAAACCCCATTAGAAATAGAAGATACATCTATAGAAGTTGTACTTGCTGTTCCTATTTTAGTTTTAAGAACTTGTCTTCCTTGAAGGTCTGTTAAACTAACATTTACATCATTAGCTAACGTTTTGTTTAGGCTAATGTTTATAACATTTGTTGCTGGATTAGGATATACTTTAAATTGACTAAGTGTATTCTCTGCAACAGAAAGGTTAGAACAATCTAAAACATTAGTAGGAGGCATATCAAATGCTTCAACTTGGTCTGTTCTACTAAAGTTACTTCCCTGTTCTGCACTAAATCCTAAACCTCTTTGTGCAAATGCAGTATAAATTAAACATTGGTTTGCACCTCCATTTACAGCCATATCTGCAGCTAATATTGCATCTCTACCATCTATAAATCCAGGATTACAAGATTGCATCTTAAGACCATCTATAACTAATTGCATCGCAATATTGTTACCACCAGTACCATTATACAGGTCTGCATCATAACCATACTCATCGATTAATGCCCAAGTCATATCCCAAAGCATTGTTGCCCATACGAAACCTACACCGTGTGGCACAGAAACTTGAGCTTCATTATTTGTATCTGCATAAGTAAAGTCGTTTATAGCAAAGCTTGTAGAATAAGGTGCATTTCTAATACCAACACCATCTATTTCCTGTCCTGTTACATATGTACCAATACCTCTAATATCTTCTGGTTGATCTCCAGGCTTAAGTGTTAACATAAGACCGAAGAAATCACTCCAACCTTCACCCATTTGTTCTGGGTTACCTAAACAAGATGCTGCACTTGGACCACCAGTTAATCTGTTAGAAATTCCGTGACCGTACTCGTGTGCTACAACACCATTGTCAAAATCTCCATCTATACGTTGAGATGGTTGCGATAATAATTGACCATCAACTGCATTAGATGTTTGCAACTGTGTAAATATTGGATCTCCATTTTCTTTAGAGATAAATACAGAAGGAATGTTAATAGTATTATCTGTACCAGCCATGTTAACTAAAGGATCATTTGCAACGTTATTAACTATAATAACAGCAATTGCTCCAGCATCTTGAGCGTTTTTAACCTTAGATACAAAAGGACAAGTTCCTCTTCTAATAATAGCAATATTACCATTAACCTCAGCAACATTTGTTATTACTCCACAACCGTCATTTGCATCTGTGTTAGATGTTTCTAATGGATTACCAAAATTATCTGTTTCAGTTGATGTCATATCTGTAGTAAATACGATATCTGAAATTATTGGAGTATCTGATAAACCAGAACCAAAATATAATGGCTCTGTAGCTTCGTAAGCTCCAGCAATACTACTTGGATTGTTTATTGTTAAAGGTGCTCCAACTGGGCCAGTTGCAGACCATAAAAACATTTGCATTCTTGGGTTTCCGCCATCTGGTGGTGTTCCAAAGTTTGCATTGTTTAATGAAAAGCCATCTTGTGCATCTGCATTTACATAATCTGATCCTGAACCTCCATTACCATAATTATTTTCTTGGAAGTTACCACTCGCTTCATCAAAACCGTATTGGTACCAAATGTCATGCATTAAGTTATTCCAAAAGAAAAGGTTTGTTATTGCAAAATCTGTAGTAGCTAAAGGGTTAAGGTCTGTGTTCGTATTGTAACCAGAAAAATCTAAAGTTGCACCACCGTCTGGAGAATATCCGTTTGGAGCATCATCTGCATCTTTATCATCTTGTGCCCAAACATTGTTTCCTCTTGTAATAGTATATTCTGGACCAGCAACACCATTAATGTCATGCCATCCAAAAGGAGAAGCATTAGCAGCAGCAGGTTCAGATACTATTTGAGAAGCACCGTGGTTAGGAGATTCTATTAACAACGGAAACACCTCATATTGAGAACCATCTACCATCATTGTGTTTTCAGCATAACCAAATGCATTTGTGTGATTGTGAGCCTTATGAGAAATTGGCGCGTCTGATGTTTTTGCATCACTTTCAAAATTACAAGACACAATCCAATCATTCTTAGAAATAACTTCTCCTGTTTGAGCGTCTACTCTTACGTTCCACCAGTGGTCGCCTTTAACAGTTAAGATTGTTACCTCATAAGCTAACCTAAGATCATTATTAGCTGTTGGTTGGTATACTAGTTTTACAGGGATGTCTTCTTGAGAAATACTTCCTGAATTAAAAAGTACGCCACCATCTATACTACCTATTATTTCTAAGCCAGAAGGTACATTGATTTCTAAACCTTGTGCAGCTTTAGAAATTGAAGCCTCTGTATTAAAACTAGGAGCACTAGTATTTGTTAATGAGTTAATATTTGCAATAAGACTATTACCAACAAAAATTACAGAGCTGTCTTTAATAGTTACTGTTGCAAAAGCATTAAAAACAGGAATTTCATTTACGGTTTGTTGTACAACAACGTGTTGTAAACCTGTTTTCTGTGTTTCATAATCAGAAACAATCTTAATGTTTTGAACGTCTTCTAGAGTGACCCCTAAAGATTCATGTGTTCTTTCTAGATAGTTTTGAATAAGTGTTTCTGTGGTTTGTGCATTTAAGCCTACAAAGCTTAAACAGCATAAAAATAATAGTAGTTTCAATTTCATATTGGGTGTTTTAAACTTAAAAAATAGCGAGTTGTCGAAAATAGTAATTTTTTCTTAATAAATAATTAACTAAATAACTAATATTTAGATTATTCGATATCTATAACATGCCCTTAATTTTCTGGTAAATTCTAAGGGCTTCACTGTCTGAATAAGAGGCTACAAGTGAAGAAATTTCAATTAAAATAGAATAATCATCTTGATTTAAGTCGAATTCTTTAAGAAAACCTTTCAAAATCAATGAATTAAAATTTGTATTTGTGTTGTTTTTCTTACTAAACACGGCATCTGTATAAACTTCCAATAATGTTCCGATTACTTGGTAGCCCAATATCTCCTTCTCTAAGACGTCTTGAGATTGATATACATTGTTAATGCTAATTTTTATAATATCATCTATTTGTGCCGTGTACTGTGACTTATCTAATAATGCAGAACTAAAGTCACCTTTAAGTATAGCTTCTTCATTTGCAATAAAAATTGAAGCTGCCTCTTCAATAAGCACTCCAATAGCTAATGCTCTTAAATAACTTACTCTATTAGATTTGGTAACGAGTTGATGATATTTTTTTGTGTCTATCTTATCCTTAACCAAATTAATTAGATATTCTAAAGCAAACTCCTCATCTATTAAACCTAAATTTATACCATCTTCAAAGTCTATAATTGTATAGCAGATATCATCTGCGGCTTCAACTAAAAACGTTAACGGATGTCTTTTGTAAGTTTCTGAATCTTTTACAGTTTCAGAAATTAATCCTAAATCCTTAACTACATCATTAAAGACTTCCTGCTCACTTTGGAAGTAACCATATTTTTTATGGTGAATTTGAGTTGTTGGTTTATAAGGTAACGAAGCTTTTGGGTATTTCATAAAAGCACCCAAGGTTGAGTAAGATAACCTTAAACCGCCAGTTACTCCGTTTTTTGTTTCAGTTAAAAGCTTAAATCCGTTAGCGTTTCCTTCAAAGGTACAAAGGTCTTGATATTGAACGTTTGTAAGAGAGTCTTTAAATCTATTTCCTTTTCCAGATTTAAAAAAGTCTCCTATAGCCTTTTCGCCAGAGTGACCAAACGGCGGATTTCCAATATCGTGTGCTAAAGATGCTGCAGCAACAATAGCCCCGAAATCATTAAAATGATGCCCATACGTCTCAGAAAGATGTGGGTGTTTTTCTAAAAGCTTCTTACCAACAACTCGTCCTAAACTTCGCCCCACAACACTTACCTCTAAACTGTGTGTTAATCTTGTGTGCACAAAATCTGTTTTAGACAATGGGATAACTTGAGTTTTATCCTGCAAACTCCTAAAAGAGCTGGAAAATATAATACGATCGTAATCTACCTCAAAGCCCAATCGTGTATCGTCTTGTTCTTTTCTTAAACGCTTATTTGTATCTCCAAAACGCTTAAGAGATAATAGTTGTTCCCAATTCATCATAGTTGGTTAAGTATTTTTGTGATTAGAGGTTAGTTATGTAACAACAAAGTGCTAAAATCACAATGTATAATTTTAAGCTTCGGTTTTTAAAACCACATTATCTTTTGTGACGATTAATTCTGTTTCTGCTCCAAATATTAACGCACGATTATCTTTACTATGTCCAGCAGGAAAATTAAAACACACAGGAAAATTAAATTCTTTTACAGCATTTGCAATTATCTCTTCTGCAGATTGACCAAAAGGGCTTGTATTATCATGCATATCTGTTAAGCCACCAATGACCAATCCTGCTAGGTTTTTAAAAAAGCCGTTACGTTTTATGTTATGTACCATACGGTCTATGTGGTATAAATACTCATCTAAATCTTCAAGAAATAGAATTTTACCTTCTGTTTTTATTGTTGATTTACTACCTAAAATACTAGATAGCACAGATAAATTTCCTCCTATTAGTTGTCCTTTAGCATGACCTGTTCTATTTAATTTAAAGTCTGAAGCAAATTTAATAGCATCATAATTTCCAAATAATATATTTTTTAATGTGTCTCTTGTAGCTTCAGTTTTGTTTTCAATTTCTAAACACATTTGACCATGTATGGTTGCAACTCCTAAATTATGTATATGGCAATGTAATACAGTAGGGTCACTATACCCAATAATCCATTTTGGGTTTGTTTCAATACTAGAGAAATTAACCTCATCTATCATTCTTACAGTACCATATCCGCCACGGGCACACCAAATGGCTTGCACTTCTTTATCATCTAACATCTCTTGAAAATCTTCTGCACGTTGTACATCTGTACCTCCAAACTGATGATATTCTTTCCCTACAGTATCTCCTAGCTTAACTTTTAATCCCCAATGCGTTAATAACTTTATAGCTGGATCTAGCTCTTTTTTTGAGATTTTTCGAGCTGTACACACAATTGCAACAGTATCTCCTTCTTTTAAATATGGCGGAATTATCATGCCTCAAATATAAAGATTTTATGAGGGAAACATAGGTATTACAAGCGGTTGAGATTTGTTATCTTTGCATCTTCAAAAATAGACTATGACCACTCCAAAGAGATATACCATTACAGCGGCTTTACCTTATACAAACGGGCCAATACATATAGGACACTTAGCAGGTGTTTATGTTCCTGCAGATATTTATGCACGCTACCAACGTATGCAAGGTGAAGATGTGTTGTTTGTTTGTGGTAGTGATGAGCACGGTGTGCCAATTACTATAAAAGCGAAAAAAGAAGGTGTGACCCCACAAGATGTGGTTGATAAGTATCACACCATCATCAAAAAAAGCTTTGAAGACTTTGGAATTTCTTTTGATAATTACTCAAGAACGTCAGCTAAAATACATCACGATACTGCATCGGAGTTTTTTGAGAACCTTTATAAAAATGATAAGTTTATTGAAGAGGTTACAGAACAATTATACGATCCAGGAGCCAATCAATTTCTCGCAGACCGCTTTGTTGTAGGAACTTGCCCAAAATGTGGTAATGAAGAAAGTTATGGCGACCAATGTGAAAGCTGCGGAACTTCTCATAACGCAACAGATTTAATTAACCCTAAATCTGCTATTTCTGGAGCTAAGCCTATTTTAAAAGAAACAAAACACTGGTTTTTACCATTAGACCAATATGAAGATTATTTAAAAGATTGGATCCTTAAAGACCATAAAAAAGACTGGAAAACTAATGTGTATGGACAATGCAAATCTTGGATAGATGATGGCCTAAGACCTAGAGCTGTAACACGAGATTTAGATTGGGGCATACCTGTTCCTGTAAAAGGTGCAGATGGCAAAGTACTATACGTTTGGTTTGATGCTCCTATAGGCTACATCTCTGCAACAAAAGAATGGGCACAAGCAAAAGGAAAAGACTGGGAACCATATTGGAAAAATGAAGACACCAAATTACTTCACTTTATAGGGAAAGATAATATTGTATTTCACTGTATAATTTTCCCGAGTATGCTTAAAGCAGAAGGCTCTTACATTATGCCAGATAATGTGCCAGCAAATGAATTTCTAAATTTAGAAGGCAACAAGTTGTCTACCTCTAAAAATTGGGCAGTTTGGCTTCATGAATATTTAGAAGATTTTCCAGGGCAACAAGATGTTTTGCGCTATGCTTTAACAGCAAATGCTCCAGAAACAAAAGACAATGATTTTACGTGGGCAGATTTTCAAGCCCGCAATAATAATGAACTAGTTGCTGTCTTTGGCAACTTTATTAATCGTGTTGTTGTACTTACCAATAAGTATTATGGCGGCGATGTTCCAGAACCATCCACGTATAGTGAAATAGATGAACAAACATTAACCGAACTTAAGACATATCCAGATGTTATTGCAAGTTCTTTAGAACGCTACCGTTTTAGAGAAGCTCAAAAGCTTTTAATGGATGTTGCAAGACTCGGTAATAAATACTTAGCAGATGAAGAACCTTGGAAAACTGCTAAAACAGATGCGGAGCGCACAAAAACTGTAATGTACGTAGCATTACAAATCGCAGCTGCTTTAGCTACATTAAGTGAGCCGTTTTTACCGTTTACTTCAAATAAACTTAAAGACATTCTTAATTTAACTTCCCAAGATTCTGCAGAGAAAAATAGCTGGAATGACATCTCGAGTAAAAATGCATTATTGCCAGCTGGTCATCAAATTAATAAAGCTGAATTATTATTTAGTAAGATTGAAGATGAACACATACAAAAACAATTAGACAAGCTAGAAGCAAGCAAAAAGGCTAATGAAGTTGAAAATGCTGTTGTAGATCCAGAAAAAGAGACCGTGCAGTTTGAAGATTTTACTTCTATGGATCTTCGTGTAGGTACTATCTTAGAAGCTGAAAAAATGCCAAAAACTAAAAAGCTTTTAGTTCTTAAGGTAGATACAGGAATAGATGTAAGAACAATTGTATCTGGTATTGCAGAAAGCTTTAAACCAGAAGATATAATAGGCAAGCAAGTTACTGTATTAGTTAATTTGGCACCACGTAAACTAAGAGGTGTAGAAAGTCAAGGAATGATTTTAATGACAGAAGATGCCAACGGGAATTTAGTTTTTGTAAACCCAGATGTTACAGGCATCCCTAACGGTAAATCTATTAGCTAAATAGAAGCCTAACAGCTTATGCTTAAAATAGCATATCATCCTATTTATAAAGTTCCGCTTCCAGAAGGACATAGATTTCCTATGGAAAAATATGAGCTTTTACCTAAGCAATTAATATACGAAGGCACTTGTGATCCTGATAACTTTTTTGAGCCCGTTTATTCTGAAACCTTTGTAGACCTGGTACATACCACAAATTATATTTCAGATTTAAAAAACTTAACGCTAGACGCACGAGCTGCTCGAAAAATTGGATTTCCTCTTAACAGTGCTTTGGTAGAGCGTGAATTTATTATTGCAGACGGCACTATTAAAGCTTGTGATTTTGCATTAGAGTATGGCATTGCTATGAATATTGCTGGAGGCACTCATCATGCTTATACCAACAGAGGTGAAGGCTTTTGTATGTTTAACGATCAAGCTATCGGTGCTCGGTATTTACAGCACACAAACAAAGCAAAGCAAGTTTTAATTATAGATTTAGATGTGCATCAAGGCAATGGTACAGCAGAGATTTTTAAAGATGACACCTCTGTTTTTACATTCTCTATGCACGGTGAAAAAAATTACCCTTTTAAAAAAGAATCATCAGATTTAGATATTGCATTACCATCTCACACCACTGATGATAATTATCTTAAACTACTAAAGGAAACACTACCTAAGCTAATTTCTGATGTTAACCCAGATTTCATTTTTTATTTAAGTGGCGTAGATATTCTAGAAACCGATAAACTCGGCAAATTAAGCTGTAGTATCTTAGGTTGTAAAGAACGTGACAGGTTTGTGCTTCAACTTTGTAAAGATTTAAATATTCCTGTTGAAGTTAGTATGGGTGGCGGCTATTCCAAAGACATAAAAAAAATTATTGAAGCTCACGCGAACACTTATAGGTTGGCTCAAGATATATTCTTTTAAATTTTTCTGGCACAGTCTATTTTCCAAGTAGGGTATTCAATACTTTCATCCTTACTAACCCATTCACCTATCCATTTATAACCTGTTTTAGTCATATCATAAAATGTAAGCCTATAAAAACCGTCTATGCCATTAGGCGATTTTTGATTTCTATATAACACTATTGCACCATCTTTCTTTTTGCCTTCCCAAGTAGGAAGCACTAAGCTTGGCGCATTGCTTGAATAATAGTGCACATACCATTTGCTACTATCTGCTATAAACTGTCTTATACTACCAGAGTGTTTGCCGTCTGCCTTTAAAGTTTCGTCTTGCACTGCCATACCATTCATAATATACTTAAATGTCCATTGCATATCAACAGCATCACTCCAAGAACCATCAGGCATTCTGCTCATCGACTTGCAATCACAAATACCTATCATAGGCTCAAAATCTTTTAGTTGTTGTGGAGCATCTGGATGAGGTTGCCCAAAGGGATTTTCTGTGGTAGGCTCAAAATTATATTGAGCAACTGCTAAAGATGTAGTAAGAATAGAAAGGATTAACGTGACTAATATTTTCATAATTGGAAGTTTTAAAGAACAAACCTATAAGTTGCTTTTAATAGAAATGTATTACTATGTCTAGATTCTGTTACAAAATCTGTTAATGTAGATGCTATGTGGTTGTCGGGTTGCTCAAAAGCATTACCATTTAATGACCACACTAAAAATAACTCGCTACCAGGTATATATTCCCAACGCAACACCAAATTTGTGTTCAATTGAGAAAATGCAAAGTCTGGGTTTGAGAAGCTATAATCTGTAGTTCCATTTTCTGTATCGTCTATATTATAGGTTCCATTTTCTAAGCTTATTTGGTTGTCATTATACAGCTGAAATCTATCTTCTAAATTATCTGCAGTTGCATCTGTAATATAGTTAAAATTAGAATAACGTCCTGTTGATACAAATGGCTGTGCATAAAACTGAAGCGAAAAGTTAGGAGTAAATGTATAATTTAATCTAAACTGTGCACTTAACGTTTGCTGTTCAATATTTGCAGTAATATACCTAGATGTACCATTTACTTCTCGTGTTGCAACATATTGTGTTTGGTTAGGGTTTTTAGAATATACAGGCCTTATAGAAAGGTTTAAGGCATCTGTAGGTTGGTAAGACATCCTTGCACTTAACTCTAAATAGGTAAATTGCTTATCTACAGCTTCAGAAATAACATAACCACCACTGTACACAAATTTTTTACGAGAGTCTGACCCTATAAAAAAGTAGTTAATATTCTCTTTAGAGAATCTAAACCTTGGTCCTCCACGTAATGTACTCACATTATAGTTTCTTGGTTTATGAATAAAACCAGTTTCAATTCCCCAGTTATTTTTAAACTGTGCAAAACCATCTAAGCGATGTTCTGCTACATTATAATTTCCATCAAAATCAAATGAATTGTAATGTCTGTATTGTGCATTTATTCTTCTAAAATTTCCAAAGGGTTTTAATGTTTGGTAGCTTAATCTTGCATACTGTCTAATCTCATCTGCACGCCTTAAAAAGCCTATATCATTAAGCTCCAACTCTGGAGAGCGCCAGGTTCCACCTAGGTGTGCTCTAAAATTTCCTCCAGAAGCTTTTCCTATTTCTAAACGGCCACCTGTTCCTGATAGGGATGTTCTAGTTGTGTCTATTTCAACATGACCTGCATCTACTCTTCCAAATAAATGTGTTAATGATTGTTGTGTTCGTGCAATTGCTTCTTTACTTCCTTTAACATGACTACCGTAAGCCATTCCTTCTAAATAATACTTTCTATCTTTCCAGTTGTGTTTAAAATCAATACCTGCTGAATAAGCATCACGTCTAAGAAAATTTAAAAATTGACCATCTTCTAAATCTCTGTTAGTAGCAGTAAACATGGTTCCTATATAAGAATTTCTGTCATTAAAATCTTTTTGGGCTCTACCCACAAAGTAATTAGTGAGCGGCTCTACAATTTGCTCTGTGGTTTGGTTATCAAAATCTATAATTTCTACAAATTCTTTAGCCGTCACACTTTCAATAACTCCTAAACTCCATCCATTTTTAGTTTTACCACTAAACTTAGCAGCACCATAAATAGTAGTATTGTTTGGTTGATTAGTATATTGAATATTATCACTTTGCGCAAAACCTTGAGGGCTTCGCCCTATTCGTCTTGAGTAAAACAAGTTGCCCGGCGAAAAATTATCTAAGGAATAGTTGAAAATGTTAGAGTTGGCCACAAAAAAAGGACGTTGTTCTTGAAAAAACAACTGAAAACCATCCAGTGCAATGGCCGCAGGATCTGCCTCTACTTGACCAAAATCTGGATTAATAGTTAGGTCTAGAGTAAGGTCATTAGTAATACCTATCTTAGCATCTAATCCTGTATTTAACTTAGTGTCGGCACCATCTCTAAAAGGGTTGCCGCGTTCTTCCTCGTACACATCTTGTTGCCCCAAAATAAAGGGCTGAATTTCTAATTGTTTTTGTGGTTTTAAGCCAACCAAACCTCTTAGCTCACCAAACTCACTTACAAAACCTGGAGCATCTGCAGGAAGTCTTTGCCACAATGAGCGTTCTTCTGCTCTAAAATACCTACGTGTACTTTGCAAACCCCAAACTTGGTCTTGATCTGCACTAAACCTAAGTTGACTTAATGGTATACGCATTTCTGCTGTCCAACCTTCTGTGTCTATATTTGTTTTTACATACCATATTGGGTTGTAGCTACCATCAAAGTTTCCGTTGTTAGAGATAAATTCATCTCCTTTAACGCCAGCTGCAGTTACTGTAAATGAAAACCCTGTGCGATCATCATTAAAACTATCAAAGTTTACTTCTACCCAATCGCCTTCAAAGCCATCTCTTCTAGACAAGCGCTTTACAATGTTTTCTGGCTCTGCATCATAACATCTAAATGCCACGTAAATATTCTTATCGTCATAAGCAATCTTCATTTTAGTTTGCTCGGTTGGCGGTGTGTTTTCATCTGGTTGATTTTCTATATAATCTGTAGTCCATTCTACAGCATTCCAAGCATCATCATTTAAGATACCATCTATTTCTGGTGTACTATAACTCGAGATACTAGCTGTTGTATAAATACGCTTAGGAACTTCAACTTTTGTAGAATCTTGAGAGAATATAGATGAGGATAATAAAAGGGCTAAAAGACTTAAGGATAGTGTCTTCATGGATTGGTTGGTTTTTGATTTCTAAGCAGTTAGAAACTTAGAATTGATTGATGATTATTTTGATTGATGTACTTTAAAGACTCATCACTTTATCATCTTGTTACAGCGTACCATGTATTTTAGGAAAACCTTAACTTTTTAAGTTTCCCTTAGAAGACATATCATTAATAAATATTAGATAGGGTTTACTAAGATTTAGTTAGTTAACAATTAACTTAGTAGCACCTAATTTGGTGTTTAAAAAATACATTCCAGGTGTTAATGAAGAAATATTTACCTGGTGATTTTTAGAACCTGCAAACCCTTGCATTACTAATTTTCCAGAAATGTTATATAATTTGAATTCAAGATTTGGAACTTCTGTATTTAAAGAAAAATGAGATGTTGCTGGGTTTGGGTAAACAGAAAAATTTGTTGTTTTATCAATAGTTTCTTCTACACTTAAAACTGGAAATATAAAATCTACGTCATCTACAAAAGACCTAGAGCCTACAATAGCTACAGGATTAGGACTTATAAATTCTGGAGAAGAAGACATTACAAACACAATTTTATCTGGAATTATACCAGGTTGCACAACTGTTACAGGCGCAGAAAAAGCCGTATAATCTGTAGCATTAGGAAACTCTGAGTTTACGGTGGCTACTATTTCATCTTCATCGGTGGTTTCGTTATACTTAGTCATAACTGCATATACTTTAAAAGCGCCAGTGTATGTCCTTGTTTCTTCTAACTGCCCATCGCTTGTGCAAGTTCCTGGAGGAAATGATCTTGGCACGCCACTCATATGTCTATAAAATCCATCTATAGATGTTGGTACTGCAGTAAATGGGTAAGCAACAGGTATTAATTCTTGCCTAAGGACTTCTGGCTCAAATAAACCTACCAAACCAATAACATCAAAACCGTTTGTTGTTAATTGTATTGCAGAAGCGCCAGAATTGGCGTCTGTAGTTTGCTCTACTGTACTAGGTGATTGCTCAAAAGCATCATCTGTAGTTGTAAATCCTATTGGTCTTCCAACGCCTTCATAAGTACCAGCTTCCTGAATAGTACCACCATCTATCATACAGGTTTCTCCATTATAGGCGCCACCATCTCGTGTATAAAGTTGTGTAGTTTGAACTCCAAACGTTTCAAAATCTCCGTTAGATAAAGTTTGGGCTTGCAAATAGCCAACAGCTAAAAGCAATATGTAGGTTATGTAAAATGTAGGTTTCATATTATTCTTCAACTTGGTAAAATCCATAAATTATTCCGCCAGCGGTAACATTAAATACTCTTGTACCTAGCGTGCTAGAAGGATCTGTTTCGTAAATAGCACTTTCTCCTGATTCTGGGTCATAAACAGGAAGCTGTACTTTATTATTAAAATTATAAGCCATTCCGGTTGTAAGGCCTGCATTTCTAGGTATGCCTTCTATTAATTGAGCTGTTTGCGATATTAGATCTACCCTTACCCAACGCATTAATGCTTTGTTTACCAAATCTGATGAAGTTTCTGGATCTTCCATTAACACATTAGTATAGGCTATACCGTTACCTACATATAAAAACCCTGCATTTATTACGGTTTCGGCATTAGATGAAGGTATGCTTAACTGAGGAATAAACTCAAAATCATCAAAATTTGAGGTCTCATTAGATATTCGTGTAAGTTTTGCAAAAACAGGAATTTCTGGGTCTTCCTCTAAACCAAATCCACCTTGGGTTGGTAAATATAAATTACCTTGCTCATCTACAGTGCTGTTTTTAAATCTTAAAAAGGGTTGTCCAGGATACTTAGTCTCTTCCCTAAAAATGTTAGACTGGTATGTATCTGTAGCAGTATCTATAATAGCAACTATACTTCCTACATTACTTTCGTATATAAATGGCGGAAAGGAACGACCAGTATACAAACACGCATAAAGTGTATTGCCAACAACATATAGTGAATTGTAATAATTAGCATCGTTTTCTGGAATACTATAAGCTTGACTCATATCTATCTCACCTATTCTTTGAAAAGTTTGAGGATTAAATATCTGAATATTTAGCGTATTAAAATCTGTGTAGTATCCTTTGGTGTCATTAAGAATAACTACACTTGAGCCTCCGCCTAAAGTTTCAATTATCTCGCCTTCATTTGGCACTTTATTTTCATCTAAGATAACTCTTTGGTAGCCAGCTCCACCAAACAATTTTTGTTGATTAACTGTGTAACGGTTGTAAGACACACCTCCAGATATAGAAGGATAGGCCAATGTTGTTGGTAAATTTGGGATATCTAAATCGCCTTCCGGGAAATTGTCAAATCCTGTTATAAACCCATTAGAAGATGAGCCACTTCTTGTATAAAGCATATAATCATATTGCTGTTGTGGGTCTTCGGTAGGATCTTCTGTGGGATTTGGTGTTGTAGTGTTCTCTGCAACAGGTATAGCATCATCTGTTGCACAACTAAGAACAATAGTTAAAAAAGAAACGATAATAAGATTTGGTAAAATGTTCTTCATAATCAATCTATCACATACCTTAATTTAATAGAGTAACTACGACCAGGTCGTTGTACTCTAAAATTGTCATAAGCATCATCATCAAACATATTATTAATTCTCAATGCTATTGAATATTTTTCGTGCTTTCCAGAATAAATACATTCTAGACTGCTAATATGTTGAGTAGGAACAAAGTTAGCAATGTTTTGCAAAGCATTGGCTTCGCGTATGGAAGAAAATTTTTCTACGTAATTATAGTAATAGTTTAATTTAAACTGGTCTTCTTCGTGTATTAGTTTTTCCCAAGTATAACCTACATCTACGTTAGCAAAAAATGATGGTAAATTAGGCACTCGTGTACCTATAAGATTATTATCTGCTGCTACCAAAGCACTCTGTATGCGTACATCTTGATATGTAGCAGACATATTTAATTGAAAGTTTTTAAATGGTTTAAAAGTTACAAACCCATCAATTCCTTTTATTTCTACTTCTTCTTCATTAAAATATTGCGCCAAATCGAATCCTGAAGCCAATAAGATTATTCTGTCTTTCTGTTTTCTGTAAAATCCATTTAGTTCAGCAGAAAATGGTATTTTAAATAATGAGGACTTAAATGATGTTCCAAAATTATAATTGTTACTTTGTTCTGGTTCTAAGTTTAGATTGGCACGTATGGTAGTGTTATTTCCAAACACCTCTGTATCTTCAGGCAACCTATATGCTGTTTCATAAGACACTCTAAAAAACAATTTTGGTGACACCGTATATTTTAGGGCAAGATTTCCTCCACTATAGTTTTTTGATACATCTTGCTCCACAAACTCATTAGTTATTGCATTTTCATTACTAGTACCACGTATTGCATAATGGTAGTTTTTATATGTAGCAACTGTTTCAATATGATTTTTAAAAAAGCTTCCTTTCCATTCAATTCCTGCAAAATTCTGGTTTAATCTAGAAGGAAACTGTAACACATCATTTTCAGCAGCTATAAGTGCATTTTTTCCTGTTCTGAATTGATGAATATATAGGTTACTTGCCGTTAGACTATGCTTATCATTTATGGTATAGATTCCTGTAAGTCGCTGTAAAAAAATAGTTTTGTCTATCTCTATTAAGGATGGCTCACTAAATAATTCGGCACCAATAGTATTTGTGATTGTTAATGGCTCTCCATACCAGTTGTAAAAATTAGAAGTAGAGTCTGTCACTTTTTCTTTATAAACACCCAAATTAGATTTACTAACAATCGTCAATTTATCATTTAAAAGGTTAACATTATAGCTTAAAGTTGCGCTAACACCTTCATCTTCAGTAAACACATCTCCCAAAGGTCTTACAGGGTTAAACAAAACTCCAGTTTGTATTTCTTTAAATGTATTGGTGTAAGCTAGGTTTAATTTAAGTGCATCTGCCCAATGTTTATCACGTAATCCAACAGAAACATCTGCATAATAGGATCTGTATAAATTATTAAAACGCTCTACTTCTATAACATGTTCTGCTTGTCTAGTCTCTTCATTAAAATCTTGCGCATCAATCCTATATGTATTGTCTGAATAATTAAGGAACAAGTTAGACCCTAAAAACATATTGTTTTCATTAAGTGTGAACAAATTAACTGAAGCTTTGTGAGTATTAAAACTTCCCATTTGATAATTGGCTTCTATATAAGAGGTATAAAATGTCTTTGGAATTATATGTATACCTCCACCTAAAGCGTCTGTACCAACCTGTAATGGTGTTACACCTTTATAAATGTCAATTCTGCTTATTTGGTTTACGGGAAAATTATTAATATCTATTCCAGACGCTAGATATTTTAAAGGTAGCCCATCATAATAACGTCTTATGGCATTTCCCTGAGCTCCTTGTATAGAAATATTAATATCACTTCCTGTACCTCCAGTTTGTCTTACCCGAATGCCATTTGCTCTATTTAAAATATCTAAAGCATCTTGGGAGCTATTTTGACTTAATGAAAAGTCTAAAGTTGAAATAGCTAAAGCCTGCTGGTTTAATAAGCTAATTTTAGATGGCGATTTTACAATGACCTCCGATAACTGCTCTGTATCTTTTTGCAAATTAATCCTTACAGTTTTGGAACCCGTTGTTACATCCAGAGTCTCATAAAAAGTTTTAAATCCAGCTGCTGCAACTTCTAATTTGTATACAGCTGGCTCATCTAGTTGAAGTGAAAAAGTACCTTCTAAGGATGTCGTCGTTGCTAGTGAAGTATTTAAACATTTTATGGTGGCAAAAGGTATAGGACTACCTTCAGAATCTATAACATTACCACGTATTGTAATATCTTGTGCCATCACTTGAATAAATGATGTGCATAAAAAAAGAAACAACGCAATATGTTTCATTTAGTTTAGAAAGATTACTGTTTAGTGTATTCTAAAAACAATTCTGTTATACTACTAGAAGAGCTTTCTGAAGTGTCTTCAACATAAGCATCTATTTCACTTTCTGTAACATTAAATGAAAATGTAGTATCTGTAAGTGAAATTTCTTTAGTCTCTGTAATTGTAGAGCCTGCAATAATTACAGATAATGTAAGTGCATTTTCGGTTAAAGACCAAGTACCGCTATCTGTTCTCGTTGTACAAGTAACCTCATTACCACTTGCACCACCATTAAAATCAAGTTTAGAGTTTATAGCACTAAAAGAGCCATCAGTATTAAAGTTGACTTCCATAATATCAAAACAAGAGGTCTCTTCTAATAAGTCTGTGTTAGTAATATCATCGTTATTTAAATCAACTGGAACATCTGCGTTTAATGTTGTAAGTATGTAGGTGCCATTTAGAATTGGAGTAGGCTCAATTAAATTTGAAGAACTGTCATCATTATCACAGCTAAAAAACAGAAATAGAACACCTATATATAAAGTAGATTTCAGGATGTATTTATTGAAGTGCATAACGTATTGTTTTAAAGATTAAGCTTGCCAAATATAAACCATTAAAATTAAGGAGTTAAGCACTTCAGAATTAATTCAAAATCAGGTGTTGCCGAATAAATAAATAGTTGTACATTTGCACTCCGTTTTTTTAGACGGAAATAAACTATTTGTATAATTAAAATTTATTAGTGTGAACACATTAAGCTACAAAACAGTGTCTGCCAATAAAGCAACAGTTACAAAAAACTGGGTGCTTGTGGATGCTGAGGGACAGAGCCTTGGACGGCTGTCTTCTGTTGTTGCCAGAATGTTACGTGGTAAACACAAAGTAGACTTTACACCTCACGTTGACTGTGGAGATAACGTAATTGTTATTAATGCAGAAAAAATCAACCTTACAGGTAAAAAGTGGACTAGCAAAGAATACCAACGTTACACCGGTTATCCAGGAGGACAACGCAGTCTTACGGCTACGCAATTATTCGAAAAAGACCCAACGCGTCTTGTCGAGAATGCAGTAAAAGGAATGCTACCTAAGAACAAATTAGGCGCAGCGTTGTTTAGAAACATGAGAGTTTTTGTTGGTGGAGAGCATTCGCTTGACGCTCAAAAACCAGAAGTAATTAACATTAACGACTTGGTGTAAATGGAAACAATTCACAAAATTGGTAGAAGAAAAACAGCTGTTGCCAGAGTTTACCTTAAAGACGGTAGCGGTAACATTACTGTAAATAAAAAAGACGTTAACGACTATTTTACAACCGGAACACTTCAGTATAAAGTAGCACAACCATTAATGCTTACAGAGAACGAAGGCAAGTATGACCTAAGTATCAATGTATTTGGTGGTGGTATTACTGGACAAGCAGAAGCTATCCGTTTGGCTATCTCAAGAATTATGTGTGAGCTAGATGCTGAGAACCGTTTGGTTCTTAAACCAGAAGGTTTACTTACTAGAGACCCAAGAATGGTTGAGCGTAAGAAATTCGGTCAGAAGAAAGCCCGTAAAAAATTCCAATTCTCGAAACGTTAATATTTCTGCTAACCTTTGGTTGGCGAAGTTTCTTGAGGAATTTCATAAAATTATAAACATTATAGTGCTGTACTTCGATCTGGTATCGAAAGTTAGTTTAGCATCTAAATACTCTCGGCGAACGCAAGTGACCACCTGAGTATTGCTAAGTCCAAACAGAACGTAAACTATTTAATAAAATGGCAAATAACATAGAAGTTAAAGAACTCCTTGATGCTGGTGTCCACTTTGGTCACCTCACAAGACGTTGGAACCCAAATATGGCTCCGTATATCTATATGGAACGTAACGGGATTCACATTATAAACCTTTACAAAAGTGCTGCTAAAATGCAAGAGGCTGCAGATGCACTTAGTAAAATTGCTGCTAGTGGTCGTAAGATCCTTTTTGTAGCAACTAAAAAACAAGCTAAAGAAATTGTAGCTGAAGAAGCAGAGAAGGCTAACATGCCTTATATCACTGAGCGCTGGCCTGGTGGTATGCTTACCAACTTCGTAACTATCCGTAAGGCAGTTAAGAAGATGACTTCTGTAGACCGTATGAAAAAAGATGGTCGCTTTGATACATTATCAAAGAAAGAGAAGTTACAGGTAGAGCGTATGCGTGCAAAACTTGAGAAAAACTTAGGTTCAATCGCAGATATGACGCGTCTTCCAGGTGCATTATTCGTAGTGGATATTACTCGTGAGCACATTGCTGTAAAAGAAGCTCAGAAATTAAACATTCCTATTTTCGCTATGGTAGATACCAACAGTGATCCTAGAGAAGTAGATTTCGCAATCCCTGCAAATGATGATGCATCTAAATCTGTTAAGAAAGTAATTTCTTACGTAACAGATGCTATCGTAGATGGATTAAACGAGCGTAAGGCAGACAAAGAGCAATCTAAAGCAGAAAAAGACGCTAAAAAAGCGACTAAACCTGCAGCAAAGAAAGCTCCTGCTAAAAAAGCTGTAGCATCTAGCGAAGAAGAATAAATAACAATTAGGTAATACAATTTAAAGTCGTTGAGTTTTTCTTTGCATTCTGCTGGCTGAGTAGTAGCAAAAATTAGCTTGACGACTTTTTTTAAATTATAAAATATAAATACAATGGCAAAAATAACTGCTGCAGACGTAAATAAATTGAGAAAAGCTACCGGTGCCGGTATGATGGACTGTAAGAAAGCTTTAGTTGAAGCAGAAGGTGACTTCGACGCTGCAATTAGCATCTTACGTAAAAAAGGACAGAAAATTGCTGAAAAGAGAGCAGACAGAGACTCTAGTGAAGGTGCTGTTGTTGCTAAAATAAACGACGACAACACTAAAGGTGTGGTTGTTTCTCTTAACTGTGAAACAGATTTTGTTGCTAAGAACGATTCTTACGTAGAAATGGCTAACAAAATGGGAGATATTGCAATAAACACAAATTCTAAAGAAGAGTTTCTTGCTGCAGATTTTGATGGTATGACTGTTGCCGAAAAACTTATTGAGCAAACAGGTGTTATTGGTGAGAAGATTGAAATTGGTGGTTTTGAAGTTTTAGAAGCACCATTTGTAGGCTCTTATGTTCACGGTAACAAAATTGGAGCATTAGTTGGTTTGTCTAAAGAAATAGACAATGCTGCTGAGGTTGCTAAAAACGTATCTATGCAAGTAGCATCTATGGGTGCAACTACATTATCTTATAAAGATTTTGATGCAGATTTCGTTGCTTCTGAAACAGATGCTCGTATTGCTGCTATTGAAAAGGAAAACATTGAGTTGGGCCGTTTAGGAAAAACTCAAAAGAATGTTCCTCAATACATCTCTATGTCTCAGTTAACTCCAGAAGTTATGGCTAAGGCAGAAGAAGATATTAAAGCAGAATTAAAAGCTGAAGGAAAGCCAGAAAAAATTTGGGACAAAATTGTACCAGGTAAGGTTGAGCGTTTTGTTGCAGACAACACAACTTTAGACCACGAAAAAGCATTGCTAGACCAACGCTTTATTATGGATGACAGCAAAAACGTAGCACAATATGTAGCTAGCCAAGGCGATGCAGATGTTGTAGCGTTTAAACGTGTTACTTTAGGATAATATCTTAAAACACTTTACTATATAAAGGCTTCTCAGAAATGAGAGGCCTTTTTTTGTTTTTAAAAAGTTAATTTTATACAGAGCAAATCTCTAACTGGACTAAATTAGGCTTAGGCGAAAATGATACACTGGACACCTCAAACACCTGTAATTAATGATGATGACTAGAATATATTTGATAGCTATAATACTGTTAACAGCAATATCCTGCAAGGCGCAATTTGTACAGGAGACCAAACCACTTTACAGTAACGACAACTGGCGTGAAATAGCACAAGAGAATACCTACTACAAGGACTTTAACAATGATTTGGGCAGGTTGGTTGGCACTTGGAAGGTTACCAGTGGCTTGGAAACATTTGAACTATCTCTGGTTTTTAACGAGAAATATCTTACCACATCATATACTAATGCTGAATATGAAGAAGACATGCTTTATGGTGAATATAAATACATCAATAGTGAAGGTATAGAGCTTGTCAACTCTTTAGGAGAGCTACAATCTTCGACAGATCCTTATGAACACCTCATTAAGGGAAATTACATAACAAACATAAATAATACCGAGTTGTGTGAGACCTGCACAGACGAGTTGGCAGTCAAATTACATATAGATGATCCGCAGCGGGATTACATACCCTATAGAATGTACATCCAGCACATCCCTGCCAACAGCCAAGGTAATCCTGTGGAGCAAATTAAGCTTGTTATGCGGGTTTCTGGCACATTCACGTACCCATTAGGCGAGCTTGGCGATGATCGTATTCGCCTTGGCTTTTATACTTTAAATAAAGTGGAGTAAGCGTTCAAAATAAAAATGCAAGTTTTTACTCCTGTAACGTTATTCTTAAATAACCTAAACGTGGTGATACTGTTGTTCCATCTCCTAATGGTGCGTCAGATATTTGGGTAATTGGTTGTTGCGGTATTGTTTCAGCATTATCATAGCTAAATGTATTTCCGTTTTCTGTACCAGCATCATAGGCCTTTACATCAATTTCAACAGTGTTTACCCAAGAATCATTTTCAAATAATGATACAGATGATACTCCAGAAAACCAATCTGGGCTTGGCGCTATCATAGCTACATAACTTAACTTAGAGAAATTTTGAGTAGCTTCAACAGTAAGTAAATCTGTGCCATTACCTGGTATACTTGCTGGTCCAATTTTATATTGGTTTGCCTCTCCAGCAGATATTAACGTTTGCATTTCAACTTCTAAATTGTCATTGTCGCCTATTTCAGACATATCTTCAATACCTGTACTAGCCAATTCGCCTTCAGTAAATAAAGTCACATTAGCATTATGCGTAAGTAGTATGGTTTTAGAAAAATGGTCATCATTAGGAAACATATTAGGATGACTTTCTGCGGTCCACTCACCAATAAACTCAACAGTATAGGTTGCCGTTAAGGGTGTGTTATCATTAGGTTCTTCTGGCACCTCATTAACTGTATTAAAATTATTGTCTTCGTTATTTTTGTTGGCATCTTCATCTACATTACAAGATATAAACGCACAAAATAACACTAATAAAAAAGGTTTATAGGAATAGGTCATAACTACTGAATATTAAACTATTAGGTCGAAAATAAATAAAGTATCTTACATACTAACGTAAAAACTAATACACTAGTTTTAATATCCTAAGCACACTGAGTTTTTTTGATTATTTTTGTGCAAAATTTCACATTACTTAATATCTACCTATGCAATACAAACGCATCTTACTCAAACTTTCTGGTGAAGCTTTAATGGGAAACCGCCAATACGGGATAGACCCAGATCGCCTAGCAGAGTATGCACAGGATATAAAAACTATTATAGATAAAGGTGTAGAGGTTGCAATAGTTATTGGTGGTGGCAATATCTTTAGAGGTGTTGCTGGAGCTAGTAGAGGTATGGATCGCGTACAGGGCGATCATATGGGTATGTTAGCCACTGTAATTAATGGCTTGGCGCTACAAAGTGCTTGTGAAGATGCCGGTATACAGACACGCTTACAAACCGCTATAAAAATAAATGAAGTTGCAGAGCCTTTTATTAGACGTAAAGCTATGCGCCATTTAGAAAAAGGACGCGTGGTTATTTTTGGTGGAGGCACAGGTAATCCTTACTTTACTACAGACTCTGCTGCAGTTCTTAGAGCTATAGAGATTGAAGCAGATGTAATCTTAAAAGGAACTCGTGTAGATGGTATTTACACAGCAGATCCAGAAAAAGATAAAGAAGCTACTAAGTTTGATTACATAACGTTTGATGATGTTCTTAAAAAAGGTTTGAAAGTTATGGATACAACGGCATTTACATTAAGCCAAGAAAACAAATTGCCGATAATTGTATTTGATATGAATACACCAGGTAATTTACTAAAAGTGGTTTCTGGAGAAACTATTGGAACCAAAGTTAATATGTAACTTTGGCGCAACATTTGATTTGAGTTTTTTTAAAATACTATAAATATCATGAACGACGATTTAAAATTTATAATAGACAGCACTAAGGAAGATATGGAAAAAGCCATAAAGCACTTAGAAAAGAAACTTATAAATATACGCGCAGGAAAAGCTAGTCCTGCAATGTTATCTGGAGTAATGGTAGACTATTATGGGTCTCCAACACCTCTTAATCAAGTTGGTAATGTAAATACACCAGACGCAAGAACAATATCTATTCAGCCTTTTGAAAAATCTATGATCCAGGAGATTGAAAAAGCTATCATGAATGCCAATTTAGGTTTTAATCCTATGAACAATGGAGAGAGCGTAATTATAAACGTGCCACCATTAACAGAAGAGCGTCGTAAAGAATTAGCTAAACAAGCTAAAAACGAAGCTGAAGAATCTAAAATTGGGGTTAGAAATGACCGTAAAAATGCAAACCAAGAAATTAAGAAGTTAGAAGACGCTTCTGAGGATCTTAAGAAAAACGCAGAGATAGACGTACAAAACCTTACAGATAAATACATTGCAAAAATAGATGAAGTGTATGCTGCAAAAGAGGTTGAAATTATGAAAGTCTAACTATTTTTCATTTAGACATTATATACTGCCTAAAACATTAATGCGTTGTCTTAATGGTTATCATTAAGAGTGTCTTTATGTTTTAGGCAGTCTTTTTTTAAATAAATTGTTATGCTAAGACTGCTTGTTTTTGTTTGTTGCTTGTTCTCTATAACGGGAACTGCTCAACAATATATTACAGGAACAGTTACAACACAAAAAGAGCCTTTAGCATTTGCGCAAATAAGCATAAACAATAATCCTGTTACCCTAACAGATATTAATGGGGTTTTTGAATTCACAAACTCTACTTCTGCTAAAGAGTTTACAGTTAGCTATATTGGTTTTGCTCCAAAAACTATTAAGCTAAAAGACTCAAAATTTAAGTATAGCATTGTCCTTAAAGCATCTCAAGAACAGCTTAATGAGGTTGTTCTTACAGAGCAAAATAATCCTGCAAATGAGATTATAGCATTAGCTATTAAAAATAAAACTCAGAACGATCCAGATCAAAAACTGTCTTCTTATAAATACACCTCTTATAATAAGTTTATTATAGATAATGAAGATTTTAAAGTTGACGTAGATTCTGCTAATTTTGAAATTGAAACACTTATAAATTCAAGTAGAGCCTATCTTTCAGAAAAGGTAAGTACTTACGAGTACTCTAAGGAAAAAGGATTAAAAGAAACTGTTAAGGGTACTAATACTGCCGGCTTTGAGAAACCAGTTTATGAACTTTTAGCATTACAACTACAGTCACTTTCGTGGTATAAAGAAGACTATACTGTTTTTGAAACCGACTATGCAAGCCCACTTTCAAAAAAGCCCTTTAATAATTACAGGTATAAAATACTAGACACAACAACTGGTAGTAGGCCAGCTTATGTAATTTACTTTAAGCCAAAAAGACAGCGAGCAGTTGCAGGTTTAGAAGGAGTTCTTTATTTAGACACAGAGTCTTTAGCGCTTCAAAAAGCAATAGGACAATTAAATGGTGTTGTAAATATTGAAACCACACAAGAGTTTAGTTATCTAAACTCACAAGATGTGTGGTTTCCAGAGTCGTCATCTGTGACAATAAAACCTGGAAAAGGAGGTAAATCTATCTCTGTTTTTGGTGGAAATATTTCTGTAGGACAATTACAAAGAAAAAACATTAAAAAAAATGACACCATAAGCGGTATAGATGCAGACAAGCTATACTTAAGCTCAACATCTACAGTTTCAGATGTTGTTTTAAATCCAGATTTAGCGCTTAGCCGTGGTAATTACGCTATTGAAATCTTACCAGAAGCAATTGATAAACCTGAATCGTTTTGGGAAACTTACAGGTCAGAACCATTTACAGATAGAGACAAAGCAACCTCTAAACGCGTAGACAGTATAGTTAAAGCAGAAAATATTGAACGCCGTATAGATGTTATTCAAAACTTTAATGAAGGTTATTACCCTATCGGTTTTTGGGATGTAGATTTAAGAACCCTTGTAAAATATAATAATTACGAAGGTATGCGTTTGGGAACTGGCGGTATTACCAATCAAAAATTTTCAAAAGACTTTAGGCTAGAAGGTTACGGTGTGTATGGATTTAAGGATCACACCTTTAAATATAGCTTTGGTGCTGGTGTGCTGCTTCGAGAAGAGTCTTCTTCTTGGTTTAATGTAAATTATACAAGCGATGTTGCAGAGGTTGGTAGTTTTGTTTACCTCACAGATAAGTTGGTGTATTCTCTTTTTGAACCAAGATTGGTTAATATAGATTTTTACTACCAGCATAAAACGTGGCGTACAAGCTTACAACATAAATTTACTCCCAAACTTCTTACTGAAACTATGTTCAGGAGAAGTCATATTTTCCAAACAGCAGGATACCGCTTTTTAGATGACGGCGTGCTATACAATGATTATCGCATAACCGAAGCTGTTTTTGCAGTAAGATGGAGCCCTTTTAGTAAGTTTTTGAGAGGGCCGAGAAAGACGATAGAGTTTGAGGAAAATTTCCCTAAGTTTTCTGCTCAAATAGTTCAAAGTTTTGATGGTGTTTTAGAAGGTGACTTCAATTACACAAAAATTGGTGCTAAAATAGACTATCAGATTAAACGCTTAAATAAAAGCCACACAGCTATTTTGCTAGAAGGAGATTATTCTTTTGGTAACATACCCCTAACGCATTTATTTCACGCCTACCCTAACGCACCAACTAAAGAAACTGTGTTTCAACGCTTTTCAGTAGCCGGAAGACGAAGTTTTGAAACTATGTATTTTAGTGAGTTTTTTAGTGATAAACTTGCAACCTTACAAATAAGACACACATTAAGGCCGCTTAATTTTACAACTAAGTTTCAGCCAGAAGTTGTGCTTATTTCACGTCACGCTATAGGTGATAGTGGCAATCAAGAAAACCACAGTAGGCCATACAACACACTAAATCACGGTTATAATGAAGCCGGTTTAGAGATAAACAAACTGTTTTTAGGGTTCGGAACCAGCTTTGCTTATAGGTATGGCGCCTACCATTTATCAGACTGGACAGACAACCTTTCTATTAAATTTACATTTTACCTTAAATTGTAAGTTTACAATCCTTTAGTATTCCTAACAATGCCTAACTTTGCAGCTCTTAATTTGAGTTGATGGCTAAACTATTCAGTTTTGGGTTCTGGAATACAATTGCACGATTTATACTTCGAAATCGTCTATTAATATTAATTGCAGTAATTGGTGCTACCGTTTTTCTTGGTTCACAATGGAAACACATGCAGTTTTCTTTTACTGAAGCCAATTTACTACCAGATGATCACCCTATAAATATTGAGTACAATAAATTCTTAGACAAGTTTGGAGAAGAAGGTAATCTTATTGTTATTGCCACAAATGACTCAACATTATTTATACCCAAGAAATTTGAAGCTTGGAATGCCCTTACCAAAAAACTAAGAACTTACAGCGAAGTAGAATCTACAATTGGAGTTGACAACCTTAAGAGGTTAGAAAAATTTTCAGACCCAAACAGGTTCGAGCTTGTTGATGCTGCACCAAAAGTTTTAAATGCAGATTCATTAAAAAACTACGAAACTACCATATTTAACAAGCTTCCATTTTATGAAGGCTTGGTATATAGCAAGAAGACCAATACCGTACAAACCGCACTGTATTTAGACAAGGCTATTATAAATAAAAAAGCCCGTAAAGACTTTATACTAAAAGAACTCATTCCAATTATTGAGGAGTTTGAAGAAAGCCAAGACATTAATGTTTATGTCTCTGGTATGCCTTATATAAGGACCTTAAACTCACAAAACATTATTGATGAAATTGGATTGTTTGTAGGTGGTGCATTATTTGTAACCTCCTTGATTTTCTTCCTCTTTTTTAGAAGCTTTAGAGCCACTTTAATTTCTATGATTACTGTACTTATAGGTGTTATGTGGGCTTTTGGGTTCTTAGGCCTACTGCGATATGAAATTACTGTTCTTACGGCCATAATACCACCTTTAATCATTGTAATAGGAATACCTAACTGTATCTTCCTTATAAATAAATACCAACAAGAAATTAAAAATCACGGTAATAAAGCAAAGTCTTTACAACGTGTAATTACTAAAATTGGTAATGCAACTTTAATGACAAACGTAACTACAGCTTCTGGTTTTGCTACGTTTATACTTACAGACAGCACACTTCTTAAAGAGTTTGGTGTTGTGGCTTCAATAAACATATTAGCCATCTTCCTGTTAAGTCTTTTAATTATACCTATACTGTATAGTTACTTACCAATGCCTAAAGAAAAGCACCTTGAGCATTTGAATAAACGTTGGGTTGAAGGTTGGGTAAATTGGATAGAAAACATTGTGCGCCATAAACGTATAATGATTTATATAGTCTCTATAATTCTCTTAGTAACAAGTATTATAGGAATTTATACCATAAAATTATCAGGAAGCCTACTTGAGGATATGCCTAAGGAAGCTAGCTTTTTTAAAGACATTGAGTTTTTTCAAGATGAATTTGGTGGCGTTATGCCATTAGAAATTCTTATTGATACTAAGCGCAAAAATGGAGTATTAAAAGCTGCCACACTTAAACGTATGGATCAACTTCAAGAGCTTTTAGTTGATGTTCCTGAACTTTCTAAACCACTCTCTGTAGTGAGTTTGGTAAAGTATACAAAACAGGCTTATTACAATGGTAATCCTAAGTATTACCAATTGCCAACTTCTCAAGAGCGCAACTTCATCTTACCCTATACCAAAAACTCATCTGCTAACGGTAATATATTAAGCACTTATGTAGACTCCACAGGACAGTATGCCCGCATGACTACGTTTATGAAAGACATTGGTACAGAAAAAATGGAGCGCATAGAGGAAGCGTTATGGCCTCAAATTAATAAGATATTTCCAGAAGACAGGTATGATGTAACATTTACAGGTCGTGCATTAATCTTTCAAAAAGGAACTACGTATTTAGTAAACAACCTTGTGCTTTCACTATCATTAGCCATCTTACTAATAGCTGTTTTTATGGCTTGGATGTTTAGGTCTGCTAGAATGATTTTTGTATCACTAGTACCAAACCTATTACCATTATTAGTAACAGCTGGTATGATGGGCTTTTTAGGCATTCCTATAAAACCTTCAACAATTTTAGTATTTAGTATCGCATTTGGTATTTCTGTAGATGATACTATTCATTTCTTGGCAAAATATAGGCAAGAGCTCAAAGCAAACAACTGGCGTATTAAGAAGTCTGTTTATGCAGCTTTAAAAGAAACCGGTGTAAGTATGTTTTATACATCAATTGTATTATTCTTTGGATTTTCAATATTCATGATTAGTAATTTTGGAGGCACAAAAGCGCTTGGAGGCTTGGTTTCTGCTACGCTACTTTTTGCTATGCTTTCTAACCTTATTTTATTGCCTGCGCTATTACTATCTTTAGAAAAAGTGATTGCAAATAAAGAGGTTATGAGAGAACCATCTTTAAGGATAATTGCAGAAGAAGAAGATATGGAAGATGTAGAGAATGAAAAATCTACTTCTTAAGCATAGGTTTAACCTCTTCTAATTTACTTGGCATAATCCAAGTGGCGTGTCCAAAATAATCCCATTTGGTATTTGCAAGATCTACATTAGGGTCTGTAAATTGCTGATAAGGCCTACCATTTACTTTTACTCGAGAATTTACATACACCGCTATATCCTTGCCTTTGGCAGCATATTCACTCTTAAGACGTTGTGCAAATTGCCACATACAATCTGGTTTGGAAGACACTGTCCTAAGTTGTTTTCTAGTCAAGTAGTCTTCTAAATTTACTCGGGTTCTTTTTCCTGTATCCTTTTCTTCAACCACAAAAGAAGTGCTTCCTGATTTACTTCTCAACATCATTCTCCAGCTAAGTCTATGGCCTTCTTCGGTCCACAAAACATTGTCTGGTATTACCCAATGCCTTAATGGCAACCCTATCTGAATAATAAACCAAACTCCAGTAATACAAATAAGGATTGGTTTATAGTTAGGTATAATAATTTCACCTTCAGAATAATGAGGTTTTCCTTTTAAAAATCTTTTGTTTATCGTTTCTGTCGTGAAGAAAAATAAAATAAATGCTAATGAGAGATAAGGAAAAATACCTATTTGAAAAACAAAGCTATTAAACAAATGAAAAAATACACTCGCAATAACTATAAACCAACGTGTACGTTTAATTAGCAATAGTGGTATAACAAGTAAGTCGAATAATATACCGGTATATGCAATACAATAATGTACCCAATCCTGTTGAAGAAAGTCTCCAACCAACCAATAGTCTTTCTTACCTCTCATAAGGTTTTCTGCTACGGTTGCATTTAGCCAATCTGGGTAAAGTTTAGCCACTGATGCGTAGGTGTATACAATCCAAAGCTGAACTATTATAAATAGCACAACCCATCTTGGCATTTTAATCTTCTTAATGCTAGGTTTTTTCCAAGCATCTACACTAGCCCATCTGTGCGCAGGTAAAAAGATCATTATAAAGCACAACAACATTAATAAATAATAATGATTATTATATGAAGACTTTTGCATTAAATATACACACGCCCACATAACTGTATAGCAAGACATGCTAAACCTATACTTATAACCTATCATTACCAATACCCCAAAAAGTCCCATTAATGCGTAGTAATAATACATACCATCTCCAGGTAAAGGCTGTAAGAAATCTAAGCCGATAAAATTAAAGGTTTGTTGTGGTTCAATTAAGGTGCGCTTTATCCAACCTGTAAAAATAGCTCCCCAAGCTTCTAACGTAATGAGTAGCCCAAATATCCATCTAAAAACGATAAGTGCACTGTTGTCTATTTGCTTAAAGAGGAGTTTATTGAGGTTCATGATAACGTTTCAATATAATTGATTGATATTTTCTCATCGTTCTGCATCGCTTCAATAAGTTGGTCTACGCTCGCAAATTTCTTTTCATCTCTAATACGCTTAAGCATTTGTATGGTCATTTTACTTCCATACAAATCAGTATCCATATTAAAGAAATAGGTCTCTATTGTTTGAGATTTACCGCCAACTGTAGGGTTAGTCCCAATATTCATCATTCCAAAGTATGTGATTCCTTTAAAGTTTGTTTTAACAATGTAAACTCCATTTTTAGGAATTAGCTTATAGGCTTCTTCAATTTGAATGTTTGCTGTGGGATAGCCTAAGGTCTTACCAATTCCTTTACCCTTTACAATAGTACCGGTTAACATATATGGTTGTCCTAAAAAAGCATTTGCTTTCTCTATTTGTCCTTTTTGCAACGCAGTTCTTATCTTGGTAGAACTCACAGCAACATCATCAACATCTTGCTTTGTAATCTCCTCAACCACAAATCCATACTGTTCTCCAAAGTCTTTAAAAGTGCTTATATCTGCGGTACGATTTCTACCAAACCTATGATCATAACCTATTATAATTTTTTTTGCTTTTAATTGATTCACTAAAATGTTTTCTACAAATTGTTGAGCCGTTAACCTACTAAACTCTTTTGTAAAAGGATGTATAACTAAATGATCTAAGCCTAATTGCTCTAATACGGTTGTTTTTTCCTCTATAGTATGCAACAACTTTATTGTGTTGTCTTGCTGTAACACCATTCTTGGGTGCGGAAAAAATGTAAGGATAACAGAATCTAGTTCAGCCTGATTAACCAAGCGATTTACTATTTTTTGATGCCCTATGTGTACACCATCAAAAGTACCAATTGTTACAACGGTATTTTTAGAACCTGAAAATGTATTAGCGTTTGTGTGTTGCTCCAAAATTATTTGCCGTTAAATGTATTCATTGTGATAGATACGCCTGCAGTGCCAAAAGATTTTATAAGTTCTACAGAGGTATCTAAGCGTTCTTTCATCTGTGATTCTTCTTCCTCACTCCATTCACCTAAAACGTAGTCTACCTGCCTTCCTTTAGAAAACTCATTAGATATCCCAAACCTAAACCTAGGATAACCAACTGTTTTTAGCTGTGCCTGTATATCTTTTAATCCATTATGACCACCATCACTTCCTTTAGTTTTTAAACGTATAGTACCAAATGGTAAGTTTAAGTCGTCTGTTATAATTAGTAAATTACTGGTTCTAATTTTTTCTTTCTGCATCCAATAATTTACAGCTTTTCCACTTAAGTTCATAAATGTAGATGGCTTAAGCAGTATAAAGGTGCGTCCTTTAAATTTATAGGTTGCAGTGTCTCCTAATTTATTAGGTTCAAAAACAAGATCTTCTTGTTCTGCTAAATGGTCTAATATCTTAAAACCAATATTGTGTCTTGTATTGTGATATTTTGGCCCAATATTACCTAGGCCTACAATCAAAAATTTTCGCATAGGGTCAATTTCTGGTGAAGCGTCTTTTGGTTTACTAAAAAGTCTTCCGAAGAATGCTAACATACTTCTGTAAAAATAAAAAACATCCGCCATATGGACGGATGTTTTATGATTTGCTTATGAGATTTAAGACTATTCGTCTGTTCCTTCTTTAACTGCAGCAACATCGTCTGTTTCTGTAGCTGGAACATCTCCTGGTGCCACTTCATCCTCATCATCCTCATCATCAAGAGCTGTAATGTTACGAGATGTTTTAACTTGGCAAATTACCGTGTTATCTGGGTGAAGAATTTTGTAATCGTCATTTGCAACTTCAGTTACATATAACTTGTTACCAATTTTAAGTTTAGTAACATCTGCAACGATATAATCTGGTAAGTTTTTAGCTAAACCTTTAACTTTTAAACGTCTTAGGTTAAAACGTAAAACACCACCATTCTTAACACCTTTTGCTACACCTTCACTGTGGATAGGAATTTCCATAGTAATAGGACGACCATCTACAATTTCGTAGAAATCTACGTGTAAGATAGCTTCTGATACTGGGTGAAACTGAAGATCTTGTACAATTGCATTGTACTTTTCTCCATTATCTAATTCAATTACGACAGTGTGTACATCTGGCGTATAGATAAGGTTTCTGAACTCTTTTTCTTCTGCTGAAAAATGTACAGGTTTTTCTCCTCCGTATAATACGCAAGGAACCGCTTCAGCATTACGTAGGGCTTTAGTTGCCTTCTTCCCTAGGCTTTCTCTTTTCGATCCGTAAATCGTAATTGACTTCATATTAGTCTATTTTGATTAATTAATAAATTACATTACAAATGTCGAACTAATCGACTTGTTGTGGTGTACTCTTGTCATAACCTCTGCAAAGAGTTTAGCACAAGACACCACTTTTATCTTATTGCTTTTTTGTGTTAGAGGGATTGAATCTGTAACAATTAATTGTTCCAGTTTAGAATTCTCTATACGTTCATAAGCATTCCCAGATAAAATTGGGTGTGTACATATTGCTCGTACACTTTTTGCGCCACGCTCCATCATTAAATCTGCAGCTTTTGTTAATGTTCCAGCAGTGTCTACCATATCATCTACAAGGATGACATTCTTGCCTGTAACATCACCAATTAGCTCCATATGCGAAATAACATTGGCCTTGGCACGTTGTTTATAACAAATAACAACCTCACTTTCAAGAGCTTTGCTGTATGCATATGCTCTTTTAGAACCTCCCATATCTGGAGAAGCTATCATAAGATTGTCTAAGTTTAAATCTCTAATTTGCTCCAAGAAAATTGTTGAAGCAAATAAATGATCTACTGGCCTTTCAAAAAAGCCTTGTATTTGGTCTGCGTGAAGGTCCATTGTAATTATACGTGTTGCTCCAGCAGTCTCTAGCATTTTTGCTACCAATTTTGCCGCAATTGGCACTCTTGGTTTGTCTTTTCTGTCTTGTCTTGCCCATCCAAAATATGGCAATACTGCAGTTATATGTCTTGCAGATGCACGTTTAGCAGCATCAAGCATAAGTAACATTTCCATTAAGTTATTAGGTCCAGGATTTGTAGACCCAATAATAAAAACTCTTGTACCTCTTACAGACTCCTCAAATGAAGGCTGAAACTCACCATCACTATAAGTTGATGTTATAACGTTACCAATTGGCACACCGTAATGGCTTGCTATGTTTTCAGCTAGTGTTTTACTTTGTGTACAAGCAAAGATTTTTGCTTCTGTAGTAACCTCTGGCATATTGATTTTGAGTTGGTTAAGCTTAAGTTTTCAAAATGAGGTGCAAAAATAGGTAATTCTTTGAGTTTAAGGTAAAAGAATGTGGTGAAATTTAAGGTTACCTATAAAATAATTTGTTAATTTTGCCGTCCATTAATGCTCAAGTGGCGGAACTGGTAGACGCGCTGGATTCAAAATCCAGTAACTTCGGTTGTGCGGGTTCGATTCCCGCCTTGAGTACGAAAACCCATAACAGCAAATTCTATTTGTTATTATGGGTTTTTTATTGAAAAGTACTTTTTAATCATTCTTCAGAAATAGCTGTTAACGTATCTACTATAGATTAAGTACCTTTATAAGCTCCAATTAAACTATTAAAAACAATGAATCAATTACAGCTTTTTTTTGAGCTTGGTTTAACTCACGTCTTAGATATTAACGCCTACGATCATGTATTGTTCTTTATTGTATTAGTAGCTGTGTATTCATTTAAGGAATGGCAAAAAGTTCTTGCTCTGGTTACGCTGTTTACAATTGGACACACACTCTCATTAATAGTATCATCATTCGGTATTTTTACGGTTGACAGCTCAATTATAGAGTTTTTAATACCCGTAACCATTATACTAGCAGCTGTTTACAATTTAAAGATTGCGGATAAAAACACAACTGCCAGAAAACATTATGGTCAATACATTGCGACGCTTTTCTTTGGGTTAATACACGGTTTTGGGTTTTCAACGTATTTTAAAATGATAGCTACTGGAGATCAAAAAGTTTTGCCATTAGTAGGGTTTGCAGCTGGAATAGAAGTATCTCAAATTCTTGTAGTATTAGCCGTTCTAGGAATTAGTTTTGTTTGCCAGTCTTTATTAAGCATAAGTCGCAGAGATTGGATTATTGTTTCCTCTTCTATAGTAATAGGTATAGTTTTACCTATACTTTTTGAAAACTGGCTTTGGTAAGCTCTTAAATTCTTTTTTATAATAAATCTATTACTTTTAAAAAGTTTTAAACCCACTTAAATGTCTCAAAAAAAACAACTTAAATACGACAAAGCCTATTTACGCATAGCTAGAGAATGGGGACAGCTGTCGCATTGTAAACGAAAACAAGTTGGCGCGCTTATTGTAAAGGATAGGATGATTATAAGTGATGGGTACAATGGTACCCCAACTGGTTTTGAAAATTATTGTGAAGATGATGAAGGCTATACAAAATGGTATGTATTGCATGCAGAAGCTAATGCCATTTTAAAAGTTGCCGGAAGCACACAATCCTGTAGGGACGCAACATTATACATAACAATGTCTCCTTGTAAAGATTGTAGCAAACTCATACACCAATCTGGCATAAAACGCGTTGTATATCAACACGACTATAAAGATAACTCTGGATTGAAATTTTTAGAAAAAGCTGGCGTCCTTATAGAACATATTTCTAATCCAGACGACTAACACAAACAACTTGAAATTTTACAAAAAATCTTATCTCCCACTTTTTTTAGGCATAGCCTGTGCTTTTGGAATATTTCTAGGCGCAAAGCTTAACTTCTCTAACGGAAGCGAAAGCCTTTTTGCCTCTAACCCTAAAAAAGAAAAACTAAACAGACTTATAGATTATATAGACTATGAGTATGTAGACCAAGTTAATACAGATAGCATTGTAGATGTTACTGTAGATGGCATCTTAGAAAATTTAGACCCACACTCAACATATATACCTCAAAGCGAATACAAAGCAGTTGCCGAAAATATGAAAGGAGACTTTGTAGGGATTGGTGTTAGTTTTTACACCATAAGAGATACAATTTCTGTTATAAATACTATTGAAGGTGGCCCAAGTGAAAAAAGTGGTATTGTTGGCGGAGACAGAATACTTTATGCAGACAATATAAAGCTATTTGGAAATAATGTAACTAACGATTCTCTTTCAAATTTTCTAAAAGGGAAAAGAAATACAAATGTAACGCTTACGGTTTACAGGCCTAGTGAAGACAAAACCTTCAAAACCACAATTAAGCGAGGTGATGTTCCCCTAAAAAGTGTTGATGCCTTTTATATGCTAACAGATGAGTTGGGATATATAAAAATGAACCGCTTTGCAGAAAGCACCTATACAGAATTTAAGCAGGCACTTACAACCCTACAACAACAAGGCGCCACAGAACTGGCTATAGATTTACGCGGAAATCCTGGAGGCTATATTGGTCAAACCACTAAAATTATAGATGAATTTTTAGAAGACGACAAGCTTATCCTTTTCACAAAAAACAAAAAGGGCAAGGTAGAAAACACCTACGCTACAAGAAGCGGAAACTTTGAAGATGGTGGTATTTATGTGCTTATTGATGAAACATCTGCGTCTGCATCAGAAATTATAGCTGGAGCCATACAAGACAACGATAGAGGATTAATTATAGGACGCAGGTCTTATGGTAAAGGATTAGTGCAACGCGAAATGGCACTAGGAGATGGTAGCGCTGTACGCCTTACCATTGCACGTTATTACACGCCTACTGGAAGAAGCATCCAAAAACCTTATGAAAATGGGAACGACGCTTACTTTAGTGATTACTTAAACAGATATAAAAATGGCGAGCTTATTAGCCAAGACAGTATAACAGTTGCAGATTCTTTAAAGTTTAGAACACCAAAAGGTAAAATTGTTTATGGTGGCGGCGGTATTATACCAGATATATTTATACCTAAAGACACCTCATATGAAAGTGAAAGTATTCGTTTTTTATTACGAAGCGGCTTTATGAACAGGTTTGTGTTTAATCTTTTAGAAAAAAACAGAGACTTTTATACGAGTTTAAGTTTTAATGAATTTGTAGAGAAAGAACTTATTACAAATGCTACAGCTCAAGAATTTATAAACTATACGGCAAACCAAGGATATAGGCTACAAGTTAAAAATCATTTACCTGATCTAAAACGTTACCTAAAAGCAACAATGGCACAACAATTATATGGCAGTAATGCTTTTGAGAAATTAGTAAATGAAGATGATGCGTTTATAAAGAAGGTAATTAAGATATCTACCGAAGATGCTAGTCGATTTTTAGACTAGTGGCAACCACAGTCATTTTCACCACAACCAACTTTAGATGCTTTTGGCTTTAAAAAAGCTGGTTTCCAAATAAACTTGCCCACTAAATACATTACAGCTAAACTAGCTGTGATTATTACGAGTATATTCTGCAATTGTTCCATCTCTTTAATTTACTATTTTAATAATTGAAAAGCAACCAATGCTGCAACGTAAGCAATAGCTGTCATTATACCAAGTTGTAATACCGGCCATTTCCAGGTATTGGTTTCTCTTTTAACTATTGCCAAGGTACTCATACACTGCATGGCAAAAGCATAGAATAACAACAAGCTTATTCCGCTTGCAAGATTAAATAAAGGTCCTCCTAAAATTGGGTTCACTTCTGCAGCCATACGGCGTTTAATCGTTTCTTCTTCATCACTACCAACACTATAAATTGTGGCCAATGTTCCTACAAATACTTCTCTTGCTGCAAAAGAACTTACAATAGCTATTCCTATTTTCCAGTCATAACCCAAAGGACTTACTGCAGGTTCAATAAACTTACCCATAATTCCTATATAAGAATTTTCAAGTTTATAAGAGGCAACGTGTTTATCTATCTCATCTTGTGTAGCATTTGCTGCAGCTATATTTTCAGTAACGTAAGTTTCTGCATTTTCAAATTTTTCACCAGGACCATAACTAGCTAATACCCAAAGTACAATACTAATTGCTAGTATAATTTTACCAGCACCTACAACAAAAGATTTGGTTTTTTCTATTACATTAATAGCCACATTTTTAAGCATTGGCAGCTTATAGTTGGGCATTTCTATAACAAAGTAAGTTTTACTTTTAATTTTAAGAATTTTATTAAGGATAAATGCAGAAAATATAGCCATTCCAAATCCCAAGAGATAAAGCAACATTAAGGTTAACCCTTGTAAATTGAAGAATAAGAACTTCTCTTCAGGAATCACCAAAGCAATTATTATAAGATAAACAGGCAACCGTGCAGAACACGTGGTAAATGGCACTACAAGAATTGTAATTAACCGTTCCTTCCAACTTTCTATATTTCGCGATGCCATAACAGCAGGAATGGCACAAGCAGTACCTGAAACTAATGGAACAACACTTTTACCACTAAGGCCAAATCGTCTCATTATTCGATCCATTAAAAAGACCACTCGACTCATATACCCACTTTCTTCCAAAACAGAAATAAAGAGAAATAAAAAGGCAATTTGAGGTATAAATATGATAATACCTCCTAAGCCAGGTATAATTCCTTCACTTATAAGGTTTGTAAATGCACCAGCTGGCAATACTTGTTTAACCCATTCGCCCAAAGAGGCAAATGTGCCATCAATAAAATCCATTGGGTAGCTAGACCAGTCGTAAATAGCTTGGAAGATTAACAACAAGATTCCAAAGAAAATAAGGTACCCCCAAACCTTATGGGTTAATATCCTATCTAGTCTTGCTCGAAGGTCTTTAGCATTCTCTTTATCCACAGTTAAACCTTCTCTTAAAACGCCATTTATAAATTGATATCTTAAAATGGTTTCTTTTTGCTGAAGCCGTTTAAGAGTGCTCGTGTTTTCAGTTTTAAAAGAGGCAATACCATCTGGCCTTTTTCTATCTATTTTTCCGAAGTTTACATCCTGTGTAATCACCAACCATAACTTATAAAGGGATTGGTTAGGAAATGCTTTTTTTAACCTGTCAAAATAATCTGGAGCTATTACAGATGCATTTACACAGGGCTCGTCGGAAATATGTTTAAAATTTGTGATTAACTCTTTAAGTTCTTCTATTCCTTCTTTTTTACGGGCACTAACTAAAGCAATCTTAGTTTTAAGCTGTTTCTCTAAAAGAGGAATATCAAGACTAATGGCTTTTCGTTTCATACGATCTGCCATATTAATCACTAAAATTGTTGGTAAACCTAAATCTTTTATCTGTGTAAAAAGTAATAGATTTCGCTTTAGGTTTTCAACATCACTAACTACTACCGCAACATCTGGGTAATCTTTATCGTTCTTATTTAATAACAACTCAATTACCACATTTTCATCTAAGGATGAAGCGTTTAAGCTATAAGTACCTGGAAGATCTAAAATATGGGCTTTAAGGCCTCGTGGCAATTTGCAAATACCTTCTTTCTTTTCTACAGTAATACCTGGATAGTTTCCTACTTGTTGATTTAAACCCGTTAAATGGTTAAAGACAGATGTCTTTCCTGTGTTTGGGTTTCCAATAAGAGCGACGTTGATGTTTTTGGGCATTACGAGATAATATCTATTTCAATATTTAAAGCTGTTTCTTTTCTTATAGCCAAATGGCTCCCATTTATATTAAGATACATAGGATCCTTAAATGGCGCAGTTTGTACCAATGTTACTTCATTGCCAGGCAAACATCCCATTTCTAGAAGCTTTAAAGGAATAACCTCTGCAGAAATATCTTTTATGATACCGCGTTGGCCGCGTTTTAAATGAGCAACAGTTACTTTCAACTTTTTTATTTAGATTGAATTTAGATAAGCAAAAGTAGTCGATTTATAGTGGTTTGGAAAATATAATGAGATAAACTTCTATAACTACTCTACTTCTCGTTCTAAAATCTTAATATCTTCTAAAATCTCAGTTATACTTTCTGGCTTAGTCCCATCATAAAAGCCACGTATACGCCTTTGCTGGTCTACCAAAACAAAGTTTTCGGTATGTATCATATCATAAGGACCACCGTTGCCATCTGTTTTACTTGCCAAATAACTTTTTCTGGCTAAATCGTAAATGTCTTTCTTCTTACCAGTTACTAAATGCCATTTAGAATTTATAACACCTTTCTTTTTTGCGTATTTTTTTAATTGAGGCACACTATCAACTTCAGGTTGTACGGTATGTGACAAGAGCAAAACATTATCGTTGTTAAGTAGCTCTTCTTGAAGGTTAGCCATGTGATCTGTCATTATAGGGCAAATAGTTTGACAGGTAGTGAAGAAAAAATCTGCTACGTAAATTTTATTTGCAAAGACCTGCTGGGTAACTATTTCTCCGTTTTGATTTATGAGCTCAAAATCTTTTATTTTATGATACTTCCTTACATATTGTACAGTAGTATCTACCAACTCAACATTAACATCTGCAGGCTGATAAATTGGCAGCTTTTTTGTTGGTTTTAAAACGGTATAAAATGTGTAGATAATAATTGCTGAAAGCACAAACATCACCACAAAAAACCACTTGTATTTTGAAAAAAACTGAAGCATCTGAAAATTATTTGTGCAAAATTACAATCCAGCAACATATTTTGTAACACAGATTGCTAAATCTTTACTAATTAAATGTCTTTAAAAGAGACATAAATTCTGAAAAGTTTACTTTTGCACACTAAAATTTAGACAACACTATGGAAATGAGTCCATTCTTTATAAAAGCTATACAGTTATTACTTAGTTTATCACTATTAATTGTCCTACATGAATTTGGACATTACATTCCTGCTAAAATCTTTAAAACTCGAGTAGAAAAGTTTTTCCTATTCTTTGATGTGAAGTTTGCTCTTTTCAAAAAGAAAATTGGCGAGACAGTTTATGGTATCGGCTGGTTACCACTTGGAGGCTATGTTAAAATCTCTGGTATGATAGATGAAAGCATGGACAAAGAACAAATGGCCCAAGAACCAAAAGAATGGGAGTTTCGTTCAAAACCAGCTTGGCAACGCCTAATTATTATGGTTGGTGGTGTTGTTGTAAATATTGTATTAGGGTTTTTTATATATATGATGGTTTTATTTGTTTGGGGAAGCGGTTACACTGGCCCAGAACAAATGCCAGACGGCTTATATGTTGCTGAAGAGTTTGAGCAATACGGATTTCAAAATGGAGATCAAATTTTACAAGTAAATGGCAAAGACTACGAAAACTCTTTAGCTATTAACAGAGACTTAATGCTAAGAGATGTAAATACTATAACAGTGTTACACAGTGACGGTACAAGGGAAACATTAAATATCCCTGAAGATATTGGTGACACACTTTGGCAGTCTGGTCTTACAACACCTATACAACCTCTAGTAACTGTAACTTTAGATAGTATAGGAAAAAACACAAAAGCAGATAAAGCAGGTTTTCTGGTTGGAGATAATTTAACTTCTATAAATGGAGAAAAAGTTACTTCTTTTAATGAGTTTAAAAGAAAAAGAGCAAACCTAGAAACTAATGAGTTTACTGTAGGTGTAATAAGAAACGGAGCAACACAAACTTTAAATTTAATTGCCGAAAAAGATGAGAACCTAGGCTTGTCTGCAAAGCAAAACGTAAGTATTGAAACTAAGCAATATACATTGGGACAAAGTATAACAGAAGGGTTTAGCTATGGTTATGACACACTTAGGGACTACGTAGCACAATTTAAATATGTGTTTACAGCCAAAGGTGCAACACAAGTTGGTGGTTTTGGAGCAATAGGGAACTTATTCCCAGATGCTTGGAACTGGCAGGCATTTTGGATGACAACAGCCTTAATTTCTATCATATTAGCATTTATGAACATTTTGCCAATTCCTGCATTAGATGGTGGTCATGTTATGTTTCTCCTTTATGAAATAATAAGCGGAAGAAAGCCAGGAGATAAGTTTATGGAATACGCACAACTTGTTGGTTTCTTTATTATTATTGCGTTAGTTTTATTTGCAAACGGTAATGATATTTACAGAGCTATTTTCGAATAGCAAAAAAATAAAAGAAAACATTTTGCGAGTTTAAAAATTGTTTTATATTTGCATCCGTTTTGAAAGAAACATTAGTTCTTTTTTGCAACAAGATTGTAAAAATTTTAAAATACATTCCTCTTTAGCTCAGTTGGTTAGAGCATCTGACTGTTAATCAGAGGGTCCTTGGTTCGAGTCCAAGAAGGGGAGCGTTGAAAATGAAAGAGTTACAGAAATGTAGCTCTTTTTTTATTTTCCATTGTTACACAATTGTTACGCAATTTGGTTTTTAGCAACAATTTTTGAGTATCTAAATTAAACACGCGCGCGCGTATTGTTTTGATTTTGTATGATTAATTAAATACTACAAATACAAGTTAAGTAATTACTCAACCCAGCGTGTTATAGGAATATCTATAAGAGGTATCTCTAACCTCTCATTAACATCAATTGTTTTATTTGGTTTTCCGTCTATCTGCTCCAGCATTATCTGTATAGCTTTAATGCTTTCGTTTCCGTTTCCATTAATAGCCCAGTCCATAAGCTTATACGTTATTGCATCAGTCTTAGGGAGCTTTATAGATACACTGCCGTCTTTATTAACGCTTATAACGTTCTCAGGGTCTACTCTAAGCTCTCCCTCATTCTCCAGCATATCTTTTAAGTTTTGCCTTATAGAGACTGGTCTCCCTTTCCTATTAATATTTTCAGGATTTTTACTAAACCCGTTAGAGTTAATCTTAGTACCAAAGTTTTTTTCTTTTCCCATTGTTTTAGAGTTGTTAGTGAGTTGCTATTGTACTTTTAATGCAATTCCATTAATGTCGGTCAATTCAAATTGCTTTACGAGTTCCAATACATTAGGGTTAATGCAAGCAAGTTTTTTCAATATCTTTTCACTTGTTGAATAAATGCGGTTTTCACTTTTTTTAACCGTCTCATCTTGTTCCAGTTTTGAAAATTGTTGAGGTGTTTCAGGACTTGACTTTTTACGCTCCATTAAATACACGTCTGCCAAATCAGTTCCATCAGGATAAGCTGTTGTTTCCATCCATTGACTAACAGAAACATCTAAGCCATAACGTTTAACCTTATTAGCCTTTGCCAGCCAGTCGCTGTATTCGCTCTTATCAGGAAACGCTACAATTTCAAATCCTTTTAACGGCTTTAGGTATTCGTATTTGAAACCGTGCTTGCTTCCAGTAGCCAACCAAAGGTATTCAGGCTTAAAAATGCTCATCATTATTGCGGTCTTTTCACCTTCTACCAAAGCAATTTTTTTGCAGTTAGTTTCATTGATTAAGTGCAACCCAAACAGGCATTGTTTCAAATTGAAATCCTTTAGCTTCATTATACTGCGTACACTATTAATATGTGCTTTGCCGTTTGCATCCTTTGAACGCTTTCCAGTTGTAGCATCGTAAGCCATTACTTTTCCGTGCCTTACATTTTGCTTGTCGTCTATCTGCCAAAAGACTGTACCGCCCTCGAAATACTTAGTAGAGCCAATTAAATAACGTCTAATGGTGTCTTTAACCTCATCAGCATTAAAGATGCTTTTCAAAAATTTAATGAAATTGTTAGCCTTAAAATTACGTCCGCTTTCAATTACTAAATTATAATCGTGATAAGATGGCTTGGCTGGTGGTATGTACTCATAGTTGAAATCAGTTTTTATTTCACTTTTAGGAACATTAAAGTATCTGCATTTGCTTTCCCTGTCGCATCTGCCAAACTCATCAGGCATCACTTCGCCAGTATCAGTATCTATGAAACAAACAAAGGTTTTCTTTTGGCATTTAGGGCATCTATACTTTTTGCTCGAGGTGTCTAATATGTATCTGTATGGAGTCATTTTATTATTATGTTGGCAAAGTTGACAATTCCGACAAATTGCAGTAATAGCAATGGCTTACACTTGGCAATATTATTTTTGTATTTGGCAAAGTTGGCAATTTGCCATTTTAAAATAATTACACAATAGAATGAAATACAACGAGTTAAGTGCAAAATTGTCGAAATTGTCGAAATTGTCATTAGTGTTTCTTTTTATAGTGTCCGTGTCTGTAATTCTGAAAGAGTTTTTTCTTACTAAGGAAGCGGTCAATACTTCTACCTTTTATGGCTTTGGCTTCAAATAAAGCCAGCACTTGACTTCTTTTGAAATCATAGGGTAATTCCGTGTAAAGCTCCAACTGGTCGCCTGTAATGTCCTCCAAAGGATTGTTTACGGTTATTTTGTCATTGATGGTCAAGGCGTTTTCCCTGAAATATTCTGCAAGCCTTATGGCATTACTTAGACTTGCATTACTCAAAGATGGAGTAAAGTCTCCAAGGGTTGCCTGTTGCATCATTTCAAGCACCAAAGCTAAACGCCAAACATAGGTTTCCATCTTTGCTTGAATAGCACGCTCAATCGTATCATCAAAACATTCTGTTATCTTTTGATGTTGCCATTGCTTATAGGTTTCAACGTTGTCCGCTTTTGCCTTAATAGTCATTTCAGGAACATCTAAGAGGTTATTTATAAAACGCCAATAGTTTTCCCTGTTTCTGCCTGAAATATCTTTGCCTGTATACAGTGAGGGTTTCAAGTTTTTAGGATACACAAATAAAAAGCGGTCTAAGAAACCGTCCTCGCTTCTGTTATTTTGCGCCAGCTGTTTGATAATCTCGGGTTGCATTCCACCAATAATATTTACGTTAGTTTGCTCAATTCTAATTGGTTCTTTAGACACTCTCTCGACTGTTAATGTAGAGCCGTTGAAAAGACTCAAATACATCTGCTGGTCGCCACCCTTTTTGTATTGGTCAAAACTGTTAATCCACCTCATCAGCTCATCTTGAAATATCAGGATACCCTTTTCGCTATGCTGTAATACGTCTGCCAGCTTTTCAGGTGTGAAATCATTTAGGATAAGTTTTGAGTATCTCGGCTTTTTTCCTTTGACTTCCTGTTTTTCATATTCAGTCAATTCAGTTTTATAAAAAGTATAAGCATCACTATCTTTTTGCTCCAAAGGAGCCTTTGCAAACTCCAATGGATGAGACTTACCAACGCCACGGCTTCCAATTATTGAAATCCAAAGGATAGGCTTTGCGCTATAACTCCCATTGTATAATGAAACGCTGTTACCAATTGCTGTTGAGCAAGCCGAAAGGATGCCAGCACTAAAATAATCAGGATTGAATAGCTTTGTGTTTTCAGCATCTTTAATTAGTTCCTGTATCGCATCAGGAAATACATCTAAGGGAAACCCTTTAGTATTTTCTTTCATCTCTAAGTCTATAACATCTGCTAACATAATGGTAGTTTTAATTGGTTAGAAACAGGGAATAAATCAGGATTTGCTGTGTATTCTCCAACATTATTATATCCTGTAATTGTGCATTTACGTTTTCGTACCAATGCAATTCTACCTTCTTCACGTAAAGTACCTATGTATCTACAAATGTTTTCACGCATTACGCCTGTGTAAACATCTGTTTCTTTCATTGTCATAGGCTTTGCCATCAAAGCTGTGTAAACTTGCTTTAATTGTGCCTTAAATCGCTTATCTTTGTCTTGTCTTTTATGCAAAGGGTTGTTATTAGTGTTTCTCATTATTTCAACCCTTTTCTATTGTTAGATAAATACGCTTCGGCTTCCTGTTCAATTTCAGCGTTTGACTTGCATTTGCCTTGCTTTAGCCACGCATCAATTTCGGATTTTAGAAAATAGACCTTTTTACCTCGTTTGTGGTAAGGCACTTCGCCCCTCGAAATCTTGCTGTACCAAGTCGCTTTGGCACGTTTTTCAGGGTCGTATTTACATAGGTCATTGAGGTCAAGCCATTGTTCGGCTTGTTCGGTGAGTTTCGTTTCCTGTTTTTCAATTATCAGGCGTTTGAGTTCGCTAAATTCTTTAATTAGCTGTGTTACTCCTTGTGGTAAGGTGTCGTGAGTTAAATAGTTTTCCATTACAACAGTTTTAAATTAATACTGCTGTAAAACTATGATGGTTTTTATACTTAACTTGTTGATATTCAGTTGTAAAAACTTGCATACAAGTAAATACAACTTTGTGCAAGTGATTTACTTTGTTTCAATTATTGTTTTTAAATGTTCAATTATCTCATCACGTTGTCTTTCGTCTTCTGAAAGTAAATATTTATCTGTTGTTTTTAGAATTTGCCCTTTTTTAAAATGCTTATCTTCGAGCATTTGAACGTTATTGATATTATAACCCTCGTTTTGCAAACATCTAAAAAACACGCTTCTTTTTCCTTTTTTAGGAAATAAATCTAACTGTAATAAAGCTTCATAAAGTATTTTAAAATCTTTTCCTTTATAGCTTCTGTATTTACTTTTAATTGCATTAGCTATTTCAGTTCTTTTAGGGTGTGTTATTTGAAAACTTAAAACTTCGTCTTGCTCAGGCTTTGGCATTTCGGTTTGTAGAGGTGGTAAGACTTTATTTTCTAAATCAGGAAAGTATTTTATAATTTCTGCTTTGGTGCTTTCGATTACATTGAGCATTAAAGAATACGGGCAATACGGTTGAAATTTATTTAATTCTTTTCTATTCTCATTGTACCAATTAATGTACTTTTTTAGTCCTATAAGAAAACGATTGTTTAAGTCTATTTCTATTGCTTTCCAATTCTCATTTTCGGTAAGTTTCGTATTTAATTGTTGAGCAAACAAATCAAAGTTTATACGGGCGTTTTTCACGAAATGGTCGTATACAGAATAAGGGTTGTTTTCTGTTCTACTGTTATAAACTGCATCAATGCCCCAACGTAAAGCCATATCAATAAACCGTCTTAGCTCATACTCGGAATACCAAATTTCAATTTTCTTTTCAGTTTCATTTTCTTTGACTGGTTGTAGCTTTTCTTTTTCCTTTTGTTCAAGGAATTTTTTACGTTTATCAATGCTGTTTGTAAGGTTTTTCTTGAAATCGCAAGGCTTGTCTATTATCTTATTTAAAGGGCTAATTAAGCTATAAACAGGCTTATCAAGTTCAGTTATAAGTTTATTACAAAAGCTCAGTTCAACTTTAATAAAATCTTGTTCATCTGTATCAATATTTGAATTCAAAAAACTTTGGAGCAATAAATTATATTGCGTTTTATACTGGGAAAAAGTAAGTATGTTTTTGTGTTTATTTTCGTAGTATTCTTTAAGCAAGGATAATTGTAAATAGTTTAAAACTTGACTAATCTTAATCGTTATTTGTTCTAAGGGGTTAATGCTTTCAAGTCCTAAAAAATCTGCAAAGACTTTTTCAATAGTGAGGTTTTCAGTTCCCCATATTTCTTGAGATATATCAACTTCAAACCTTAAATATTTCTCAATGGAATTAATGTCTTTTAATTCTATTTGGTTTAGTATTTCATATTGAATAACAGATATTGACAGTTCGATATCCTGTTGTAATTCAAAAATATTATGATTGTTAATTAGCCAATCATCTTTAACAAGTCCTATCATTTGTCTTTTATACTTACGGTCGCCTTAGTCGAACCAAATAAATGTTTTGTTATTGCTGTCTATCATTGGTATTAAACGGTCCTTAGAAAAGCCCTGTTCAATTATCATTTTATTTAAATTCCTTTGAAGCTGTCTAACCTGTTCCTTTTCAGCTCCAGTAAACTTATCACTGTTCAGAATTTTAAGCATTTCAGTATCTGTAAGAACACGCTGTTGTATAAACGGCACGCCTTTTCCGTTGGTGTTAATGTTTATCATTTTATAATTGAATTAGTGATTAATGTGAAGCGTAAAAAAATTACATAGCTTTTTCAAATGCTGTTGTTAAAACGTCTGTTTGCTCTTGTATTTTATCGTCCTCAAATTGCCCTAAATAACTTTCGGTTACAGATACGTCACTATGCCCCAATAAATCGCTTATCATTGAGATATTAGCACCTGAACGCTTTAAAATAGTCGCAAAACTATGCCTTGCAAAATAGGTTGTTACTTTTTTATTTATACCTACATCTTTTGCCACTTGATTAACGTATTTATTTATGATTTTAGTTAGTTGTTGATGCGTAGCTCTTTTTTGTACTTCATTCATTTTATCGTTGAGGTGCGGAAAGATAAAAGCATCTTTGTTTATTGAGGGTTGCCCCCATTTTCTTATAATTTCAAGGCTTTGCGGTTTGAGTGCCACGGTTATTTCTTTTTGTTTCTTTTGACTTCGTTTTGTTTTAGCTCTTGAATATCTAATAATATTATCAGAAATATTACTCCATTTAAGCAAACAAAAATCCTTTACGTTCATACCATTACATAGGTATAGGAATATCCAGTAATCTCTTGCCATTTCTTTAGTACTGTTCGGCTCAATCTCAAAATGAAAAATTTTTCCAACCTCATCAATGGTTAAAGCCTTTTTAGTGTTCTCACTGGTTGGTATCGTGTATTTTTCTTTACCGAAAGGATAAGCTGTTTTGTCAATCTTTTGCTTATTGTAAACAGCCCTTAGACTTCTTAAATAAATACCTACTGTTGAAATACTGTTGCGGTTTTCAAGCATCCAATTTTCATACTTCTTTAGGAAATTTGGTGTTATGTCTGCAAAGGTTAAGTTCTTATTGAAGCTCGAAATACTATTCTTAGCACATTCATAACTTACAGCCGTACCAATTCGCTTTTCAACTTTAAGACTCTCAATGTACTTATCAAATGCGAATGAAACGCTGTCGGTCGTGTTTCTTTCATCTAAGTAGTGTTCTTTGAATGCATCAAAAGAAAAAACTTTGAGAGCTTTAATAACATCGTCTGCTTTAGACTCAAAGTATTCTATGCGATTTTTAATTTCCTTTTGCTTTGGATTTTTACGCTTACCATAGAAAATTTGCTCAAACTCATCAGGCGTTAAATCAACTCCAGTAGCAAAATATTTTCGTTTTCTGTTGAATGTAACTTTAATTTTTACAGAACATTTTCCGTTTTCTTTAGGTCTATTTCTATCTAAGTAAATTTTTGTGCTTGCTATATTCAAACCTTATTATTTATGTTGTTACACAATTGTAACACAAATGTAACACAATAAAGCAAAGAATAAACATAACAAATCAAATATTATTCACATTAAATCATTGTATTGCAAGTAATTTAAAGCATTTTTCATCGTTTGTTATTTTGGTGTTTTGTGATAAAAATATGACTGTTAATCAGAGGGTCCTTGGTTCGAGTCCAAGAAGGGGAGCTCAAAAGCCTTAACTTTTATTAGTTAAGGCTTTTTTGTTTTTACTTCAATAAACAATGTTATAATAATTATACTTAAATCGCTTCAATTCTGTAACTTTAGCGTCGCAATTAATTATTTTTCTTAAATAACTTAAACCAAACTACAGAATAATGAAAACCTACTTCAAAACTTTCTTACTCTCTACTTGTGCTGTTGCATTAGTGACTGTGTCTTGCAAAGACAACAAAGATGTTGCCAAGGCAGATGAAGGAGAACACGGTATCATCCTCTCAAACATGGATACCACAGTAAACCCTAAAGACGACTTTTACAATTACGTTAATGGTAATTGGATGAAGAATACTGAAATTCCAGACGACCAATCACGTTGGGGTGGTTTTGGTGTTTTACGTAAATCAACAGATAAAAATGTACTTAACATCTTAGCAGAAGCTAAAGAAAGTGGCAAATATGATGCAAGCACAGACCAAGCAAAAGCTTTAGCTATTTTTGAATCTGAACTGGATACTGTAGCAAGAGATGAAGCAGGTATTAAACCGTTACAGCCAGCTTTAAAATTAATTGAAAACATAAACTCTACCGAAGACTTTCAAAAAGTAATTACAGAAGAAGCGGTATTAGTTGCACAACCTTTCTTTGGACTTGCAGCATTCTCTAATCCAAATAACTCATCAATTAACTCGGCATATCTTACGCCAGGTTCATTAGGCTTACCAGACAGAGATTATTACACAAATACAGATTCTAAGTCAAAGGAAATTAGATTAGAATATGTTAACCATATTACAAGAATGCTTCAATTTTTAGGAGACTCAGAAGAAGAAGCTCGCAAACAAGCAGAAACTATTCTTAAATTAGAAACAGAGCTAGCTACACCAAGATTAGATAAGGTTGCAAGTCGTGATTTCAGAAACTTTAATAATCCTCGTTCTATTTCTGAAGTTCAAAAAATGGTGCCTGCAATTTCTTGGGAAGAAGCGTTAAAGGATATGGGAGTAGAAAAAGATGTAGATACTTTAATTGTTATGCAACCAAAGTATATGGAAGTTGTACAGCAAAAACTTAATACTGGAAATATTGATGAGTGGAAAACGTTACTTAGATGGGCTACACTTAATACATCTGCTGGTTATTTAACTACAGAAATTGAAAAAGCAAATTGGGATTTTTACAGCAAATATCTTAATGAAACTAAAAAACAACGTCCTGCAGATGAGCGCGCTCTAGCAACAGTAAACAACACAGTTGGTGAAGCTGTAGGAAAATTATATGTAGAAAAGCAGTTTCCGCCAGAAGCTAAAGCTAAAGCAGAAAAAATGATTGCTAATATTATTGAAGCATATCAAGAAAGAATTGAAAAATTAGAATGGATGAGTGATAGCACAAAAACAAAAGCTATCGAAAAATTAGACAAATTTACTGTTAAGATTGGATATCCAGACGAGTGGGAAGACTATTCAACAATGGAGGTTTCTTCAGACAAATCATATTATGACAACATGGTTGCTGTTGCTGCTTGGCAAATTAAAGACAACTTAGATAGAATAAATGAGCCGGTTGATAGAAAAGAATGGGGAATGTCTCCACAAACTGTAAATGCATACTTTAATCCATTTAACAATGAGATTGTATTTCCAGCAGCAATACTACAACCACCATTTTACGATTACAAAGCAGATGAAGCTGTAAATTATGGTGGAATTGGCGCTGTAATCGGTCACGAAATTTCTCACGCTTTTGATGATAGCGGTTCTCGTTTTGATGCAGAAGGAAATTTAGTTAACTGGTGGTCTAAAGAAGATTTAGATAAATTTACTGAACGCGGTAATGCTTTAGCAGAACAATACAGCCAAGTTGAGGTGTTAGACAGTGTTTACATAAATGGAAAATTTACACTTGGTGAAAATATTGGTGACCTTGGTGGTTTATTAGGTGCTTATGACGGACTTCAGAAATATTATGAAGAAAATGGTCGCCCTGAAAATATTGATGGTTTTACTCCAGAACAACGATTCTTTATGAGTTGGGCAACTGTTTGGAGAACAAAACAACGTGATGAAGCGTTACGTTCTCAAATTAAGACAGACCCGCATTCTCCAGGTCGTTACAGAGCTACACAACCTCTTTTAAATGTAGATGCATTTTATAAAGCATTTGATATTAAAGAAGGAGATGCAATGTATTTAGAGCCAGAAAAACGAGTGAGAATCTGGTAATAATTTTTCGGAACTTATATAAAAAACCCTAGCTATAAACGCTAGGGTTTTTTGTTTTCTTCAATAAAGAAAATCGTATAATTGTTTTATGAAAATATTAGTTACAGGTGGTTTAGGATATATTGGCTCACATACTGTAGTAGCCTTACAAAATAAAGGGTTTGACGTTGTAATTATTGACAACCTCAGCAACTCTTCATTAGATGTATTAGCAGGAATTACCGAAATAACCGGTAAGTCTCCAGATTTTGAAAAAATAGATATGCGACAAAAAGAAGACGTCATATCTTTTTTTGAAAAGCATAAAGATATAAATGGTGTTATTCATTTTGCGGCTTCTAAAGCTGTTGGAGAAAGTGTAAATAAACCACTAGCCTATTATGAAAACAACTTAGGCACATTAACCACATTATTACAAGAATTACAAAAGATAGCGTCTGCACCACTAATTTTTAGCTCTTCCTGTACTGTATATGGACAAGCAGACAAACTTCCTATTACTGAAAGTGCACCTATAAAACCAGCAGAATCTCCTTACGGAAACACAAAAAAAGTTGGAGAACAAATAATTGAGGATACTTGCAATGCATATCCAAATTTCTCTGCTATTGCATTACGCTATTTTAATCCAATTGGTGCTCATTCCAGTGCTTTAATTGGTGAGCTTCCTATAGGTGTACCTCAAAACCTAGTTCCATTTATCACTCAAACAGCTATTGGTAAGCGTGCTGAACTTTCTGTGTTTGGAGATGATTACCCTACTCAAGACGGTACATGTATAAGAGATTATATTCATGTTATGGATTTAGCAGAAGCTCACGTTGTAGCTTTGGAACGTCTTCTTAATAAAAAAAGCGAAGACAATTATGAAGTTTTTAATATTGGTACTGGAACCGGAAATTCTGTATTAGAGGTTATAAATGCTTTTGAATCTGCAAATCAAAAATCTTTGAATTACAAAATAGCAGAAAGAAGAAAAGGAGATGTGATTGCAGCATACGCAGATACTACTAAAAGTAAAACTGTATTAGGCTGGACACCAAAATACAGCTTACAAAATGCTTTAAAGAGTGCTTGGAAATGGGAACTAGCCCTTAGCAAGAAAGAGTAAGACTAGATTGTTTAATCTGTATTGCCTTCAGTTTCTAAGTCTATGACCTTAGACAATGTTTTTACAAGTCTATGATGGTTTTTCACAAAAGGGTTTGTAGTATCCCAAACATAACCAGCCAAGACAGAGCAAATTTGCGCTTTTACACTAGGGCTTATTTTATCATAAAAGAATATTTTTTGCAAATTACCTGTATACCATTCACTTACATAAGTTGAAAATACAGTGACGCCAGAAAGAATGTAATCCTTATAGTCTGTTTCCCAATTAACTTTCTCTCCAGTAATCTCTTTAGCTGCAAGTTTAGCCGCTAAAAGCCCAGACTCTGTAGCAAAAGTAACTCCAGATGAAAATACTGGGTCTAAAAACTCTGCACTATTACCAGTTAATGCAAACCCATTACCATATAATTTTGTTACAGATTTTGAGATATTTTTAATCATTTTTGGCTCAAACTCGTATTCTATATCTTTAAATCTAGGGTTATAAAAATCTGAAAGTGCCATTAATTGTTGTAGTTTTTCAGTGGTAGTTCCCTTAAAATCTTCAAAGTAGTCTGTAGGACCTACTAAACCTAAACTAGTTATTCCATTAGAAAAAGGAATAACCCAAAGCCAAACATCCTTATTAATAACATCAAACGTTATTCTTGTTCCTTCTAAAGAAGAAGGTCTTCTTAAATCTTTTACATGGGTAAATAAAGACGAGTGCTTAGGTATTTTTGATGGTTTGTCTAGACCCAATAATCTTGGTAAAACTCTTCCATGACCGCTTGAATCTATTACAAACTTAGCTTCAACCACAGTAATAACACCATTTCTGTCTTTAAGTGAAGTCTTAGAGCTTCCATCCTTATAAAATTCAACGTCTACAACTTCATGTTCAAAATATATTGAAACTCCTTTTCGTTGCAATTCGTTTGTTAGGGCGTGGTCAAAATCTGCTCTAGGCACTTGCCATGTCCAATCCCAACCAGGACTAAATTTCTTATCAAACTCAAAATCACACACTTTATTTCCTTTAATAAATCGTGCGCCAGATTTAACCTCAAAACCTTCAGCCTTAAGACAGTCTAAAAGTCCTACCTCTTCAAAGTGATCCATACATCTAGGCAGTAGACTTTCTCCAATAACAAATCTTGGAAATTTACTTTTTTCAACAACTAACACATCTATGTTGTTAGCCTGTAGATATGCAGATGCAACACATCCAGAAGGTCCTGCTCCAATAACAAGAACATCTGTTTTTATATTTTTCATGCCCTAAAATTACAGATACTTAGTTTTAGTATACATTTGTAGCTCAAATTATTTTTAAAATTTATTCTTCCCGAATAGAACACTAAGAATTATAATACATGTTTACACTAAAGGGTAAATTAGAAATCTCAGATTTTTACCAAGTTGTTTTTAATAAAGAACAGATTACCATAGATAAATCTGTTACAGAGCTTGTTGAAGAAAGCTTCAATTTTTTAAAATCGTTTTCTGAAAATAAAGTTATTTATGGTGTAAATACTGGGTTTGGCCCAATGGCACAATATAAGATTGAAGACTCCCAACGCATACAATTACAATACAACTTAATAAGAAGTCATGCTTCTGGAACTGGCAACCCATTAACAGGACGTTATGTAAAAGCAGCAATGTTAGCAAGACTAAACACATTGTGCTTAGGAAATTCTGGCGTTCACAAATCTGTTGTAGCTTTAATGGCAGAACTAATAAATAAAGATATTACACCTTTAATTTATGAGCATGGTGGTGTTGGCGCGAGTGGAGACTTAGTACAACTTGCACATATGGCTCTTGTTTTAATAGGTGAAGGCGAAGTTTTTGTTAAAGGCCAACGCTTATTAACCAAAGATGTGTTTACCAAAGACAATTTAAATCCTATTAAAGTAGAGTTGAGAGAAGGTTTAGCTATTATGAATGGCACCTCTGTTATGACAGGTATTGGCATTGTAAACACACTCTACACAAGACGTCTTTTACATTGGATGGTTGCCTGTTCTTCTGCTATAAATGAAATTGTACAAGCTTATGATGATCATTTATCTTTTGAGCTTAATAATACAAAAAAGCATGTTGGGCAACGTGATATTGCAGAAATGATGCGCAACCATTTATCTGATAGCAAATTAACTCGAAAAAGAGAGCATCACCTTTATAAAGACAACAAGAACGTTACTGTCTTCGAAGAAAAAGTACAAGAATATTATTCTTTACGTTGTGTTCCACAAATATTAGGACCTGTGTTAGACACTTTAAATATGGTCGAAAAAATACTGATTGAAGAAGTAAACTCTGCAAATGACAACCCTATTGTAAACGTTAAAGATAAACAAGTATATCATGGTGGTAATTTTCACGGTGACTATGTGTCTTTAGAGATGGACAAGTTAAAAATTGTAGTTGCTAAGTTGAGTATGCTTGCAGAAAGACAGCTTAATTACCTGCTAAATTCTAAACTAAATAATATTCTCACTCCTTTTGTGAATTTAGGACAACTTGGTTTAAATTTTGGGATGCAAGGTGTTCAATTTACTGCAACTTCTACTACTGCAGAAAATCAAATGCTTTCTAACCCAATGTATGTACATAGCATACCTAACAACAATGACAACCAAGACGTTGTGAGTATGGGCACAAATGCTGCTTTAATCACTAAGAAAGTAATTGAAAATGCTTTTGAAGTTGTAGCTATTGAATTAATAACTATTGTTCAAGCCATTGAGTTCTTAGATGTAAAAGACAAAGTATCTTCTAAAACAAAGGTTTTCTTTGATCAAATAAGAGAAATAGTTCCCGCTTTTAAAGAAGATGTGGTTATGTATCCTTATGTTAATAAGGTAAAATCATTTATTATTGAAACTGAAATAGAGCAAGACTAACACTCTATTTTTGTTGTATAACAGAAACTACATATATGTCAGAAAAAACAAAATATGCATTGGTTACAGGTGGCTCAAGAGGTATTGGCAGAGCAGTTTGCATTCAACTAGCAAAAGACAGTGATTATAAAATCCTTATAAACTACAATAGCAATGAAACTGCAGCAAATGAGACAAAAGTTGCTGTAGAAGCTGAAGGCAATAAAGCTGAACTTTTAAAATTTGATGTTGCCAATGCAGAAAGTGTATCAAAATCTTTAGACGCTTGGCAGGAAAGCAACCCAGAAGCTGTTATAGAAGTTTTAGTTAATAATGCAGGTATAAATAAAGATGGCTTATTTATGTGGATGACAACTCAAGATTGGAACAGTGTTATAAATACCAGTTTAAATGGGTTTTTTAATGTCACCAATCATCTTATTAAGCAATTATTGGTAAATAAATACGGTCGTATTATAAATATGGTATCTGTATCTGGCGTAAAAGGTACACCTGGCCAAACCAATTATTCTGCCGCTAAAGGTGCTGTAGTTGCTGCAACTAAAGCTTTAGCACAAGAAGTGGCAAAAAGAAATGTTACCGTAAATGCTGTAGCTCCTGGTTTTATAAATACAGATATGACAAGTGAGCTTAATGAAAAGGAACTTAAAAAGTTAATTCCTGCCAATAGGTTTGGAGAAGCAGAAGAAGTTGCGCATTTAGTCTCCTTTTTAGCTTCAAGAAATGCTTCGTATATTACCGGAGAAGTCATTAATATTAATGGCGGTATCTATTCATAATGCAAGAAATTTAAAATTATGAAACGTGTGGTCATCACTGGTATGGGAATTTATTCTTGTATCGGTAAAAATCTTTCTGAAGTAAAAGAATCTCTTTATAATGGTGTGTCTGGTATTAAATATGACCCAGATAGAAAAGAGTTTGGGTATAGGTCTTGTCTTTCTGGCATGGTCGAGCTTCCAGACCTTAAAAAACAACTGTCAAGAAGAGAGCGTATAAGTATGGGACAAGAAGGTTTTTACGCTTATGCTTCTACAATTGAAGCTTTAGAAAATGCTAAAATATCTCAAGACTATTTAAATGAAAATGAAGTAGGCATCTTATTTGGTAATGATAGCACTGCAAAATCTGTGATAGATTCAATAGACAAAGTTAGAGATAAGAAAGACACCACATTAGTTGGGTCTGGAGCTATTTTTCAAGCTATGAACTCCACAGTTACCATGAATCTTTCTACCATCTTTAAATTAAGAGGTGTAAACATGACTATTAGTGCTGCCTGCGCAAGTGGTTCTCATGCCATTGGTTTAGGCTACCACCTAATTAAAAGCGGCCTTCAGGATATTATAATTTGCGGTGGTGCTCAAGAAATTAATAAGGAAGCCTTTGGTAGTTTTGATGGTCTAGGCGTTTTTTCTACCAATGAAAATCCGGAGAAAGCTTCACGCCCTTTCGATAAAGACAGAGACGGTTTAATACCAAGTGGTGGCGCGGCTACTGTGGTCATAGAAAGTTATGAATCTGCAATTAAAAGAGGTGCGCCAATTCTTGGAGAAATTATAGGTTATGGCTTTTCATCTAATGGAGAGCACATTTCCACACCAAATGTCGAAGGGCCATCTATAGCAATGAACAAAGCTATACAGATGGCAAACATAGACCCTAAGACAATTACCTATGTTAACGCACACGCCACTTCGACACCAGTAGGAGATGCTAATGAAGCGTTAGCTATTGCAAAGGTATTTGGAGACTACAAGCCTTATGTTAGCAGTACAAAATCTATGACCGGTCACGAATGCTGGATGGCAGGAGCTAGTGAAATTGTTTACTCTATGCTAATGATGCAACACTCGTTTATTGCTCCTAATATTAACTTGGAACATCCTGATGAAGCTGCCCAAAATTTAAACTTGGTATCTAAAACTATGGATAAAAATTTTAATGTATTTTTGTCCAATTCTTTTGGATTTGGCGGGACCAATTCAGCATTAATTATCAAAAAAATTGTAACGGAAGATGACTAAAGATCAAATCATTGAGAAGGTAAATTATTTTCTCATAGATGAATTTGAGGCGGATGAAGATGATATTACGCCTCAAGCAAATTTAAAAACTACCTTGGAGTTAGACAGCTTAGACTTTGTAGACCTAGTTGTAGCGGTTGAGTCTAACTTTGGAGTGAAGCTTGTAGGAGATGATTTTACCAACGTGGTTGTCCTTCAAGATTTTTACGACCTTATTGAGCGTAAGGTAAACTAAGCAAACCCCTACATTTTAATGGCTACCAAATGGGAAGGAAAATCTAAAGGCACAGTTTTAGGCTATAAAATCTTTGTATTCTTTATTAAGAATCTTGGTCTTACTGCAGCTTATATTCTCCTCGTACCTGTAGCATTGTATTACCTCTTATTTAGCGTTAAAAGCACCAAAGCTTTATTTTATTATTTTAATAAAAGGCTAGTATACTCTAACATTAAAAGCCTTTGGTCTGTTTATAAGAACTATATAGTTTTTGGACAGACTATTATAGACAAAACAGCTATTGGTAGTGGTTTAAAACATAAATTCACTTATGAGTTTGATGGTATAGAGAAGCTAAACGCACTATTAAAACAAGGAAAAGGCGGTATTTTAATAAGTGCCCACATAGGTAATTTTGAAATTGGAGAATTCTTTTTTGATGATATCGATTTACAATCTCAAATAAACCTAGTTATTACAGATGCAGAACACCAACACATTAAAGCGTACCTAAATAAGGTTACACACAAATCAAACCTTAAGATAATAGTTATTCAAAATGACTTTTCTCATATCTATAAGATTAGTGCAGCATTAAATAATGGAGAATTGGTGTGCATAACAGGAGATCGCTATATAGATAATACCAAAACATTTACAGATACTTTTTTAGGTGCAGAAGCAGAGTTTCCTTCAGGACCATTTCAAATAGCATCTAAACTAAAAACACCTGTTGCTTTTGTATATGTTATGAAAGCGTCTAAAACACATTACCATTTATACACGCGTACCACACAAACCGAACAAAAATCGGCACAAGAAATTTTAAAAGTTTACATACAAGATTTAGAACTTGTACTTCAAAAATATCCTTTACAGTGGTTTAATTATTTTAAGTTTTGGAACTAAATATAAACTTAAGAGTAATCTGTGTACAAGTCCCGTTAATATCTCACTACACAAGTACCATTTATTGTATTTTTGAACCGTTTTAAAAAGACTACTATGGCTATTAATACACTTCCAGTTTCAGACAAAGAACAGATTAAGGCATTAATACCTCAACGAGAGCCTATTATCATGGTAGATAAACTTTTAGCGTATTCTGATACAGAAGTTAAAGCTTCACTAACAATAACAGAAGAAAATATCTTTACAGCCCACAACACATTTACAGAAGCTGGTATAATTGAACATATGGCACAAACCATTGCATTACATAGCGGTTATAAAAATAAAGATGAACAAGGAGATGTGCCAATTGGGTTTATTGGCGCCATAAAAAAAGTAGAGGTTTTTACATTGCCAAAGGTGACAGATGTACTAACAACAACCGCAACTATTGTAACCGAATTTATGGGTATTACATTGGTGAAATTACGTTGTATGAAAGATGACACATTAATATCTGAATGTGAAATGAAAACAGCTATTGCTAACGCTTAAAACACTATCTAAAATGCCAAAAAAAGATGAGTCACAAGCAAAAGAGATTTCATTTACAAGTGAAATTAGAGTTCGGTTTGTTGAAACAGATCCTTTGGGAATAGTATGGCATGGTAACTACATACAGTATTTTGAAGACGGCAGAGAAGCTTTTGGAAGACATCATGGCATTTCATACTTAGACCAAAAAAAACATAACTTTAGCACACCGATAGTTAAATCTACTTCAGAGCATAAATTACCGCTTCGCTACGGAGATGTTGCTACTATTAAAACAATATACAAGGATTCTCCTGCAGCTAAGATGATTTTTAATTACGAAATATATAATCCGCAAGGACAAATAGTTTGTACAGGAGAAACCATACAGGTTTTTGTAGAGTTAGACGGAGACTTATCCTTAACCATTCCACCATTTTTTAAAGCTTGGAAACAAAAAGTAGGATTGTTAGATGAGTAACGTCTATGTATCTCATAATACTATTATATCATCACTTGGTTTTTCAAGCAAGGCTGTGGTCTCAAACATTAAAAATGAAGTTTCTGGGCTAAAGAAACTGCACGACAAGGAGCTGTTTCAGGAACCATTTTACACTTCGGTTATAAATAAGGAGATTTTAGAAACCTCTTTCTCTAAACTAAATGCTAAACATGATTACACCGTTTTAGAAAAGATGATGATTGTCTCGTTACAGGACACCATAAATACAGCCAATTTAAATTTAGATGAAAAAGTTGGTATCATAATTTCTACCACAAAAGGCAATATCGATGTTTTAGATAATGCCAATCCATTCCCAGAAGAAAGAGCATATTTAAGCAGTTTAGGTAAGACTATAACCTCTCATTTTAATTTTAAGAATGATGCTGTCGTATTATCTAATGCTTGTGTTTCTGGCGTTCTGGCTATTACAGCTGCAAAAAAATACATCACTTTAGGACTTTATGATCATGTCTTTGTTGTTGGTGGAGATCTGGTTTCAAAGTTTGTTCTTTCAGGATTTAATAGTTTTCAAGCAATGAGCTTATCACCTTGCAGACCATATGATACTAATCGAAATGGAATTAATTTAGGAGAAGTTGTTGCAAGTGCACTTGTTACAAAAAGCAAAGATCATTTATGTAAGGAAGCTGTTGAAGTTTTGGGAGATAGCACGAAAAATGATGCCAATCATATTTCTGGACCATCGCGAACTGGCGAAGGCTTATTTAGAAGTGTCCAAGCAGCTTTAAATGATGCAGATATTTCTAAAGCTGATATCGATTTTATTTCTGCACACGGTACTGCCACACCATTTAATGATGAAATGGAAGCTATTGCTTTTAATAGGCTAGAGCTTCAGCAAACACCTTTACATAGTTTAAAAGGGTATTTTGGACACAGTTTAGGAGCTTCTGCATTAGTAGAAACTATTGTAGGTATGCATTCATTACATCAAAATACATTATTTACGTCTTTAGGGTTTAAGATTCAGGGCACTTCTAAACCACTTAATATTATTACCAAAACCAAAGAAAAAAACTTACGTATATTTTTAAAAACGGCTTCTGGTTTTGGCGGTTGTAATACTGCTGCTGTGTTTAAAAAAGTAAATTAAAAGTATTGAACGATAATTACACCATAGAGCAATTTTGTAGTATTAACGAGCATAGCATTTCGCTTAATGGAGAAACTATCTATAAAGATAACCTTGCCAAAACGCTTCAGGAGTTTCTTAAAAGTGCCTATAAAACACTCGATATTAACTATCCTAAGTTTTTTAAAATGGATACGTTAAGTAAGTTGGCGTTTCTAACTGCAGATGTTATTTTAAACTCTCAAGTCAATTCAGAAACTGATATTGCCTTAGTATTTTCTAACAATGCATCCAGTTTAGATACAGATAGAAAACATCAGAAATCAATTTCAGATGAAGATAGTTTTTATCCAAGTCCCTCAACATTTGTATATACATTGCCCAACATTTGTTTGGGTGAGATTAGTATTAAGCACCAACTATACTCTGAGAATAGTTTTTTTATCTTTGACGCGTTCAATGCAGATCATTTATTAGCTTATACTACTGCATTGCTACACACAAATAAAGCAGAAAAAGTATTGTGTGGTTGGGTTAATGTTGATGACACTAATAATGAAGCCATTCTCTTTTTAGTAGGCAAAAACGGTAACATCCCATTTACTACAGACCAATTAAACCATTTATATAATTCCTAATGGAAGCATTGAAACAAGAATTAAAAGAGAAAATTATAGAGCAGCTAAATTTAGAAGATGTAGCAGTTGAGGATATTGAAGATAATGATGCTCTTTTTGGAGATGGCTTAGGTCTAGACTCTATTGATGCGTTAGAGCTAATTGTTATGCTAGATAAGGACTATGGTATAAAATTAACTGATCCTCAAGATGGTAAAAGAATATTTGAGTCTGTTGAGGTTATGGCAACTTATATTAAAGAACACCGCACTAAATAAACTGTATTGAATAAAGGTGTTGCTATTACAGGAATGGGAATAATTTCAGCTATTGGTAACAATGTGGCTGAGAATTACGAAGCCTTACTATCTTCAACTTCGGGTTTAGGCAGAGTTAAACATTTAGAGACACACCACCAAAACAAAATACTAGTTGGAGAAGCTTCATTATCCAACGCGCAATTAACAGCAACTTTAAGTTTACCTAACAACCATAACTACTCCAGAACAGCAATGCTAGGTGTTTATGCAGCAAAGCAAGCTGTAACTAATGCAGGTATTACTAACACCTCAAGCTATAAAACAGGTTTAATCTCTGCCACAACTGTTGGTGGTATGGATAAAACGGAGCAACACTTTTACAAGTTTTTAGACACTAAAGAAAGTGAGAAGTATATAGATGGATACCATGCAGCAGACACCACAAAGAAAATAGCAGAACAGCTTAATATTACAAATGCTTTTGTAACAACAATTAGCACTGCTTGCTCATCTGCTGCAAATGCTATTATGTTAGGTGCAAGACTTATAAAAGCAGGAAAGTTAGATCGTGTAATAGTTGGAGGAACAGACAGCCTTTCTAAATTTACTATTAATGGATTTAATTCTTTAATGATATTATCTGATACGTTTTGCACACCATTTGACAATGATAGAAATGGCTTGAATCTAGGCGAAGCTGCAGCATATTTAGTGCTAGAGTCTGATACTGTTATAACTACTGAAAGCAAACCGGTTTTAGGTTATGTGAAAGGCTACGGCAATGCCAATGATGCATTTCATCAAACAGCATCTTCTGAAGATGGTGAAGGTGCAACCTTAGCTATGCTAAAGGCGTTAAATGTAGCCAGCTTAACTCCTGAAGAAATATCATACATAAACGCACATGGTACTGCAACAGTAAATAATGATTTATCTGAAAGTCGTGCAATTACACGTGTCTTTAAAGACGTTGTTCCCGATTTTAGTTCTACAAAACAGTTTACAGGACACACGCTGGCTGCAGCTGGTGCTGTAGAAGCTGTTTTTTCAATTTTAGCATTACAGCATCAGGTTGTGTTTCCAAATCTAAATTTTAAGACACAGATGAAGGATTCAACACTAACACCTCAACTTAATTTAAAATATAAGCAACTACAAACCGTAATGTCAAATTCCTTAGGGTTTGGTGGCAATTGCTCTACATTAATATTTTCTAAAGACGCGTGAAAAAATCTATTTACATAAATGGACTAGGATCAATTTCGTCTCAGAAAACCTATGACAACACTCATTTTTTAAACGAGGTTATACATTACAACAACACGGTACTTCCAGCAGTTTCTCCAAATTATAAAGATTACATAGTGCCTTCTAAAGCTAGACGTATGGCCAACGGTGTTAAAATGGGTATTACCGCTGCTAAAATTGCTTTAAAAAACGCCAACCATCCTACAATAAATGCAATAATAACAGGAACAGGAATGGGCTGTATTATAGATACAGAAAAGTTTGTAGGTAGCATTATAGATAATGATGAACAATATCTTACACCAACACCTTTTATACAGTCTACCCACAATACAGTTGGAGGTCAAATTGCAATAGACATAAATTGTAAAGGGTATAATTTCACCTATGTTCAAGCAAGTAATTCTTTTGAGTCTGCTTTATTAGATGCCTCTTTACAACTCGAGCTTAATGAAGCGGAAACCATTTTAGTTGGTGGTATTGATGAGCTTTCCGACCATTCTATAAAAATTCACAAAAAAATTAATCACATTAAAAATGCCGCTACAGCTTCTAACCAATTATTAAATAGTACTACAAAGGGTGCAATATTTGGTGAAGGCGCAAACTTCTTTGTGCTTTCTAACAAGCGTCAAGATTCTACTTATGCTAAACTCTTAGGCACCTCAATGCATAATACCTTAAAAAAGGAACATCTAAATGAAGTTTTAATTGCTTTTTTATCTGCACACAACTTAACCTTAGAAAATTTAGACAGTGTGGTTTTAGGCTATAACGGTGATGTTGAATTTGACTCTTTTTACAACACCTTCACATCATTGCTCAAAGCTCATACGGGCATACTTTATTACAAACATTTAATTGGCGAGTATCATACCGCATCGGCATTTGCATTATATACAGCAAGCCAATTAATAAGGCATCAACAAACCCCAGAAGATATTATTAAGCGTAAGTCTTTAAAGACAAAGCAATCTATAATTTTACTATACAACCAGTATCGTGGAGAACACCACAGCTTTACACTATTAAAGTCATGCGAATAGGACAATTGGTAAATATTGGTTTTGGCTGTATTGTTATTACAACAGCTATAATTCACATATTTAACCAAATAAATTGGTGGGTATATGTAGTCCTTTTTTCTATTTGGTTAGTGTGTGTTTTATTGGGATCCTGGTTTATTAGATTAAATTATTTTTTTAAATCGCTACACTCTAAACCTAATCATACAGAACAACAAGTAGCTATTACTTTTGATGATGGTCCTCATTCAAAATTTACACAAGATGTCCTTAAACTTTTAAAGACACACAGTGCAAAAGCCACATTTTTTTTAATAGGCAAACACATTGAAGAAAATCCAAACGTTGTAGCCTCTATATTAAAAGAAGGCCACACCATTGGAAATCATACGTATTCTCACAGTACAACTTTTGGTTTTTTTTCAAAAACAAGAGTTAGAAAAGAGCTGGAAAAAACAAATGCCCTATTAAGAGAACAAACAGGTAAAAACATACAATTATTTAGACCAGCTTTTGGCGTTACTAATCCTAATATTGCACACGCAGTTAAAGCCTTAAATTTAATCGCAATCGGTTGGAACCAAAGAAGCCTAGATACCACAAGTCTTTCAGAAGATGCTATTTTTAAAAGAATTACAAAAAATCTTAAACCTGGAGATGTTATTTTGCTTCACGATACAAGTGAAAAAAGCGTAGCTGTGTTGGAACGGTTATTGTTATTTTTAAAAACTAAAGACCTTAAGTCGGTTACTGTTAACCAGCTTTTTCAGATTAAAGCCTATGCGTAAGTTAATCACACTCATTTTTATATTTGGACTATTATTAAGCAGTGTTGCTCAAGAAAAGTCTATGAGTAAATCTGAAATACAAACCTTTAAGGAAAATGTAAAAGCTTCAGCTAAATCTATTACTACAATTAAAAGTGATTTTACGCAGTACAAACATTTGGACATACTATCCAATGATATTGAGACAAATGGTCATATGGTTTTTAAATCCCCAAACTTGGTAAAGTGGCAGTATACCAAACCATTTTCCTACAGTGTAATTTTTAAAGAAGACCAACTTTTAATTAATGATGATGGCACCAAAAGTAATGTAGATATTGGTAGCAGTAAGCTGTTTAAAAATCTAAATGAGTTAATAATTAGCAGCATTAAAGGAGATATGTTTATTGAAAATGATTTTAATATCTCTTACCTTAAAAGCAACACTTACTACAAAGCTACCTTTATCCCAAAAGAGAAAGCGATATCAAATTACATTGCGCAGTTTGAATTATTATTTGATAAAACCAATGCTCAAGTATTTGAAGTAAAGATGATTGAACCTTCTCAAGATTACACTCGTATTGTATTTAAGAATAGAGTTTTAAACACACCTGTAAGCAATGCGGTTTTTACTCACTAGCCTAATTTTATGTTTACTGTGCAGCTGTTCCTTAAAAACAACTCGTAATTTAGTTGAAGCCAACACTAGTTCAACGAATATTATAACCAACCCTTATTTTTCTAATCCTAATACAGATTATGTATACAAGTCTAAAATAGATGTTTATGGCAACCATTTTGGTGGTATACTAATTATAAAAAAAATAAGTGAAGACACACATCGTGTGGTTTTTACTACAGAATTTGGAAGCACACTATTTGATTTTGAATTTCAAGAAGATGCTTTTAAAAGCCACTTTATAGTTGATGCTCTAAACAAACCGATACTAATAAATACCTTAAAAAGGGATTTTAAAATCTTGTTGAAAGAAACTCTTGTGGTACAACAGGAATATTCTTCTAATACAGAGACTGTATATAAAACTAGAGATGGAAAAAGGTTTAACTTTTATGCGTTTTCTAAAGAGAATAAGTCTCTCAAAAAAATTGTGAACACCTCATCAACTAAAGAGAAAATTACATTTATTTTTGAAGATATTAAGAATGCAAGCGCACACTATATTACAATTAAACACCATACTATAAAGCTAAGTTTAGCATTACAAAAGCTTTAAAAACAGAATTTCTATGCTTATTGAAGGACTATATACTACAGATCATTTTTCTTTTGAAGACAATACAGTAAACGCCTCTATAACCCTAAATAATGATCACGACATATTTAAAGGTCATTTTCCCGGAAATCCAATTTTACCTGGTGTTTGTTCTATTCAGATTATAAAAGAGTTGACAGAAAAAGCTCTAGACAGATCGTTATTTCTTTCTGTTTCATCTAACGTAAAGTTTTTAGAAACAGTTAATCCAGAGGCTAATCCTAAGTTAGTTTTAAGCATTGCTATTTCTGAAGTTGAAGAGGTTATTAAGGTAAAAGCCATTATCTCCTATAATGATACCATTGCTTTAAACTTAAGAGCTCAGTTTAAAAATTTAGAAGACACATTTTCTAAATAGGTAATTAAAAGCCGCCTTCTGTTTAGGTCATTTTACGTTACAATTAAAAAGAGTAATTTCGTCGCCAAGACATAGGTGGCAAAAGCAGTGTGGTAATAGCAATACAGTAACGTTAACACTTTAGCTTGGCGCCTTAGTTTTGTAATCTTGTAGTTGCAAGAAATCTAGATTCGTTAATGGCAATATCTTTAACAGACCATACCTTTCCCTCTAAATGTTGTGTTATTATGCCTACGTATAATAATGCAAATACCTTAAAGCGCGTTATTGATGGCGTTTTAAAGCACACCCAAGATCTTATAATCATAAATGACGGATCTACAGATCATACCACCAGTATTTTAGAAGGTTACCCAAATCTTATCGTATTACATTCCACTAAAAATATTGGTAAAGGACACGCGTTAAAACAAGGTTTTAAAACTGCAATTGCATTAGGATTTACCTATGCAATTACAATAGATTCTGATGGTCAACATTTTCCAAAAGATATCCCAGTATTTATCAAAGAGCTTAAAATAGCACAAGACGACTCTTTGTTATTAATTGGCGCAAGAAACATGACGCAAGTTGGTGTCCCAAAGAAGAGTAGTTTTGGCAATAAGTTTTCTAACTTTTGGTATGGAGTTGAAACAGGCATCTGGCTAGAGGATACCCAATCTGGGTTTAGACTATATCCTTTAAATATCATAAAACATACAAAGTTATATACAGATAAATTTGAACTAGAAATAGAAGTTATCGTAAAGTCTGCTTGGCGTGGTGCTACAGTTAAAAATATACCTATAAATGTTTTGTATGATGAGAATGAGCGCGTATCCCATTTTAGGCCTTTTCAAGATTTTACACGCATAAGCATCTTGAACACTTGGCTACTACTCGTCGCATTTTTTTATATAAAGCCTAGAGATTTTTACAGGAAATTTAAGTCAAAGCGCTTCAAGGAATTTATATATGAAGATATTTTGGGGCATCAAGACTCGCCTAAAAAGAAAGCACTATCAATAGCTTTAGGAGTGTTTATTGGGTTATCTCCATTTTGGGGGTTTCACACAATTGGGGTTATATTCTTATCTATATTCTTCAAGCTAAACAAAGCCATTTCATTTGCCTGCTCTAATATTAGTTTGCCGCCATTTATTCCCTTTGTATTTTTAGCTAGTATGAACATTGGTAGTTTTGTTTTAGGACAAGAAGACACCTACCAATTAGAGCATATCACAAAAGGTTACGGCGTACTCAACCATTTACAAACCTATGTTATTGGTAGTTTAATTTTAGCAACTGTAAGCGCAGTTGCACTTGGTGGTTTAGGATATTTTATTTTGTATATGCTAAAGCCTAAAAAAAATAGTCTTAAAAATGAATAACTTCTTTTTAAAGACATATAATTTAATTGCATCAAGAAAGCTATTAAGCCTTTTCTTATTTCTTGCTTTATTTTCTGCGCTAGCCTATACGGCACTGCAACTTAAGTTTGAAGAAGATATAACCAAACTAATTCCTGCAGATGAAGAAGGTAAAGAGCTTCAAAAGGTATTAAACAACGTTAATTTTACTGATAAGATAATTGTAAACATTAGGCAATCTGATAACGGAAGTGCAGAAGATCTAACAAACATGGCTTCAGCTTTTGTAGATAGTATCTCTGGTCTTAGGCCTAATTATATCAAAGATGTTCAAGGCCAAATAGAAGACGCCGATGTTTTACATACCTTAGATTTTGTTTACAACAACCTGCCTTTATTTTTAGATAGTACAGATTACAAACAACTGGCTCATAAGATTAAAGCAGACAGTATTAGTGCTACTCTAGCATCTAATTATAGAACATTAATTTCTCCTAGTGGCATAATTGCGAAAGAAACAATTTTAAAAGATCCTTTAGGGTTATCCTTTATTGGATTAAAAAAACTTGAAACACTAGGTATTGGTGATCAATTTAAAATTAAGAATGGATTTTTGCTAAGTAAGGATGAGCAAAATGTATTGCTTTTTCTCACCCCAACTTATGGCACCGGAAAAACAGACGAGAATGCTGTGTTTGTAGAAACTTTAAATTTAATTAAAGACTCACTAAATACAACGTTTAAAAATAAGGCTTCATTAGAAGTTTATGGTGGTGTTCTTGTTGCAGTAGCAAATGCAAAGCAAATAAAATTAGATGTACAGTATACTGTTGGTATAGCAATGGCTATTTTGCTACTTATTTTTGCTTTCTTTTACAGAAAGGTGCAAATACCTTTAGTACTGTTTGTTCCAACCCTTTTTGGAGGATTACTTTCAATTGCTTCTCTTTTTCTAATAAGAACTCAAATTTCTGCAATATCCTTAGGTATTGGCTCAGTATTATTAGGTGTAACTTTAGACTATTCTCTACATATTCTTACGCATTTAAGAAACAACGCAGATGTAAAAGCGTTATACAAAGATGTGACCAAGCCGATTTTAATGAGCAGTTTAACCACTGCAATGGCTTTTTTATGTTTAATTTTCATTAAGTCACAAGCACTACAAGATTTAGGGATTTTTGCTGCAATAAGTGTTCTTGGCGCTTCAGTTTTTGCCTTAATTTTTATACCGCAAGTGTATCGTGTAAACTCAAAGATTCAAGAAAAATCTAACATAATAGATTCCTTTTCTAAATTTTCATTTCACAGAAACAAATGGGTAATTGGCACTTTAATAGTTTTATTTATAGTTAGTGCCTTTACTTATCAAAGCGCTTCATTTAATAATGACATCTCTAAACTTAATTATGAGCCAAAGTCTTTAATTGAAGCTAAACAACGCTTAGACAGGCTCACAAATTTTTCAGCTAAATCTATTTACATTACCGGTTATAGTGACACTCTACAAACTGCTCTTCAGCAAAATGACAACATATATAAAACACTAAACGCGCTTGAGGAAAATAAGACAGTTTTAAACTTTAGCAATGTTGGTGCACTTGTACAATCTAAAGCGTTACAACAAGAAAAAATCTCAGCTTGGAACACCTTTTGGGATTCTACAAAAACAGCTCGACTACAACAAGAGATGGTAACAGAAGGTTCAAAGTTTGGGTTTAAACCTACTACATTCAACACCTTTTATGGAGTCTTAGAAAAACCCTTTTCTCCTATTAATGTTGCAGACTATAATTCTTTGGCGTCTATAAATCTTGCAGACTATATTTCTACTAAAAATGGCTTTACTACAGTAACTTCTTTAGTCAAGGTTAAAGAGGCAAAGGTTACAGAAGTAAAAGATGCATTTAAAACTTTAGAAAATACGATTGTTATAGATAGGCAGCAAATAAATGAAACACTACTTGGTAACCTTAAAACAGATTTTAATAAGCTTATTAGATATTCATTAATTGTAGTGGTTGTTCTTTTATTGCTTTTTTATAAAAGCATAACTCTTACACTAATTACCAGTATACCTATACTATTAAGTTGGCTATTAACTATTGGCCTTATGGGGTTAATAGGTTTAGAGTTTAATATTTTTAACATCATAATCTCTACATTTATTTTTGGTCTAGGTGTAGATTATTGCATTTTTATGACCAACGGCTTGTTAAAAGAGTACCGTTTTGGGACACCAACTCTATATACTCACAAAACCTCAATCACACTTTCTGTAATAACAACCATATTGGGCATTGGTGTATTAATCTTTACCAAGCATCCTGCATTATACAGTATAGCTTTGGTTTGCATAATTGGGATATTCTCTGCAATGTTTTGTGCTTTTACAATACAACCTTTATTATTTCGAGTATTGGTTGGCTCTAAGCACCAATTGCCAGCCACACTAAGACAACTAATACATTCTGGTTTCTCATTTTTATATTATGGCTTAGGAGGATTACTTCTATCTCTGTTAAGTGTTACGGTAATGAAGGTTTTACCAATTAAAAAGAGCAGTAAAATGATTGTTCTTCATAAAACAATATCTGGTTTTATGAAATCTGTGTTAAACACCAATCCGTTTGTAAAAAAAGAAGTTATTAATACAACAAAAGAAACGTTTGATAAACCAGCAATACTTATAGCCAATCATACCTCTTTTTTAGATATCCTCGTGATAGGAATGATGCATCCAAAACTTATTTTTTTGGTTAACGACTGGGTTTATAATTCCCCAATATTTGGTAAGGCTGTTCAATTAGCAGGATTTTATCCAGTTTCTGGAGGTATTGAGAAAGGCGTGTCGCATTTAAAGAAAAAAGTAGATGAAGGTTACAGTTTAATGGCATTTCCAGAAGGCACAAGATCTAAAACTAACTACATAAGGCGTTTTCATAAAGGTGCATTTTATTTAGCTGAAGAATTAAAATTAGACATAATTCCTATTCTTATTCACGGTAATAGTGAAGTGCTTCCTAAAGGTAGTTTTGCTATTAAAGATGGTAAAATTACTGTTGAAGTTTTAAAGCGTATTCCCTACAACAGTGAAGCTTACGGCACTTCATACAAAGAAAAATCTAAACTTATAAGCCAATACTTTAAATCTGAATTTAATAACCTAAGAAACAGGATTGAAACAGAAACCTATTTTAAAGATAGAATTTTAAACGAGTACAAATACAAAGGACACAAACTGTTTGAAAACGTAAAATTAGATCTAGAAAAAAATAAGACAATCTATTTCCATATTATTAATTTTCTAGACAAAAAGGAAACTATTGCACACCTTGGCAACCATAAAGGACAGTTAGATATCTTATTGGCGTTACACGCACCAAATCGTAAAATTTATAGTGCTATTAAGAATACAAAAGATTTGGATAGACTTAACAATAGCTACACTTCTCATTCAGATTATAAATTAAACTTTTACAACAAGATAGAAGACGTTTTAAATACGCCTGCATCTGTTTTAATTTTAGATAACTTTTCTGAAGATGAAATAACAATTAATTTCAGCAACTATAAGAGTATCATTATTATAAATTCAAATGGTATATTAAACAGAGTTGGTAATACAAACGCATTTAAATTAATAACTAAAGAAGACAATCTTAGTATCTTTAAAAAAATTGAAGATTGAAGTTAAAGCAAGAATACGATATTGTAATTATAGGAAGTGGCTTAGGTGGTCTTGTAGCTGGAAATATCTTTGCAAAAGAAGGATATAGTGTCTGCATTTTGGAAAAAAACAACCAATATGGCGGAAACCTACAAACCTTTGTAAGAGAAAAAACAATTTTTGATACAGGTGTGCATTATATAGGCGGACTAGAAGAAGGTCAAAATATGTATCAATATTTTAAATATTTAGATATTATAGACGACCTAAAACTAAAAAAGTTAGATAAAGATGGTTTTGATGTTATAACATTTGGAGAAAATGACAAAGAATACCGCCACGCTCAAGGTATAGATAACTTTAAAGCCACATTATTAGAAGAATTTCCTCAAGAAGAGACAGCAATTTCTGAATATTGCAAAAAGCTTCAAGATACTACATCTAAGTTTCCCTTATACTGTATGAAAGTTGGGAAACCAGAATATGATGATTTTAACTTGTTTGAAGAAAGTGCAAAATCTTATATAGATTCTATAACAGACAACAACACATTAAAAGCCGTATTGGCAGGAACAAATTTGCTTTATGCTGGTCAAGGAGATAAAACGCCATTTTATGTACACGCCTTATCTGTTGACTCTTATATTAAAAGTGCCTATAGGTGCTTAAACGGAGGAAGCCAAATATCTAAGTTTTTAATAAAACGGTTGTTTGAAAATGGCGGTCATGCATTTAAACATCAAGAAGTTACAGAAATTACTTGTGAGGGCAAAACTGCTGTATCTGTTAAAACAAACCAAGGTCACATAATAAAAGGAAAAACATTTATTTCGAATATAGAACCAAAGTTAACCTTAGATATTCTGAAGACAGATGCTTTACGAAAATCCTATATTAAACGAATAAAAAATATAAAAAGTACAATAGCTGCATTTAGCCTTCACGTAGTTTTAAAGCCAAATACCTTTCGCTACAAGAATTACAATGTATACCACTACAAATCGGAAGATTCTGTTTGGTCTTCCCAAAACTACACCAATGAATCTTGGCCAGAATCTTATATGATTTCTATGGGTCCAAAAACTAATAATGACATTTGGGCAGACAATTTTACAGCCTTAGCCTATATGAATTATGACGAAGTAAAACCTTGGGAAGACACCTTTAATACAGTTACTCACAAGAACAACAGAGGCCAAACCTATAAAGAGTTTAAGGAAGAAAAAACAGAACAATTTATAAAAGAATTAGAGAAAAAATTTCCAGATATTAGAGCTTGTATTGAAACTGTGTACACCTCAACACCACTTTCATACAGAGATTATATTGGTAGTAATAGAGGCTCAATGTATGGGTACGAAAAAGATGTGAATTTTCCATTACACTCTAATGTTTCTGCAAGAACCAAGATAGAAAATCTATTCTTTACAGGACAGAGTACAAATATGCACGGTATTCTAGGCGTTACAATAAGCGGTGTATTAACTTGTGGAGAAATTTTAGGAACAGAGTATTTAATGAAAAAAGTATGGGAAAGCAATTAAGCATTTACATTCTCATTTTAAACTATTAATGCGTTATGGATAGTATTAAAACAACTGCTGCAGATCGTGTTGAGACTATATCTAAAGACCAATTTACAAACAACTATTTCAAAACTCAAAAACCTGTTGTTATAGGTAACCTAACAAAAAATTGGCCTGCTTATAAAACGTGGAGTTTAGATTATATAAAATCTTTAGCTGGTAATTTAACAGTGCCTCTTTATGATAGTGTTCCTACTAAAGGAAGGCAAAGCTCTGCAGAACCTGTAAAAAAAATGAAGCTTAAAGATTATATAGAGCTTCTTAAAAAAGAGCCCACAGATCTTAGAATGTTCTTTTTTAACATCCTTAACCACATTCCAGAATTAACTAAAGATTTTAAATATCCCGACATCGGACTCAAGTTTTTTAAAAAGTTACCTGTGTTATTTTTTGGAGGAGAAGGCTCTAAAGTCCTTATGCATTACGATATAGATTTGGCTAATAACATGCTGTTTCATTTTCATGGCAAAAAAACAGTATGGTTATTTCCGCCAGAACAAACAAAATATCTTTACCGTGTGCCTTATACCATTCATAACATAGAAAAAATTAATATAGAACAACCAGACTTTAAAAGCTATCCTGCCTTAAAAAAAGCACACGGTATAAAAGCAGTGTTACACCATGGCGATGCTCTTTTTATTCCTAGCGGTTATTGGCATTATGTAAGTTATGATACCGCAGGATTTTCTATGTCTTTACGAGCGTTTCCTAGATCTCCCAAAAAACTGGGCACATTACTTTATAATGTGTTTATAATGCGTCATTTTGAAAATGCTATGCGTAAGATTAGAGGACAAAAATGGCTAGACTACAAAGAGAACCTAGTTAAGAAAAAGACTCAAGAGAAATTAGACAACGGGACGCTTTAAATGTTCAACAAAAAATTTACATATAAACCTATATACATACTTTTCCTTGGACTAATGTGGTCTTGTGGTGTTAATAAATCTATTAACCATAAGCCAATAACAGCTCCATACAATTCAACTATTGTAGAGCGAGAAACGGTAAATGACTCCACATTTAGAATTGAACAAAATTTCTTGACAAAAAATAAGCAAGGTCTTTGGGAACTTTATGTAGAAGGAGACCCTTTAGAGCGTGGACTAATTACTGGCAGCCTCACAAAAGAGCTTATTATTAAGCAAGAGTCTGTTTTCTTTACTAAAGTAAATGATCTTGTACCTAATAAAACTTGGCAAGGCGTTTTACGAAAATTCTTAGCGTGGTATAATCGTAAAATGTACACTTATATTCCCGAAGAGTTTAAGACAGAAATTTATGGTGTTTCAAGATACTCTGGGCACGAGTATGATTATATAGCATCTCCGTATTTAAGATCATTATATCTTCACGGTGCGCATGACATAGGTCATGCATTACAAGACTTAGCTTTAGTTGGTTGTTCTTCATTTGCTGTTTGGGATGAGAAGTCTGAAAATGGTGACTTACTAATTGGAAGAAATTTCGACTTTTATGCAGGAGATGAGTTTGCTGAAGAAAAGATAATAGCATTTGTAAATCCAGATAATGGCTATAAGTATATGTCTTATACTTGGGGCGGCATGATGGGTGTTGTTTCTGGCATGAACAATCAAGGATTAACGGTAACAATAAATGCAGGAAAATCTAAAATTCCATTAATTGCAAAGACTCCAATATCAATTGTAGCTAGAGAAATACTACAATATGCAGCTACTATAGATGAAGCTGTAGCTATTGCAAAAAAAAGAGAGGTGTTTGTATCTGAAGCAATTTTTATAGGAAGCGCAAAAGATGGGAAAGCGGCTTTAATTGAAGTTTCTCCTTCAAACTTTGGAGTGTATGAGGTGCCAAATAGTGCACAACAGCTAATTTGTTCTAACCACTTTCAAAGTGAAGCTTACCAACAAGACCAACGAAATTTAGATTGGATTAAAAACAGTCATTCTCAATATAGATATGACCGTATGCAAGAACTCTTATCTCAAGAACATAAATTGAGTGTTACTGAAGCTGTCTCTATCTTAAGAAATAAAAAGGGCTTGAATAACCAGCCGTTAGGTTATGGTAATGAAAAAGCATTAAATCAGCTCTTAGCACATCATGGCATTGTGTTTCAGCCAGAGCAATTAAAGGTTTGGGTGTCTTCTAACCCCTATCAATTAGGCGAATTTGTAGCTTATGATTTAAATGAGATTTTTTCAAAAGACAATTCGAAATTGAACAATACAAGTTTATCTACGTCAACATTAAATATTTCAAAAGATAAGTTTTTAACTACAGAAGCTTATAAAAACTATGAGGCTTACAGAGTTTTAGAGCGTGAAGTTGAAATGCTCCTAAAGCAAGAAGATGACATTCCTAGAGTAAAATTTAATACACTTATCTCATTAAATCCTGACTATTGGAAACCGTATTATCTACAAGGATTGTACTACTTAAACAAAGGCTATAAAGCTGCAGCATTAATAGCATTTCAAGATGCTAAGACAAAAGTTATTACAACACTTCCAGATGAAGAGCGTATAAATTTGTACATTAAAAAATTGAAGGTAAATTAATATGATTCCAGAAATTGAAACGCAATCTGCGGTTAAAATAAAAATGTTTCAGGAATTGAAACTTAAAGAAATGTTGTCCTACATTTCTGAGCATTCTACATATTATAAGAACCTTTTTAAAAGTGAAAACATTAAGCCATCGTTAATACAAACACTTGAAGATTTAACACATTTACCAGTAACAACTAAAGAAGACCTACAGCAACACAACAACCAATTTATCTGTGTTCCAAATCATAAGATTGTAGATTATGTAACAACTTCTGGCACATTAGGCGAGCCCGTAATATTTGCACTAACAGATAAAGATTTAGATAGATTAGCATATAACGAGGCTATTTCTTTTGCATGTAGCGGTGTGCAAAAAGATGATGTCTTACAATTAATGACCACTATAGATCGAAGATTTATGGCAGGCTTGGCCTATTTTTTAGGGAGCCGCAAGCTTGGTTCTGGAATCATACGAGTAGGTTCTGGTATTCCAGAATTACAATGGGATACCATTAAGAAGTTTAAGCCTACATATCTTATCTGTGTGCCTTCTTTTTTATTAAAGCTTATTGAGTTTGCAAATCAACATGATATTAGTTTAAAAGATACTGGAGTAAAAGGCGCTATTTGTATTGGTGAACCTATAAGAAATGATGATTTTTCGTTAAATGTATTGTCTGAAAAGATAACGTCTGCTTGGGATATAGAGCTATACTCTACATATGCCTCCACAGAAATGAGTACTGCCTTTAATGAGTGCTCAGAACACCAAGGAGGACATCATCATCCTGAACTTATTATTGCAGAAATATTAGACGCAAAGAATAATCCCGTTAAGAATGGTGAGGTTGGAGAACTTACTATAACTACTTTAGGTGTAGAGGCAATGCCATTATTACGTTTTAAAACCGGAGATATGGTTAAAGCACATACAGAACCTTGTTCTTGTGGAAGAAACACTATGCGTTTAGGACCAGTTGTAGGAAGAAAAAAACAAATGATTAAATATAAAGGCACCACATTGTATCCGCCAGCAATGTATAATGTACTTAATCACTTTAATGAAATATCTTGTTTTGTGATTGAAATTTCTCACAATGATTTAGGAACAGATGAAATATTAATTAAAATAGCTACAGAACATCCTTCTGAAGCATTTCTGCAAGAGATTAAAGATCATTTTAGAGCAAAACTTCGTGTGTTGCCACGCGTTGAGTTTCATGATAAAGCATCTTTAAACGCTATTCGGTTTCCTAAAATGAGCAGAAAACCAATTGATTTAATTGATTTAAGGCCTTAGTAATATTTTTCAACAAATTTAACGCTTACAGCTCTGGTTTTAGAAAGGGTATCCAATAGCAAAGTTTAGTACAGAGTTATCTATTTCAAATCCATAACGTTCACCTTCAGGCTTAAAAGGTGTATGTATTGGCACTGCATAATCTAAGCGAATTACAAAGCCTTGTATATCCACGCGAACGCCTGTGCCTACTCCAATTCCTAACTCATTAATAAAGCTTGAAGAAAACTCGCCGCCAGGTAATGACGTTTCATCATTATTTGTATTCCAAACATTTCCAGCATCTGCAAAGACAGCTCCTTTAACTACACCAAATATAGGATAGCGGTATTCTATATTTGCTTCTAATCTTACATTACCACTTTGATCAAAAAATGTGTCTTCCCTATCGTCTTCGCTATTTAAGGGAAAAGTTCCTGGACCTAAACTACGTGTTCTAAAAGCACGAACACTGTAAGGACCTCCAGAAAAAAATTGTTTTGTAAAAGGTAGTACCTCACTATTTCCATAAGGCAAGCCATAACCAGCAAAAAAGCGAGTTGCTATTTTCTGTTCTTTTCCAAAGTTAAAATGGTAACGCACATCTATGTCTAACTTTGCATATTGGGCATACTCCAATCCTAAAAATTCGTCTTTACCATTGTCACCTTCTTGGCCAAACAGACTAACGGTATTTCCTGCAACATCTAAATTTGTATTTAAATAAAATTGATGCGTCCTACGAGAGGCCATTTCGCTATAATAAAAAGAGTAGGTTAAACCTGCTATAAACTGTTGCTCAAAACTGTTTTGTAAAAATGGGTTGTCTTCTAAAATCTGGTTAAATTCATCTGTAGTGCTTCCAAGCTTTGTGTATTGTATAGATATGGGGTTAAGCTCGTGTGTTACATACTTATTAGCATTCCATAAATATCCAAAAGTTGCAGAACCAGATGTTATACTGTATAACTGACTTCTATTTAGATAATCTCCTTCTAAACTAATCTTGGTTTTAGGAATATCGTATTTAAAGTAATTCTTACTAATTGTTACAGGAAACAATAGTCGAGGAAAAATTAAGTCGGCTCCCAAACCTAAAGTTATGCTACTTAAACCAGCATTTTCTCCACTTGCAAATTGTGTTTCATATCCTACTTTTCCCGTAATATTTAAGGTTTCACCTCCTTGAAAAAGATTACGGTTGGTAAAGGTTAATGCTAGGTTAGGACCAGCAAAGTTGTTAGACTTAGTTACCGCTTGTAACTCGGCTCTTAAAGCACGTTTATTTAATGGAGACAGATAAATATTGGCATCTAAAATGCCTAAACTATCTGTTGCTAATGTGTCTATCTCCTTATAATCTATATTCACAAATTTATAGGCACCAATACCAGCCAGTCGTCTACTTGTATTTCTAGATGCTACGGGATCATACAAATTACCTTCTTCTAAAAGTATATATGGGTCTAAGCGTTTAGGTTTAAAGAAATTTTCAGACTGTATAAAGTTTTTATCGGCATATCTTACGGAGTCTTGAGAAGTGGTATCATTGCCTTGTACATAGTTAGGATATATGTTTACATTTCTAATTTTATATGGAATTATAGATTTTTTAGGCACGTCTTTTTTAAGCCTAACAAACAGGTCGAATTTTTTAGCATCATATCTATTTGTATCTGCTTCAAAAATTAAGAATCCAGAATTGAAATTATAATAACCTCGTTGTTTTAGTTCTCTATCTATGCGTTCTCGCTCCAACTTCATTAACCCAAGATCAAACCGATTCCCTTTTTTAAGTGGCGAATCTCCTAATGTAGATTTTATAGGTTGGTATATTAATAATGAGTCTGAATCTAGTTGATAGCTTTGTAGCTTGTAGGGTTGTTTCAGCTTTACAGAATAGCTAAGCGTTGCGCTTTTATTTGCTGAATCTCTATAGGTCTCATAGTTGGCCTCTGTATAAAAGAAACCCATATTCTCTAATCTGTTTTTAATAATATCTTCAACCTCCAATGGTTGTACATTATCTAAGTATACTGGTTCTTCTCCAAATTTTTTATTTAACCATTTATTTAAAAAACCTGATTTTTCACGCTGTGCTTTATAATAGTAGGTTAAACCAGGCCTGTTACCTAAAAATTTGGTGTTAGGTTCTGGTCTTAAAATTGCTTCTAATTGAGTTTGTACCGTTGCATCATCTTGTACAATTGTATCATTTACAATAAAAACTTCTGCACCGTCATAAAGAAATTTTCCTTCAGGCACGAAACGTTCTGCACTACAGCTAGTAAGAAGTCCAATAGCAATTAATAGTGTAAGAAGTTTGTATGTATGTATGTGTGATTTCAAGTCTTTGTTTCTTATTTAAATATGATAGCCGAATAAATTTAATGAGCTAATTAATTGACACGTTATAGGCTGTATCCCACTTATATAGGGTTTTAAAAACCCTATAATATTTGCTATAATTCTTCTAGCCTATAGTGATTACTCATTGTCTTTATTCACTTTTTCTTTCTCTTCTTCAACTTTGGTTTCTTCTTCTTTTTTTGCATCAGCACCTGTTCTACTGCTCAAGAAGTTTTTAAATAACTCATCGAACTTATTAAACTCTTGAGTGAAAATAATGGCAAGACCGCTAACAATGAGTTGGCCGTCTATAACATTCTCAAACTGATTTCTTCGAAATCCTTTAAGTCTATATTTACCATTTTCGGTTATTAAATACTCTATACTTACATTACCAACTAATGGTGTTGTGCTGCCGTCACCTTGTGTATTACTGCTTCCTTGTACATCTACTTCACTACCTACGCGAACTACTAAGCGGTCGTCTAAAAATTTCTTTTGTGCAGCCACATCAAGCGTGGTGCGTTCTGTTGGACTGTTTCCTTGATAATCTGTATAACTGTCTAATCCAAAGTCCAGCTCTACACCTGTATTTCCTAAAAGCTTATCGGCATAAACGTTTAACTGGTCACTTAAAGCTTGATTTATGTTATCTCTCGCAATACTTGCTGTACCACCACCACTACCATCACTGCCTGTATCTGGAAAAAAACGGTTAAGAACTAACAGTGAAAACACTTGCTTATTTAACTCATTTTCTTGCTGATTTAATTGTTGCAAACGTCCATATACTTGACCTCCTATAGCACCTTGCTCATCTTCTGGTAAATTAATATCGAAGGTTAACTTTGGTTCATCTAATTGGCCATCAACATTTAAATACACTAAAAAGGGCAATTCTTGACGGAAACGTTGTTTTGTAGAAATGTCTGCTCCAGATGTTGTGCTTGCCATTAATGCAGAAGCAGATGTTTTAACTCTATATATTGCACTTGCATCTAGAGTTGCATCTAAAGGATCTCCTGCCCAAGTTATAGTACTGCCTTTTCTCAGTTCAAAACGGCGTTTCACTAAGTTGTATAAACTTAGTTCATAGTGCCCATCATTAACTGTATAGCGACCTGTTAGTGTAGTACGACCATTTGGATAAATATTGAATTTTAAATCGGCATCACCTTGTATACGCAAGTTGTCTCCTGTTTGCTCATCTATAATTACATTTACCACAGCTTCTTTTCCAACTTTTATGTTGGTCTTTATATCGAAACCAGATATTATGGCAGATTCTTCTTCTTGGGTTTGTGTAAGAATTGAGTCTGGATTGTCTTTGTTTACAAAAATAACTACGCCATCTCGACTCTCCACCGCAACTTGACTTGGTGGCAATACGTATGTTACATTGGTTTCTGATCCTACATTTAGCGTAGCATTTAGTTTTGGTAGCTCTAAATCACCATTTAATGTAGCATCTAAATCGAATATTGCAGTACCATAATAAAGATCATTATCTTCTTTTGTTGAATTGAGTACTTTAAAATCTTTTGCCTTAAAACTCAGGTTGAACGCAGGGTTTATTAACGACTCTGTAAATACATCGCCATCTACAGTAAAAGTATTCTTTTTTTCATCTGCTATCTTGAAATTATCAAAATACAGACCCGCATTATCTAAACGCAATGTTTCATTACCTAATTGAAAGCCTGCATTAAGTTGAGCGACGTTAAATTTAGCATCATTAAAATTAAGGTCTCCTTCATATTGAGGATCTGTCGTTGTTCCAGAAACGGCTATATTACCTTTAAAACTACCGCTGGCATTTTTAATTTGCTCTTGACTAAAACCTTCTAAAGCTTTCATTTTAAACTCTTTAATATCTAAGTTTAAATCTAGTTCTGCTCCTGTGGTTTTTGCTAGATAATCTCCTTTTAACTGCAAGTTTACAGCGCCACCGTTTACAAGCATATCTAGATTGTACTTATCACCACCAGAAGAATTAGCTTTTAAGGTTAAAGTATTTAAATCTACATCCATAACACGAAATCGCTGTATAGATAAATCTGCAAGGAGACCAGATTGTCCAAAAGGTTCTTCTAAAACAACCTCTCCATTAAGTTCTCCTTTTGCCAATACCTTATCTGGGTTTAAGTAACTTAAAATGCTGGAAAGTTTGAAGCCCTTAAAATCTATGCCTAAATGGTCTTTGGTTACGTTAGGTTTCTTGTTGCTTATTGTAACAGATTGCCCTTCATTACTAAGTATAAAGTCATCGATATCTAATACATTATCTATATACCTAAGCCTATTATTAGCAGGAATACTCCAAGGTTTGGCATTTAATGTTAGGTCTGAAGGGTTTATATGTACACTTAAGCTATCACCTTGTCTAAAAAATTCTGGTTTTAAGTGAATGAGCTTTTCTGTATCATTATAGGCTAAGAAATCTAGCTTTAAGGAATCGTTAGAAACCTCACCTAAAATCTCAGTGCGTTTTATAGCAATAGGTCCAGCTTTTAAAGATTTTAATCCAAAATTGAAGGTTAAGCTGTCTCTCGAAGAGTTAAGGTTAAATGCCAGACTATCTAGTTCATTGTCTGCATAATTTATAAATGGAGCTTCAACTTTTGCGACAAGGTTTCGTTTTTCTGCACTAAAGTTTACATCTATATTAACAGTATCTAGTTGTCGTAAATCTGCTAAAAACACATCTTTTAATACAGGTGCATCGGTTAATTTACCTTTCAGCTTAAGCTTTACAAACTTTAAGCTGTCTGGTAGTTCTTGTTTAGATAGATAGGTGTTTATATGTTCTGTAATTGCAGTAGTTGTTTGTGTTGGGTTTGCATTAGATTCTAATTCTAAATTCAACATCCTGTTATCTACCTTAAGATAGGTTGTATCTGGTCTTACAAATGTATTTGCTGTTAGCTCACCTATGAGATAGGTTTGGTTGTCGTATACACTTACAGCATCGTGAATTGTTGCTCGAGCATCAAACGTATCTGCATTTCCTTCAAAGTTAACATTAAATTGAAACGCCGTTTTAATATTGCGTTTAGTTAGACCGAGTGCCTGCAAATCTGCTCCAACAAGGTCTAAAGTTGCATCTATTTGTGGTGAAACAGAATCTAAAGTCACTATAGATTTTAACTTCAAGTTTAAATTCTCATCCTTGTAGTCTAGATTAATAGGACCTTGCCCATCTTTTAATTCGCCTTGCAAAGCAATTGTATCATAGGTGTAATTGGCGTATTTAAAGTCTCTAATATTTGCGCTAACATTAGCATTTAACGTATTAATAGTACTACCACTTCCATTTGCGTTTAGGGTTAAGTTAAGTGTGTTTAGTTGGTCATTCTTTAAAATCTTACCAAGCTTAAGACTATCTGTTTCAACAAAAGCATTAAATGCAATAGCGTTTGCATTCTTAAAGTTTCCATTAATAGTAACATTACCGTCAGTTGTTACAATTCGAGAATCTGTTGTGATATCATTCAACATACCGCGCAAACTTCCTTTAATCTGAATGTCCTTAGGAATACTTACACCCAAAGAATCTTCAACTACAAATTGGTTTAAATCTGTTTTGGTTGAGTTTACTATATACGTCGGGATATTAAGCTGAAGGTTTTCTACGTCTGTAGCATTTTGAATGCGTCCCTTAACTGAAATAGATGTTGAATTCCCCCAATTTATACGTGCATTAGGAATATTAACATCACTCAATAACCCATACATCCTTAGAGATCCAGAAATATTTTTTTTACTTAAAGCACGCAAGTATTCGTTTTGTTTTAATTCTGGTTGAAACAGAAAAGCATCATTTACATTAACTATAAGGTTTGGTATATCTAAATTTATAGTTGCATTTTCAGGAGTTTCTATTGCTGAAGCTATGTTATTGTAGTCTAACTTTAAGCGACCTCTTAAGAAGTTATTATTTACCTCAAGGTTTAAATCTGAAACAGTAGCTTCTGTATCTGTAACCGTTAGATTTAAATTAGTTTCTTTTAACTGTATGCCAGATACTTCTGTAAATTGAAGATTATTAATACTTGCTAATGCAGATTTTTCTTTTAATTGAAGGTCTTCTGCTTCAAAATTAAAGTCATTAATAATAATGGCATCAGGATTAAATACACCACGTTTAGACACTGCATTGTTCTTAAAATAGGATATGTTATTATCACTCATTTTAATACCGTCTACATTTACAGTCCAGATTGGCCACTCAAAAGGTTGTGATACTGTAGGGTTAGAGACCTCATCTTCATCTTCTTGAGTATCCTCTATTTTAAATAAAAGTGAAGTAGAGTTTAATGAAAGCTGAGATACATCGACAGTGTTTTTGAGCAAGTCTGCCTCATCTAATTTTAAAATTAATTCACCAATATTAGCATCTGCAAAAAGTTTGTTAGGAACAGATTCAAAAGTTCCTTTAACTTTTTCTAGGGATAACTTTCCTATAGATATGTAGGGTTTAGGAGACTCATTTAGATCTTCTGTTTCTGGGACACTTTTAGTTTGTGTAAATGAAGCTGCTGTGTTTTTTAGTGAGACATTATCTATCTCAAAACGCATTTGATTTAGATCAAATTCATCCATATCTAGATTAAATTCGCCTAAGTTAAGCTTGCTGTCTATCCCACTTACCTCATCAATAAACTTTACCTTAAAATCCTTAAAGTTTATGGTCCCAATACTAATCTCTGGAAACTGAGCGTCTTTATCTGTTGCAGTTGTAGTGGTATCTGTTGGAGTAAAGGCATTAACTAGAAACTCATAATTAAATCCATTTATGGAGTCTTGTCTAATAATGTTGGCACGTAGGCCTTTCCAGTCTACATTATCTATCCCAATATTTCCATTAATAGCTTCCCAAAGTGGTATGCCGGCTTCTAAAGATTTAGAGTATACGAGTGTGTCTCCTTTTTTATCTTCTAAGTACAAGCCATCTAACTGTATATCGCCATCAAAAGTGATAAAGAGTTTTTCTATATCTACTTTAGTATTTGTTTTATTAAATACATAATTTACAGCCTTGCTTACAATTAGGTTTTGTCCCCATTCACTTCTAACTACTAAAACAAGAATAATAAATAGTAAAATGAGTACAGCTAAGAATTTTAAAAAAATTCTCAATATGCGGTTCCAAAGTGGTCGCTTTTGTTTTGGATCGTTATGCTCTTTTTCTTTAGTCAAATTTTAAGCTGATTTACAAGCAAGCAAATGTCTTAAACAATAGGCTATTAAACTGTTTACAAGTTGTTATAATTTATAATTATTTTTTAACAGAAACGGTAGTTTTAAAAGCCTTAACTTTTAAATGAATTGTTTTCAAAAGCAGTACCAACAACAACCATGGTTGCTCCTGCCTTATAAATTTCTGCTATAGTATTGTTATCTCTTAAACCACCACCAACAATAATAGGAATAGAAACTACGCGTGATACTGCCCTAACTATTTCAGGGTTTACAAATTGCTTAGCGCCACTACCAGCTTCAAGGTAAATTAGTTTTTTTCCAGAAAACTCTGCTGCTAAAGCTGTATTTACAATTGCATCAATATTATTTTGAGCCATTGGTTTTGTGTTGCTTACACGCTGTACAGCTGTTTTTATGCCGCCATCTATTAATAAATATGCTGTAGGTATAATCTCTAGGTTAGTCGATATTAATTTTGGTATAGCCTTAACGTGTTGTTCAATTAAAAACTCTGGATTTCTACCAGATAACAAAGAAAGAAACAATAAAGCATCTGCTGTATTGGTAATTTGAGATGCATCACCAGGAAATAAAAACACTGGTAACGTTGTATGTTGTTTTAGTGCTTTTACTAATGGTTCTGTTTGGTCTTTCTGTACAGTGCTGCCTCCAACAAATATGTGCGTAGTTTGGTTGGGTAGTTTTTTAAGATGTTGCGGTAATTGCTTTGGTTGGGTTTTGTCTGGATCTATAAGAATTGCAAATAACTCTTGTCCTTCTAAAAAAGCTTTATATAAAGTGTTACTTCTCTGAGGTTTCAATTTAGGCTAAGCTTTAGGTAATGCATATCCACAAGTAAATCCTTCAAACTCTAAAAAATCTATTGTGTATTCTGAGTGGGCATCTTCAAAATTAACTTCAGCAGTTGTTTTCAGGATCTCAAAATCAAAGTCTCTTACATTTATATGTTCTAAAAAGCCAAGACCTTGCTTATTGTAAAGTTTATAAATAGCTTCTTTGGCACACCAAACTATTGTTAGCTTTCGCATGACTGCTTCATCATTTGCCAGAGTTCTGTACTCTTCAATAGGTGTAAATTTTCTCGCGATACGAAGAATTTTCTCGCGCTGTTTTTCAATATCTATTCCTACTGGAGAGTTACCGACTATAATTCCGCTAAAATTGTAACTGTGTGTGATGGAGATTTCTTTTCCATCTTTAAGATGTGGTTTTCCAAACTCATCATAAAACAAATCAAAATCTGTATAACCAGCTTCTAAAAGTAAATGCCTAACACTCATAAAACCACGCTTGTGCAATACAGATTTCATGCCATCTACTCTATTTTGGCAATGTGTTGTTAACTTTACATCTTTAGATAGCCACTCAAAATCCTCTTCAATCTTCCAAATGAGGACTTTAGTAACTTCATCAAGTGTTATAGTTTTATAAAGAGGCATATATTATGATAGGTATTTTGTAATTTTGCGACCGATTTAAAAATCAATAATTAATAACTCCTGAAACGTTTCAGGATATATCAAATATAACAATATGTCTACTAAATCTGTGGCTTACGAGCCTTATAAAGTAAAAGATATGTCTCTAGCGGCTTATGGTCGTCTAGAAATTGAATTGGCCGAAGCAGAGATGCCTGGTTTAATGTCTCTTCGTGAAGAGTATAAAAATGAGCAACCATTAAAAGGAGCTCGTATTGCAGGATGTCTTCACATGACAATTCAAACTGCTGTACTAATTGAAACTTTAGTAGCATTAGGAGCAGAAGTAACATGGAGTTCTTGTAATATTTTTTCTACTCAAGATCACGCTGCCGCTGCAATTGCTGCTGCTGGTATTCCTGTTTATGCTTGGAAAGGTTTAACAGAAGAAGAGTTTAACTGGTGTATTGAGCAGACTTTATTTTTTGGTGAAGAGCGCAAGCCATTAAACATGATTCTTGATGATGGTGGAGATTTAACCAATATGGTTTTTGACCAATATCCAGAACTTGCTGAAGGAATTAATGGTCTTTCTGAAGAAACTACTACTGGTGTGCATAGGCTTTATGAGCGTATGAAGAATGGTACTTTAGTTATGCCAGCTATTAATGTTAATGATAGTGTAACTAAATCTAAGTTTGATAACAAGTACGGTTGTCGTGAAAGTGCTGTTGATGCTGTTCGTCGTGCAACAGATACTATGCTTGCTGGAAAGCGTGTTGTTGTTTGTGGTTATGGTGATGTTGGTAAAGGTACCGCGCAGTCTTTTAAAGGTGCAGGATCTATCGTTACTGTTACAGAAATTGATCCTATTTGTGCGCTACAAGCTGCAATGGACGGTTTTGAAGTTAAAAAACTTGAAACTGTAGTTGGTAATGCAGATATCGTTATTACAACAACAGGAAATAAAGACATTGTTAGAGGTGAGCACTTTGAGGCAATGAAAGACAAGGCAATTGTTTGTAACATTGGTCACTTTGATAACGAAATTGCTGTAGCTTGGTTAAACGATAATCACGGTGATACTAAAGTTGAGATTAAACCTCAAGTAGATAAGTATACCGTTAACGGAAAAGATATTATTCTTTTAGCAGAAGGTCGTTTGGTAAACTTAGGTTGTGCAACAGGACACCCAAGTTTTGTAATGAGTAATTCATTTACAAACCAAACATTAGCACAAATTGAACTTTGGAATAACAAAGATGCTTATGAAAACAAAGTATATATGTTACCAAAGCATTTAGATGAAAAAGTTGCTAAACTTCACCTAGAAAGAATTGGTGTTGAGCTTACAGAATTAAGCAAAGATCAAGCAGATTATATTGGTGTTGAGGTTGAAGGACCTTTTAAACCAGAGTATTACAGATACTAAAACTATCATTTTTATGATTATTAATCCTCGTTTTTAACTAAACGAGGATTTTTTATACAACAAATATTACTGTCCATTATAAATAATTAAAAAGTGTTAACTTATTTTAGGTTAGGTGGTTAGATATCTATAAAAAGCATATTTTTGCCACAAAAACCCCAATTATGAGGACAAACTCCTTTTTTCTGTTTTGTATTTTTGTTGCAAGCTTAATTTCTTGCTCAGATTCTACAGAAGATTTAGACGTAGATTATGAAGATAGTGCCATAAATAGAGCAGCATTAATTATTGGAACTTGGCAATTGTCTAATCAAACACAAAACGGCGAAACTGTCACGCTTAATGAATGTAACAAAAGCGGCACAATTACTTTTGATGGTGAGCAAGTAACAACCACAACATATAGAATAAACTCAGATACAGAAGACTGTAATTTAAACAGTACAAAGTCTTTACTGTATGAGTTTGAAGCAGATGATGCTTTATTATTTATTGAAAACCAAAATCAATCTCAAATTGAGATAGGTATTATAAACGATAGTATTTTAAGCCTTATAGAAGAAGGTTACACATCTTCTGGAGAACTTATTTCTTTTGAAACTACATTTACCAGATAGTTTCTCTTTATAAAACGTATTAAAAAAAGCTTCTATCATCATTATGGTAGAAGCTTTTTAAGTTTTAATAAACTTCAAACTTTGATAAGCCTAAACAACAACGTACCTTTGAAGCTTCAATTTAGTAAAGACCATTATGTTACAAGTCAACAACATTAGAGCGCACAAAGACGCTTATATCACAGCTTTAAAAAAGAGAAATTTTGATGCCACTTCATTATTTGAAGATGCTTTAAAATATGATGATATGCGCAAGGCTTCTCAAACAGATTTAGATGCTGTTTTGGCAGAAAGCAATCGCCTTTCTAAAGAAATTGGTATGTTGTTTAAAAGTGGTGAGCATCAAAAAGCAAATGCTGTAAAGGCGCAAACTGCAGACTTAAAAGAAAACTCTAAGCGACTACAAGATGAACTTCGTGACGCTGAAGAAAAGTTACAAAATATCTTATTTGAGATTCCTAATATTCCTAATGATCTTGTTCCTGCAGGTGTAGATGAAGCAGATAATGAAGAGGTCTTTAATGAAGGTGATATTCCTGTATTGGCAGAAGGCTCTCAACCACACTGGGAACTTGCAAAAAAATATGACATTATAGATTTTGAGCTTGGTAATAAAATTACAGGCGCAGGTTTTCCTGTTTATAAAGGTAAAGGAGCTCGTTTACAACGTGCTTTAATAAGTTATTTTTTAGATAAGAATACTGCTGCCGGATATAATGAAGTACAAGTACCACATTTGGTAAATGAAGCATCTGGATTTGGAACTGGGCAGTTACCAGATAAAGAAGGACAAATGTATGAGGCTACTGTAGATAAGTTATTTCTTATACCAACTGCAGAAGTACCTATAACTAACTTATACCGTGGCGATTTATTAGATGAAAAAGATTTACCTATAACTCACACAGGTTACACACCTTGTTTTCGTCGTGAAGCTGGAAGTTATGGGGCACACGTTAGAGGTTTAAACAGGTTACATCAATTTGACAAGGTAGAGATTGTACGTATTGAAAAAGCAGAAGACTCTTATGCAGTTTTAGACCAAATGGTAGAACATGTAAAAGACATACTTAGAGAGCTTAAATTACCATTTAGAATTTTAAGACTTTGTGGTGGTGATCTTGGCTTTACAAGTTCTTTAACTTATGATTTCGAAGTGTTTTCTACAGCACAAGACCGTTGGTTAGAAATTTCTTCTGTCTCAAACTTTGAAACCTTTCAAGCTAACAGATTAAAGCTTAGGTATAAATCTGCAGATGGCAGTAAGCAATTAGCACACACCTTAAACGGTAGTGCTTTAGCATTACCAAGAGTACTTGCAGGTATCTTAGAAAATTATCAAACACCAGATGGTATAAAAATTCCAGAAGTACTAGTGCCTTATTGCGGATTTGACGTTATAAACTAATACCGTAATTGCTTCGGCTTAGTTTTTGATTTATTTCCTTTTTCAAATGTGTATCTTTAGCCTATGCGTTACCTTATATTCTTTGTTCTGCTATTTATAAATCTAGCTGTTCTCGCACAAAATGAACAGTTGGCAAGAAACTATGTAGAGCAAGGTGAATATGCAAAGGCAAAAGCCATCTATGAAAAGTTGTATAAAAAACAAAAGTTTAATACAACCTATTTTATGGGGTTGGTCAATGCGCATCAGCAGTTAGAAGAATATAAGGAAGTAGAAAGCTTACTTTTAGAAAAGATTAAGCAATCACCTCAATTTCCAAACACCTATATAGAGTTAGGGCATAATTATGAACTTCAAGATAAAATTACAGAAGCTAATACTTATTATCAAGAGGCTTTGGCGCTAATAGACCAAAATCCTAATAGCGCTTATATTATTGGGTCTACCTTTCAAAAGTACAATAAGTTAGATGAGGCTATTACAGCTTACGAAAAAGGGATGACTTTAAACCCTAAGTCTAATTTCGACATACAATTGGCAAGACTTTATGGCGAACAAGGTAATATCGAGAAGATGTTTAATAGTTACCTAGATTTAGTTAATAAAAACCCTCAATATATGATAACTGCTAATAGAAATATAGAGCAGTTTATAAGTGAAGATCCATATAATGACGGCAATGTTATTTTAAAGACCTTATTACTAAAAAGGCTTCAGCAAGATCCCAAAGTCTTGTATAATGAAATGCTTAGTTGGTTATTTATTCAACAAAAAGAATATAAAAAAGCATTTCTCCAAGAAAAAGCGGTGTACTTAAGAACTCAAGAAACTTTGGAAGGCATAATCGATGTTGCCCTAATAGCTATTGAAGATAACGATAATGATGCCGCAAGAGATATTTTAAGCTATATAGTTGAAGAAGCAAGATTACCAGAAACCAAACTAAGAGCACACGAGTTAAAATTAGGATTAGATATTAAAAATGCAACACCTAAACATTGGGATGATATAGAAGAAGAGTTTTCTTCTTTGTTTCAAGCTTACGGTAAAAGCATTGAAACCATGTCGCTACAAATTGCTTATGCTAATTTTTTAGCCTTTAAAAAAGAGCAAACTGCAAGTGCTATTTCAACTTTAAAAAACTTACTAGACCAAGATAAAAATAGATTTCAGGAAGCGACAATTAAAATGGCCTTGGCAGATATTCTGGTTCTAGATGAAAAATTTAACCAAGCATTAATTTACTATTCTCAAATTCAGAATATTGTAAAAAATAACACCTTATCTCAAGAAGCACGCTTTAAGGTTGCTAAAACAAGTTACTATAAAGGCGATTTTTCTTGGAGTGAAACTCAACTAGATGTTTTAAAAGCCTCGGCATCACAGCTTATAGCAAACGATGCTATGGAGCTAAGTTTACTTATAAAAGACAACTCTCTAGAAGACAGCACCCAAACTGCGTTAAAAAAGTTTGCAAAAGCAGACCTATTAACTTTTAAAGGGAAAAATGAAGCTGCCATTGCGGTGCTTGAGGAGATTTTAATACAGCATAAAGGTGAAAAAATTGAGGACGAAGCGCTGCTAAGACAAGCAAACCTCTTTATTGAAGCTAAAGAATTTGAAAAAGCAGAAGCCAATTATAAAAAAATTATAACCTTTTATCCCACAGATATATTAGGCGATGATGCCTATTATGGCTTAGCAAAATTATATGATGAACACCTTGCAAGACCAGAAGATGCAAAAGCAAATTATGAAAAAGTAATTTTTGATTATGCAGACAGTATCTTTTATGTAGATGCAAGAAAACGTTACCGCACTTTACGTGGTGACGATATAAACTAAACAACCTTATGATTATTTACAACGTTACCACAAACGTAGAAGAAAGCGCTCACAACGAGTGGATACAATGGATGCAAAAAGAACACATCCCTATGATGTTAGACACTAAAAAGTTTTCAAGAGCCATTATGTCTCGTGTTCTTGTTGAAGAAGAAATGGGAGGTTTTACATACTCTGTACAGTATTTTACAGAAGATAAAGCTATGTTAGATCGATATTACAGTGAAGATGCAGATAGATTAAGGAATGAAAGCAAACGCTTTGCAGGTAAATTTGTATCCTTTAGGACAGAAATGGAAGTTGTAGGAGAAGCTATGGCTCAAGCAAAATAAGCAACAACTTAAAACTACAATGTGAGCGATCCGGTAAGAGCAAAAAAACATTTAGGTCAGCATTTTTTAAACGATGAAGAAACAGCCGAGAAGATTGGTAATACTTTATCATTTAAAGGTTATGATCACGTATTAGAAATAGGACCTGGAACAGGTGTGCTTACAAAGTACCTTTTAGAAAAAGATGTAGCATTAACCGCTATGGATCTTGATCAGGAATCTGTCGATTATTTAAAAGATCATTTTAGCATAGAGCATGCTAGTAAGATTTCAAGCAAATCATTTCGTGTATTATATGCAGATTTTTTAAAGTATGATTTGTCTCAATTGTTTGGTGATGAACAGTTTGCCATAACAGGAAACTTCCCTTATAATATTTCTACTCAAATAGTTTTTAAAACATTAGAGCTTAGAGATCAAATTCCAGAGTTTACAGGAATGTTTCAAAAAGAAGTTGCAAAACGTATCTGTGAGAAAGAAGGATCGAAAGCATATGGTATTCTTTCTGTTTTGGCACAAGCATTTTATAATGCCGAGTATTTGTTCACTGTACCACCTACAGTATTTAATCCGCCGCCAAAAGTTGAAAGTGGTGTGTTAAGACTCACAAGAAAAGAAGACTACAGTTTAAATGTAGATGAAAAGTTATTTTTTAGAGTAGTAAAGCAAGCATTTCAGCAACGAAGAAAAACACTTAGAAATAGTTTAAAGACCTTTCAACTTTCAGATGAGTTACGCGTTAATGATATTTTTAACAAACGCCCAGAACAGTTATCTGTAGCGGCCTTTTTAGAGTTAACTGCACTTATTCAAAAAGATTTAACGGTGTAATTAAAAAGAGATAGTCGCTAACTCCTATTCACTATATTTGTAATCGCACAAAACCATCTTAAAGATGACTTTCGAAATTAGCACAGAACTTATAGAAAAAATTAAGCTGCTTGTTCAAGAAAAGAACAACGCAGAGCTCTTGCTTCATTTTGAAGACCTTCACTTTGCCGATATTGCAGAGATTTTAGATGAAATTTCATTAGAAGAAGCAACCTATATCGTAAAGCTTCTGGACAGTGAAAAAACTTCTGAAGCTCTTATGGAGCTAGAGGAAGATGTTAGAGAGCGCATTTTAAACAAGTTATCTGCTAAAGAAATTGCAGAAGAGCTTGAAGAAATGGATACCGATGATGCTGCAGATATAATTTCTGAGCTTTCTGAAGAACGCGCCCAACAGGTCATCTCCGAAATGGAAGATGAAGAGCACGCAGAAAACATTGTCGAGTTATTACGCTATGATGAAGATTCTGCAGGTGGTCTTATGGCAAAAGAACTTGTAAGGGTTTATGAAGATTGGACTGTTACAGGCTGTGTTGCAGAAATGAGAAAACAAGCCGAAAATGTAACTCGTGTACATTCTATTTATGTGGTAGATGCTAAAGAGAAACTTAAAGGCCGTTTGTCTCTAAAAGACTTGTTAACTGCAAAACGAAATGCCCATATAAGCGATATTTTTATTCCTCAGGTAGACTTTGTTACCGTGCACACAAAAGGTGAAGAAGTGGCAAGAGTTATGCAAAAGTATGACCTAGAAGCCATTCCTGTTGTAGATGAAATGAACAGACTTGTAGGAAGAGTTACCATAGATGATATTGTAGACTTTATAAAGGAAGAGGCAGAGAAAGATTACCAAATGGCTGCAGGTATATCTCAAGATGTAGAAGCAGATGATAATGTTTGGCAACTCACTAGAGCACGATTACCTTGGTTAGTCTTGGGTTTATTTGGAGGTTTAGGCAGTGTTTATATCATGAAAGGTTTTGATGAAGCACTTGCAAATTTTCCGATTCTGTTTTTCTTCACGCCTTTAATTGCCGCTATGGCTGGAAATGTAGGCGTACAATCCAGTGCAATTATAGTACAAGGTTTAGCCAATGATAACATTAAAGGAAGCCTATTAAACAGGTTATTTAAAGAAGTTGGTTTAAGTCTTATAAATGGTACTGCTCTTGGGCTTTTAGTAATGCTTTTTGGCTTTGTGGTAGGGCAAGAACAAATGGTAAGTATAACGGTTGCCGTCTCTATGCTTTCTGTAATAATAGTAGCAGCCCTAATAGGAACATTTGTACCAATAATTTTAGATAAACAAGGCATAGATCCAGCCATTGCAACAGGACCTTTTATTACCACAAGTAATGACATCTTCGGTATCTTCTTATTTTTCTATCTCGCTAAACTAATACTAGGGTTTTGAAACGTAAATTCTCCAAAACTTTTGTGGTTACAAAAGCTGCTATAGATGATCTTAACCATGTAAATAATGTGGTTTACCTACAGTGGTGTATGGATATTGCAGAACAGCACTGGGAAGAAAGAGCAGTACAATCTGTAAAAGATGAATATGTTTGGGTGGCACTTAACCACTACATAAGTTACAAAGCAGCATCTTTTGAAGGAGATGAGCTTGTAATTGAAACTTGGATAGTTTCTCTAGAAGGCGTAAAAAGTGAACGTAAGTATAAAATTTACAGACCTAAAGACAACAAAACCATAGTTGAAGCTAAAACAGAATGGTGTCTTCTTAAATCTGAAACCAAAAGACCTTCAAGAGTACCTAAGGAGATTCAGGATATGTTTTAATCTTAATAAAAGCCTATGAAACCTATAAATGTAAAAGAGAAGTTTAAGAGTTTCAAAGCACAGTGGTCACCTCATCAAATAGCAGTTGTAGACAATATGCAGGTGTTACTGGCTAAACTTAAGGATGAGTTTGTCTGGCATAAACACGAGCAAGAAGATGAGTTGTTTTTTGTACAAAAAGGAACTCTAGAAATGCACTTTCGAGATTCTATAGAAATTGTAAACCAAGGCGAAATTATTGTAGTTCCTAAAGGTGTAGAGCATTGCCCTAAAACGCAAAACGGTGAAGAGGTTCACGTCTTATTATTTGAAAAGCTGGACACCAAGCATACAGGCAACGTTATAGATAAAAAAACGAAAACCCACTATCCTAAAATTTAAGTTTTGAAAATTTTACATCTAGATAATAATCACCCACTTCTTCTTAAGCAGTTAGCTGATGCTGGTTATATTAATGAGGAGGATTACACATCATCTAAAGAAGATGTTGAGCAAAAGATTAAAAACTATCAAGGCATCGTAATTAGGAGTAGGTTTAATATAGATAAGCAATTTTTAGATGCTGCTACAAATTTAAAATTTATAGCTCGTGTTGGTGCTGGTTTAGAGAGTATAGATATTCCTTACGCAAACGCTAAAAACATAGCACTCTTCTCCGCACCAGAAGGAAACAGAAATGCTGTTGGAGAACATAGTTTAGCATTACTACTCAACCTTTTTAATAAAATTAATTTAGCAGATGCTACAGTTAAGTCTGGCCAATGGTTACGAGAACAACATCGCGGTGTAGAGCTAGAGGGCAAAACTGTCGGGCTCATTGGGTATGGTAATATGGGCAACGCTTTTGCAAAAAAACTAAAAGGGTTTAATTGTAATGTGTTGTGTTACGACATTAAAGATAACTTAGGAAATGAGCATGCAAAACAAGTCTCTCTAAAAACGCTTCAAGAAAAAGCAGACGTATTAAGCCTTCATACACCTTGGACACCACTTACAGACAAAATGGTGAATGCTGAATTTATTAATGCATTTAGCAAGCCTTTTTGGCTTATTAATACCGCTAGAGGAAAGAGTGTTGTAACGGCAGATTTAGTTTCAGCTCTAGAAAATGGAAAAATATTAGGTGCTGGTTTAGATGTTTTAGAATATGAAAAACTGTCTTTTGAAAGCTTATTCTCTTCAGAAATGCCACAAGATCTTTCTAAACTTCTTAAGTTTGAAAATGTAATTTTATCGCCACACGTTGCTGGTTGGACTATTGAAAGTAAAGAAAAATTAGCCCAAACCATTGTCGATAAAATTATAAAACACTTCAACTAACCAAAAGCTATATTATGAAAAAACGAGTAACAGGATTAGGTGGTTTTTTCTTTAAAACTCAAAATCCAGGTCAGATAAAAGATTGGTATAACACGCACTTAGGATTAAATACAGACGATTACGGCTGTACGTTTTGGTGGAAAGATGAAAATGGAAACAAATGCTCTACACAATGGAGCCCATTTAAAGAAGACACAAAATATTTTGAGCCTTCTGAAAAACAATTCATGATGAATTTTCGCGTAGAGAATTTAGTTGAGCTTCTTAAAGTCTTAAAAGACGAAGGTGTTACTGTTGTAGGAGAAATTGAAGAATACGAATACGGAAAATTTGGTTGGATTTTAGATCCTGAAGGTAACAAAATTGAGCTTTGGGAACCTATTGATGCTGCTTTTTTATAGGCATTAGTTTCTACCAGGCTCATCTGGATAAAGTGACATAACTGGGTCACTTTGCCATACATCTTTAGTGTTAACATCTATTATAGAGACAGCTCCTTTAAAGGCTGCTCCAGTATCTACATTCCAAACATTTTGATAATTTACAGGGACATCAGACCCTACACGTTGGGTTGGTGTGTGCCCAATAAATATTTCGTTATAAAGATCTAACCGCTTAGGATAATGCTTAAAAGCATCTTTTGGTTTATTAGCCATTGCAGAGACCATTTCCCATAAAGTGCGATCCCAATAACACATAGGCTTAAAATACTCATGTTGTGGCCCGTTAGGATTAGTAAATCCTGCATGAAGAAAAAGCCTGTTATCATTATCTACCACATAATCTACCATTTGAGAATAAAAGGTATTGTGCTTCTTAGTTTCTTCATCTGTTAACTTACGGTAAGCATCTAAAGTAACTTGACCACCATGTGCAAGCCACGTCTCATTAGTTTCTTCTGTTTTTAACCAGTTATGAACCAAATCATCATGATTGCCTCTTATAAATACACAACTGTTCTGTTTTGCTAAGTTTATTAAGTAAGACACTACTTTGGCACTATCACTCCAACCATCTACATAATCTCCTAAAAATATTAGTTTATCTTCTGGAGTTACCTCAGCACGCTTCATAACTTGTTGCAGCGCCTTTAAACCACCATGTATATCTCCAATTGCAAGTACTCTTTTCATAGTCGTGTATATATATCAAAAATACGATTTCTGATTAATGACTGCTGAATTTTATATCTTTAGATTAAAATTTTGACCATGAAACAATTTATCATTACTACTGTTTTCGCTTTGCTATTGTTAAGCTGTACAAATACAGTAAAAAAAGAAGACAAAACTGCTAGTACAAATGAAGCAAACAACCCTAAAGATCATTTTGGAATTGTTATTCATGGTGGTGCCGGAACCATTCTCAAAAAAAACATGTCAGACTCTTTAGAAACTGCATATGAAGAAAAACTTGCTGAAGCTATAAAAACAGGTCATGCAATTTTAGAAAAAGGTGGTACAAGTTTAGAGGCTGTTACAGCAACCATTAATATTTTAGAAGATTCACCTCTGTTTAATGCTGGTAAAGGTGCTGTGTTTACGCATGATGAAACTAATGAATTAGATGCCTCAATAATGGATGGCAAAACGTTAAACGCTGGCGCTGTTGCTGGTGTTACACGAGTAAAAAACCCTATTAATTTAGCAAAATTAGTAATGACAAACTCTAATCATGTCATGCTAGCAGGCAAAGGAGCAGAAGTATTTGCAGAAGATCAAGGTGTAAAGCTAGTGGACCCACAATATTTTTATACTGAAAAGCGATTCAACTCCTTACAGAGATTAAAAAAGCGCAAACAAGCAGAATTAGATACTAATACGAAAACTGCACTTTTAGCAGAAGACCCTTTTATAAAAGATTCCAAATTTGGTACTGTTGGATGTGTCGCTCTAGATAAAGATGGAAATTTGGCCGCAGGAACCTCAACAGGAGGAATGACAGATAAGCGTTGGAACCGCATAGGAGATGCTCCAATAATTGGTGCTGGCACATATGCCAATAATGCAACTTGTGCAGTATCTAGCACAGGTTGGGGAGAATATTTTATAAGAGCTATGGTTGCTCATGATATTTCAGCTTTAATGGAATATAAAGGCTTGTCTTTACAAGACGCTGCAGAGCTTGTGATACAGAAAAAAGTACCAGATTTAGGAGGTGATGGTGGTATTGTAGCCATAGACAATAAAGGGAATATTGCTATGGAGTTTAATACTGCAGGTATGTATCGCGCACATATGAATGCAAATGGCGAATTGAATATTGGAATTTACAAGGAATAACGTGTAATAGATAACGTTAGCTTAAAAGCCTCGTTCTTTTTGAATAGTCTCATAAGCCTCTTGTACTTTTTGAAACTTATCACGAGCTCCTTTTTGGTAAGCTTCATCCATATGTTGTAATTTATCTGGATGGTATTTTTTAGCCATAGTTCTAAATGCCTTCTTAACTTCGGCATCTGTGGCTGTCTTATCTATCTCAAGTATTTTGTAGGCATTATTAGCATCCTTAACAAACATGGCTTTAATACTTTTAAAGTCATTTTGGTTAATTCTCATAAAGCCTGCAATAGAGCTAAGTTGTGAAACCTCTGGAGAGGACACTCTACCATCTGCCTGAGCTATGCCAAATAAGAAGTGAAGTATTTGTAATCTCACCTCATAGCGTGTTCTTGAGTTAAGGTATGTACAAATACGCTGTGCAGAAACTTCTCTGTTTTTTATAACATCATTAAACGTCTTAAATGTAGCGTTAGCACGTTCCTTTCCATAAGCTTGTACAAAGTAAGCGCGTACATAATCTAATTCTGTTTGGCTTACACTACCATCTGCTTTAATAACTATAGATGCTAGAGATAACAAGTTAAGCTCAAAATCACTTGGAGAAACGTTTTGGCTTCTGCTGGTAGTAAACACTGTATCAAAACCTTTACGGCCAGATTTCTTATTACTTTCAAAAGAACTGTCTATTAATGTGCCTATAAGATATCCTGCAATAGCACCTGGAAACCTATATATAAAATAACCTACCAAGGCCAACACCCACTTAACCATGTTTATGTTTTATAATTGGTTGGCAAAAATACGAATATGTTTCAGTTTTTTAGCCATAAGAAGTTTCAATACCTCTATAGGCGTCATTAACCTATGTTGTTATTAAGACGTAATAAAATAAGTATCTTTGCGACTTAAAGAATAACAAAAAAATTCAAAATATATGTATCCACCAGAATTAGTAAAACCAATGAAGGAAGACCTTACTAACGTAGGGTTTAATGAGCTTACAACTGCATCTCAGGTAGACGACGCATTAAGCAAACCTGGAACAACATTAGTGATGGTAAATTCAGTTTGTGGTTGTGCTGCTGCAAATGCAAGACCAGGCGCAAAAGCATCTATTCAAAATGCTAAAAAACCAGATCAATTAGTAACTGTATTTGCAGGTGTAGATAAAGAAGCTGTAGATTCGGCTAGAGCTAAAATGATTCCGTTTCCACCTTCTTCACCGTCAATTGCACTATTTAAGGATGGTGAGTTAGTTCATATGCTTGAGCGTCATCATATTGAAGGTCGTCCAGCAGATATGATTGCAGACAACTTAAAAGATGCTTATAACGAGTACTGTTAGTTTAATCGTGCATTAAATTTTATGCACGCATACTTTATTTAAAAAAATAAGGTATTTCACTTGGTGTTATACCTTATTTTTGTGCTTTATAATTACTTATGAAGAAGCTTCTATCATATCCTTTAACAGTGCTATTTTATCTGTTTTACGGACTTGCACTATTAATATTTCATCCCATACAATGGGTTTGTTTTAACGTGTTTGGTTACCAAGCACATAAAAAGAGTGTAGATATTCTTAACTTTTTCCTTATTGCGACAACGTATATATTGGGAACACGTAATACATTTAGCAACCCTCATAAGCTACCAAAAGGCGCTCCTTGTATTATTGTAAGCAATCACCAAAGCCAGTACGATATATCGCCATTAATCTGGCACTTAAGAAAGCTACATCCAAAATTTGTAAGTAAGATAGAGTTAGGTAAAGGGATTCCTAGCATTTCATACAATTTACGCCATGGTGGTTCCGTTTTAATAGATAGGAAGAATCCTAGACAATCGTTACCAGCTCTAAAAAACTTTGCAACTTACCTACAAGAAAATAACAGAAGTACAGTTATTTTTCCAGAAGGAACTCGTGGTAAAAAAGGGATGCCAAAACGATTTGCTCCAAACGGATTAAAAACATTATTTAAGTATATGCCTAATGCGTGGATTGTTCCTGTTACTATAAACAACTCGTGGAAACTTGTAGAACATGGTGCTTTTCCTATGAATATTGGCGTACATTTAAAACACAACGTGCACAAACCATTTCCTATTTCAGAATTTGATGATGTAGAGGAACTATTAGCACATATTGAACATACGATTACTAAAGACATACTAATTACAAAACAAACATAATGGCCTTAACGAATGTAAGATTAGAAGTAATGCAGCTTTTAGAAAAGAAAGTTGATGGCTTTTTAGAAGAGTTTCTTATTCCTGTTGACACCATTTGGCAGCCAACAGATTTTCTTCCTAATTCACAAAATGAAGATACATTTTTTGACGAGGTAAAAGAAATAAGAGAGCTTGCTAAAGAACTACCCTATGATTTTTGGGTAACCTTAGTAGGAGATACAATTACAGAAGAAGCGTTGCCTACCTATGAGTCTTGGCTTATGGATGTAGAAGGTATTAACCAACATGATGGTGTACAAGGTAACGGTTGGAGTAAATGGGTACGCCACTGGACAGCCGAAGAAAACCGTCACGGTGATACGTTAAACAAATACTTATATCTTTCTGGACGAGTAGACATGAAAGAAATTGAGCGTACTACACAACACCTTATTATGGATGGTTTTGATATTGGTACTGGACAAGACCCATATAAGAACTTTGTGTACACTAGCTTTCAAGAACTAGCAACGTACATTTCTCACAATAGAGTTGCTAAGTTGGCTCGTAAATACAAAAACAAATCTTTGTCTAAAATGTGTACTATCATCTCTGGAGATGAAATGAGACACTACAACGCTTATAGTCGTTTTGTTCAAGAAATCTTTAAGGTGGATCCTAGTAATATGATGATTGCATTTAAAGATATGATGGTTAATAAAATTGTCATGCCTGCTCAATTTTTACGAGAATCTGGAGACTCTCTTGGTGCTGCGTTCGAAGAATTTAGTAATGCTGCCCAACGTATTGGAGTTTATACTGCTCAAGATTATGTAGACATTATGCGTAAGCTTATCGTAAAATGGGACATTGCCAATTTAAATGAATTAACAGATGAAGCTCAAAAAGCTAGAGATTTTGTGATGGCATTACCCAACCGTATGGAACGTATTAGCCAACGCATTAAGATACCACAAGAAGTAACTCATTTTAAATGGGTTAATCCTGCTATGGTGAAGTAATTGCATATGGTTTCTTCTGAAGAATTAAAGGTAATAAACAACACTATTACCTTCGTAAAAACAACCTTGAGAAATGCTGAAGGTGGTCACGATTGGTTTCATATACAACGTGTCCTAAATACAGCCATTACTATTGTTAAGCACGAAAATGCAAATGAGTTTGTAGTACAGCTTGGCGCATTATTACACGATATTGCCGACTCTAAATTTTACAATGGCGATGAAACCGTAGGTCCTAAAATTGCACGTGAGTTTCTTTTTTCTCAAAATGTAGACTCTTCTGTTATTGAGCATGTCGTTAATATTATAAATGCTGTATCCTACAAAGGTGGCCACAACTCTAGTACTTTTAATTCTTTAGAGTTACAGATAGTTCAAGATGCAGACAGACTAGATGCTTTAGGAGCTATAGGTATTGCTCGTACATTTAATTACGGCGGTTATAAAAACAGAACTTTATATGATCCTGATGTTAAGCCTAATCTTAATATGACTAAGGAAGAGTATAAAGCCTCTAACGCTCCTACTCTTAATCATTTCTATGAAAAGTTATTGCTGCTGAAAGATTTAATGAATACAGAAACAGGAACATCTTTAGCCAAGAAACGACACGAATTTATGAAGCTTTACCTAGATCAATTTTTAAATGAATGGGAAGGCCAACTTTAAAATAAAGATAATTGCCCTGTTTTATAGTGTTGGTGTAAATCACAGTTTAGAGAGATTTTAGCAGAATCTCTTAAATACTTTGCCTTCGCAATTGCAAATTGTTGATGTATATAATGTGCCATTTCACCATCACCTGTCATACGTTTTCCAAATCGAGAGTCGTTTAAAGTACCACCATGACATTGTTCTATTTGGTGTAATACTTTATCTGCCCTATCTGGCATAGTAGCTCTAATCCATTCGCTAAATATATGGCTTATAGCTCCATTTAATCTTACAATGGTAAACCCTACGCGATGGGCTCCTCGTTGAGATACTTCTTTTACCAATGGTAAGATTTCATGACTATTAATACTGGGTATTATAGGCGCCATCATAACACCTGTTGGTATGCCAGCTTCAGTAAGTTTACTTAATGTTTCTAGTCGTTTTTTTATACTTGCTGTTCTTGGTTCTAATAGGCGTCGAGTTTGTTCATTTAAACTTGTGATAGATAGATATACAGATACCAAATTGTCTTTTGCCAGTTCAGTTAATATATCTAAGTCACGTTGTATTAAAGCATTTTTAGTGATTATCCCTACAGGATGTTTATATTTTAAAAATACCTTAAGCAATTGTCTTGTAATCTTAAGCGATTTTTCTATAGGTTGATAGCAGTCTGTGTTTCCCGATAAGGCAATTGTAGCAGCCTTCCATGACTTGCTTTGTAGTTTCTTTTCTAAAAGTTGAGGTGCTGTCTTTTTTATTAAAATTTTACTTTCAAAATCTATGCCTGCGCCATATCCCCAATATTCGTGTGAATTTCTAGCATAACAATACACGCAACCATGTTCACAACCTTGATACGGATTTAATGAATAGGACATCCCAACATCTGGGCTTGTTACCTTGTTAATAATACTTTTAGGAAAGGTTTCAATAAATGTGGTTTTTACAGTTCTATCTTCATCTTCAACAGCACAATAATTAAGGAAATCATCTCGCTCTTCATGGGAAAGCTCAAAAAATTTATTGTGTACTTGAGATTGTGCACCTCGACCTTTTATAAAATTTGGAGTTTTCAATAATGGATTTTAAACAAATATATGGAATATATCCATTATTAGGGGCGAAATAAAACCGAAGTTAAACTTCGGTTTTATGATATTATAGAGTTAGTTTAAGTAGTTGTTTCTTTTTTCCGCGCTGTCCTAAAAATATAATTTCGTTAGAGAAGTCATAAATACCATTTCCAACTCTAAAAGGAACCTCGGCGTCTTTATCATCTATTAAACTTTTATAGTCATAAGTGCCTGCACTATCAATTGTAATCACATAAAGGTTACTTTTCTTGGCTTTAATTCCTTTAAACTCTAAACGATCATTACGTAACTTTCTAACTTTATCTGAGCAATTTATAAAAATGTAAGCCTTGTCATTGTGATAGGTAGAAGTGAAAGATAAATAATCACTTGGTGCACTAGATGCCTGTTTTTTGTTTATGTTTCTAGCCCAAATTAAATCACCATCCTTACCTAGTTTCAAGCTTACAATGTCTCTATAGTGATAGGTGTATCTCCAAGTACCTCCATATTGGTTGGATACATAATGTGAGGTTACGTAAAACTCTTCACCATTAATAAGGCATTCACCATCGCTTGTAATTAGTATATCTCTGTAAGAAATGTTTCTTAATTCTTTATCTTTACTTTTTCCATATTTATCCATAATAAACTGCTCTGTAAAAGGAGAGAATTTTTTACTGGTTATGGTAAGAGTTTCTGGATCTATGTTGAAGTACCCAACACCTTTGAACCTATTGTCGTTTTTTTCTGAATAAAACCCTACACAAAATACTCGGTCGTTATCAAAAACAGGAGTAAGTGATCTTACAAATTTATCGTCTGTATCAAAACTTAAAGATTTGCTACTTTTTGCATTTATACGGTATAGCTCATATTGATATTTGCCGCCTTCCTTCTTTTTTCTCTTTTGATCTGTATAGGCTTTCCCTAAGAGATAAACAGTACCATTATTATCATCTACACTTATATCTTTTAATGCAAACTTTCTGTCTTTAATGTCCCTCTTAAACGTATTAGTAAAAACTTCTTCAAAATTTTTATTAAACACATGAATTTTATGTGTTTCCTCATCCTTGTTTTTAATATCAAAGTTTACAACAATGTAATTATTGTTTTTAGAAAGCGATATGCTTCCGAAGCTATCACCATCTACCTGCTGTAAACCAATACCATAAAACCCAACAAATCGACCTGAGGATTCCTTAATGTTTAAAGACATAAGCTCTTTTGAAGAAAACTTGAAGTTATTTACAGAGGTACTCTGTACAAGGCATTTTATTTCTCTTGAATCTCTATCATATTGCGTGGTTAACAAATGAAGCTCTCCATTGTTTACAAAGGCTTGCTGTACAGTCTCTCTATCTATCTCATAATCAAATTCCTTAACTAAGTTTAAGTTACTGTCGTAATGCTCAATATAATATCCTTTTAAGGTTTTAAGTAGGCCACCATAGTAGCTTCTACCTACAAAGAGACCACCTTTACCGTCTGATGCTGTAAAGCTTAATGTGGTGTTTTTCTTTTTGTCTTTATAAACCTCGCTGGTTTTAATATCAACATTTAAGTCTTGAGCAAGAAAGGCCTGCGTGTATCCTAAAAGAAACACGGTTACTAGTAATAATTTTTTCAAAATGAAGGTTTTAGGAGTAAGCTTCAAAATTAGCATTTTGAAGCTTACCTACAAATTGAAATATTGATGAGCTTATTTACCTGGAAACTCAGGTTTTCTTTTGTTTAAGAATGCAGTAGTTCCTTCAGTAAAATCTTCTGTTCCAAAGCTTTTTCCAAATTGCTCTACTTCTACATTAAAGCCATTTACACCATCTTCGTAATTGGCATTAACAGCTGCAATTGCTGCTTTAATGGCTACGGTTGAGTTTTTCATGATTTTGCCAGCAAGCTTTTCTGCAAGTGGCATTAACTCTTCTGCTGTTGTTACATGATTTACAAGACCGTACTGTAATGCTTGGTTAGCATCTACCATGCCAGCTGTCATAATCATTTCCATGGCGCGCCCTTTTCCTACCAATTGTGGTAAGCGTTGTGTGCCACCATAACCAGGTATAACACCTAAACTTACTTCTGGCAATCCCATTTTAGCATTGTCGCTTGCTATTCTAAAGTGTGCTGCCATAGCTAGCTCTAAACCGCCACCAAGTGCAAATCCATTTACGGCTGCAATAACTGGTGTTCCTAAGTTAGCGACTACATTAAAAAGAAGTTCTTGTCCTTTTGCAGCCAACTCTTTTCCTTTTTCAATAGAAAAATCTGCAAACTCACTAATATCCGCTCCAGCAACAAAAGCTTTATCACCAGATCCTGTAATAATAACAACTTTAGTGTCTTTGTCTTCATCTGCTTCAGTAAATGCTTCGTGAAGTTCTTGTATAGTATCTCTATTAAGTGCGTTAAGCTTTTTAGGTCTGTTTATAGTAATGTAGGTAATGTTATTTTTAAACTCTACTGTAATATTTTCGTAATTCATAGTTTTAATGTTTTGGAAATTTAATTCTAAATGTTGTTCCTATGTGTTCTTGAGACTCAAAGGTAATGGTTCCTTTAAAGGTTTCCACAATATTCTTGACCATTGCTAATCCTAAGCCCATACCGCTATTCTTGGTGGTAAACTTAGGTTCAAAAACTTTAGGCTTGTTGTCTTCTGGAATTCCTACACCATTATCCTGTACCGCAATACAAACGTAATAATTATCCTGAGAGACATCTACTTTTATCATAGGGTTTTCTTGCTCTTCTGTAGCCTGAATAGCATTTTTAACTAAGTTGGTAACTACACGTATAAGTTGAGTACGATCAAATTTTGCTAAGATTTCTTCATCTTCTGTTTGAAACTCGATATAATCTTCGTTAAAAATATCTAGCGCTAATTTTACAATCTTTGAGACGTTTAATGTTTCAGATTGTTGCGCTGGCATTTTCGCAAAATTGGAAAATGCAGAGGCAATACTACTCATTGTATCAATTTGTTGAATAAGTGTATTAGAGTACTCTTCTACTTTATGATTAATTTCTGGATCTTGAGGATCAAATTTTCTTTGAAAACTCTGTACACTAAGACGCATTGGTGTTAACGGATTTTTAATCTCGTGAGCAACCTGTTTTGCCATTTCTCTCCAAGCTGCTTCGCGCTCGCTAGTGGCTAGTTTTGCTGCACTTCCTTCCAGCTCATCAATCATACTGTTATAGGCATTTACTAAAGTGTAAATTTCCTCGCTAGCATCATTTATCTCAATCTTAGCATTTCGCTTATTAAGTCGTGTCTCTGTTATTTTATCTGAAATTGTTTTAAGCGAACGGGTTATGTATCTGGATAAAAAATAGGAAAGTGCTATGGCTACAACTAACATAAGCAAGTATACTTCTCCTAAGCGTAATAAAAACTCTGCCAGCTCTTTATTTAAAAAGTCGTCTTCCTCTAAGTAGGGTAAATTTAAAATGGCTAGTGGCCTAAATTTATTGTCTGTTATATAGGTGAAAGAAGATTGAAACTTTTCGCCATTACGCTCACTCTTTAATATAAACCGTTTATCTACAGATGTTGAAAGATCTTCTAGTATTTCTGCTTTAATCTGTATATCTGTTGAGTCTTTAAAGAAGCTCTCCTTCGATTTTAAAAGCAAGTTGCCTTCTAAAGAATATATATTTAATGGTAAGTTATGTACCTGAGACATCTCATAAATCTTATTACGCTCTTTAAAGATTAAGGCAATATTTTCTGGTGTTATCTCATAGGTTGTACTCCTTAGTACAAAATTAATATTCTCTCTTATGGCTTCTTCTTTTCGCTCTAAACGGTCTCTGTGATAGTCTTCACTTTCTTCTTTATATTGATAAATTGTAACACCTGCAATTAGTATAGATGCTCCCAATACCAATAGGATCATAAAGATGAAAATGCGACGTCTTAAAGACAATTTAAAATGCTTCATAGGGAAAATTTATATCAATTATAACGCCAATTACGCCTCTGGATTTTTTTCTCTTATGCGTTTGTACATTTTAAAACCAAGCATTAAGATTACAGAAAATAAAATGATGCCTATTACGCCATAAACCCAGTTTACAGCATCTCTTACAATAACTAAGAATATTACTGAAAACAGAATGATTGTTGATCCTTCATTCCATAATCTCATGTGATTACTTGTCCATTTTACCACATCGATTTGTAACTCCTTAAATATTAAATGACATTTTACATGATAAGCAATAAGTAAAACAACAAAGCCAAGCTTAACCTGCATCCAAGGTAATGAAAGCAGTCCTGGTTGAAGATGAAGTAAAACCAGCGCAAATAGCACAGCAAGTACCGCAGATGGCCACGTGATTATAAACCATAATCGTTTTGCCATAAGCTTAAGTTGCTTGCCCAAAATAGATTTTTCTGGCTCATCTTTGCTGAAGGCTTCTATTTGATACACAAACAATCGCGGAATGTAGAACAGTCCTGCAAACCACGTGATAACGAATATAAGATGCAGACTTTTTATATAAAGGTAATATTCCATATGTATTTATATAGGCAAGACTCTTTTTGATAGAAGATCTGCCTTTAGTGCTTTTTAGGTTATTGCTCGAATTAGTATTTTGCTTTTACTCCTTATCCTCAACAAATAAATAATTCAACTTCAAATTATTAAACTGTGTATTGAATTCTGAAATCTCTTGCGTCACCAAATTGTCAAACTTCACCAACTCTGCATTTATTTGTTGTTCTAGTTCACGTTTTACGGCTTTGTCTTGCTCTGTTGGTGCAAAATCACCCATTCCTACTAAGCTGTTTAAGTGTCCTAATTTGTTCGTCAACTTGATTGGAAAATTTAAAGGGTCTTGTCCGCTTCGGTTTTTGGTTTGGTATAACGCTTCTTCAATAGCGGTAAAATCGTCTTGAAGTTTTTTAGCTTTTTCTCTCAACTCTTTTGTGCGTTCATCATCCTTATACTGCTCTTGAAAATCTTTCAATTGCTTATTAATCGCTCGAATATTCTTTATGGATTTGTGCGCTTTATCTACCGTTTCATTAACATCGCTAATAAACTCATACTGCGCTTTCATATCTGCAGCAGTAGACTCACTGTTTGGGTTTGGAATGATTTCAAACGATTGTTCTTCATCTTTTCCGTTAACATTCAATCTAACTTTGTAAGTATCTGGATAGGCTCTTGGCGCATCTAGATTTGCCCACCATAAAATCATTCCGTCTAAAACCTCAGCACCTTTGCTACGTGTATCCCAAGTTGTCAGATTCGCACCTTGTTCTACGTCTAACTTATCTTTCTTTGAATGGTTGCTGAAACTCTTCAACGTGTCATTCTGTTTATTTAAATAGGTCACTGAAATCGTGTCCTTTTTCTCATCATAATTCTTCAGATAGAAATACGTCATCACACCACTTGGATGATTTGTTCCTGAAGTCAAGGAGCCTTCACGACTTCCACCTTGCATTCTGTACGTTGGCTTCGGCTTCATTAAAGCAACATCTTTATTGCTCATTTTCATCGCCTGATGAATAACACTCAAATCATCAATTATCCATAAGCCTCGACCTTGTGTTGCGACAATTAGATTGTTGTCTTTTATGGTTAAATCTGTAATAGGAACTATTGGTAAATTCAACTGAAATGGGTTCCAGTTTTTACCATCGTTAAACGAAATGTACATTCCTGTTTCTGTTCCTGCATATAGTAATCCCTTTTGTTTCGGGTCTTCACGAAGTACTCTTGTAAAATGCTCTTCGTTGATACCGTTTGTTATCTTAGTCCAAGACTTCCCGTAATCTGTAGTCTTATATAAGTAAGGCTGAAAATCTCCCCATTTGTATCGCGTTCCTGCAACATAGCACGTACCTTCATCAAATGCACTTGGTTCAATACTGTTAATCATTGTCCATTCTGGCATATTCTTCGGCGTCACGTTATCCCAAGTCTCTCCACCATTTCTGGTCACGTGCACCAAACCATCATCACTACCAACCCAAAGCAAGCCTTCCTTTAACGGGCTTTCTTGAGCAGCGAAAATCGTACAATAATATTCTACAGATGTGTTGTCTTGCGTAATTGGACCTCCAGAAGATTTCAACTTTTCTGGGTCGTTTCGGGTTAAATCTGGCGAAATTACTTTCCAGCTTTGCCCTTCATCTTCAGTAACGTGTACGCGATTTGAAAAGGTATACAACCTATCAGGATTATGCTTGCTGAATTCAATAGGGAAATTCCATTGAAAGCGATATTTCATATCCTCAGCGCCGTGTCCCATAGGATTGTCTGGCCAAACACTAATGCTTCGCACCGTGTTTTTGTCGTGATTCACTCTTGTTAGAAAACCGTCATAACTTCCGCCGTAAACAATGTCATTATTTTCTGGGTCAACTGCAATATGAGCACTTTCACCACCAGCAGTAGACTCCCAGTCGTCCTCTGAAATCGAGCGGCCTTCAGTCCTGTGAGGAATTCTTACTGTGCTGTTATCTTGTTGTGCAGCATAAATGCGATATGGAAATGAATTGTCTGTCGTCACACGATAAAACTGCGACGTTGGCTGATTGTGATAGGTGCTCCAAGTTTCGCCACCATCATAAGTCACTTGTGCGCCACCATCATCACCAATAATCATTCGAGTTGGGTCATTTGGCGCAATCCATAAATCGTGATGGTCGCCGTGCGGCGCGTTGTAGGTTTCAAAAGATTTTCCGCCGTTTTCTGATTTGTGGTAGCGCACATTTAACACATACACCACATCTTCATCTTGTGTATCGGCATAGACTCTTGTGTAATACCAAGCACGTTGACGAATTTTTCGCTCGTCATTCACTTGGCTCCACGATTCGCCACCATCTTCACTTCGGTATAAGCCGCCTTTATCTTTATGCTCGACAATAGCCCAAACACGTTCTGAATTTACTGGGGAAACCGTCACACCAATAATACCTAAAGTACCTTCAGGAAAACCTTTCATTTTTGAAATTTCTGTCCACGTTTCACCTTCATCGGTACTTTTCCAAAGTGCAGAACCATCACCACCAGAACTTAAACTGTATGGTGTTCTGCGGATATTCCAAGTTGATGCGTATAAAATTCGTGGATTGTTTGGATCAAAGGTTAAATCGACTGCACCTGCATCTTCATTGGCGAAAAGTTTTTTAGTCCAGGTTTTTCCACCATCTGTACTTTTATAAACGCCACGTTCCTGTGTGCCTTTGTAAAGGTTACCCATAACAGCAGCGTAAACAATGTCTGGATTTTTAGGGTGAATGCGAATTCTGGAGATATGTCGGCTTTTATCTAATCCTGATGCTTTCCAAGTTTTACCAGCATCAACACTCTTCCACACACCATAACCTGAGGAAACATTACCACGAACGGTCTTCTCGCCACCACCAACGTAGATAACATTTTTATCACTTTCAGCAACAGAAATAGAACCGACAGAGCCACCAAAGTAGCCATCAGAAATATTTTCCCAAGTGCGACCTCCATTTAAGGTTTTCCAAACGCCACCACCAGTTGCCCCAAAATAGAACAGATTAGGTTGGTCTGGCACGCCAGTTACTGCGGCACTACGACCACCGCGAAAAGGGCCAATTAAGCGATACTCTAATGCGTCATATAGGTCTTCGTTGACAGTTTGAGCTTCAGAAAAAAATGAACAGAATAAAGTGGTTAGGAGAAATAGAATTTTGGTTGAATAATTCATTGGTAATACTTAGAAGATTAAAGTCTAAATATACAGAAAATACGTTAGTCTATCTTTAAGTTAGAGGACTTAGGAATCAACTTAGTTCTGATCTCTCTGTTTAAAAATATACCAGTAACAATTGTAGACAACACATCTGCAATTGGAAAGCTTATCCAGACACCAATTTCTCCAAAATAGTTAGGAAGTATTAAAACTAACGGTATAAAAAAGAAGCCTTGGCGTGTTAGGGTTAATAAAAGTGCTGGAATAGCTTTTCCTATAGCTTGAAAATAAGCAGAGCCAATTAATTGGATTCCTATTATAGGCACAGCCATAAATACAATGCGCATTGCTGTTGGTGTATCTGTTAGCACACGTTCATCATCTGTAAATACGGATACTATTTCTGTAGGGAAAATCATTATAAATGCAAATACAAATAATCCTAAAACACCGGCGTATAATATCGCTTTGTTTATACTTTCTCGTACTCTAGGAAACTTATATGCTCCATAATTATAACCAGCTATAGGCAGGAAACCTTGCGTAACACCTAGTACAGGAAATAAGGCAAACATTAGCATTCTTCCAATAATTGCATACACAGCCACAGAAGACTCTCCTCCCAAATCGAATAAAATATTATTCATTAAAAGATAGGTGATACTCACTACAGCCTGTCTAGCTAATGTGACAAATCCTAAAGCAGACATTTCTTTAAGAATTGGCATATTTAAGCCAAAATCTGAAAGGCTTATACGTAACTCAGAATGTTTAGATAAAAAGAAATACAATATATAGGCAAAACAAAGCACGTAAGATACCGTAGTTGCCAATCCTGCTCCATACATACCCATATCTAGCAGGTTAATAAATACGTAGTCTAAAACCAAGTTTCCAACTGATGGTATAATCATTGCAATCATTGCAAACTTTGGCTTGCCTTCTGCGCGTATGACGTTGTTTCCCATCATACTTAACGCAAGTATGGGCACACCATATAATACAATTTTATAGTAAATTTTTGCAGGTTCAAAAATATCGCCCTTACCACCAAATGCAGGAATAAGATCATTTATAAATACTAAGCCTAAAATCACCATGGAAACGGTTAGTAAAAGTGTAACCGTAATCTGATTTCCAAATGTCTTGAGGGCTCTTTTTTTATTGTTTGCTCCTAATGCTCTAGATATAATAGATGAGCCACCAATACCTATTGCCATTCCTAATGCTGCGATGAAAAAAGATACAGGAAGTACTACATTTATTGCTGCAATAGCTATTGAACCTATCCAGTTTCCTACAAAAATAGTATCGACCAGAATGTTTAGAGACATGACCAAAATACCTATAGACGCTGGTAAGGACTGTCTTATAAGTAGTTTGCTAATAGACTTTGTTCCTAAATCTTCTGAACTAAACTTGGCCATTATGCAATTTGCGTTTCAGCCAAATTTACTGTATTAATTGCAGATGGATTCTCAATCCAATTACCAATCCAGTTAGACATTACTTTTGCCCAATCATCTCTATCATTAAGGCAAGGAATGGTAGTGAATTCTTTTCCGCCTACTTCGTGGAAAATTTCTTCACCTTCCATAGCAATTTCTTCTAAGGTTTCTAGACAATCACTTACAAATGCTGGTGTTACTATAGCCATATTTTTAATGCCTTCTTTACCCATACGCTCTATAGTTCTGTCTGTATAAGGTTGTAACCAAGGATCAAAACCTAAACGAGATTGAAATGATGTAGAAAATGTGCCAGGCTTTAATCCTAATTCTTCTCCTACTAATCGTGTCGTTTCATAACATTGGTGACGGTAGCAAAAACGATGTGCATCACTTTGAGCTTTGCAGCAACTGCCGTCTATTTGGCAATGAGAGTTTGTAATGTCACTTTTGCGAATATGACGCTCTGGAACACCATGATAACTAAATAACAAATGGTCATAATTTGTTGTGTCTAGCTTTTCTTTAATGCTTCTAGACAACACCTCAATATAATCTGGTTTGTTATAAAATGGCGCTAGGCTTGTTAGTTTAACCTGTGGAAACTTTTCTTTGCGAAGCTTCTCTGCCAATACCTCTATAGTTTCTGTTGTAGCCATAGCAAACTGAGGATACAAAGGCACTAAAAGAATATCATTAACTCCTTTATCTGTAAGACGCTTTAATGCTTTTTCAATAGTCATAGACCCATAGCGCATAGCTAAATCTACAGGTATTTCTGTTTGCTTTTGAATTTTATCTTGAAGTCTTTCAGATAATACAATTAGTGGAGAACCTTCTTCCCACCAAATTTTTGAGTAAGCTTCTGCAGATTTCTTAGGTCTTGTATTTAAAACAATACCTTTTACAAGGAATGCTCGAAACCAATATGGAACATCGATAACTCGAGGATCCATTAAAAATTCGTCTAAGTATTTTTTTACATCTTTCGGGTCGGTACTTTCTGGTGAGCCCAGATTAACCAATAAAACACCTTTGCTCATAGCTTTAGTTTAGCGAGTGTAAAATTACGATTTCTTATCATTTATAAACTTGAACAAATGATAAGAGTTTGTGATAATACTATTGCAATTAGTATATACTTTAAAGCTGAATGTTCTTAAATACAAAAAACCTGAAGCGAGTGACTTCAGGTTTTTTTGATAAATTATTAAAAAGTGTATTTATAATTTTCTTACAGTAGCGTCTCCAAAACTTAAACCTCTGCTTAATTTAGCATTTCCTTTATAGGTTACAACAGCTTCTCCATAAGACGTAACTTTTAATTTATCTGAAACGTTAAGTTGGAAAGTGCCTTCGCCATAAGCTGTTAATTTGGTTTCCTTATTATCTACATTTATTGCATTTAACTTAGATTCACCATATGCTCTAATTTGTTGATAGTTTGTAGTCCCACTTTCAATCATAAGGTAGCTTTCACCATAGGTTGCAATTTTAAGATTCTCAACTTCAATTTCTTTCATGTATACTTGAGAGTCTCCATAAACACTTAATTTTAAGTCTTTTGCTTCTACATTATCTACAAAATCAAAACGCTCTTCGCCTCTTAATGATAATGCACTTATAGTAGTATATGTTATCGTAGCTTTTACTACTGTACCATTATATACATCTTTTCTAATATTATTATTTTTCTCAGATTTAGTGTAAACTCTTGCATCATCTAAATATAGCTCTAGAGTCTCATCGTCTACCTCAACATTAAGCTTGTCTAAGGATTCTGTGCTGCTCTCAATAACTACAGAAGCTTTGTCACCCTTTATAAATGTAACTTGTATGTGTGGATTTATAGTAATCTTATTAAAATTTGATACGTCATAAGTCTTTGTCTGTGCGCTTACAGAAAATACAGATGCTAAAATTAAAGTTGAAAAAGCTATAATGTGTTTAATAGTAACTCTCATGATATGTTTTGTTTGGTTATGCTTTAAAGATGCATCAAATTTTAAATTGTTACAGTTAATTGAAAATTAACTAAGTGCCATCACATATTTCTTGGGAGTAGTTCCATATTTCTTTTTAAATGCAGAAATAAAGTGACTTGCAGTACTGTAACCCACTTTTAAGCCCACTTCATTTACATTGTGTGAGCCGCTTTCTAAAAGTTGTCGTGCTACTTCCATTTTATAATCAAACAAGAAACTAAAAACTGAGTCTCCATAAATTTGCTTAAAGCCTTCTTTTAATTTATTTAAGCTTAATTGTATTTCATCTGCTAACTCTTGTAAAGTTGGTGGTTCTGCCATGCGAGCAATAATAATTTGCTTGGCTTTTTTAATTTTCGCAACATTATCTTCGTCTACCAGAAATGGGCATTGTTCAATATCTGCATTAGCTGGCCTATTAAAATAAAGGCTTAACAGTTCATAAGCTTTTCCTTTAAAGTATAGCGCTTGTATAGATGGATGCAAATTATAGTTCATAAGTTGGTTAAGCACAACTGCCATAGATGGTGAAATAATCTCGTCTTTATAGTACTTTCTATCCTTATTCTCTGCCGTTAAGAATGTAATATAGTTGGCCTCTGTAGAAAATAATGAGTGAAATTTTTTGATAGGAATAAGTACCGAAACCACCCAAGAATCTTTTTCAATAGTAAGATCCATAGGCAAATCTCGCTGAGGATTGTAAAGTAATATGGAGTGCTCTTCATGTAATGGCAGTTGGTAACCACCATCATTAAATGCTAATTGAGCAGCACCTTTCACGCAAAAATGAAATTGTATAAAATCTCTACTTACTTCACGTATAAACTGCTTGCTATCAGTCGTTTCATTTTGTAACCTCAGCACATAAAAACCATCTTCTATATGTGTTTCTTTAACCAAACTTTCAGCGTTATTTTTTATTGAATGATCCATCGTTTTAAAAGCTATTTATTTAGAATAGTTCTAAATAATTTTAATGTATACCTTGTTTCCCACCACTAAATTAGCTGAATTGCTTCAAATTTTACCATTTTTAGATAATTTTCTGCGCCTATCGTTACAAATCGTACTTCTAGCGTTATTTTTTAAAAACTCTTCACTCTACATTTGCATCCGTCTTTATGATACAAAACTTGAAGCGACATTTTCCCCAAGCGGCTAACGCCAATTTTTTTGCCATCGGTCTTAATTACAAAAAAGCCGATGCCGAAATACGTGGTCATTTTAGTATTTCTGAGCAAGCACAATCTGCAATTTTACAGCAAGCTAAAGATGATGGCATTCCTGCCATTGTTGTAATCTCTACGTGTAACAGAACAGAGATTTATGGTTTTGCAAAAGACGAGATTCAACTCATTAAGTTACTTTGTGAGCACACTCATGGTACTGTAGATGAGTTTAAGAATGTCTCTTACATTTACAAGAATATAATAGCTATAGATCATCTTTTTAGAGTAGGTACTGGTTTAGACAGCCAAATTCTCGGTGATTTCGAAATTATCTCACAACTACGACACGGTTTTAAACAATCTAAAAAGATTGGTATGATTAATCCGTTTATGGAGCGATTAATTAATGCCGTTATACAAGCAAGCAAGCGCATAAAAAATGAAACAGAGATTTCTAGCGGTGCAACATCTGTAAGCTTTGCTTCTGTACAATATATATTGGCTAGAGTTCCTTATGTATCAGAAAAAAACATATTGTTATTCGGTACAGGTAAAATAGGTAGAAATACGTGTGAAAACCTTATTAAACATACCAATAACGAACATATTACACTTATAAACAGAACTAAAGGCAAAGCTGAAAAAATTGCCGGAAAGTTTAACTTAGTTGTAAAAGATTATGCAGATATACAGTCTGAGATTTCTTCTTCAGACATACTAATAGTTGCAACTGGCGCACAACAACCTACCATTAATAAAGATTTATTATTTCTTAAAAAGCCTTTATTAATTTTAGATTTATCTATTCCTAAAAATGTTTCAGAAGACGTTAAGGATTTAGATAACGTTACGTTGGTTCATTTAGATGATTTATCTGCCATTACAGACAAAACTTTAGAAAAGCGTTCTAAACAAATTCCGCAGGCAGAGCAAATAATTGCTGAGATTAAAGAAGAATTTGATGCTTGGCTAAAAACAAGAAAGTTTGCACCTACTATAAAAGCACTAAAAGGGAAGCTTAATGATTTAAAAGATGCTGAAATAGATTTTCAGAGCAAGAAGATTAAAGACTTTAATCAACAACAAGCAGAAATTATTAGCAACCGTCTTATTCAAAAAATTACCACACAGTTTGCCAACCATCTTAAAAGTGAAGGTAAAACTATTGATGAAAGTTTAGAGATGATTCAACGTGTGTTTCACTTAGAAGATAACGTATAATGAGTAAAGTAATACGCATAGGTACTAGAGATAGTGAGTTGGCATTATGGCAAGCTAATACTGTAAAAGCACAACTAGAAAACTTAGGCTACAAAACTGTACTTGTACCAGTTAAGTCGACTGGAGATTTAATTTTAGATCAGCCACTTTATGAATTGGGTATTACCGGTATTTTCACAAAGACATTAGATGTGGCTATGGTTAATGGCGATGTTGATATTGCTGTACACAGCATGAAAGATGTCCCTACAGCATTACCAAAAGGTATCATGCAAGGTGCTGTTTTAAAACGTGCTGCCACTAAAGACATACTAGTACATAAAGGGTTAGATTTTTTAGAAGCAGAAGGAACTATTGCTACAGGAAGTTTACGCAGAAAAGCACAATGGTTAAATAAATATCCAAATCACAAGGTTGTCGATTTAAGAGGTAATGTGAATACAAGACTTCAAAAATTAGAAGACAATTCTTGGAACGGAGCTATTTTTGCCAAAGCAGGCTTAACACGTATAAATGTATTGCCTGAGCATTTTATTGAGTTAGATTGGATGCTACCTGCTCCAGCACAAGGCGCTATGGTTATTGCAGTTATGGAGCAGGATGTATTTTGTAAAGAAGCTGTTTCCAAACTTAATGATCACTTTTCAGAAATTTGTACCACAATAGAACGAGAATTCTTAAAAACTTTAGAAGGTGGCTGTACTGCTCCAATTGGTGCTTTAGCAGTTATTGAGGATAAGGACATTTGGTTTAGAGGTTGTTTATTTAGTTTAGATGGCAAGCAAAAATTAGAAATTGAGAAGCGAGTATCTCTTAAAGAAAATCGTAATCTGGGTAGAAATTGTGCTATCGAGATTTTAGATCAAGGCGGTAAAGATCTTATGGCAGATATTAAAGCTTCGCTAGACAAATCATAAAATGGCTAGTATATTATCTACCAAAATTCTTACGCGCTCACAACGAGAGTTGGTTTTAAATACAGGATTTGGTCTGGTAGAATATAATGCCATAAACATTTCATTTACAAAGGTTAGTTTACCAAAAAGGATAGAGAACGGTATTTTTACTAGTCAAAATGCTGTTGCTGCTATAAAAGACAAAAATATTGAGATTGAACGCGTGTTTTGTGTAGGGCAAAACACTAGGAAAGCTTTAGAAAATCTAGGGTATAACGTCATGTTACACGCGGAACACTCTAGAGCGTTGGGACAAAAAATTACAATACAATATCCTGAAGCAACGTTTACTTTTTTCTGTGGAAATAAAAGAAGAGATGCATTACCAGAGCTCTTACACAAACATAATATAAACCTTACGGAGATAGAAGTTTACAAAACAAGTTTAAACATAAAAGAATTCCAAAGAACATTTAATGCCATTATGTGTTTTAGTCCTAGTGGTGTACAAAGTTATTTTGGAGCAAATAAGCCACAAAAAGAAACTATTGTCTGTATTGGTAATACTACAGCTACGGCAGCAAAGCTCTATACAGATCAAATTGCAATTGCTAACACAACCTCGATTGAAAGTGTTATAGCAAAGACAGTAAAGGTTTTAAATAAGACATTTTGATATAGTTATGATAAAAAACGATTTATTTTTAAAAGCATTAAGAGGCGAGTCTGTTGAGCGTCCTCCAGTTTGGATGATGAGACAAGCAGGTCGTTATCTGCCAGAATTTATGGAGCTTAAGCACAAGTATGATTTCTTTACGCGTTGCCAAACTCCAGAATTAGCAAGTGAAATTACCGTGCAACCTATACGCCGATATGGTATGGATGCTGCTATTTTGTTTTCAGACATATTAGTTATCCCTCAAGCTATGAATATAGATGTAGAGATGAAGCCAGGCGTTGGTCCTTGGCTACCTACACCTATACGCACAGCAAAACAAGTAGAGCAAGATGTTATTGTCCCTAATATAGATGAAACCTTAGGTTATGTTATGGATGCTATTACTATGACTAAGGAAAAACTTAATAATGAAGTGCCATTAATTGGTTTTGCAGGGTCACCGTGGACCATTTTATGTTATTGTGTGCAAGGGCAAGGCTCTAAAAACTTTGATAAAGCTAAAGAGTTTTGTTTTACTCAACCCGTTGCTGCTCATTTATTGCTTCAAAAAATAACAGATACTACTATAGCGTATTTAAAGCGTAAAGTTGAAACTGGTGTAAATGCAGTACAAGTTTTTGATTCTTGGGGCGGCATGTTATCTCCAGTAGATTATCAGGAATTTAGCTGGCAATACATTCAACAAATTATTGATGCCTTAAAAGATATGGCACCAGTAATTGCATTTGGAAAAGGCTGTTGGTTTGCTTTAGACGAGATGAGCAAAAGTGGCGCATCTGCATTAGGTGTAGATTGGACAATAACTGCAGAAAATGCCAGAAAATTTACTAACAACAGTATAACACTTCAAGGTAATTTTGACCCTACGCGTTTGTTCTCACCACCAAAAGAAATTAAGCGTATGGTTACTGAAATGATTGATGCTTTTGGTAAAGACAAGTACATAGTTAATTTAGGACATGGTATTTTACCTAATATCCCTATTGAAAATGCAGGTGCATTTATTGAAGCTGTTAAGGAATATAAAAGTAAATAGTGATTTAATCTTGTCTCATTTAAGTGTATTAAAATAAAGACACCGATTTTTATAGAAATAAAGAGGTTCTAAACGATTAAGACTATGAAAATCTGGTCCAGACTTAAAAAACTAAGTATAAAGCAATTACTAAATTTAGGAGTTGTTTTTATACAACGTCCCTTGTTAATTCGCCCAACGCTTAAAGCCACCTCTAAGACTATGTCTATCTCTCAAAAGGAGTTTGGTAGTGCACAACATAAAAATGGAAAACCAAATGCATTTAGACATGCGTTATGGAACATTCTTTTGGCAAATGTAGCTTACACAAAAAATGAGGCAGCAGCAACAGATTGGGCAGAACAAGTAACTACGCTTCACGAAAAACTAGCACCCAATGCACCATTAGAAACTGTTATGGATTTACATAATAATATGGTAGGGCGTCAGTTTTTTTCTGAAACTTTAGATCTATCTGAAAAGGAATTAATTCAGTTTTTAAAAGAGAAGTCTAGTAATGCAAAACAAATTACCAAGGTAGAAGACGTAGAGCGTTATCCTAATGAATTGGTTTATATTTAAGCTATGATAACATCAGTTTTTAAATCAATATCAGCCTACAGAAGTAGTTTCAGTTTAATTTCTAAATTAAAACTGTGGAAATACTTTGCTATCCCAATGGTTATTAGTTTTGTTACAGCTATGCTAATAGGAATTTCTGCTTGGGGATTGTCAGACAATATCGGTTCACTTATTTCTAAAGCTTGGATCTGGGATTGGGGCAAGGCAACATTTACTACAATTAGCACTGTTTTAGGTGGTCTTATAATTATTGCAATTGGACTTATACTTTACAAACACATTGTTATGGCATTAAGTGCGCCATTTATGAGTCCTGTTTCAGAAAAGATTGAGCAACATTTTAACCCTCAAGCAGTTCATTCACACAGAGATACAAACAATGCACAACAATTATGGCGAGGTATAAAAATTAACGTGCGTAATCTTACTATGGAGTTATTGTTAACAGTACCTATCCTACTTATAGGGTTTATACCGGTTGTAGGTATTTTCTCTACTGTATTATTGTATGCTGTTCAAGCTTATTATGCAGGGTTTGGAAATATGGACTATACATTGGAGCGTCATTATAATTATTCAGAAAGTATTTCATTTGTAAAACAAAATAGAGGCTTAGCCATAGGCAACGGTCTGGTGTTTATACTATTTCTTTTTATACCAATCATAGGTATTATTCTGGTACTACCATTATCTGTAACTGCAGCAAGTAAGGTGACACTAGAAAAGCTTCAGCAACATAAAACCTTATAGTTTAAGAGTACTATGAAAGAACAGTTTTTTAACTACATACAAACATTACAAGATACCATTACTGCAAAGCTAGAAGCGGTTGATGGCAAAGCCAAGTTTAAAGAAGACCTTTGGGAGCGCGAAGAAGGTGGCGGTGGCAGAAGCCGAGTTATAGAAAATGGAGATGTATTTGAAAAAGGCGGTGTGAATATTTCTAAAGTTCACGGACCGTTAAACCCAGCAATGCAAAAATACTTTAACGTTGGCGATGTTAATTTTTTTGCGTGTGGCTTAAGTTTAGTATTACATCCTAAAAATCCTTTTGCGCCTACTGTACATGCAAACTGGCGTTATTTCGAAATGTATGAGAAAGACGGCACTTTGGTAGATAGTTGGTTTGGTGGCGGTCAAGATTTAACACCGTATTATTTGTTTGAGGAAGACGCTATTCATTTTCATAGCATTTGCAAATCTGTTTGTGATGCTCACGACCCTTCTTTTTATGCGCTATACAAAAAACAATGCGACGACTATTTTTATAATGCTCACCGCGATGAAGCTAGAGGTTTAGGTGGTTTGTTTTTTGATCATTGTAAAGCCACACCAGAACGAAGTATGACAGATTGGTATAACTTTGTTACACAAGTGGGTGATAGTTTTTTAGATGCTTATGTGCCTATTGTAGAGAAAAGAAAAGATATACCGTTTACACCAGAACAACGCGATTGGCAAGAAATAAGACGCGGTCGTTATATAGAGTTTAATTTAATACATGATAAAGGCACGTTGTTTGGCTTAAAAACAAACGGCCGTATAGAAAGTATTTTTATGAGCTTTCCGCCTCACGTACAATGGCGCTATAATTACAAACCAGAAAAAGGTACCAAAGAAGACAAATTATTACACGTATTAAAACACCCCAAAGATTGGGTTTAAACACAATTAAAATGAAGCATATTTTCACAATACTAATCTTACTAATTACACTTAGTTCTTGTAAGAATAATAAAGAATTGGACATCTTATCAGATCCTGAGCCTTTAACAGAACTTAAATCTCAAGAAGAGCACATGAGAGCTGCAGTAACCTATTTAACAGCTAGCAGAATAGATGATGCTTTAAAGGAACTAACACAATGTATTAGAACTTACCATAACGAGCGCGCTTACATTATGAAAAGCGACATTCTTCTAAGAGAGAAGAGATACCAAGAGTATTTAGAAAATACAGAAGACGCCATGCGCTTCGAAGAATTTCAATCACCTACACTTTTTATGCATAATGGTTTAGGTTATGAACTTACTGGCGAAGAAGATAAGGCAAAACCCTTTTATGAGAAAGCATTGTTAAGGTGGACGCTAAACGGTACAACTCAAGAAAATTACAGACAAGTGCTAACACAAAAACCATTTTTAACAGCAGTGGTGTTTGGTAAAGACGTAGCCTTAAAAGACTTTGATAAAATCTTTTCAGATTTTGGTAAAACCCGCCAAGATACTATCATAAGAGAACAATTTAGACCATTGCTAGAAACCTATGACGGTACAGGAATGAGTTATTTTTATTTTGAAATTGAAAAAAATCCTACAGAATAATGTATCCATTAAGACGTAACCGAAGATTAAGAACTAACGCATCTATTAGAGGATTAGTTAGAGAAACCATGCTTTCACCTAATGATTTTATTGTACCGCTTTTTATTACTGAAGGCTCTGGCGTAAAAGATGAAATAGCATCTATGCCAAATTATTACAGATATAGCTTAGATCTTTTAAAAGCAGAAGTAAAGTCGCTTTGGGATTTAGGATTGCGTTCTGTGCTTTTATTTGTTAAAGTTCCCAATAACTTAAAAGACAATGCAGGAACAGAAGCATTAAATCCAGATGGACTAATGCAACGCGCCATAAAGACCGTAAAAGATACATGTCCAGATATGATTGTTATGACAGATGTGGCGTTAGACCCATATTCAATTTTTGGTCATGATGGTGTTGTGGGTGATGGCCAAATAATAAACGACGACACCAATGCAATTTTGGCAGAAATGTCTTTATCTCATGCTAAAGCAGGTGCAGATATAGTTGCACCAAGTGATATGATGGATGGACGTATTTTCGAGATTCGTAGCTTGTTAGAAGATGAAGGTTTTCATAATACCGGTATTATGAGTTATTCGGCTAAATATGCCTCTGCATTTTATGGACCATTTAGAGACGCTTTGGCATCTGCTCCTGTAGATGTAAAAGATGTTCCTAAGGATAAACAAAGTTACCAAATGGATCCAGCGAATAGAGACGAAGCCATTAAGGAAACTATTATGGACGTACAAGAAGGTGCAGATATCGTTATGGTAAAACCGGGACTTTGTTACTTAGATATTGTAAGAGATGTAAAAGAAGCGGTTGATGTACCTGTAGCTGTATACCAAGTAAGTGGAGAATATGCTATGCTTAAGGCTGCCGCAGAAAAAGGATGGCTGGATCATGATGCTGTAATGTTAGAGCAGTTAGTATCAATTAAACGAGCTGGCGCAAATATGATTGCTAGCTATTTTGCCAAAGATGCAGTAAAACTTTTATAGCGCTTTTAAAGCTTTTGCTATAATTTCAGAATGATCAAATGCCAAATTAGGAAGGTTATTTAAAGGCCACCATTTGGCATTTTTTGCATCGTCTGCAGCTTCAACTTTAGGAGTGCTAGATATTGTTCCTACAAAAGCAATACTAATAGTTCGTCCTCTTGGGTCTCTGCCAATAGCTCCAAAAACTCCTATTTGTTTAAGAGCCTTTACATCCAATCCTGTTTCTTCTTTTAATTCTCGTTTAGCTCCTGTTTCAAAGGTTTCATCTGTTTCTAAAAAACCTCCAGGAAGCGCCCACTCATCTTTAAACGGATCGTTTTTACGCTGTATGAGTAATACATAATCTGTATTGGATAATGTAGAAAAAATTACAGCATCTGTAGTAATGCTAATCTCTTGTTTTGGCATCTTTTCTAAATTTTTTAAGTGGTATAATTCAATTCTATACTAAAAGTAAGAAAGGTTTAGCGTTAATCATTATTTTTCAGAAAGGATTAATACAAAGACATTGTCTATTTCCTTAACTTGTCACAAAAATTTATCATCTAATGACATTACTCATAATTTACGCGGTAGTTTCTATCTTTTTTTCGTTTTTATGCTCGATTTTAGAAGCAGCTCTTTTAAGTGTTACACCAACATTTATTAAAATTAAAACTAAAGAAGGGAAAGGCTACGCACAAACTCTGGCAGAGTTTAAAAAAGATATAGACAAGCCATTAATAGCCATCTTAACATTAAATACCGTAGCGCATACGGTTGGTGCCATCTTGGTAGGTGTGCAAGCAGAAAAGGCTTTTGGAAGTGGAAATAATTCTGTAGGTATTGTGTCTGCAATTATGACGGTATTAATTCTTGTTGTTTCAGAAATAATTCCTAAAACCATTGGTGCTACCTATTGGAAAAGCTTAGGAAACTTTACAGCAAAGTTCTTAAAGCTTATTATGTTTCCGTTAAAATATACGGGTATACTTTGGATTCTTACACTTACCACAAAACTTATTGGAAAATCTGCGCACGTAAGTACAATGTCCAGAGAAGAGTTTATGGCTATTACAGACGCCGCTGAAGAAGAAGGCGTTTTTGAAGAAAATGAAACCACTGTAATTAAAAATTTATTGGTCTTTAAGTCTGTTGAAGCTAAAGATGTAATGACACCATTTTCTGTAGCTATTATTGAAGATGAAACAAAGACTATCGAAGAGTTTTACCAAGAACACAAGCATTTAAAATTTTCTAGAATTCCTGTTTATAAAGAGAAAACTAATAACATTACTGGTTTTATTCTTAAAGATGATGTGCTAGAGGAAATGTTAGACAACAAAGGACCAGACGCTTTATCTACATTAAGGCGTGATATCTTAATGACTTCTAACAACACACCGATACCAGAACTTTTTGAATTTTTTGTTGAGAAACGCGCACATATTGCCATGGTATCAGATGAATATGGTAATTCTGTAGGGATTGTAACCATGGAAGATATTATTGAAACGCTTTTAGGTCTAGAAATTATGGATGAGAGTGACCGTGTGGAAGATATGCAGGAGCTAGCTAGAAAAAACTGGGAAAACCGCGCAAAACGTATGGGATTATTAGAGTCTAAAAAAGCTAATGAAGATGGATCCTCTAAAGCTTAATAAATTAGATGAAGCTATTATTAGTTCTCCTCTAGGTGCTATTCAAGTTTTAGGAGATGAAAATGGCGTACAGTCTATTTTATTTTTAGAAGATGCCAAACCCTTTACCGAAGATATTCCCAAAAGCTTATCCATAGCCGTACAAGAGCTTACAGATTACTTTACCAAGAAAACTAAAGATTTTACTTTTAAATTAAACCCTCAAGGCACAGAGTTTCAACAGAAGGTGTGGCAACAACTGTGTACAATTCCGTTTTCTAAAACATCATCTTATTTAGATATGGCGAAAGCTTTGGGTGACCCAAAAGTAATTCGTGCCGCAGCTAGTGCTAATGGTAAGAATCCTATATCTATAGTAATTCCGTGTCATCGGGTTATAGGTAGTGATGGTAGTATGACCGGTTATGCTGGTGGCATTTGGCGTAAAGAATGGCTACTAAATCACGAAAGTGCTGTTACACAAGGTACATTGTTTTAAACATTAGATATATTCATGAAATTTTTAAAATCTGTTTTTAAAGGGATACTGCTAATTATTGGTTTGGCCATAGTACTACTCTATATCTTTGATTATGATTATATCCTTAAAGGTGTTCGCGTTGTTTACCTAACTGGCCATACAACTGCTTTTATAGATGATGCTAAGTATTTTGACAATAGGTTAATTGAGGCAGAAAACCCTCAAGATTGGCCTAAACACAAGCTATACAATCAAGCAACACCAACAACAACCTTAAATGAAATAAACGATAGATTAGGAACCATAGCGTATGTCATTATAAAAAATGATAGTATTTGGTATGAGGACTATGCTGAAAGCTATTCAGACACTTCTAAAACCAATAGCTTTTCAATGGCTAAAAGTATTACCGTAACACTTTTAGGCAAAGCCATCCGAGATGGTTTTATTACTGGTTTAGACCAACCTGTAGCAGATTTCTTTCCAAAGTTTAATACAGACCTAGGCAAAGAAATGACCGTAGGAGATTTGGCGTCTATGTCTTCTGGGCTAAATTGGGACGAGAGTTACTCAAGTCCATTTTCCTTAACCGCAAGATCGTATTATGACACTAATATAAGAGATGTAATTTTAGGGTTAAATGTTGTTGAAAACCCAGGTGAATCCTATAAATACCTAAGTGGTAACACACAGCTTTTAGGAATGGTAATAGAAAAAGCGACCAACCAAACACTAACAGACTATTTGCAAGAAAGTTTCTGGACACCAATGGAAAGTTTTGAAGATGCAACCTGGCAATTAGATAGTGAAGACTCTGGAATGGAAAAATCATATTGTTGCATTGCAAGCAACGCTAAAGATTTTGCCCGCTTTGGTAAACTTTATAAAGACAAAGGTGCCTGGAACGGAGAACAGCTGTTAGATTCATCTTTTGTTAGCACTGCAATCGAGCCAAGATTTAAAGACAGTCCTGAATACGGTTATGGATTTTGGTTAAGTAACCATTTGGGAAAAGATATTTTTGCAATGCGCGGTATTTTAGGGCAGTATGTAATAACTATACCAGAAGATAATGTCATCATTGTTCGCTTAGGTCATAAACGTGGGCAGTTTGTAGATAAACCATTTACCCAAGATTTTTATACTTACATAGAAGAAGCCTACAGCATGATGGCCGAACATTAAAAGGCGTTATTTTTTTAGTTATCTTTTCATTTAAATAGATAAACTATGATTTCTAAGCTTAATCTTGAGCACATTTTATTTTTAGATATTGAAACTGTACCAGAGTATAAACAGTGGAGTGAGTTAGATGATGATACAAAATTACTTTGGGAAACTAAAACTCAATACCAACGTAAAGACGAGTTTACACCAGAAGACTTTTATGATCGTGCAGGTATTTGGGCAGAATTTGGTAAGATAGTTTGCATATCTGTAGGATATTTTAAAATTCAAGGTGACAGCAGGCAGTTTAGAACAACCTCTTTTCACGGAGATGAACCAAAAATATTAAGAGATTTTAAGGGGCTTTTAGAATCTCATTTTAATAGACCTCATCATTTGCTTTGTGCTCATAACGGTAAAGAATTTGACTTTCCCTTTATTGCTCGCCGTATGATAATACATCATATCGAGCTGCCATTTAAACTTAATTTATTTGGAAAAAAACCTTGGGAAATACCACATCTAGATACATTGGAACTTTGGAAATTTGGGGATTACAAACATTATACGTCTCTAAAATTACTTACCAAAATATTAGGGATTCCTTCACCTAAAGATGATATTGATGGTAGCCAGGTTCGTGATGTTTTCTATAATGAAAAAGATGTTGATCGTATTATTATATACTGTGAAAAAGACACCGTTTCTGTAGCCCAAATATTCTTAAGATTAAGAAATGAAGAGCTTTTGCATGACTCAGAGGTACTTTCAGTTTAAAGATTTTAAGAACTTAGACTACTACATTTGAACTTCAAACTATAGGAAGTTGTAGCACATTTGAGAAAAGAACTAAATGATTGAATTAATACTTTCGATTTTAGCAGATTTTGGACTGATTCGCGAAGATTATAAACACCAAAAGCGGATAAGTAAAAAAGAAAGAGAAGACGGTACTAAAAGACCGATTCAAAAATATTTTATGCAACCGAGTGCATTAATTTTAATTGCTGTTTTAATTATAGGAAGTATAAGTGCAATTCTATTTTTTACTTACCAAAGGACATCAGTATTTCCAGATAAAACGAAAAAAGAAATACATGAAATGAGTAAGAGAATGGAAAACTGGAATGAAAAGCTCGGGAAATATCCAAAGGAACTGAACGAATTAATCGGAAATAGTCCTATTAGACAAGGTTGGAAAAAAGATGCGTGGAATCGAGAATATCAGTTTGAAATAACAAATAATGGCAAAGGATTTTTAATTACATCTGCTGGTTCTGATGGCAAATTTAAAACTGAAGATGACATTAAATCGCAATAAAAGAAATTCAATAATCATAAGACTATACATAATTAGCTTATTCTGTATTATCTGCTATTTCTTTTTAGAGAATTCTAACATCATATCTGATCTTGTTCAAATATCTGAAAAAGGTCGTTATGTTGGATTTCCTATATTTTTTCTAACAGGATTATTCAAATACGGTTTGTTAGTAATCGGAATAGGTATTATTTTAATTCTAAGTTTTCTGTTAACCAGAGAAAAATTAAAAAACAGTTGAATAAAGAATTATTGCCTTGACATTGCTAGTAGTTATCATTTAAAAACCAGTTATCATCTTCAATTTAAAAATTTGGGGCAAGCATTAGACCCATTACTTCTCTTCTATAAAGAGTTTATAGATAACTTTTCAGTTAATACATAATAAAAAAGCCGCTCTATTTCTAAAGCGGCTTAGTGTATTTATAAAATTAATTTTAAAGCTCTACATTACCTATAGATGTAACCTCACCATTAACCACCTCAACATCAACAAAAGTTTGTGATTCAAATCCTGATTCTGGATCTGGGTTTATCGATACTATATAAACACCATTTGGAACGCCGCTTAAAACAAAATTACCTGTAGCATCTGTATATGTAGTAATCTCTAATTCGCCTGAAACCGCTATAACTTCTGTTTGAAAGTCACTTGGGTTTACTGTTCCTGAAATTGCACCACTTTCCGCTACTGTAGATGCTCTTATGACTGGCTTTAAACTATAGCCTCCATTACCTTGATTTACGATAGACTTATCTGCATCAAAATCTAAAATAAACTCATAAAAAATACCACCTTCTAAAGTTTCATTTACCTGTATTTTTAATCCAGATTGTTGTGCACTTGGTGTACTCAAAGGAAATGTTTCTCCATCTACAACAACAGAGTTGTTTGTGCCCAAAATTAATCGTATCTGACTTATGTTCCCTGCAGGTATATTATCATCAACTAATAATACGCTAGCTCCACCAGTAAGTTCTAATAAGTTGTAAATACCAGAATTTACGTCACCTATTACAACATCGTCTTCATCATCTAAATTACCGTTATATTTTACAACAACGTCTTGTACATCTACAAACACAGCATCATAATCACCAGGAGCATCAACTAACTTAACACTTAATCTAGCTGGTTCTTCACTTGAAGAGTCATCTTCATTACAAGCTAAAAAGATAACAGCTAACATTATCAAGCTTATTTTAATTACATATTTCATAACTATCTTTAATTTTTTATTTTATCAAAAATAGAGGTTAATCAATGTATGAAAAGTCTTATTAACATATTTTAAGTGTACGTTTAACATAAAATAAAAAAGGCCGCTCTATTTCTAAAGCGACCTTTTCATTTAAGTGTTGGTTAATTTACTCTTTAATAAAGCGTTTTGTTATAGTTTGTCCATCTATAGTAGCATTTAGTAAATAGATACCACTTTCTAGATTTCCTACTTCTAACGTGTTGCTCAAGTTTCCTTTTGCAACTTGCTGTCCTAACATATTAACTATTGTAAATGTTGCTTCTTTTTGAGACACAAAGTCTACTTGTAAAGATGTTCCTTTTACAGGGTTAGGGTAAATATTAAATGTTGAGTTAACTGGTGGCGCCTGAGGCACTAAGTTTGTGATTCCAAAAGAAGATCCACAAGCTCCCAAGTTTGTCCAACCACTAGCTGTTCTTTCAAATAAATTACCTTGATACGTAACACGATCTCCAGTACTATAAGATTGAGAACTGCTATAAGGTGCAACACCTGCGCAAATGTCTGCTGTACCATCTATAACTCTCACATCATCAATAGCGATATCTGCTTGCCACGTAGAGCCTGTAGTTCTATTAAACCTTAGTCTAATAGATGATCCATTATAAGCTGAAAGATCTACAGTTGCAGATTGCCAAGCATTTCCTTTATTTCCTGTTTCGGAGAATAACGTTGTCCAAGTTGCTCCATCATTATCACTAACATCTACTTTTAAACTTCCCATATCTGATGCACCATACATATGATACTTAAATGTAAAATTTGGTTGTGCAGTAGCAGATAAATCTATACAAGGTGAATTTAAAATTGCTTGTTTGTTAGGATAGCCTGTACCGTTTCCAGAAGCTTCAACAAAAACATAAAAACTACCTTCAACCGCACTTGATGGTCCTGTATTGCTAGATGGTGTACCACTAGCGTCTCTAGTCCAGTTTATATCGTCTGAAGTAGATTGCGTCCAAGCTCCTAAATTACTTTCATAACCTTCTGAATAAGGGAATGAAGAAATACCATTTACACAACCACCACCAGATGCTGGTGAGTCTGTAGTTACAGACACAGTATTACTAGCTCCAGATACATTTCCTGCGTCGTCTTTTGCGCGAACATTAAATGTATAATTAGTTCCAGAAGATAATCCGGTAATTTGAGCAGATGTATTAGCTGTAGTTCCTAATAAAGCAGTTCCTTGATAAACATCATATCCTGTTACTCCAACATTATCGTTTGAAGCATTCCAAGATAAATCTACTGTAGTTTCTGTGATGTTAGAAGCAGATAAATTTGTTGGTACACTAGGTGCTTGAGTATCTGCAGCAGAGCTTCCAATATTAACTGTATAATCTTCTACTTCACCATAGCTAAATGATTCACAAGCGCTAGGCACACCGTTATATTTCATAGAAACTCTCATACGAGTAGCTCCATCTGAAGCATTGGTTGGCACTGTAAAGCTACCACTTACAGGTGTATTTTGTGTAGCTGCAACACTTGTAACTAATTCTCCAGAATCAGAAAAATCACCATCTTGGTTATAATCTATCCAAACGGCATAGCCCTCAGAATATACAGTTCCTGTCCAGGTAGGTGTAATTGTAATTGTATATACATCACCTTTTGCCAAGTCTGTTTCCACAGCTGTATGATTTTGGTATCCACCGCTTCCGGCACCAGAAGTATTATTAATATCTGCCAATTGTACTCTAGAGATATACTCATCTGCAACACTGTTACCATTAGAGGCACAATAGTTAGAGCCACCATTTCCTCCACCAAAAGCATCACCTACATTAACGGCATGCCAAGCATTTGTTACTGCCTGCTCTTCTGCGCCACCAGCTCCATAAAGATCTTTAGCCGCTTGTATTGCGCCAGCTCTTGCATTTGCAAACGTAGAGTTTGCAGATAAATAGTTATTTAAAGTTCTGTAGGCAATTTTAGCAGATTTATCCATACCAATTCCACTTACTGAAAACACATCGCCAACGTCATTTGTACCATTGCCACCTTCAACTAATAAGTAAAACCAGTAGTTTAATACACCAGAGTTTGTATGTACTCCACAATAGTCATTAGATTGCGTTGGTGTTCCACAATTAGGGTTTTGCCAGAATTGTCCTCCATAAGTATCTGGTTGTCCTAATGATGTTGGATTACTCATAGAGCGTAGAGCTGCAGAGCCGCTTCGTCTATCAATTTCATCTCCAATTAACCAAACTTCATCAGTTGGATTAGTATCACTTCCATTTCCTTTTGCAAAATGCTCTACTGCTGCACCCCAAATATCTGAGAAGCCTTCATTAAGACCACCAGATTCTCTTTGGTATGCAAGATTTGCAGTAAACGTTGTTACAGCATGTCCTATTTCGTGAGATGCAACATCTATACTTGTTAACGCATCAAAAAATCCATTTCCTTCATTACCATTCGAAGAACCATCACCGTAAGACATTACAGAACCATTCCAGAATGCGTTATCATAATTGTTATCTACGTGAACATAACTTCTAATTTGTGCACCACTACCGTTGTAACTATCACGACCGTGAACTTGTTGCCAGTAATCATACGTTTCCATTGCACCCCAATGAGCATCTAAAGCCGCATTATCTTTATTTGCGCTATGCTCTGCAGTTGTCCAATTATTATCATTGTCTGTAAACTCATCATAATTATTAATGTAAGGATACGTGCCTCCTGGCGCCTGATTTTTAGCATCACGAGTATAAACATCTCTACCAGTATCTGCTAACCTATAGCTACCACCAGTAAGTTGAGTTTCAATAGTACGAGAACCACTATAACGTGTAGCAGCAGTACCACTAGCCATCATAGCTATGCTTGTATAATTATCATACGTTGTATCGTCTTCAAATTGAGATACAGTTACCATTGGCTCACCTACGTGACCAAAAGAGTTTGCGTGTTTAATAGTTGCATTGTAAAATAATGCGTCTCCATTTTTAGCATCTATATAAAGATCTCCACGACTAATTGGATACGTTGCATAAATATCAAATTTGTAGGCTAACTTGTAAGTGGAAATTTCATCACCATTATACATTGGTAAAATTACTAGGTCACCTGTAGGTTTTTGGTAACCATCCATTTCTGCAGCTGCATCTGGATATTCCCATAAATAATGTTGCGCACCTATGTGGTTAACAGCGCGCATTAATGCTTGTTGGTTAGTTAATGTTGTTGTAACATCTAAATCTTTTATAGGATAATACTCACCACTTACTGCTTGTGGGATACCTTGTTTAGAATGTAGTTTTGAAATTGCAAACTCAACAGGAATGCCTTGATGGCGTTGTTGAAATTCTTGCTGTGAAAATCCGAGATTATCTGTAGATTGCTTTCGAGGAGTAAGTTGATTGTTTTGGCCTAGGTTATAAACTTGTCCTAGTACATCTTGAGGGCTAGATGATTTTCTTTGAGTATCGTCTAAAACAATTAGTTTAGGCGGTTGCTTTACATTGCGTTTTTCGTCTCTTCGATCTGTTTGTGCTTGTAGCATTGGAGCACAGAATAAAAGAGCGAAAAATACACTTCCATAAAAATTTCTCATAAAATAAAGGGTTTAGTTAATGAATTGTGTAAATACTTCCTGAATTCACAAAAAGTAACCGAAGTAAATGAATTTTATTTAAACACTATGTTATAATCGTTGAAGCGCACAATAAATTAACTTATTGTTAACAAATAGAGTGTTCTTTTTGTTAAAATTATGGTTTAACCATAGTTTGAAAGCCACGACTTTACCTCTATTAATTGTTAAAAGATGATTACTTTTGAAGATATGTTAACTGTACAGAACCTAACCATTGCTTTTAAATCGCAAGACGACTTTATTCCGGTTGTTAACAACATATCATTTGATCTTAAACCTAACGAAATACTTGGCGTTGTTGGTGAATCTGGTTCTGGGAAATCTGTGTCTACTCTCGCTATATCTGGTCTTTTGCCTAAGAAAATCTCTAAAATAACTTCTGGTAATATCATATTTGAAGGAACTTCTCTACTAGAATATTCTAACGCCCAAATGACAATGTTAAGAGGCAAAGAGATTGCTATGATTTTTCAAGAACCTATGAGTGCTTTAAACCCTTCTATGACTTGCGGAGCACAGGTACTTGAAATTATATTGCAACATAAAGACATAACACCTGCTAAAGCTAAGGTTGAAACGCTTCAGTTATTTGAAAAGGTTAAGTTACCTAGGCCAAAAGATATTTTTAAAAGCTATCCTCATCAAATAAGTGGAGGCCAAATGCAACGTGTAATGATTGCCATGGCTATTGCCTGTAAACCAAAGATTCTTATTGCAGACGAACCAACAACAGCATTAGATGTAACTGTACAGAAAGAAATAATTCAGCTTTTAAAGGAGCTTCAGAAAGAAACTAAAATGAGTATTATATTTATATCTCATGACTTGGCTTTGGTTTCAGAAATTGCTCAACGTGTTATTGTTATGCACAAAGGTAATATTGTTGAAGAAGGCAAAACAGAAGACATATTTTTGCAACCTAAGCAACTTTATACCAAAGCATTAATTGCATCTAAACCTAATACTAAAATTCATTTAAAAAGACTACCTACAGTTAGTGACTTTGTGAACAATACTGTACCAACAGAAACGATAAGTGACAATGAAAGACGTTTATTTAGGAAACAACTCTTTGAGCAAAAACCATTATTGGAAGTAGTTAATGTAGATAAAGAGTTTTACAGCAATGCCGGATTATTTAATAAAACAACCATTGTAAAGGCAGTTAATAATGTAAGCTTTAAAGTTTATGAAGGTGAGACCTTAGGATTGGTTGGTGAAAGTGGATGCGGAAAATCTACACTTGGAAATGTTATTCTACAACTTCACAAGGCTACGAAGGGTAAAGTATTTTATAAGGGAGAAGATATTACTAAATTAAAGGGCAAAGCTTTAAGGGTTTTACGTAAAGATATTCAGTTAATTTTTCAGGACCCATTTTCTTCATTAAACCCAAGGATTACTGTTGGTAAAGCAATTGAAGAGCCTATGAAAGTTCATAAATTATACCAAAACGATGACGAGCGTAAAGAAAAAGTAATTTCTATTTTAAAACGCGTAGGCTTAGACGCTTCACACTATTATAGGTATCCTCACGAGTTTAGTGGCGGCCAACGCCAACGTATTGGTATAGCTAGAACTATAGCATTGCAACCAAAACTAATTGTGTGTGATGAATCTGTTTCTGCCCTAGACATCTCTGTGCAAGCGCAAGTGCTTAATTTGTTAAATGAGTTAAAAGAAGATTTTGGATTTACCTATATCTTTATTTCTCATGATTTGTCTGTTGTTAAGTATATGGCAGATGAGCTTATTGTCATGAATAAAGGACAGATTGAAGAGCAAGGTGATCCAGACCATATTTATGAAAACCCAAAAACGCATTACACCAAACGTTTAATAGCAGCTATTCCTAAAGGCATCTAATCCTATAAAGTTTCCTACTTTTACACTTTAAATCAATACGATTGAGTGTTCTAAAAAACTTATTTAAGCAAACCGTTATTTATGGCCTAGCTACGGTCATACCTAGAATGATGAGTTTTGTTTTATTGCCACTTTATACAGACTTGCTGCCTACTCAGGAATACGGTAAAGTTTCAATAATATTTGCTTGGATAGTTGTTTTTAATGTTATCCTAGCCTACGGTATGGAAACTGCTTTCTTTAGGTTTTATCACGATGATAAGACTAAAAACAGTGTAAAAGGCACATCTGCACTCTCTATTGCAATTAGCTCCATAATTTTTTTAGGCTTAGCACTGTACCTAAAATCTCACTTAGCATCTTTAATAAATATTGATGTTAAGTATATCACTTTCGTGATCTGGATTTTAGTTTTAGACGCCTTGGTAATCATCCCTTTCTCAATATTAAGAGCGAAAGGAAAATCTATGCTTTATAGCATATTAAAGATAGTTAATGTTGCTATAAACTTGGGGTTAAATGTTTTCTTCCTAGTTATTTTAAAAGATCTTATAAACCCTTCTAAAGAAGTGTTTTGGAATAGTATTTGGTTTTCTGGTGCAGAGGTTTCATATATCTTTATTTCTAATCTAATTGCCAGCTTACTAACACTTTTAATGTTGGTTCCTCTTTACTTTAAAATTAAACTTAGAATAAACTTTTCACTATTAAAGAAAATGCTTCGATTTGGGTTTCCAGTTATGATAGCAGGCTTGGCGTACGCAGTTAATGAAACTTTTGATAGAATTTTATTAGATTACTTATTACCACCAGAAACTGCAGAGTCTCAAATTGGTGAATATTCAGCTTGTTATAAATTGGCATTGTTTATTACTCTTTTTGCCACTGCATTTAGATTAGGAATCGAGCCTTTTTTCTTTAGCCACTCCAAAGAAAAAAACTCAAAAGAAACTTATGCTGTAATTACAAAATACTTTGTGTTAATTGGCTTAGGCATTTTACTTTCTGTTATTGTGTTTGTTGATGTTTTAAAAGAGCTTTTTATAAGCGATGAATCTTATTGGGAAGCAATGCCTGTAGTGCCTTATATCTTATTAGCAAATTTATGCTTGGGTATTTACTTTAATCTTTCTGTTTGGTATAAGATTACAGACCGCACTAAATTTGGTGCATACTTCTCAATTGTTGGAGCCTTAGTTACATTGGCCTTAAATTTCTGGCTAATTCCAAGTATTGGTTATAAGGGTTCGGCAATTGCCACATTATCTGCATATGGCACAATGATGATTTTATCCTGGTATTTTGGCAAAAAACACTACCCTATACCTTATAATTTAAAAAAACTGGGGATTTTTACTGTTTTGGCTCTTGGGTTTTCTGCACTTTCGTTCTTGTTGTTTAGAGGCAACCTTATTATAGGAGTGTTATTAATAGCTGTGTTTTTTGGGGCTTTATATGTTTCAGAGCGCAAGGAACTTAAACAATTTTTAAAATAGATACAGAATCTCTTTCAATAAAAGACAATATTTTGAGTTACAATTAAGACTAACAAACAAACTAGTATATGACCATTAATATTATTAATAAATCATCTCATAAACTACCTCATTACGAAACCATCGCTTCTGCAGGAATGGACCTAAGAGCACACCTAAGTGAATCGGTAATCTTAAAACCATTAGAGCGTGCTATTATAAAAACAGGATTGTTTATTGAACTTCCTATTGGTATAGAAGCTCAGGTTAGACCACGTAGCGGCTTGGCAGCTAAAAAAGGAATTACTGTATTAAATGCGCCTGGTACAATAGATGCAGATTATAGAGGTGAAATTGGAGTGATTCTTGTAAATTTGAGCAACGAAAACTTTAAAATAGAAGATGGTGAGCGCATAGCTCAATTGGTTATAGCCAAGCATGAAAGAGCTGATTGGCAGGAAGTAACTACACTATCTGAAACCTCTAGAGGTGAAGGTGGCTTTGGTAGTACTGGTACAAAATAACACGTACATTTTAAAAATTAACTAACTAAAATTAGTCCTAAACAGGACAAGAGATATGAAAATTATTGTTCCAATGGCAGGTCGAGGTTCTAGGCTACGCCCACATACACTTACAGTACCTAAACCATTAATTCCTATTGCAGGTAAACCAATTGTACACAGATTGGTAGAAGATATTGCAAAAGTTTTAAATGAACCAATTGATGAAATTGCATTTATTATTGGAGAAGATTTTGGTGAAAAGGTAGAAGTAGATTTACGTGAGATTGCCGGACAGTTAGGTGCTAAAGGCACTATTTATTATCAAGATAAACCAATGGGAACTGGTCACGCTATTATGTGTGCTGCAGATTCTTTAAATGGTCCTGCAGTAGTAGCATATGCAGATACGTTATTTAGAGCAGACTTTAAACTAGATCCTAGCGCAGATGCTGTAATATGGGTAAAGCAGGTCGAAGATCCTTCACAATATGGTGTTGTACAACTTAATGATAATAATGAAATTACAGCCTTGGTAGAAAAACCAGAAGAAGAAGTTTCAGATCTTGCTGTAATAGGTATTTACTATTTTAAAAAGGTTGAAGTTTTAAAAGAACACTTACAAAGTGTGCTCGAAAACAACATTCTTCGTGGTGGCGAGTATCAAATAAATGACGGTATTTTAGGAATGATGACTAGCGGAAATGTATTTAAAACCGGTCAAATAGATGAATGGATGGATTGTGGTAACAAAACTGTTACTGTCGATACTAATTCTAGAATGCTACAGTTCCTAAAAGAAGATGGCAATTCTTTAGTTAGCGATACTGTTACATTAACAAATTCTGAAATTATCGAGCCTTGCTATATAGGTGAAAATGTTGTGTTAGAAAACACTACCGTTGGTCCTAATGTTTCTTTGGGAGATAACTGTAAACTTACAGATGTTACCATAAAAAACAGTTTAGTACAGCACAATACTGTAATAAAGAACGCAAAACTTAACAATGCTATGATTGGTAGTCACGCTGTATATAATGGCGATTTTACCGAAATTAGTATTGGAGATTACTCTAAGTTGGAATAAAAGTTGATTTAAAAATTATAAATTTTATACGCTTGAAACTCATCTGTATCTTTTTAACTTTCTTTTTGTCTTCAACACTGTTGATGGCACAGGAAGATGATGCCCAACAAGATATAAATGTAGATGATTTAGGTAATGTATCTAATACATTTAAAGAGCAGTTTTTTGAAGCTTTAAAACAAAAGGGTATAGAAAATTATGATCGTGCCATTCAAGCATTACAGCGTTGTTTAGCACAAGAGCCTAAAAATGCAGTCATTCATTTTGAATTAGGGAAAAACTACAACGCCTTAAAACAATATGACGCTGCAGAAGAAAGCCTAAAAGAAGCGTTGGTTTATCGAAAAGATGATGAAGACATCTTAAAAGAATTGTATGATGTACAATTTAGTAAACAGGATTTCCAGGCTGCAGTAACAACAGTAAAACAGCTTATTTCTTATAACATTATTTATAAGGAAGACTTGGCTAAGCTTTACCAACGTACTAAAGAATTTGATAAGGCTATAGAGCAGTTAGATGAGATAGACAATGCTCAAGGTTCCAGTATTTACAGAGATAATTTACGCCGTGTTATTTACAACCAAACAAATAATAAAGAAGCACAAGCTAACAGATTAGAGCAACAGATAAAGGCAGCTCCAGGCAATATTCAAAATTACCTCAACCTTATATATGTTTATAGTGAGATGGCAGCTAATGATAAAGCCTTTTCAACTGCACAGCGCCTATTAAAAGCGCATCCAGATGCAGAACCTGCACATTTAGCACTTTACAAAGGTTATCTAGAAAAAGGCCAAGTTGAAAATGCAATTGCATCTATGAAAATAGTCTTAAAAAGCAATCAAGTAGATAAGGAAACAAAAGGAAAGGTTCTTAAAGACTTTATGCGTTATTCTACTGAAAACCCTGAGGTTTCAAATGAATTAGAATCTGTATTAAGTGATGAAGACAATGATAAAGACCCTAAAGAATTAGGTTTGTTTTATTTAGAGCAGAAAGATAAGCCTAAAGCGTTAGCATATTTTTTTGAGGCGCTAAACGACTATCCTACAGACTATGTAGTATTAAAAAACCTAGCTTTATTACAAATTGATGCACTTCAATTTAAAGAAGCTATTATTACCACATCAAAAGCATTAGAGGTATACCCTTCACAACCACTACTCTATTTGTTACAAGGTGTGGCCTATAACAACACATCCAATTTTAATAAAGCCTTAGAAAGTTTAGAATTTGGCATAGATTATATTATTGAAGATGCTCAAATGCAAGCAGATATGTTCACTCAAATGAGCGAGGCATATAAAGGTATGGGCAATAATGCAAAAGCTACAGAGTTTTTAAATAGAGCTACCCAAGCTAAAAAACAAGCCAATTAATGACCTACAAACCACTATTATCACTTTGCATCGTTTTGATACTAATGTCTTGCGGAAGCAAAAAATTGGTGTCAGAAACCAGTGGCACTACAGATTTAGCAACAGCAAATGTTATTAAAAAACATTATGAAAATGCAGTTAGTTTTGAAACGCTAGCAGGTCGTTTAAAAGTGCGGTACCAAGATGAGAAGCAAACTCAAAACGTTTCTGTAAGCATACGTATGGAAAAAGATAAAGCCATATGGATGAGTGCTAATATATTAGGTATACCACTTGCTAAAGTTTTAATTACACCTAATAGCGTTAAATATTACGAGAAAATTTCAGGAAGTTATTTTGATGGTGATTTTAGGTTATTATCTGATGTACTAGGAACTGAATTAGATTTTAATAAAGTTCAAAACATCTTATTAGGCCAAACAATTTATGACCTAAGACAAGAGCCTTACATATTAGAAACTTCAGATCGTGGTTATGTTCTTCAACCAAAAAAACAATTTGATTTATTTACGAGGTTATTTTTGCTAAACGCATCAACATATAAAACAGAAGCGCAGCAGTTGGTAAATAATAATGAAAACCAAAGTGCAATTGTGACCTATCCCACTTATCAAACTATTTCTGGTCAAGTGTTTCCAAATGAAATAAATATTGTTGCAAACCAAAACAATAAAAACACATTAATAGATATAGAATACAGGTCTGTAGAGTTTAATGTAGATGTAAGCTTTCCTTTTAGTATCCCAAGTGGTTATGATGAAATTGAACTTAAATGAGTAGAGTACTAAAAACCTTAGTAATAATAAGCCTTCTTTTAGGAGGATTTTTGTCTCATGCACAAGACAGCAAACGTAAAGAGTTAGAAAACAGGCGTTTTGAGTTACAACAGGAAATTAAGCGTATTAATGCCTTACGTACAAGTAACTTGAAAAAGCAAAAATCTGTATTAACTCAGGTTGAAGACTTAGATACTCAAATTTCTACAACAGAACGGCTAATTAAGGTTACTAACCAACAAGCTAATCTGCTTACTCGAAACATAAACAATAACATAAAGAAAATTGAAAAATTTAGGGATGAGTTAGTGAGCTTAAAAGAAGATTATGACAAGATGATTGTCAAATCATATAAAAGCCGAAGTAACCAAAACAGAATTATGTTCTTGTTATCTTCTAAAAACTTTTTGCAAGCTTATAAACGTGTACAGTATATGAAACAATATACAGAGTATCGTAAAGAGCAAGGTGAGCAAATACAAGAACGCACAAAAATGCTGCAAACCTTAAATGCAGATTTAATTGAGCAGCGTAAGGATAAAGACAAACTCATTAAAGAAAATAAAGTTGTACAAGCGCAATTAAGAAAAGATAAAGAGGCGCAAGAAGTATTAGTTGCACAAATACGAAAGAAAGAAGGTCAATTTACTGCTGAGATTCGTAAGAAACAGCAAGAAATTAACCGTATAGATAATGAGATAGACCGCATTATTAGGGAAGCCATTGCAAAAAGTAATAAAGGCGCTGCTAAAGAAGATGTGGATCGTGGTCGTTTTAAAGCTACACCAGAATCTAAAGCCTTAGCATCTAAATTTGAACAAAACAAGGGTAAGTTACCATGGCCAGTTAAAAATGGTGTGGTTTCTATGCGTTTTGGTACACAACCACATCCTATTGTAAAGTCTACCACAATTTCAAGTAATGGTGTTAGGATAGATACTGAAGATAAGGGTCGTGCTCGTGCAGTATTTGGAGGAAAGGTAAGTGAGATACAAGCTGTAAAGGGTGCTAATAAAGTAGTGATGGTAAGACATGGTGACTATATTACAATTTACTCTAACCTATCTAGCGTATCTGTAAGAAAAGGAGATGATGTAGATATTAATCAAGATCTTGGCGAAATAGGAAAAAGTACCGCTACAGGAAAAACAACGCTTTACTTCCTTATATATAAAAACACCCAAAAACTGAATCCAGCAAGTTGGGTGTTTAAAATGTAATGTGATTACTGTTTAGTTAATCTTCAAACAGTGCCTTTAGTTCTGTAGCATCATTAGCTTTCATTTTACCTGCTAACACTAAACTTAATTGCTTACGTCTTAATGCAGCGTCATAACGAGAAATTTCAAGGTCTGTTTCTGGTTTTAATGGTGGTATTGCAACTGGACTACCTAAATCATCTACAGCTACAAATGTATAAATCGCTTCGTTAGAAAGGCTTCTAAGACCGCTTTCTCTATCTTCTACATACACTTCAATAAAAACTTCCATAGAAGTTCTAAATGCCCGAGAAACAATAGCCTCTACGGTAACAACACTTCCTACGGGAATGCTTCTATTAAATGCAACGTGATTTACAGATGCAGTTACTACTATACGACGGCTGTGGCGCCTTGCAGATATACTTGCTGCACGATCCATTCTTGCTAAAAGCTCACCTCCAAAAAGATTGTTTAAAGGATTGGTTTCGCTTGGTAATACCAAGTCTGTATACGTAGTTTTAGATTCTTTTGGGGTCTTTGCCTCCATAGCATTTTCTTTTTTGCAAAGGTACTATGGAAATGAGGAGTATAAAAGTAATTAACGCTTATTTAATCTTTGTCCTGTACAAGCAACCAAGCGCTTGCATTTTCGTCACGCTTTACATTGCGTAATGCCTGCAAAGCCTCTAGCCTATCTGAATGGCTACTATATACAACTTGGTGTAAACCATATTTGTTTTTACCAATACGTCTAGCTTTAAAGCCTTTAGCTTCTAATTGGCTTACCTTTTTATCTGCATTTTCTTCAACTCTAAATGCTCCAGCAATAATATGGTAATTACCTTTTGGTTTTTCTACCTTAAAAGTAACAGGCTGTAAAGGGTTATCTATAACAAACGTTGCTTGTTGTATGTGTTGTTCTAGTTGAGCATCTGCTTTTTGTTGTTCTGCAATGTTATGTGCTTTTACTTGAGAGCTATAATAGTTTAAACCTAAAAACCCAGAAAGACCTAGTGCCAACAAGCCAACGGCAGCATACTTTAAGTATGGACGTTTGGTTTCTCTTGTTTTTTCTAAAACTACTACAGGAGCTTGTTCCTCAACCTCTATTTCGTCTTGCTCTAAATGCTCTTGTACAGTTTCCCTTACTACAGAAGAAGATGTAAAAGAAGATAAACCAAAAGATGATGCTAGGTAGTTTATATGGTAAGAAGGGTCAAATAATAACTTTCCTTCTTCTGTTCTAGAAAAGGTACCTATATTTTCTAATGAAAAGGTATTCTCTGTATCTAATGCCAATTTTGATTCTCTAACAAAAGTTTCAACTTTTGAAGATGCCGCATAATAGTTAGAATGCTCTGTAGTTGCAATATGGTTAACTAACAACCCATCAGATTTTCGAAGTTGTTCATTAAACGATACTACCTTTCTTGGCGGATAAAATGCATTGGTAGTTTCGTGAACGCGTGCCGATTCTGTTTGAGTAATAAAGGCTCCAAAGTTTGGAACAATTACGCACTCGTATCGGTATAGTAAATCTGATATGTGTTGAGAAATAGTCATTGTTTCAAAAGTAACAGAAAAAATAGCGTGGTAGAAGACAAATCTTAAAATTTATCAACAGCTTAAAAATTGATAAAATACAGTAACTTAGTCAACTGTCATGAATACCAATAGCCTTTTACATCTTCTTGCCTTACAGAAAGCGCCAAATCTTGGAGATACCACAGCAAAAAAATTAATTGCTGTTGTAGGATCTGTTGAAGGTGTTTTTAAGGAGAAACGTCAAAATTTATTAAAAATAGATGGTATTGGAGAGCATCGCATAAAAGGATTGTTTGATGTAAGTTTATTTGACGCTGCTGAAACTGAACTCGAATTTATAAAAGCTAACAATATCACTACACAGAGCTATATGGATTCTGAATATCCTGAGCGCTTAAAGCAATGTACAGATGGCCCTATTTTACTATTTCAACGTGGCGCTATTAATTTAAATAACAGGCATATAATAAGTATTGTTGGCACTAGAAAAGTTACCACACAAGGCATCTCTTTTTGTAACGAGTTTATTGAATCATTGTCTCCATTAAACCCAATAATAGTTTCTGGTTTTGCTTATGGTGTAGATATAACTGCGCAAAAGGCTGCTGTTAAACACCAATTGCAAACCATAGGTTGTTTAGCTCATGGTTTAAACCAAATTTATCCTAAAGTACACTCTAAGTATGTGTCACAGATAGAAGATAATGGTGGTTTTATTACAGACTTTTGGAGTAGTGATACTTTTGACAGAAATAATTTTTTAAAGCGTAATCGTATTATTGCTGGCTTAAGTGAAGCCACAATTGTTATAGAAAGTGCTGAGAAAGGTGGTTCCTTAGTTACTGCAGATATTGCCAACTCTTATGACAGAGAGGTTTTTGCAGTTCCTGGAAGACCTAAAGACACACAAAGTGTTGGGTGTAACACCTTAATTAAAAAACAGCAGGCACACGTACTAACAAGTGCAGCAGATTTAATTTATATGCTAAATTGGGACATAAATGAAAAACCAAAAACAGTTCAAAAAAGCTTGTTTGTAGAATTAGATGATACAGAAAAAACTATTTATAAGTATTTACAAGAACAAGGTAAAGAGCACATAGACCTTATTGCTTTAGGCTGTAATATGCCTAGTTACAAAATTGCTTCTGTATTGCTTACTATGGAAATGAAAGGTGTTATAAGACCGTTACCTGGTAAGTTATTCGAAGTGTTTTAAACTTTTATTGTTTAGATTTAGAGAATTAATAACTATTTCTATGCATCAATCACCTATTAAAAAGGCTTTATACGCATTTATATTTTTAGCGATAACTAATAATATAAACGCACAAACGTCCACTCAAAAGGCAAGTGTTGAAAAATCTTTATACGGGATACAAACTGGCTTTCTTGGTATTTGGGGTCATAATGAAGCAAGACTCACAAACACCATTGCCTTACGTACAGAAATAGGTCTTGATGCAGATATTTTTAATGCAGAGTTTATTGGCTCTAATGATAAATTTCTTTTAACACCTGTTATAACTTTAGAACCAAGATGGTATTACAACCTTAATAGACGTTTTAGAAAAGGAAAAAAGATAGCCAATAATACAGCAAACTTTCTAGCACTTAAAATTAGTTATCACCCCAATTTATTTGTCATTAGTAATGTTGAAAATATTGAAGTTATTCCAGATCTTCAAATAATACCGAAATGGGCAATTAAGCGTACAGTAGGAAAACACTTTACCTATGAAACAGGTATAGGTATTGGTTATCGAAAACTATTTTATCAAAATGACCGCAACAGAATATTTATCGTAGATGATTCTGATGTGGCAGTAGATCTGCATTTAAGACTTGGCTATACCTTCTAGTATTTTAGATAAATTAATATCCCAATTTTTCTCTTACTCTTTTCAACACCTCGTTAGCGGTTTTGGTTGCCTTTTCTTGTCCAATTTTTAAAGCAGCATCTATTTCATCTGTATTATTCATATAATGATTAAAACGCTCACGTTCGGCAGCAAATTTTTCAATAATAAGTTCGTACAATGCTTGTTTGGCGTGACCGTAACCATAGTTTCCGCCAGCATAGTTTTGCATCATCTGCTCTACTTGTTCTTTAGTACCTAATAATTTATACAGTGCAAAAACATTACAAGTATCTGTATCCTTAGGTTCTTCAAGCGGTGTGCTATCTGTTTCAATTGTCATTATTTGCTTACGCAATTTCTTGTCTGGTAAAAATAAGTTAATGATGTTTCCTTTAGATTTACTCATCTTAGCTCCATCTGTACCAGGAATATACATAGTTTCCTCTTGTATCTTGCCATCTGGCATCACAAAGGTTTCTCCTAATTTAGCGTGAAATCTGGAAGCTACATCTCTTGTCATTTCTATATGTTGCAGTTGGTCTTTTCCTACTGGAATAATTTCAGCATCATAAATTAATATATCTGCCGCCATTAACATTGGATATGTAAACAAGCCTGCATTTACATCTTCTAAACGGTCTGCTTTGTCTTTAAATGAATGTGCTAATGTTAAGCGTTGGTAGGGATAAAAGCAGCTTAAATACCAAGATAACTCTGTAACTTGAGGTATATCACTTTGGCGATAAAAAACAGTCTTGTTTACATCAAGACCAAAAGCTAACCAAGTAGCTGCGGTGGCATAGGTATTTTGGCGTAATGTTTCTGCATCTTTTATTTGAGTAAGCGAATGTAAATCTGCTATAAATAGATATGATTCGTTTTTAGGATCGTTCGACATTTCTATTGCCGGTATAATAGCTCCTAATAAATTACCCAAATGTGGCGTTCCAGTACTTTGTACGCCTGTTAATATCCTAGACATTCTGTTATCTTTAAATTTGACAGCAAAGGTACTTTTTTTAAGAAATATGACATACAAATCCCTACTTTTGAAAGATGTCTTTAGTGCGTAATTTTTTTATCCTTCTGTGGCGCATTTGGTTTTACCTATTAATGGGTTTACCATTGGTCATTATGTTCCCTATTTTATTAATAAGCATTTCAAAAAAATCCTGGTATCCTTTCTTCTTTAAGTTAGCGCGTTTTTGGGGTAAACTTATTTTATATGGTATGGGTTTTATTCCTTCAAGAACGTATGAGCAAAAACCTAAACCAGGACATTCTTATATGTTTATAGCAAACCACACTAGTATGATAGATATTATGCTAATGCTACACACCATAAAAAATCCATTTGTTTTTGTAGGTAAAGCAGAGTTGGCTAAAATTCCAATTTTCGGTTTCTTTTATAAACGTACTTGTATTTTGGTAGATCGCAATAATGCATCAAGCAGAAAAGCTGTATTTGATAGTGCTAAAAAACGCTTAGATACAGGAATAAGTATTTGCATTTTTCCTGAAGGTGGTGTTCCAGATGATGAGTCTGTTGTATTAGATGTATTTAAAGATGGTGCATTTAGGCTGGCAATAGAGCATCAAATACCTATTGTGCCTATTGTATTTTATGATAATAAAGCTCGGTTTTCTTATACATTCTTTAGCGGTAGTTTAGGAAAAACAAGAGCTAAAGTTTTAAAGTTTGTTAATACAAAAGGGAAATCGCAAGCTAATAGAGCAGATTTAAAATCTGCGTGCAGAACTGAAATATTAAATGAATTAAAAGCACAAAAAATCCGCTCTTAAAAGAACGGATTTTCGTCATCATTGCTGTAAGCTATCTCATCAGATAGAGTTTTGCAATAACTACCTAACCAACTAAAAATTAACCTAAAACAAATGTTAGGAGAACCACCTCGCTAACATTATACTTTAAAACTTAAAGCTAAACCCAGAATATACACCTAAATAATAAGGGTTAAAATTACTAGAGTTGCTAAACGTATTTATTTGATATTTAAATGTAGGCTCTACATTAAACTGTAGGCTACTTGTAATTTTATAATTTACTCCTAATCCAAGATTTGTTGAAAAACTCACGTTGTTTACATTTGTAGCTTCACCAATCTCATTTCTATTACCATTATTTACAACGGCAATACTATTATCTTCTAAAAACAACGTGCTGGCACCACCAATAAGGTTAACACCAAACCTCTTATTTATTAGAGCATATTCAAGCTCAACAGGAACTTCAATAAATCCTAATTGTTGATTTAAGTCTCCTAAAAATACTGATGTCCTATCTGCTACAAGCTGGTCTTCTGTAAAGGTAGATGTAGCGGTTGGCGTAAGGGTTTCGCTATCTCCTACTTGTACATACACACCGCTATTAGTGTTTGGTTTTAAGTTTTGTAGAGATGTTTCTCTTCCCGAAGGACTAAATGCAATATTATTTGTGTTGGTACTGTGTGTCATTCTAGTTACACCAGAACGAATCTTTAAGCGTTCGTTAACTGCATAAGATACATTTACACCATATGCCAAAGTAACATCACTACTAGTTTCATTATCTGAAAATTGAGGATCTATAGTGCTACCGTTTCCAAAACCACTAGCATAAATAGGAGCAACATAAGGGCTTGCATTCCATTTTTTAAAAGTAGTAGCTTCCACTACATCTTCATCTTCTGTCTCTGCTTGCTTTTGTTTTTCAGCTTCTTCTAAAAGCGATGGTAAGTTAGTTTCAGCAACCTCAGTAGTCTCATTATTTTCTTTTTCACTTGAAATGTTGGAGTTAGTGCTACTGTCTTCAGAAGTTACTGCAGTAGTATTCTGAGTAGAGTTAGGTTGCTGAAACTTATTGTTTTCATTAGAATTTAAACGCTTGTCTAAAGGCTCTAAATTATTATTCTGTTTTTGATTTACGTTACTCTTGTTAGCTACTCTAATATCACCTTTAACATTAGAAATAGATTCTTTTAAAGTAACTGAAGATTTATACGTGTTCTTATTTGATTTAATTTCTTTAGATGTTTTTTGCCCAGTTGAAGAAACAATTTCATTGGTTGAAGATGTTTCAGGCTCAGGTGTCTTGTTAGTATTTTCAACAACGTCTAATTTAGAATTGTTGTTAACTGTATCTTTATCTTCTACTTGGGTTTTAACTTTAGTGTTTTCTAAACCATCTTGATCAACTATAGTATTAGTAGTATCTGTAGTTAATAATGATTGGGAAAACCAAAATACCAAAACTAATGCGGCTGCAATTCCTCCAATCTTATACCATAATGGGATAATAAATGGCGTTCTTTCCTTATCTTCTTTGAGTTCCTTTTCAATATTAGCCCAAACTTTAGCGCTAGGTTTTGCGTTAAAGTCTTTAAACTTTTCTTGAAATAATCTATCTATGTTTTTTTCCTCTTTCATTAGTCTTTTTAAAGAGACTGTTGTCCTTTTGGTTGGGCGTCTTCTATAGTTGCCTTTAATATATGTCTTGCTCTTGCAAGGTTAGATTTAGATGTTCCTACAGAGATGCTTAACAAATCCGCAATATCTTTATGTGCGTAACCATCTAAAACATATAGGTTAAATACTAACCTGTACCTGTCTGGTAATTGTTGTATGCACTTTAAAAGAAAGTCTAACTTAATATCATTTTCTTCTACTTCTACACTAGGTTCTTCTAGTTGTTGTTCGTCTACAATTTCAAAATAGGTTTGCTTCCTATATTTTTGAAGTGCTATGTTTATTACAATACGTTTTAACCAACCTTCAAAAGAACCTTTATTTTTATATTGATCTATTTTCTTAAATATCTGTAAAAAAGCATCTTGCAAATTGTCTTCTGCTTCGCTATAATTACGAGAATACTTTAGGCTTACACTAAACAGCTTATCTGCAAATAATTGATACAGCTGTCCTTGTGCCTTTATGTCTTGCTTTTTGCATTTAAGAATGAGTTGATCTAAACTCAAATTTTCTGTTGTTAATTAATTTTCTGCAACAGGAACTTCAACGGTTAAAAACTGTGCGTCACCATTACTGTCTTCTCCTTGATAGAACTTGAAAATATAAAAATCGTCTCGCTCTACAATAAAATTTAAATCTGTTGTTCCAGTCAAGTTTTCCATCTCTGGACAAGATTGGTTTTGCTCAAAAGCATTAATCACCGCAACTTCTCTGGTGTTTTGATTTTTAGCATAGTCAAATCCTGCAAAGAAATGGCATTCTGTAGGGCGATTGTAAACAACTTCAAATTGATACGTGTTACCAAACACAAGTGTATCTGGAAGGTTTACACTCTCTACGTTAACAAACTCAAACTCAAAGTCTTCTTCATCATCAATGCTACAAGCGGTAATACATACACCTAAAAGTAGCAAAAGCATTAATTTTTTCATCTTATTAAAATGGGGTTTTTTATTAAGATGCAATTTTTTATAAATGGTTGCGTTTGAGACAAAAAAAAATCTCAAAAATTAATTTGAGATTTTTTTTGTTTTATTCTTTTGCCACTTTTATGGCGGCTTTAATTTTGGTTTCTAACTCTTCCATTAACTCTGGATTATCTAGTAATAATGCTTTTACAGCATCTCTACCTTGTCCTAGCTTTGTGTCTTCATAGCTAAACCAGGAACCTGCTTTTTTAACAATTTCATAGTCTACACCAATATCAATAATTTCACCAACCTTAGAAATTCCTTGACCGTACATAATATCGAACTCTGCAGTTCTAAATGGTGGTGCTACTTTGTTTTTAACAACTTTTACACGTGTCTTATTACCTTGCACCTCGCTATTGCTGTCTTTTATTTGTGTAGATCGACGAATGTCTAATCTAACTGAACAGTAAAATTTAAGTGCATTACCACCTGTTGTAGTTTCTGGGTTACCAAACATAACTCCAATTTTTTCACGCAATTGGTTAATGAAGATAACGGTACACTTGGTTTTACTTATAGATCCTGTTAGCTTTCTTAATGCTTGAGACATTAATCTTGCGTGAAGACCCATTTTAGAATCTCCCATTTCACCTTCAATCTCACTTTTAGGTGTAAGTGCCGCAACCGAGTCAATTACAATAATATCTATAGCGCCAGATCTAATTAAGTTGTCTGTAATTTCTAGAGCCTGCTCACCATTATCTGGTTGAGATATAATTAAGTTCTCTAAGTCTACTCCTAATTTTTCAGCATAAAAACGGTCAAAAGCGTGTTCTGCATCTATAAAAGCAGCTATGCCACCCGCTTTTTGAGCTTCTGCTATGGCGTGCAAGGTTAAGGTTGTCTTACCTGAAGATTCTGGACCGTAAATTTCAACTATACGTCCTCTAGGGTAACCACCTACTCCCAAAGCTAAATCTAAACCTAAAGAACCTGTAGAAATTGCTTCAACATCACTCACAGATTGATCACTCATTTTCATGACTGTACCTTTACCATAAGTCTTGTCCATCTTATCTAAAGTAAGCTTTAGTGCTTTTAGTTTTGCTTCTTTTTCTTTTTTATCGCTCATTTTCAATCTTTTATTAAATTCTGTCTTATGCCGCTAAGGTAGTAACTCTTTTGGCTAAGGACAATGTTTTTAAAATTAACATATCAACACACGCAACCTTTTTAAAAATAAAGCATCTTTTATAAAAGCAAATGAACAAAGTGCTATGAAGTTTTTTCAAAAAACAATTATTTTGAACTCTTCAGGAAGCTGCAAAGCTGCAATCCTTTTAGGTTGTAGCTTTAAAGCTGATGGAGGCTAATGCGTTACAACGATTTTTTTAGAACACAAAAAATTTTAGTAACGAATTAGCCATTCGAAAAATGCCCGATAAGGTAATCTCAACTTATCGGGCATTTTTAATTGTAGCAATAAAATATACTTTAACTACCTTTGTAGCTTAAATTTTCTTAACCTTAAATCACGTATAGCATGCAACTGTACAACAAATTAAGCGCAAAAGAAAGAGCAGAACTTATAGACAAGGCTGGAGAAGACCGCCTTACGCTCTCTTTTTACAAATACGCCAAAATTGGCAATCCAGAAATTTTTAGAAATCACCTGTTTCTTGCTTGGGACCAACTTGAGGTTCTAGGAAGAATTTATGTTGCTCATGAAGGTATAAATGCGCAATTATCTGTACCAGCAAAAAAATTCAATGAATTTAAAGCTTTTATAGATGATATAAATTTTCTTGAAAATGTGAGGCTTAACATTGCTGTAGAGCAAGATGCTAAATCATTTTTAAAACTTAAAGTTAAGGTGCGTCCTAAAATTGTTGCAGACGGTTTAAATGACACCTCTTTTGATGTAACTAACAAAGGTGTTCACGTAGATGCTGAAACATTTAACCAACTTATTGAAGACCCTAATACGGTGTTGGTTGATATGCGTAACCACTATGAGAGTGAAATTGGTCATTTTAAAAATGCTATCACACCAGATGTAGATACTTTTAGAGACTCTTTAGATATTATTGAAGAAGATCTTAAAGATCATAAAGAAGACAAGAAACTCGTTATGTATTGCACTGGTGGCATACGTTGTGAAAAAGCTAGTGCTTACTATAAGCATAAAGGATTTAAAAACGTATTTCAGCTAGAAGGTGGTATTATAGAGTATACCCGACAGGTAAATGAAAAAGCATTAGAAAATAAGTTTCTTGGTAAGAATTTTGTGTTTGACCATAGGCGAAGTGAGCGTATCTCAGATGATGTCATCTCAAACTGTCACCAATGTGGAAAAGCTTGTGATACTCACGTAAATTGTGCTAATGAGGCTTGCCATTTGTTATTTATACAATGTGAAGAGTGTTCAAAAGCTATGGATACGTGTTGCTCGACAGAATGTCAAGACATTAATGCCTTACCTATTGAGACACAACGTGAATTGCGAAAAGGATCTCATAACAGTAATAAGATTTTTAAGAAGGGACGTTCAGAAAAATTAAAATATAAAGCTTAAAAATATCAATGCACTATATTTTGGTATCTTTACGCTAGTAGATAATTAATACAACAAGACTATAATAATAGTACTTGTTTCAATATATATGATATATGGCGTGTGGAAGTTGTTCGACAGGTAAAGACGGCCAACCTAAAGGTTGTAAAAATAACGGAACTTGCGGATCAGATGGATGTAATAAACTTACAGTATTTGATTGGCTTTCAAATATGGAGCTCCCACAAGGAGTAGCTCCTTTTAACTATGTAGAGGTTAGGTTTAAGAACGGCAGAAAACTATTCTTTGAAAACTCAGAACACCTTACACTTTCTATTGGTGATGTTGTAGCTACAGAAGCCGATTCTGGACACGATATTGGTATTGTAACACTTACAGGCGAGCTTGTTAAAGTGCAGATGCGTAAGAAAAAAGTAAGAACCAATAGCGATGAGGTTAAAAAAATATATAGAAAGGCTTCACAAAAAGATATTGATATTTGGCAAGATTATCGAGCCAAAGAAGATCCTTTTAAAGTAAAAGCTAGGCAAATTGCTATAAGGCTTAAGCTTAAAATGAAAATTAGTGATATAGAGTTTCAAGGAGATGGCTCTAAAGCTACCTTTTATTATACAGCAGAAGAACGTGTAGATTTTAGACAACTTATTAAAGAGTTTGCTCAAGAATTTAGAACTCGTATAGAAATGCGACAAATTGGTTTTAGACAAGAAGCTAGTAGGTTAGGAGGTATTGGGTCTTGTGGTAGAGAATTATGTTGCTCTACTTGGTTAACAGATTTTAGGAGTGTAACCACATCTGCAGCAAGATACCAACAACTATCATTAAACCCATTAAAGCTTGCAGGACAATGTGGTAAGCTTAAATGTTGCTTAAACTATGAGTTAGATTCATATTTAGACGCTTTAAACAACTTCCCTAAACAAGATACCAAGCTTTTTACAGAAAAAGGTAAGGCTGTTTGTCAAAAAATAGACATTTTTAAAGGATCTATGTGGTTTGCTTATGAAGGTGAATGGATGAACTGGTTTGAATTAAGTACAGATAGAGTTCATCAAATTATTGAAGCCAATAAGAAAAGAGAACCTGTGGCAAGTTTAGAAGATTACGTTGTTGAAACAGCTTCAGAAATAAATACGTTTAAAGATTCTGTAGGAGAAGACAGTCTCACACGTTTTGATAAACCTAAGAATAAGCGTAACAATAACAAGCGTCGTCGTAATAAACGACAAAAAAGTAAGCGACCTAAAAACAATTCTCAAAAGAAATAATTCATGCGTTTTTTAATCGTTTTATGTCTTAGCCTATTATGTTGCTCTTGTTCAGATAATAGCGTATATGATAATTATAAGACAGTTTCTGGACAATGGTCTTCTAAAGAGCCATTAACCTTTAAGATTTCTGGATTAGATACGATACAACCCTATAATGCGTTTATTAACTTAAGAAACACAAGCGACTATAATTTTAGTAACTTATTTTTAATTACAGAGTTACAATATCCTAACGGTAAAAAAGTTACAGATACTTTAGAGTATCCTATGGCATATCCAGATGGTACTTATATGGGAGATGGTTTTGGAGATATAAAAGAAAATAAACTTTGGTATAAAGAACATCTAGTTTTTAATGAAGCTGGAGAGTATAGCATTAGTATTAAACATGCCATGAGACAAAACGGCTCTGTAGCAGGATTAGAAACATTAAAAGGTATTACAGAAGTAGGTGTAAGAATAGAAAAACCAACTTCAAAATAACATAAGAATATGGCAAAGACAGCACCTAAATCTTCTTCAAAGAAAAAAGAAAGTAAGGAGGGTTTTAGTAAATATATAAAGTGGTTTTGGATACTTTTTTTTGGAGGTATCTTATCTGTAGCACTTCTTTTCTTATTTACTGCTTGGTTTAGTGACTTACCAGATGAAACCCAAATGGAAAATCCTGAGACTAATCTTGCTACAGAGATTATAGACTCTAAAGGAGAAACACTTGGAAAGTTTTATAAGGAAAATAGAACTCCAGTTAAGTATGACTCTTTACCAGACCACTTAGTAAATGCTCTAATAGCTGTTGAAGATGAGCGTTATTATGACCATTCTGGTATAGATGGTAGAGGTACTGCAAGAGCTATTACTTATTTAGGAACAAAAGGTGGAGCTAGTACTATAACACAACAATTGGCTAAGCAATTTTTTACAGATCAGGTAAGCTCAAGTAAATTTCAGCGTGCGCTACAAAAAGTAAAAGAATGGGTAATTGCTGTTAGGTTGGAACGCCAATATACTAAAGAAGAAATTATTACTATGTATTTTAACAAGTATGATTTCTTAAATCAAGCAATAGGTATACGCTCTGCAAGCCGTATATACTTTAGTAAAGAGCCAATGGAACTTAATACTGTAGAGTCTGCAATGCTAGCTGGTATGTTTAAAAACTCTTCATTATATAATCCCTTAAAGCGACCAGAACTTGTAAAACAACGTCGTAATGTTGTATTAGCTCAAATGGCTAAAAATGGATTTATTACAGAAGAGGTTAAAAATGAATTACAAGCCGAAGATCTAAATATTGAATATTCTCCAGAAGGTCATGATGAAGGTGTAGCAACATATTTTAGAGCCTACCTTCAAGAGTTTTTAAAAGAATGGATTAAGGAAAATAAAAAGACAGACGGCTCAACATATAATATTTACAGAGATGGTCTAAAAATTTATACCAGCATAGATTCAGATATGCAAAGACACGCAGAAGATGCTGTAAAAGAACACATGTCTCACATTCAAAAAGAATTTACAAGACAAAATAAGAAGAATAAAACAGCGCCTTTTAGAGATATAGACGTAGACGAAACAGAAGACATTATTCAACGCGCTATGAAGGTTAGTGATCGTTGGAAAAAGATGACTGCCGAAGGAAAATCTGAAAAAGACATTAGAGCTTCCTTTAAAAAGAAAACTGATATGCGTGTCTTTGGTTGGGATGGTGATATAGATACAACAATGACGCCTAGAGACTCTATCATTTATTACAAATCGTTTCTTAGAAGTGGTATGATGAGTATGAAACCACAAACAGGTGAAGTAAAAGCTTGGGTTGGTGGTATTAACTATAAACACTTTAAGTATGATGCCGTTAAAAAACAAAAGCGACAAATAGGTTCTACATTTAAGCCTTTTGTTTATGCAACTGCAATTGATCAATTACACCTTTCTCCTTGTGATAAAGTTCCTAATACACAATATACAATTGAAGCAGGAAAACACGGTAACACAAAAGATTGGACTCCTAAAAATAGTGACGGTAGTTATGGTGGTTTAGTTACTTTAAAAGATGCTCTTGCAGGATCTATAAATACTGTTACCGCTAGGCTTTTAGATAGAGTTGGCCCTAAACCTGTTATAGATTTAATAGATAAATTAGGTGTAGATACCCGAAAAATACCTGAAGTACCTTCTATTGCTTTAGGAACACCAGATTTAAGTATTTTCGAAATGGTTTCAGCTTATAGTGCTTTTGTAAATGAAGGCGTGTATGTTAAGCCAGTTATTGTTACTCGTATTGAAGATAAGAATGGCACAGTGCTTTATCAACATATTCCAGAAACAAAAGATGTGTTAAGTAAAGAAGCTGCTTATGTAACAGTAAACCTTATGGAAGGTGTTACACAAGCAGGTTCAGGACGCCGTTTAAGAGGTACTTGGGCAACATCTAGGCAAGACTATAAGAATGCTGTTACAGGCTATCCTTATGATTTTAAAAACCCTATTGCAGGTAAGACAGGAACAACACAAAATAATAGTGATGGTTGGTTTATGGGTATGGTACCAGACTTAGTAACTGGCGTTTGGGTTGGTGGTGAAGATCGTGCCACACACTTTTCATCTACAAGATATGGTCAAGGTGCTACTATGGCACTTCCTATTTGGGGTATTTATATGAAATACCTTTATGCAGATGAAAATATTGAGGTTTCTGATGGAAACTTCCCTAAACCAGAAAATATTTCGACCATTTTAGATTGTGAAGAATTTGAAGAAAACAACACTAATAATGGTGATGAAGATGTTCCAGAAGAATTAGACTTTTAAACAATGAACGCTTTTCTGCACTTTTTTGAGACATTGCCAACTGCCTTAAAAGTTGGTTGGGTTGTGCTTATATTAAGTGTATTTTGGATTGCTGAAGGTTATTATTCCTTTGTAAAATTTAAGTACAAGAAATGGCAACATGCAAAGACCAACTTTATACTTTTAGGCTTTGTTTTTTTAATTAATTTCTTATTCGGTTTATTTACGATAGGAATATTTAAATGGTTAGATGACAATAATTTCGGTATTTTACATCTTATTGAATTACCTACTATTATTGAGCTTTTTCTAGCCATATTAGTGTTAGATTTTATAGCACAATATTTAGTACATTATCTATTACATAAAGTACCTTTATTCTTTAGGCTCCACATTGTACATCATAGTGATTTAAATGTAGATGCCACAACAGGTACAAGACACCATCCATTAGATTTTTTATTGCGGGAAACGTTTGCTTTAGTTGCAGTTATCATCATGGGAATGCCAATTTCTTACTACCTATTTTATAGAATTTTAAGTGTATTCTTTACATACTTTACACACGCCAATATAAAGCTACCCTCTAAATTTGATAAGGCATTAAGTTATGTTTTTATAACACCAACGGTTCACAAATTTCACCATCACTGGGAATTACCTTGGACAGATAGTAATTTTGGTAATATGTTTTCTATTTGGGATCGGTTATTTGGAACCTTTGTATATGCAGATCCTTCTAAAATAAAATATGGCTTAGATATACTAGATCATTCTACCTCAAATACTATTACTTACCAACTTTATGCACCGTTTAATAAGCATATAAAGTACAAGAACAAAGGCTAATAGCCTCAATAGTTGTGAGTTCGCTTAATTTTTATTATATTCTGAGTTATGATACCGATAGATAAAAATGAAAGTACAGTGTTCTTAAAGGAATCTGTAGAGTACTTAGAAGAAAGAGGCTTTGAGAATATTAAGGCAGACGTTGAGGGTTACGAATCCCCAAAATCGTACATACGCAAAGGTCGTGGACAAGAAACTACTATCACACCAGATATAGTAGCAGAACGTAATGGTGAAGAATACATTTACGAGGTAAGCTTAAAGTCCGAAAAACCAAGATTACTTAAAAGTAAATGGAAATTTCTTCAGTTGCTTAGTAATATGAAGAATAAGAAATTTAAAATCATTACAACTCGAGGTCATTATAAATTTACAAACACTATGTTGAGTGATTTAGATATGCAGAAAAACCTTATTAAGATTAATTAATCTGTAAAACGCTAACTACCAAATAAAAAAACCTCTTTTTAAGAGGTTTTTTTTATGATTTAATCATTGCAATATGTGGTATACCATCTTCTAGGTAGCCTTCTCCTATATTAGAAAAACCAAGATTAGTATAAAAAGTATTTAAATAGGTTTGAGCAGAAATTTTTATAGTGTCTGTATCGTATACATCTTTAATAGCTTTAATAGATGCATTCATTATATCATAACCATAACCATATTTTCGTTCTTTATCTTTTACAACAACACGACCAATACTTGCTTCCTCAAAATAAAAACCAGGCTTAAAACATCTTGTATAAGCAACTATAGCATCATCTTTCACACCAATTACATGTAAAGCATTTTGATCTTTAAAGTCTATATCTTGATATACACAGTTTTGTTCTACCACAAATACTTCCGATCTTAGTTGAAGAATACTATATAACTCTTCGGTACTAAGTTCTTTAAATGTTTTAATAGCAATTGTAATCATATTAAGAACACGCTATTTTATCTACACGTGTTTGGTGACGACCACCTTCAAACTCAGTATTTAAAAACACTTTAACCATCTCTAAAGCTTGTTGTACAGATGTAAATCGTGCAGGAATGCTTAAAATATTAGCATCATTATGCTCTCTGGCAAGTTTTGTAATCTCTTTTGTCCAGCATAAAGCAGAACGTACGCCTTGGTGTTTATTAGCTGTCATAGATGCACCATTACCACTACCACAAATTATAATACCAAGATTTACACTATTAGACTCTACATCTGCTGCAACAGGATGTACAAAGTCTGGATAATCTACACTATCCTCAGAGTTTGTCCCGTAATTAATAACTTCAATATTTTCAGATTTAAGGTACTCTACAATTGTATTTTTGTAAAATGTACCAGCGTGGTCATTACCAATAGCAATTTTCATAATAAGTCTAATTTTATGATACAAAGGTAGTTAAAGTAGAAGATTTACATTGTTAATTACAAAACTAAAATTAACACCTTACTATCTAACAATCAATATATTAACAATTAACTAGTTGTTGTTTATAACTCGTGATTAATAATGCAAAACAAAATTTTGAAATCTCGATTAAAAATTCATTATAACCAGATTTATATAAGAAACAAGTAAAGTTGTTAGATCTTAATTAAAAGTTTTCAGCACTAAAAAAACAGTTATTAACAACCAGAATTAGAAATAGATTTTAGCCACAGGTTGTCAACAATTGTAATTTTTAAAACACAACTTTTGTTATTAATTTTCAATACAGGTTGATTTATAAATGTTTAGATAATTTTAACATTGTGAATAAGTATTGATAGAATATTAATAACCTAAAATCAAAAGAAAAATTTAAAATTCTTTACCGCTATTAACACACTATAATACCCAACAGTTTTATTTAAAATTTAAAAGAAAAAAAATGATAGTTATATATACTGTTAATAACAACTATTAAAAATGAGATTTTAATTTTAGTAAAAACAGAAGCTAAAAAAATATTACTAAGTTTAATGTAGTATAGTATAGAGCAAAAAAAAACGGCTAATTAAAAGCCGTTGTATATTGAAGTTTGTTCTGAATTTTCATCGAAGGATTCTTTATGGTCATCTGCTAAAGAATTAGATATATATCTAGCAAAACCAAATATTCCTAAGAGAAAAATTAGAATGAATAAAACGAATATGATTCTTATTTTTTTCATATGTGCAACACAAGTTAAATCCTTGTCTTAAACAAATTTATGATAATTTTAAGAGTTGTGAAAATTATTTATTAAAATATCGTTAAAATATTATTATTAAATATAAAATTATGGTTCAACCATATGTTTGTATGTGTTATTCCTATCATAGAATTCATATTGTTTAATTTATAAGCCGTAATTTTAAGCCTAATTTAAATAAATGAGCAAGAAAAAATTCGGTAAGAAAAAATCTACACAGATTCCAAACCTTACTAAAACTATATTGGACATTATTCGTAAGCGTCCAAATCAAAACTTCAATTACAAACAAATTGCTTCCCAACTTAACATTACAGATGCTAGCGGAAGAAATCAAATCATAAAAAAACTTTCCCAATTAGCTGCTAAACAACAAATTGTTGAGGTAGATCGTGGTAAATTTCAATTTAATGGCCCTCAAGACTATGTTACTGGTACCTTAGATATGACTAGTAAAGGTGATGGTTATGTGGTCGTTGAAGATTTAGAAGACGATATTTTCATTCCTAGTAAGCATATTAACAAAGCATTTCACGGTGATCAGGTAGAGGTATATATTTATAATACCAGAAGAAAAAGCAAGAATGAAGGTGAAATTACCAAAGTAATTGAACGAAAGAAAAAAGAATTTGTAGGCGTTATTACTATCTCAGAAAAGTTTGCATTTGTAAACATTCAGGATACTAAAATGTATACAGATTTCTTTATTCCAAAAAGTAAGATAAACGGCGCAGAAAATAATATGATGGTCGTTGTAGAGCTAGAAGATTGGCCAGAAAAAGCCGATTCTCCTTTTGGTCGCGTTATAGAAGTTCTCGGTGTTCCAGGAGAACATGAAACAGAAATACATGCGATTCTTGCACAATATGGATTACCACATGAATTTCCAAAAGAAGTAGAAGAGTTTGCTAACAAGATAGATACATCTATACAAGAATCTGAAATTAAGAAACGTAGAGATATGCGTGATACGCTAACCTTTACAATAGATCCTAAAGATGCAAAAGATTTTGATGATGCCTTAAGTTTTAAGATTTTAGAAAACGGGCATTACGAAGTAGGAATTCATATTGCAGATGTATCTCACTATCTTAAACCAGGTACAATTTTAGATGATGAAGCTTATGAACGTGCAACATCTGTTTATTTAGTAGATAGAGTAGTGCCAATGCTTCCAGAAGTATTATCTAACAATGCTTGTTCATTACGTCCTAATGAAGAAAAATATACCTTTTCAGCTGTTTTCGAGATAGATGAAAACTCAAAAATACACAATCAATGGTTTGGTAAAACTGTAACCTATAGTGATGCCAGATTTGCATACGAAGAAGCTCAGGCAATTATTGAAAGTAAATCCACTAGCATTCCTGCAGATGTTTCTTTAACAGGAAAAGCCTATAAAACAGACGATGCTATTGCAGATGCTATTTTAAAAATGGACAAAGTAGCTAAAATCATGCGTAGAAAACGTATGGGTCAAGGTGCTATTTCTTTTGATAAAGTTGAAGTTAAATTTGAGCTTAACGAAGCTAATGAACCAGTTGGAGTTTTCTTTAAGACATCTAAAGATGCTAATAAACTTATTGAAGAATACATGTTACTTGCCAATAAGAAAGTAGCAGAATTTATAGGTAAACAAGACCCTAAAAAAACATTTGTATACCGTTGTCATGACGAGCCAAATTCAGATAAATTAAGTGCCTTACAAAACCTTGTAGGTCGTTTTGGGTACACTCTTAATTTTAAATCAAGAAAGACTACTACGCAATCTTTAAATAAACTTTTACAAGATGTAAATGGTACTAAAGAACAAAATTTAATAGATACGCTTACCATTCGTACTATGAGTAAAGCCTATTATTCTACAGAAAATATAGGGCATTACGGTTTAGCATTCGATTATTATTCACATTTCACATCGCCAATACGTCGTTATCCAGATGTCATGGCACATCGTTTATTACAGTATTATCTAGATAAAGGTAAATCTGCAGACGCAGAAACTTATGAAGATCAATGTAGCCATAGTAGTGAGATGGAGTATTTAGCTACCAAAGCAGAACGTGACTCTATAAAATTCATGCAGATTAAATTCATGCAGGATCATAAAGATGAAAATTTCTTAGGTGTAATATCTGGAGTTACAGAATGGGGAATCTATGTAGAAATTATAGATAACAAATGTGAAGGTATGGTAAGGTTAAGAGACATCTCAGATGATCACTATGATTTTGATGAAGAAAACTATGCTATTGTAGGTCGAAAAACTAAAAAAGTGTATCAATTAGGAGATGAAGTTTATGTAAAAGTAAAAGATGCAGATCTTGTAAAACGTCATTTAGATTTTACACTAATAGGAAGTAAAGCCGAAGTAGAAACACAAGGATAGTAAGTATGCATATCTTTGTAAAAAACTAACAATGTTTCAGGACATTTTTACAGCAATACCTCTAGGATTTTTTCTGGCCTTCCTTTTAGGTCCAGTATTCTTTGTATTATTAGAAACTGCTGCAATAAAAGGTTTTAGAGCTGCTTTGTCTTTTGATATTGGTGTTATCCTAGCAGATGCTATTTTTTTATTAATTGCCTATTTTTCTACAAGCAAGCTTTTAGAACGTATAAAAGATGATCCTGCATTGTTTATTTTTGGTGGTGTTATCATGACAACCTATGGTGTCATGGCTTTCATGAAACTTAAAAAAGCATTACCTCAAGAAGAACAACCTGAAATACGAAAACTAAGTAAGAGTGATTATATAGGTCTTGCAGTAAAAGGCTTTCTTTTAAACTTTATAAATATTGGTGTTTTAGGATTTTGGCTAGGTTTAATCATAGTATTTGGCCCTAAGATGGATATGCAACCTAACAGACTTCTCGTATTCTTTGGCACTGTATTAGCCACTTATTTAGTTGTAGATGTATTTAAGATGTTGCTTGCTAAAAAGTTAAATCACAAACTAACACCAGTAAGAATATTCAATTTTAAACGTATTATAAGTATTATCATTATCATATTTGGAGTAATACTTATAAGTCAAGGTTTATTTCCTTCAGAATTAGATGCATTAAAACACGAGTTAGAAGAACGTATTCCAGAAACACCATTAAAATAATGCAAGAACAACCTAATAATCCTTTACACGGTGTAAAATTGGCCGATATCTTAGATACTCTTGTAAATCATTACGGTTGGGATGAGTTAGGAGATCGTATTAAGATTAATTGCTTTAATAGCAATCCTACAATAAAATCCAGTTTAAAATTCTTAAGGCGAACGCCTTGGGCTAGAGAAAAGGTAGAACGTTTATATCTTAAAACCATTAAAAAATAAAAAACCCCTAACGTTAGTTAAGGGTTTTTAGAGGTATCGAGCGGATTCGAACCGCTGTACGAGCTTTTGCAGAGCTCTGCCTAGCCACTCGGCCACGATACCAATATTGGACGGCAAATATAACAAAAAATGTTAGTTTAACCGTTCCTATATTGCAAAGCTACAATCTTTTTTTATGACCTTCGCTTTGTACGCTCTACAGTAACCATAGCAACGTCTCCACCAATAGGAGGATTTACTTTACTTACAGAAACAGTAGCGCTTTGTACAATAATTAATTCTTCAAAAATTCTAGTTAAAATACGTTCTGCAACAGTCTCTAAAAGATGAGATGGTTCTTTCATTTCTTCTTTTACAACTCTGTTTAAATGTACATAATCAATAGTATCATTAAGATTATCTGTTTTTGCAGACAAAGATAAATCACCTTCTACAGTTAAATTTACAAGATAGTCGCTACCAATTTTACTCTCTTCAACAAGACAGCCGTGATAGGCAAAGACCTTTATATTGGTTAAATGTATTTTTCCCATGGGTTAAGTTTTTACAAAGGTAATTCAATACATGAGTTTTCCTAAGTATTATAAGAGTTGAAGCGTTTTACTTTCATAACTTTGCAGTTCTGTTTATAAAATAAACAGATGCATTATAAACTTAAAATCACCTTAATAATACTAGGTAATTTCATAACATTATGTCTGAAGAAAAATCGCTCAATTTCATAGAGCATATCATAGAGGAAGATTTACAAAATGGGTATTCTAAGGAAGATCTAAGATTTAGATTTCCACCAGAACCAAACGGCTATTTACACATTGGCCACTGTAAGGCTATTTGCTTAAACTTTGGTTTAGGTGAGCGTTACAATGCTCCAGTGAATTTAAGGTTTGATGATACTAACCCAATGAAAGAAGAACAAGAATATGTAGATGCTATCAAGCAAGACATAGAGTGGCTTGGGTTTACTTGGGATAAAGAATGTTATTCTTCAGATTACTTTCAACAACTTTATGATTGGGCTGTACAACTTATTAAGGAAGGAAAAGCTTACGTAGATTCTCAATCTAGTGAAGCTATGGCAGAACAAAAAGGTACTCCTACGCAAGTGGGAAAACCTGGACCTTATAGAGACAGATCTGTTGAAGAAAACTTAGATCTATTTGAAAAGATGAAGAATGGTGAGTTTGAAAACGGCCAACACGTCTTACGAGCAAAAATAGATATGGAAAGCCCAAACATGCTTCTGCGTGATCCTATAATGTATCGTGTTTTAAATAGAGCACACCATAGGACAGGAAATGATTGGCACATATACCCAATGTACGATTGGGCTCATGGCGAAAGTGATTATATAGAAAGTGTTTCCCATAGTCTTTGTTCATTAGAGTTTAAACCACACAGACCGCTTTATGAATGGTTTGTAGATAATATTTATACTAGTAATACAAAACCTAAACAAAGAGAGTTTGCGCGTCTTAATTTAAGTTATACCATAATGAGTAAGCGTAAATTACTCACATTAGTTGAAGATAACGTAGTTTCTGGTTGGGATGATCCAAGAATGCCAACAATATCAGGGTATAGAAGACGTGGTTATACACCAGAATCTATTAAGAATTTTATAGATACCGTTGGAGTAGCTAAACGCGAAAATGTGATTGATGTTTCTTTATTAGAATTTAAGATTAGAGAAGATCTTAACAAGAAAGCAGATCGTGTAATGGGTGTTTTAGACCCATTAAAACTTGTAATTACAAATTATCCAGAAGGAGAAGAAGAATGGTTAATGGCAGAAAATAATCCAGAAGACGTTTCTGCAGGTGAGCACGAAGTTCCATTTTCAAGAGAGTTATATATTGAAAAAGATGACTTTAAAGAAGAAGCAAACCGTAAATTCTTCAGATTAAAATTAGGTGGAGAAGTTAGATTAAAGAACGGTTACATTATTAAAGCAGAAGAAGCTATTAAAGATGCCGATGGTAATATTACTGAAGTTCATTGTACATATGATCCTAAGAGTAAAAGCGGTAGCGGTACAGAAGAATCTTTAAGAAAAGTAAAAGGTACCCTACATTGGGTTTCAATTAAGCATGCCGTTAAAGCAGAAGTTAGGTTATACGACAGGTTGTTTAATGATGAATCTCCAGATGGACATAAGGACAAAGATTTTATGGAATTTTTAAATCCAGATTCGTTAAAGACCATTACTGGTTATGTTGAGCCTCATTTAAAAACACTTAAACCATTAGATACAGTACAATTTCAACGTATAGGATACTTCTGTGTTGATAAAGATACGACAGACACCAATTTAGTATTTAATAGAACTGTAACGCTTAGAGACTCTTGGAAAGGTAAATAATACTTAAATACAATATGTTCCCTTTAAAATGGCTCTCAAATTGGTATTTGAGAGCCATTTTGGCATATATGTACTTTTGGAACCTATTTTGAAGCTCATTTAAGTAAGATATGAGTCTAATCATAATTAAGAAAACTTTAGTACTAACGTTCAAATAGTTAACCAGCAATTAACACAGTGTTGTTTAACTTTCGCGTAAATTGCTAAAACAGATTAATTAACACAAAACACATTAAAATGGCAAATACAGGAAATACATTGTTAGCATTATTAACAGGTGCTGCAATTGGTGCAGGAGTAGGATTACTTTACGCTCCAGACAAAGGAGAAAAGACTAGAAAGAAGTTAAAAAAGAACGCAGATAAAGCTAAAAAAGAGTTTAGCAAAAAAGTAAAAGAAACTACAGATGATCTTAGTGTACAAGCTAAGAAAGCAAAAGCTACTTTTGAAGAACGTCTTAATGATACTCTTAACTCAGCTAGCCATAAAGCAGACGATATTATTGTTGCAATGGAAGAAAAGCTAGAAGCTTTACGCAAACAAAATGCAAAATTACAGCAAGAAAATGTTGTTGAAAAAACGAAAGCAAACGCTAAGAAAGCAGTAAGCTAAAAACCATTTATGGGATTAGGAAACGTTACAGAAAACGTAAGAGACGTTAATGATAATGCTAAAAAGTATATAGACAGTAGTATAGAGTTTTACAAGCTTAGCTTCTTTAAGAAGTTTATGAAAGCTACCGTAATTCTTAGCATGTCTTTGCTATTAGGCGCAATTGCTTTCATGGCAATACTAATATTTTCTATTGCAATTGCAAGAAATATAGGACAGGCTGTAGGTGATATCATTACTGGTTTCTATATAATGGGAGGCATATATGTATTATTAATGGTACTAGTATACGTCTTCTTTAAAAGGCCATTAGAAAAATTATTACTTAAAAAATTCTCAGACATATTTTTTGAAGATGAAAAAGATTTATAGTTCTTTTGATGAGATTGATAAGGATCTGAAGATTTTAAAGCTTCAGAAAGATATAGATCTTGAAGAAGTAAAAATTAGTTACCACGAAGTAAAAAATAGCTTATCTCCAATAGGCTTAATAAGCAATGTTGCTGGTGCAATTGCACAAAAAGCATTTGTACTAAAAGCAGTAAATAAACTATTGGGAATAAAGAGAGTAAAAAAAGTAGACGACGCAAAGATTTAGAAAAAGAGAATACCCAAATGTAAAAACCCTGAAGTTTATCTTCGGGGTTTTATGTTTATACCGATTTTAAATAGTCGTATTTTAATAAATCTTCTTTAGTAGTAATAGTATTTATTAAGCCATCCTTAAGAATAATATTTTGGGTAGATACCTCTAAGACATCATTGTAATAATGGTCTGTAATAATAATTCCTTTTGTTCTTTTTATAGAATTCAAAAAGCCTTTTAAGCGCTCTTTATGTAAAGGTTCTATCATAGAAAACGGCTCATCTATTAATAAAAAAGGATGTGAGCTATTGGCAAGTAATACAACTTCAAAATAGCGCCTTTGCCCCAAAGAAAGTTCAGATACCTTTCTAGCTGTAAAACTTGCAATGTATGGGTCATAAAACACCGCATCTTGTAGTTCTTGATTCTGGTGATACATTGGTATAATATCCCTAACTTTTTGAGAAGACGGTAAGAACGGATGTTGTGGTATATAAGCTATACTCTTATTTAATCTCGAAGCTTTTGGAGTTGTTGCGGTACCATTTACTAATAATTCTATGTTGTTAGCTTTAAGAGTGCCAAATAGAATTTTTAATAGCGTAGATTTTCCACAGCCATTTCTTCCATATAACGCTAAAATTTCACCCTTTGAAACAGAAAGAGTAACATTATTTAAAACAGTTTTCTTTCCAAAAGATTTATGGACATTCTTAATACTAAGCGTTTGCAAAAAAGAGCTGTTTAAAAATTATAAATATAACGGCAAATGGTAAACCAACAATAGCGTTTATAATAACTAAGCTAAGCAATAGCTTTAGCTTGCTGATTCCTAAATTATAATAAAAATAAAATTCCTGACTTTTCAATGAAGAAAAGGCCAGGAATCCTATACCATTTGCTACTGTAAATAAGATAAATAATCCTGTTAGGGCATCTACAAATGCTAAGCATACTAATGCAAAGCTGTATATAAATGGAAAGCAATCTTTATAAAACTGCCAATGAGCCCTAATATTCATTATTTGTCATTTTCAGAATCTCTGTCGCCACTCTTGCTTTTGTTTACAATTCCTTTTTTAGCATTTGCTAATTTCATTTGCTCACCAATTTGGTTAGAAGCTGTAAATGAAGCAATCATATTATTTAACATATCACTTCCTGCTTGAGGAGAATTAGGAAGTAAGATTAAGTTTGAGTTAGTTTCTTCTCCTATAGATTGTAATGTGTCATAATGTTGTGTTACTACAATTAATGCAGAGGCCTCTTGAGAATTAATCCCAACATTATTTAGCACATCTACACTTTCCTCTAAACCACGTGCAATTTCACGACGTTGGTCTGCAATACCTTGTCCTTGCAAACGCTTGCTTTCTGCTTCTGCACGAGCTTTTGCTACAATTTTAATACGTTCTGCCTCTGCTTCATACTCTGCAGCCACTTTCTCGCGTTCTGAGGCATTAATACGGTTCATAGCAGCCTTTACCTGAACATCAGGATCTATATCTGTTACAAGCGTTTTAATGATGTCATAACCATAATCAGACATTGCTTCATTAAGCTCAGACTTTACAGCAATAGCAATATCATCCTTACGTTCAAAAACATCATCTAATTTCATCTTAGGAACTTCTGCTCTTACAACATCAAAAACATAAGATGTAATTTGGTCTTGTGGGTTTTCAAGCTTATAAAACGCATCATACACACGAGATTTTATTACCTGAAATTGTACAGAGATTTTCAATTTAACAAACACATCATCCTTAGTTTTAGTTTCTACCAAAACATCTAGTTGCTGTATTTTTAAGTTTATACGGCCAGCAATACGGTCAAATATTGGAATTTTAAAATGAAGTCCAGAGTTTCTAATACTCTGAAATTTTCCAAAACGCTCTACAATTGCAGCTGTTTGTTGTTTTACAGTGAAAATTCCGGAGAATAAGATGATAATCCCGAAGATTAAAATGGGAATGAGAAATAAGATCATAGATATAGATTTTTAGTTGATAGAAAGTTACATAATTTAATAGGATTACATTTGCAGAAAACTATACTTAAAAAGCTCTCTAATGAAATCTCTATACTTTTTAGTAGTAACATGCCTACTATTTGTTACAACAACATCTGCCCAGCGCAATTATAATGACAGTTATAACCGTATTGGATTACAAGGTGGTCTTACAATTTTTGATATTAAGACAGATAATTTTAATACTAATTCTGCTGAAGGTTTTAAAGCAGGATTTACCACTCGTGGTGCTTTTTACAACAATTTTGATTTAATTTATGGCCTAAATTTTTACGACTTAAATGTAAATATCAAGGCTAGAGAAACGGTTGCTTCTCAAGAACGCGATGTTGAGTTTGGTATTTTTGGAGTACAGTTAAACCTATTAGCTAGTTATAATATTATAGAGCAACATCTTAGTATTGAAGCTGGACCAGCACTTTTAATAAATAGTAAGCTAACTACTAATGAGCAATATGAAAACTATATAATAGATGGTTACACAACATTAACCGCAAAAGAAATTGAAGACATTTCTAAAATTAATGGCGTAGCAATAGTGGGTCTTACAGGTGGTTTTGAAAATGTGAGGCTTTGGGCTCAATACCAATATGGTTTCACTAATATTTTAAATGGGTTAAATGATGAAAACCTCACTGAAACTACAGAAGATTTTAAGGGTAACTTAAGTTTAATAGCCGTTGGCTTAGTATTTTATTTATAAAACTAAAAAAGGGGAACGTAATTATACGTTCCCCTTTTAATGAGTTATAATATACTAGCCTAACGTACTTATTGCATTTCTTAAACGCTCTAATGTTTTATCTTGGCCAAGTAAAGATGCGATTACAAAAACATCTGGCCCCGACATTTCACCAACAAGACTTAACCTAAAAGGCTGCATAACTTTTCCAAAACCATAATCTGTTGAGTTAATCCAAGATTTTACTTCTTGTTGAACATTTTCTGCAGTAAAATCTTCAATAGTTGAAACCACACCTGCTAATTCTGTCATTATATCTCCTGTTTGATCTTTCCAAGCTTTTTTAACAGCTTTTTCGTCGTAAGAATTAGGTGTTTTAAACAAGAAACTACCTTCTTCCCATAAATCTGAAACAAACGTGCAACGTTCTTTTAAGATAGAAACTATGTTGGTGATATATGCTAAATCTTTGTCTTTTGATAAAGAGACACCTTTATCACTATTATTTACATAATTGATAAACTGTAATGCTATATCTTCATTACCAACTTGTTGTAGGTAATGGTGTTGAAACCATTTAGTTTTTTCTGGATCAAATTTAGCACCACTTTTAGACACGTGCTCTAAGCTAAAAGCTTCTACAAGTTCCTCAAGCGTATAAAATTGCTTCTCAGAACCTTCACCTTCATTCCATCCTAAAAAGGCTAACATATTAATAACAGCTTCTGGCAAATATCCATCTTCACGATATCCAGCAGATATGTTATTATCTTTGTCTTTCCATTGTAGTGGAAATACAGGAAAGCCCATTTTATCTCCATCACGTTTACTTAATTTACCTTTTCCTTGTGGTTTCATAATTAAAGGTAGGTGTGCAAATTTAGGAGCATCCCAACCCAAAGATCTATACAATAACACGTGAAGTGCTAAACTAGGCAACCATTCTTCACCACGAATTACGTGTGTAATTTTCATTAAATGATCATCTACTATATTGGCTAAATGATAGGTTGGCATTCCATCACTTTTAAACAATACCTTATCATCTAATACATTGGTGTCAATAGTCATTTCACCTCTAATCTCATCATCTAGATATAGTGTTTCATCTTGAGGAGACTTAAATCTTATTACATAATCTTCTGCAGCAATTCTCTTTTCAACCTCTTCTTTAGGCATTGTTAAAGAGTTGTCTAATTTCTCACGGTTGTGCCAGTTATAAATAAAAGTTTTACCGTTTTTTTCATGACTCTTACGGTTCGCATCTAGGCTTTCAGCACTATCAAAAGCATAATACGCATGACCGCTACTAATAAGTTGGTCTGCATATTCTTTGTACAGGTGTTTACGTTCACTTTGGCGATAAGGACCATAGCCTTTATCTTTTCCTGGACCTTCGTCATAAGGTATGTTACACCATTCCAAACTTTCTTTTATATAGTCTTCTGCACCTTCGACATAACGATTTTGGTCTGTATCCTCAATTCTTAGGATAAAATTTCCACCGTGTTTTTTAGCAAATAAATAATTAAATAGGGCAGTGCGTACACCACCAATATGTAATGGTCCTGTAGGACTTGGAGCAAAACGTACTCTTACTTTTTGAGACATAAAAGATTTATTTTTAGTGTTGCAAAGGTAAGAGTTTGAGAAACGATTACATAACCCAATTAGCCTCAACTTTATCGGCAGGATTTTTGATTATTTTGAGATATGGCAATCAACAGAATAAATTGTAAGTTTAACAGTTACAGTAAGACAGCTACAATTAATGAATCATTATAATCAAATTATAGATAAGCTAGAGCGGTTTATCAGAAAATATTACACCAATGAACTGCTAAAGGGTATTATATTATTCTTTGCAATAGGATTGCTGTACTTTCTCCTTACCGTATTTTTAGAATGGGTGCTTTGGTTAAGTCCTTTAGCCAGGACCATTTTATTTTGGACATTTATAGCCGTAGAAATTGCACTTTTTGGCCGATTTATTATTTACCCGTTATCTAAACTATTTAAGCTATCTAAAGGCATAAGCTATGAGCAAGCATCTGCAATAATAGGACAACATTTTACAGAGGTAAATGATAAGTTATTAAACGTTCTCCAGTTAAAACAAAATACAGAGAGCTCAGAATTATTATTAGCGAGTATAGATCAAAAAGCAGAAGAACTGCAACCTATACAATTTAATTTTGCAGTAAATTTTAAAGACAACACTAAGTATTTAAAATATCTAGCTATACCAGTATTAATCTTATTGGCAATTTGGATTTCTGGAAAGAGTAATTTATTTACAGAAAGTTACGATCGTGTTGTTAATTACCAACAAGCTTATGAGCCACCAGCACCTTTTCAATTTTTTGTAGTAAATGATAATTTAGACGCAAAGGAAAATCAAGATTTTACTATTGAAGTAAGAACCACAGGAAATTTTATACCACAAGAAGCTACCATAAATTACAATGGCGAAACTTATTTTATGAAATCTGTTTCTGCCGGTGTTTTTCAATACACATTTAATCAACTTAAAGAACCATTAAGCTTTTACTTATCTGCAAACGAAGTTAAAAGTATACCTTACACTATTTCATTAACCAAAGTTCCTACACTTTTAAGTTTTAATATGGCCTTAAATTATCCTGCATATACTGGTAGGAGAGATGAGGTTTTACAAGGAACCGGCAGTGCCACAATTCCGGAAGGCACAACAATTACTTGGGATCTTGCAACACAGAGTACAAGCCAAGTATCTATGATATTGCGTTATACTACGCAAGAGTTTACCGTAAATGACAATACGTTTAGTTTACAAAAAAGAATCTTTAATAACTTTAATTATGAGATTTCTACAAGTAACGAGCAACTAAAAAATTATGAAAATCTCGCTTATGGTTTACGTGTAATTAAGGATCAATATCCAGAATTAGTATTAAAAAGTGAAACAGATTCTTTAAATAAGCAAGCAATGTATTTCTTCGGAAGTGCTTCAGATGATTACGGATTATCTAAATTAGAGTTAGTGTATTATCCCTCAGAAGATGAAGCTTCTTCTAAAAAGTTGCCAATTGCAATTAATTCTACAACATATGACGATTTTGTCTACGCTTTCCCAGACACCTTAAGTTTGCCTAAGGGTGTACCTTATAACTTTTATTTTCAAGTATTTGATAATGATAGGGTTAACGGTTCTAAGCGTGTAAAATCTGAAGTATTTAGTTTTAGAAAATTAACAGATAATGAAGTAGAAGAGCAACAGTTTGAAGAACAAAAAGAAACAATTTCTGGAATGAATAAATCTCTTGAAAAGATGAAAGATAGAGAGAAGGAATTGGAAGAATTAAATCAACTACAAAAAGAGAAGGAAGCACTTAATTTTAACGATAAGAAAAAGTTAGAAGAATTTCTGAAACGCCAAAAGCAGCAAGAACAAATTATGCAGCAGTTTAGTAAGAAGATGAAAGAAAACCTTCAGCAGTTTCAACAAGATAATCCTGAAAACGATCCTGTTAAACAAAAATTAGAAGAACGCTTTCAGCGTAATGAAGAGCAACTTAAAAAGAACGAAGAGTTGTTAGAAGAGTTACAAAAAGTACAGGATAAAATAAATAAAGAAGAATTATCTGAAAAACTAGAAAAGCTTGCTAAGCAAAACCAAAATGAAGAGAAAAACTTAGAACAACTCTTAGAACTTACAAAACGTTACTATGTAGAGAAAAAAGCTTTAAAAGTTGCTGAAGACCTTGAGAAACTTGCACAAAAACAAGAAGAACTAAGTAAGAATGATGGCGATGAAAACACTAAAGAAGCCCAAGAAGAATTAAATAAAGAATTTAAAAAGTTACAAGAAGATTTAAAAGATCTAGAAGAGGAAAATAAAGATCTTAAGGAACCAATGGATATATCTCGTGATGAAGAAAAAGAAGAATCTATAAAAGAAGATCAAGAAGACGCTTCAGAAAAATTAGATAGTGAATCTAAAGAAAATCAAGAGGAAGAATCAAGTGAACAAAAAAATTCAGATAAACAAGACGCTCAGAAAAAGCAAAAATCTGCTGCAGATAAGATGAAAGAAATGGGTCAAAAAATGGCTTCTCAAATGCAAGAGTCTGGTGAATCTGGTGAAAGTGAAGATGCAGAAATGTTACGTCAAATTTTAGATAACCTTGTTACATTTTCCTTTGAACAAGAAGGTCTTATGGACGATTTTAAAGCTATGGAACGTAATAATCCTGCCTTTGCTAAAAAATTAAAAAGACAATCTGTTTTAAGGGAGAATTTTACTCACATAGATGATAGTCTTTATGCTCTTTCTTTACGTAATGCAGAACTAGGTGAAATTGTAAATGAGAAGCTAACAGACATTGAATTTAATATAGATAAATCCTTAGAGCGCCTTTCTGATAATTATTTACCTCAAGGTATTTCTAACCAACAATACACAGTTACCGCTGCAAATGAACTTGCATTTTTACTTGCCAATAGTTTAGATAATATGAATGCATCTATGGGTTCTTCAGGAAAAGGAAAATCTGGAAAAGGTAAGGGCAAAGGAAAAGGTGAAGGGCAAGGTAAAGGTTTTCAATTACCAGATATTATCAAAAAGCAAGAGGAGTTAGGTGAACAGTTAAAGAATGGAATGAAACCTGGACAAAAACCAGGTGAAGGTTCTCAAGGTAAAAACGGTAAGAGTGGTGAAGGTGGTGAAGGAGGTTCTTCTGGAGAGAATGGCAAATCCGGTACAGATGGTAAAAATGGAAACAAAGAAGGTGAAGGAAAAGATGGTAATCAACTTGATGAACAAATGAGTGGTGAACTTTTTGAAATTTATCAAAAGCAACAACAATTAAGAAATCAGTTAGAAGATAAAATAAGAGAAGAAGGTTTAGGAGCAGACGCAGAACGATTAGCTAAACAAATGGAGCAAGTAGAACAAAGCTTATTAGACAAAGGATTTGATAATAAAGTTTTGCAACAAATGACCAATTTAAAACATCAACTTCTAAAGTTAGATAGTGCTACTTTAGAACAAGGTCAAGACGATAAGCGTGAATCTAAATCTAATTTAAAATCGTTTTCAAACCCCACAAATTCTCATATTTTAAAAGCCAAGGAATACTTTAATACTACTGAAATTTTAAATAGACAAACCTTACCTTTGCGCCAAGATTATAAGCAGAAAGTACAAGACTATTTTAAAGAGAATGATTAATTTTTTTACAGAAACTGAATTTATTATTAATGAAGATGAGTTTAACTCATGGCTGTTATCTGTCATTGCTTCAGAAGGTAAAAATTTAGGAGAAATTAATTATATCTTTTGTGATGACGCGTATTTGTTATCTATAAATCAACAGTATTTAGATCATGATACTTATACCGATATTATAAGTTTTGATACGTCTGAAGGCAATGATTTGTCCGGAGATATATTTATTTCTGTTGAAAGAATTCAAGAAAATGCTCAACAGTTTAACGTCAGTGTTGACGATGAATTAAAGCGTGTTTTAGTTCATGGTATTCTACATTTTTGTGGTTATAAAGACAAAACTGACGATGAAGCTAAGCTAATGAGAGAAAAAGAAGATGAAAAACTTAAAATGTTCCACGTGGAACAATAGGTATGTTTGAAAGTGAATATGATGTTATAGTGGTCGGTGCAGGCCATGCAGGAAGTGAAGCAGCAGCAGCAGCAGCAAATATGGGTTGTAGTACATTGTTAATTACAATGAATCTTCAAAATATTGCACAAATGTCTTGCAATCCTGCTATGGGAGGTATTGCTAAGGGTCAAATTGTAAGAGAGATTGATGCTTTAGGTGGTTATAGTGGTATTGTAAGTGATACAAGTGCAATACAGTTTAAGATGCTTAACAAATCTAAAGGACCTGCAATGTGGAGTCCAAGAGTACAAAGTGATCGTATGCGTTTTGCAGAAGATTGGAGACTTAAGTTAGAGCAAACCCCAAACTTAGATTTTTATCAAGAAATGGTTGCTGGCCTAATTGTCGAAAAAGACAAACTTGTTGGTGTAAGAACATCTTTAGGTTTAGAGGTAAGAGGAAAAACAGTTGTTTTAACAAATGGGACATTCCTAAATGGTTTAATCCATATAGGAGAAAAACAGTTTGGTGGTGGTAGAGCAGGAGAAAGAGCCGCTACAGGAATTACAGCAGACTTATTAAATTTAGGATTTGAATCTGGTAGAATGAAAACTGGTACACCACCAAGAGTTGATGGCCGTTCTTTAGATTATTCTAAAATGACAGAACAACCAGGTGATGATATTCCTTGGAAATTTTCATATTCAGACATTACTAAACCTTTAGAAAAACAACGTTCTTGTTATATGACTTACACAAGTCCAGAAGTACATGATTTACTTCGAGAAGGATTTGATAGGTCACCAATGTTTAATGGTAGAATACAAAGTATAGGACCAAGATATTGTCCAAGCATAGAAGATAAGATTAATAGATTTGCAGATAAGGATAGACATCAAATGTTTATTGAACCTGAAGGTTGGAATACCGTCGAGGTTTATGTAAACGGTTTCTCTACGTCACTGCCAGAAGATGTTCAATTTAAAGCTTTACGATCTGTAGTTGGTTTTGAAAAGGTTAAATTTTTCAGACCTGGTTATGCAATCGAATATGATTATTTTCCGCCTACTCAATTAAAACATACATTAGAAACTAAACTTGTTGATGGTTTGTTTTTTGCTGGTCAAATTAATGGAACCACAGGTTATGAGGAAGCAGCTTCTCAGGGTTTAATAGCTGGTGTAAACGCAGCTTTAAAAGTAAAAGAACAAGACGAGTTTATACTTAAAAGAGATGAGGCCTATATAGGTGTTTTAATAGATGATCTTATTACTAAAGGTACAGAAGAGCCATATAGAATGTTTACAAGTAGAGCAGAATATAGGACGCTTTTAAGACAAGATAATGCAGACTTTAGGCTAACTGGAAAATCTTTTGAAATAGGATTAGCTTCTGAAGAACGCTATAATAAAATGCTAGATAAGAAAGATAAGTCTGAAAGTTTTGTTGATTTTTTTAAGAATACTAGCTATGATTGGAAAGAGGCAAATGAAATTTTAAAAGAAAATAATTCAGCTACAGTTAAACAAAACGATAAGTTATTTAAACTCTTTTCTCGTCCTCAAATTACTATGGATGATGTTAGACAATTTAATGACGTTGAAAATTATATTCAAGAACACAATCTAGATACTGAAGTTTTAGAGCAAACGGAAGTGCAAGTTAAATATGCTGGCTATATAGAAAAAGAAAAAAATAATGCAGATAAATTACAGCGTTTAGAATATGTAAAAATACCTTCAGATTTTGACTATTCTCAACTTAAGTCAATGAGCTATGAGGCAAGAGAAAAACTTCAAGAAATTCAACCTCGAACAGTTTCTCAAGCTAGTAGAGTAAGTGGAGTAAATCCAGCCGATATTTCTGTTTTATTAGTGTATTTGGGAAGATAAATAATTTACGTTCCACGTGGAACATCTTTTTTAATTTATATGAATTACCCAGATTTCTCTTCCTTAAACACCAAACTTACCTGTAAAGATTATACTGTAAGCGAAGAGTTCTTTCAGCTTAAATATTGGGATGAATATGATATGTTAGTTACATATCCTCAACCTAAATTAGATGAGTTAGATAGTTATTATGAAAGTGAAGATTATATTTCTCACACAGATTCTAAAGCCACTCTTGTTGATAAAATATATCAGAGTGTGAAGCGAATCATGCTTAACAAGAAATTAGAAATAGTTTCGAGCTTTAATCAAAACAAAGGATCACTTTTAGATGTAGGAGCAGGAACAGGTGATTTTTTAAATGCAGCAAAAAATGATGGTTGGTCCATAAGTGGAGTAGAGCCAAATTCAAAAGCGAGAAGTCTAGCTAATCAAAAAAAAATATTACTAGTTGAAGACATTAATCAGTTACCAACTCAAAAGTATGACGTCATTACACTTTGGCATGTGTTAGAACATGTGCCGAATCTTTTTGAATATATCGAGACCTTAAAATCTTTATTAAAAGAGAATGGAATCTTAATTATTGCAGTCCCAAATTACAAGTCTTATGATGCAACATACTATAAAGAGTTTTGGGCTGCTTATGATGTGCCAAGACATCTTTGGCATTTTTCACCTAAAGGCATAAAAAAGTTATTTGCTCAATTTAATTTTAAATTAGAGAATACATTTCCTATGACATATGATGCATATTATGTAAGCCTACTTTCTGAGAAATATAAAAACTCCTCTTTTCAAAAATTGAAAGCGCTTAAAACAGGATTTCTCTCTAATTTAAAAGCCAAGCATTCTGGAGAGTATTCTTCGCTTATTTATTGTTTTAAAACTATATAATTCGCTGTTTAAAGTGCTTTTTAAGCCTTTTTTAAGCTGAGCAACATAATTTATAAGCTGCACCTTAGAAAATAGCTTAGAATTGATTTATTTGCAGACATTTTGATAAATATAAATTATGTTAATTGTAAATTCTATATATTTTAATTATACTTATGTAAAATGCAATATTTCATAAACACTTTCCTATTTTTGCCGCTTAATTTAGAAAAACAAACATTATGAAAACTATTGTAATTGCTTTAGGTGCGCTTTTAGTTTTAGCGTCTTGCAACCAAGATAAAACAGCTTATGTAGACAATACTGTTTTATTAAAGGAATACAAAGAAATGAAAGATACAGAAGCCAAGTATAATACTATGGCAGAAGCTATGAAGAAAGAAATGGATTCTGTAGCAAAACAATTTCAAGCAGAAGTACAAGAATACCAAAGCAACGCTAACTCTATGTCTAATTCACAACGTCAAGAAGCAGAAGGAAAGCTAATGCAAAAACAACAACAACTGCAACAACAACAGCAAATGCGTTCGCAGCAGTTAAGAGCAGAGAGTGATAAGGAAATAGATTCAATAATTACAAAAGTTAAAACTTATGTAAAGGATTACGGTAAGGATAACGGTTACACTTACATTTTTGGATCTAATGAAACAGCAAACATTATGTATGCTAAAGAAGGTAAGGATATTACTCAAGATGTTCTTGAAGAAATTAATGCTGAAGTTAAAGAGTAACTTTCTAACTAACCAACTTTTTAATTTAGCAGAACGCTTGTCTTAGGATAAGCGTTTTTTTATTTAAAATAATTGAGATGAAACTTGGTAACTATGGGCTTCATGTTTAAATCTCCTTTTGAATCTCCATAATAAACAATGCTATCATAATTTGAAAGGTCTATCTCTGCTTTTACGCGTCTAGCTTTTTCAGCATAATTGCAATTAGGTGTAGAAAATTTACCTGTAAAGACTGAGTCATTATAAGCAACCTCAGTACAAATTAATTGTACATCCAATGCAGCTGCTATTGGTTTAAGCCAAAATTCTAAAGATGCAGAAACAATATATACATCTCCGCCTTTAAGATCGGTTTCAAGTTGTTTTAAGGCTTTTTTTCTAAATAAGGATTCCTTGTTTGCTAATTTTAAATAGCGCTTTGCAAGCTCTTCTAATTCTTTTTTAGAATATCCCTTTAAAAACAATGAAACCAAAGATTCCTTGGTTTGCCCTTTTTTTAAAATACCTAGTTTGGTGAGTATTAATTTTGGAGCAAACTGTAAAATTTTCAAATAATAAATAAACGTACTTGTGCTTAGCTTTAGGACATCGAAAAGTGAATCACGAGTGGTGATGGTTCCATCAAAATCATATAGATAAAGTGTTTTCAAAGAGACAGTTTCTTAAATATAAATTCTGGAATCATTTTTATTATAGCCATAATATACCTCCAAATTCCAGCTATATATATTGTGTTTTTTTTAGACTTATAGCCTTTATAAATAAGATGTGCAGCTTTCTCGGCAGTTATGGTTAAAGGCTTAGGCGTATCTATGTCTTCAATCATTTTAGTATCCATAAAACCAGGTTTTACGGTGAGAACGTGACAATTTTTTGAAACCAAATAGTTTCTCAGACCACTTAAATAAGCTGTAAAACCTGCTTTTGCACTACCATATAAAAAATTACTCTGCCTGCCGCGTTCTCCAGCAACAGAACTTAATCCTATAATAGTACCGGAGCCTTTTGAAACTAAATCGGTTGCTATCTTATTAAGCTCTACCACTAACTTTGCATAGTTTATTGTGACAATTTTTAAACTATCGTGTTCATCTAAAATGCCTTTTTCTGCAGGTTTCCCTAAGTAACCAGAAGCACAAAATACAAGTTTATAATCAAGCGCTGAATAATCTATATTAACAGTGTTAGCTAATAAGTTAAATTCTAAAACTTCAATATCAACAGAATACTTAACCTCCAAGTGAGCTTTAAAAGGCGCTAATTCTTTAGGATTAGATGAGCAAAGATATACTCGCTTTAAGTGTTGTTCTTTGAGTATCTTTTCAACAAAAGCTTTTGCTACATCAGAGTTTGCTCCTAATACTATCATATGGTCTTGTGGGATTTAATTCGTTTATTCTGGATAGAATCAAATTTAGGGTTATGTGCGGTTACATAGTTGGTTAATTTCGGGTTAGAGCAAGAATCTTTTGCTCTATAAATGCGTCCTTCATATTTTAAAATAATAGCATCTAAAATAGGAATCAATTGCAAAACTTTTTTATTCAATTTAAAATCTAATGCCAACGTATACCCTTCAATAGGAAATGAATTAAATGCTTTAATATTTTGTTTGCCAAAAAGCTTCAATACAGCTAAAAAAGATCCTTGTCCACTTTTAGAGATAGCTTCTAAAACTTCTTTCATTGCAGCTTTACTTCGGGCTTTATCTACCACAAATTGATATTGTATAAATCCATTTTTTCCATAAACATTATTCCATTGGTGTATGGCGTCTAAGGGATAAAAAAATGAATCATAATGTACAACACTTGCTGTTGTTTTATGAAACTGCTTAAAGTAATATAGTAGATTAAATACTTTAACTGTGAAAGTATTTAGAGCAAAACTTGGAAAAAAGAATGGAATCTTAAGTTTACCGGAACTGTGTATTTTAAGAGGCTTTTCTAATTGTTTTTTACTTAAATCGGAAGGTGCTGCATGGTCTCCTTTTATAAGTATAGACCTGCCAAGACCTTTACCTTTCTTAAGACAATCTATCCAAGCAACGGTATAAGTAGAATCTTCATGGGTTTCAAAAAGCTGAAATACTTCATCAAGGTTTTTAGCCTTAATGCTTTCTTGTTTTATGTATGATGTTTTTATGGGTTTAAGCTGAAATGTAGCACTTAAGATAATACCTGTTAAACCCATGCCACCTATAGTTTCCCAAAACAACTTCTCATTTTCAGTTCTTGAACACGTTATTATTATGTGCTGTGCAGTTAACAACTTAAACTCAATAACAAACTCTGAAAAACAACCCTCATTATGATGGTTTTTGCCGTGTATATCTGCTGCAATTGCACCTCCAACGGTAATAAATTTTGTGCCAGGTGTTACAGGAAGAAAAAATCCTTTAGGAACTATAAACTCTAATATATCAGAAAATAAGACACCACATTCACAAGTTATATACCCTTTCTTGCTATTAAAATTTATAAAGTGTTTTAAAGGTAGTGTAGAAACAACACTACTATTTAAGGATGCATCGCCATAACACCTTGCGTTTCCACGTGGAATTATAGTCTTGCAATTAAAAAACTCCTGAGAATTGTCTGTATTTCTAAGCTTAAATTCTTGAGCTTTAATTTTAGGGAAGTTACCCCAATTGGTTATGTGTTTTAGTTTTGGCATTTACTTGAAGTAAATGATTAATGCAAATGAGATTAGCCAAAGCGCAATCATAACCTGCATAAAATGATCACTATAAACCACTTTTGTAGGAGATTCTGTTTTATTATAAACAAACGTAAGTTGTAAATACCTAAGTAATGCTATAATAACAAACAGAGTAGTAAAGTATATGTAGTCTGATCCAAATGCAACAATTACATCATCTGAAATTGTGTACATCACATAGCATACTAAAGTAATAGTCACACAAATAATTAACGCAGTATTTAAAAACTCCTTATTGTAACCATCTAAAACTTTTCGAGATGTAGAGCTTATTGAAATAAGCTCGCCACGACGTTTACCCAAAGCTAATACTAACGCTAGAAAAAATGTGAGTAAAAAAGCCCACTTAGAGACAAAGATTTCTGTGGCTAAGCCACCAAACACCACTCTTAAAATAAACCCTATAGCAATTATACTTACGTCTAAGATAGGAATATGCTTAAGACCAAAACTGTAACCAAGATTTAAAATTATATAGAGAAGTAATGGCAGCAATAGTAATAGGGAAAAAGAATATAATCCTAATATTGTAATTACTAATGCTAATACGCCAGCAATAATTAAAGCACCTTTTGGTGTAATCTTACCACTTGCAATTGGTCTATCTTTTTTTAAAGGATGTAATTTATCTTGTGCTCTATCCACATAATCATTTATAATATAGATTAAACTAGCTGAAAGTGAGAATAGGAGAAATGCTATAAGTGAAGCTTTAAAAACATTTGGTTCTAAAATTAAACCAGAGAAAAATGCAGGTAAAAAAACAAACAGATTTTTAATCCAATCTTTAATTCTAAGTAAAGAAAAAATCTGTTTTATCATGTTAATTTAAAATTGCCTAGGCGCTTTTTGTGTGTAAGAACCTAGTTAACTTAATACTTAAATCACTAAGAATAATTTTAGGATTTCCATTTCGCTCAATATGATACATTGCATCTTGTAGCGCTTCATTTATTTGCAAGATATTATTTTCGTGTACAAATGGTGCAAATTTATTTATATCAAAGCCAGAGGTTTGTGGCTGTAGGTAAACTAACTCTGGTGTGTTGTAATTTATAAGCAAAGCTTGTCTAAAAAAGTTTTGACAGTATTCTAAAAATCGTTTTTGGGTTTCTCTACCAGATTTAGCTATTGTTTCACTCCAAGTTAATAATGGATTTATTGCCTTTTTATTTCCTTTTGCTCTAAATGCGGTACGTACCCAAGTAATAAACCATTCTTCAAAAAGTGCATCGTCTTCATTCTTGTGTAATAAATGCATGGCAATATTATAATCACCATCAGACTGATGCGCTATTTTTTGAGCATTTACGATATCTAATCCTTCATAATCAATTAGATGTTTTGCTATGTCTCCTTCTCCTAAAGGTGGAAAATGCAATACCTGGCATCTGCTTAATATAGTTTGAATAATACTATCCTCATCATCTGTAATTAATAGGAATACAGTTTTTTCAGGTGGCTCTTCTATTAGCTTTAGTAGCTTGTTAGAAGCTTCTGTATTCATTTTATCTGCACCCCAAATAATCATACACTTAAAACCACCTTCATAAGCTTTTAAAGACAGTTTTTTTACAACATCTTGAGCTTCATCTACGCCAATTCTTCCTTGTTTATTTTCTATTTCTAAACGCTTATACCAATCAAAAACATCTGCATAAGGTGAGTCTTTAACAAAATCTCGCCATTGGGCCATAAAGTGATTAGAAACAGCATGTTTAGACACTTCTTTTGTGTTGGCAACAGGAAACGCAAAATGCAAATCAGGATGAGACAGGTTATTAAACCTCATATTACAAGAATTGTCTTCTAAATTATCACCGTTGCTATTATTACAGAGAATATATTGTGCATAAGCAATTGCCATTGGTAAAGTCCCGCTTCCGCTTTTACCAACAAACAATTGTGCATGAGGAATCCTGCGCCTGTCGGCAGTTGTTGTAAGGTGGTTTTTAATGTGGGGCAACCCGATAATATCCTTAAAAAGCATACGCAAATATAGCATTCCCATAGCAAAGGATATTGAAAATTAAAATTTATAGAAATGAGTAATGTTAACCTCTTTTACTTAACAATGGTTAAAAGAGATATTTCATTACTTTTGCCTTTAAACTTTGTAACTATGAAAACCCTTAACGACTATAATTTCAAAAATAAAAAAGCATTAATTAGAGTAGATTTTAATGTGCCTTTAAATGATGATTTTGAAGTTACAGACACAACTAGAATAGAAGCTGCAAAAGACACAATTATTAAAGTCTTAGAAGATGGTGGTTCTGCTGTTTTAATGTCACACTTAGGGCGTCCTAAAGGAGAGCAAGAAGAATATTCTTTAAAACACATCTGTTCTAAAGTTTCTGAAATTTTAGGTGTGCAAACAAAATTTGCTTCTAATTGTGTAGGACCAGTTGCAGAAGATGCAGTATCTAGGTTAGAAAACGGTGAAGTATTACTACTGGAAAACCTTAGATACCATGAAGAAGAAAAGAAAGGCGATCAGAAATTTGCAAAGCAGCTGTCTAAATTAGGTGATGTTTATATAAATGATGCTTTTGGTACAGCACATCGAGCTCACGCCTCAACAACAGTAGTAGCAAATTATTTTGAAGACAAATGTGTAGGTTACCTTTTACAAAAAGAAATAGAGAGCTTAAACAAAGTTCTTAATAACTCTACCAAACCAGTTACAGCTATCCTTGGAGGTGCAAAAGTATCCACTAAGATTACTGTTATAGAAAATATTTTAGACAAGATAGATCATCTTATTATAGGTGGCGGAATGACATTTACTTTCATTAAAGCCAAAGGTGGTAAAATAGGAAGTTCTTTAGTTGAAGAGGACAAACTAGACCTTGCTCTAGAAATTATTGAAAAAGCTGAAGAAAAAAACGTGCAAATTCACCTTCCTTCTGATGCGATTGTTGCAGACAGTTTTTCTGAATTTGCAAATACAAATATTGAAGCTGTAGATAACATAAGTGATGGTTGGATGGGCTTAGATGTTGGCCCAAAAACTCTTGAGGAGTTTAAAGGCGTAGTATTACAATCTAAAACTATTTTATGGAATGGTCCATTAGGTGTTTTTGAAATGGAGCCTTTTGCAAAAGGAACTATAGAGTTAGGTAATTATATAGAAGAAGCCACAGAAAAAGGAGCGTTCTCTTTAGTTGGTGGTGGTGATAGTGTTGCTGCCGTTAAGCAATTTGGTTTTGAGAACAAAGTAAGTTATGTATCTACTGGTGGTGGTGCAATGTTGGAAATGCTAGAAGGAAAAAAATTACCAGGAATTGCAGCGTTGGAAGATTAAAGAATAATTTTCCTATTTTATCGTTTGCTCACAAAGCCCATTTATGTTTAGATATATCTTTATTACGCTCCTAATAGGAGCAACAAGTGTTAGTGCTCAAGACAGTATTAAAAAACCACGTAAGATTATTCAGGATTCAACAGGAATAACAATGTATAAAAGCATTGATACTACAGTTGTAGACACAAAAAACCCAGAGTTTAAACGTACCATTCCTGCTGCATTAGTAAGACTTGAAAATAAAGAACCTTTACAGGATATTAAAGAAGCCATACGTGTAGATTCATTGTGGATGGCAGAGCTTTCCAACGAAGATATTTTCGAAGAGCTTCACGCAAAATTAGACAGTTTACCATATAACGAGACAGTAATTTTTGATTTACCAACAGACACTCTTAAAGCACGTTTAGCAAAACTTAACGCTAAAACGCCTTTTAATATTGAATATAATCCATCTTTAGAGAACGTCATAAAATCGTACTTAAAACGAAATAAAGAAAGTTACGAACGCCTTATGGCTATTAGTGAATATTACTTTCCTATGTTCGAACAAATGTTAGACAAGTATGACATACCTCTGGAAATGAAATATTTGGCTATTGTGGAGTCTGCTCTTAATCCACGAGCTAAATCTCGCGTAGGAGCAACTGGCTTATGGCAATTTATGTTCTCTACCGGTAAAATGTATGACTTAGATGTGAGTTCTTATGTAGATGAACGTATGGATCCTATCATGGCTACAGAAGCAGCTTGTAAATACCTTTCTAAGCTTTATGATATTTTTGAAGATTGGGATTTGGCACTAGCAGCCTACAACTCAGGTCCAGGTAATGTAAATAAAGCAGTAAGACGTAGTGGCGGTTATAAAAATTATTGGAATTTAAGACCATTTCTTCCACGAGAAACAGCAGGTTATGTGCCTGCATTCCTAGCTTCCATGTATATTTTTGAATATGCTGAAGAACACGGCTTTCAACCTAAAAGGCCTGAGATTCCATACTTTAAAACAGATACAATTCATATAAAAGATATGATCACTTTTGATCAAATTTCAGAAGTAACGCAATTAGACTCTGGAATGTTAGAGTTTTTAAACCCAAGCTATAAACTAGGGATAATACCTAAGATAGAAGACGAAGCTTACTATTTAAGATTGCCAACAGAGCAAGCAGGAATATTTGTAACTCATGAAAATGCAGTATATGCATATGCTAAAACAGAGTTAGAAAAAAGAGAGAAGCCGCTACCTAATTTAGTTGAAGCTAATGATAAGGTTAGGTATCGTGTAAGATCTGGAGATGTTTTAGGAAAAATTGCAGAACGCTACGGCGTTAGTGTAAGCAGTATAAAACGCTGGAACAGGTTACGTAGTAATAATATAAGAATAGGACAACGCCTAACCATTTATCCAAGAAAGCCTGTGGCAGCAACCAGAAATAGTGCTAGTAGCTCAAAACCTATAACAGGAAAAGTATATACAGTTAAGTCTGGCGACTCACTTTGGAGCATTGCGAATAAAATTCCTGGTGTTTCAGTTTCAAATCTTAAAAATTGGAACGATATTAGCAGTAATTCCTTGAAACCAGGAATGCGACTAAAACTATCTAAAGGTTAGGCGCGTTCGCAAAACCAACATCATGAAAAAATTTGTACTACTGTTAAGTGTTCTAGCAACAGTGTTTACCTCTTGTGAAGACGAAAAGGTTATACTCACAACCTCTTCAGGAAACATTAATAACCTTTCTGTTATTGTAGAAAATGATTTGTGGAAAGGTGAAGTTGGAGATGCCATAAGAACAAACCTTGCAGCAACCGTTGAAGGTTTACCACAAGAAGAGCCTTTATTTAACATGAATCAAATTCCACCAAAGGCATTTAGCGGTTTTGTGACAAAAAACAGAACCTACCTAAAAGTTGAAAAATCTGATTCCATAGCTTTAAAAATTGTAAGAAATCAATTTGCTAGGCCACAAACGGGTGTCATTGCTAAAGGGCCAGATGCGGCTTCAATTGCTAAATTAATTAATGAAAGAGGAGCAGATATAGTTGCAGTGTTTAAACAAACAGAAATAAAAGAGAAGCAACGCAGGATTAACAAATCCTTAAAGGCAGATGATGTTATTAAGAAGAAATTAGGTGTTTCTTTAAAATTTCCAACGGCATACAGATATGCTAAAGAAGACGATAAGTTTTTCTGGCTTCGTAAAGATCTTAAAAATGGAGGTATGAATATTATGATATATGAAATACCTATGCAAAAGATAAATGCAGATACAAATGTTATCTCTAGTATAATTAAAATGAGAGACAGTATTGGTCAAGCACATATTCCTGGACCTGTAGACGGCAGCTATATGATTACTGAGGCTGCATACGCACCATACCTTTTCGAAAGTGAAATAGATGGTAGGTTTGCTTATGAAACAAAAGGAACATGGGAAGTTAAAAATGCATTTATGGCAGGACCTTTTCTTAACTATACTATTGAAGATAAGGCAAATAATAGGTATATTGTACTAGAAGGTTTTACCTTTGCACCATCGGCTCCTAAACGAGATCATATGTTTGAGTTAGAGGCCATATTAAAATCAGCCAAAATAGGATTTTAAAAACCACCAAAGATTATGAAACATATATTACTAGTAGTATCTATTTGTTTCTTCTCTCTTACATACTCCCAAAACCAAGCAGAGTTAGAAAAAGTAGCTTATTCTGAATACCTACAATCAGATAAAGAACTTAAAAGTCTCTTTAATTCTATTTTAAAGGGTCACAATGAAAATCCTGAATTTTCAAAACGCTTAAAGCAATCTCAAGAACTATGGTTAGGGTTTAGAAATTTTGAGTTAGAATCAAGATTTCCAAATTCTGAAGTAAACAGATCTTCAAATAACAACTATGGGATCTGTGAATCCATGTTTTTAACTGAATTTACATTAGATAGGATTAAGTATTTTAATACCTGGTTTAATGACACAACAACAGAGCCTTGTAATTAAGCTAAAGCTCTATGTATTCTACTCGAAGCTATATAGCTCGCCATGATTCCAAGAGACATAATTGTCACAAAAACAATCAATATGTTTTTTATGGTAAGACTTACGGGATATGGTAAGCTAGGAGTAATCATGATCATATTAAACTGTAGTTGGGCATAAATAATTAATACACCTACAAAGAGCCCTAAAACGCCTCCTAAAAGCGTCATTAACGTTCCTTGTAACAAGAAGACCTTCTTTATCTGAGAAACGCTTGCACCTACATTATATAGTGTTTTAATGTTATCCTGCTTATCAAGAATAACCATAATAATAGAGCCTATCACATTAAACAAGGCGATAATTAACACTAATGTAAAAATGAGGTATACAGCAAGGTTTTCTGTATTGAGCATTTTATAAAGCTTATCATTAAGCTGTATTCTATTTTTAATATTTATAGGCTTATCAAATAAATTATTTAGAGATGCTCTTACATCATCTTCTTTAGCTGTGGGACTTAGTTTTATTTCGAGAGCAGAAAATTCATTTGCATCTAATTCCAGAAGTTCTTGAGCAAATGCCAAGCTTGAAAAAACATACTTATTATCTAGTTCCTCATTAATGCTATAAATGTCAGAAACCACACTTTGCTTAGCATTAAAAGCATCTGTGGGATTTGTAATTTGTCCTTTTCCTGGCTTTGGCACCATTAATCTTAATGTGCTACCATAATCATATGTTCCAAGAGATAGTGATTGCGAAATACCATTACCAAGCACAACATGGCTAGGTTTATCACTTAGCCAAGTGCCATAAAATAAAGAACTATCAATAGCATTTACACTTTTAAAACGCTCATCGACACCTTTAATAAAAGCCATCTGGTTTTTTTCTCTAAAATCTAAAAAGACACGTTCTTCTATCACTTTAGAGTATGCTACTATTCCTTCAACTTCAGAAATTTTTTCTTGCAAAAGGCTATCTACAACTATTGTTTTGCCTTGTTCTGGAAGTAGTTTTAAATCTGGATCAAACTCATTAGTAAATGAAAGGCTAAAATCTTTAAGCCCAGAAAACCCTGATAGCACAATAAATAACGCTAAAGCACCGGCAAAAACACCAATAGTAGCTATTAATGAGATAATATTTATAGCATTGTTTTTACTTTTTGTAAATAAATACCGCTTAGCGATGTAATAGGAAAAATTCAATTACCTGCTTTCTTGCGTTTATCTAATAAATCTCTGTTTTCAATTGGGTTTTCTTTACCTTTTACAGCATCTTCTATTCCTGCGATATAATCTAAAGAATCATCGTTAAAAAACTCTAGGTTAGGCATTCTGCGTAATTGGTTCTTTGTTTTAAGCGCTATTTGATGCTTAATTTGATATTTCAACTTATTTATTTCAGCAATTACTGTTTCTGCTTTATCTGAAGGAAATATACTTAAATAGGCTTTTGCCTGAGACAAGTCTGTAGTTACCTTTGCTTGAGTCACAGAAATAATGATTCCTTGAGTGCCAGCTTCGCGTAAAGCACTTTGCAAAACATCTGCCAAATCACGCTGCAATACGCCTGCTATTTTCTTTTGTCTGTTTGTTTCCATAGTGCAAAAATACGATATTTAGCGCATTAAGTTAGATTTACAACGTGTAAACCAATCACAATTAAAATTGAATTATGTTAACTAAAATAGAACATATAGGCATAGCTGTAAGCAACCTAGAAGAAGCTAATAAAACATATGAAACATTATTAGGTGTTGCTCCTTACAAAGCAGAAGATGTAGAAAGTGAAGGTGTAACTACTAGCTTCTTTAAAGTTGGAGACAGTAAGATAGAACTTTTGGGCGCAACGCATGAGGATAGTGCCATTGCTAAGTTTATAGCAAAGCGTGGTGAAGGCATTCATCATATAGCATATGCTGTCGAGGATATTGAAAAAGAAATGAAGCGACTAAAAAATGAAGGGTTTAAATTATTAAATGAAACTCCTAAAAAAGGCGCAGATAATAAGCTTATTGCGTTTCTGCACCCTAAATCTTCTAACGGTGTTTTAGTAGAATTATGTCAAGATATTAAGAAATGATACATTTAGCTTGCCTGAAATTTATCAAAGTGTTATTTTTGCGCTCTATTTTGGCAAACACTTGTCAAAAGGTCCCATAGCTCAGTTGGTTAGAGCACCTGACTCATAATCAGGTGGTCCTTGGTTCGAGCCCAAGTGGGACCACAGAAACTAAAGCCGTTATCATTTGATAGCGGCTTTTTTTTGTTTTTAATGTATACCAATCGGTTAATGTAAAGTTAACAAGAGATATAAAAAGTTTTCGTTTTACATTTTTGTCTTAGTTTTAACTTCATGAAAATTAAATCTAAACTACTAATAGTAGGTGCAATACTTGCGCTAATAGCCTTAACAACAATGCAAGGCTATTTAATTTTCAATACGTATGACTTAAGAAAGAAAAGCTATGCTGTGGAGTCTAGAACTAAAATAGGCAGTATAGTAAAAACACCATATGTAGATTCGCTTTCCTGGAATTATAGAATGGAATTTGTAGAAAAAATTCCAGAATATAAAAACGGAATAATAACTAAAGACTCCTTACTAAACAGTTTGGAAAAGTTTTCCAGCTTAAAAAACGATACGTTTTTAGACTACTTTAAAAAAGGAGCAGAGTATTACAACTTAGATGATAATATTCAGTTTAAAAAAATTGCTACCTCTATTCAGCTGTCCGAAAACGGTGAAACAGAAGATCTTTTAATAGATGGAAAAGATGAACCTATTTTCTTATTAGGCACAAATTTTCCCACAGATGAAGGCTTAATTATTAATGCCTGGAACTGGACTTTTGATAAAGACTATACTAATACGCTTAATCAAGAATCTACTGTGGATATAAAGTATAGAGCAACAATTTATATGAAGATCCTAAATTGGGATACTATCATATTTAAGAGATTATTATTACTGTTTTTTGTTGCGTTTTTGCTCTTTCTCTTTATCATTCTTTTAGTAACATATTCTATAAGAAACCTCTTAAAGTTAAAGCGTATATCAGACATAAAAACAGACTTTATAAATAATATCACTCATGAGCTTAAAACACCTTTAGCAACGCTATCTATTGCTACAAAAACGCTAACTAACAAGTTTGCAAAAGACAATAAAGACATAGCAAAAGACTCTATAGATACCATTAATAGGCAAAATAAAAGACTCCAAAACCTTATAGACCAAGTAGTAGACAATAGCGTTGGTTATAATGATATAAACCTTAATAAAGAGCAGGTAAACCTCTCAAGCTTTCTTAAAGATTTAAGTGAAGACTATGCATTAACACTGCCAAAGCATATTCAATTTATAAAATCTATTTCAGATGTTTCAGAAGAGGTAAGTGTAGATCAATTTTACTTTAGCACAGCAATTGTCAACATATTAAACAATGCAGTAAAATTTGAAGGAAGCGTTATAAAAATAACGTATCAAATTGAAAATTTTGAACATATTATTTCTATTTCAGACAATGGAATAGGAATTTCTAAAAAAAATAAAACACTTATCTTTGGTAAGTTCTTTAGGGTAAGTGAGAAAAACACACACAATTTTAAGGGTCTAGGTTTAGGCCTTTATTATTGCAAACAAATTATAAATGCTCATAAAGGAACGTTGGATGTTAAAAGTCGGAAAAATGAAGGCTCTACATTCTTTATAAAACTTCCTTTAAGCAATGGAAAAAAGAATCTTATTAGCAGATGATGATATAGATTTTGGCACGACTCTAAAACAGTATTTAGAACTTAATAAGTTTGAAGTATTTTGGGCTAAAGATGGTGTTGAAGCTTTCGATTTGTTAAAAATGCACTCTTTTGACATTTGTATTGTAGATGTAATGATGCCAAAGCTTGATGGCTTTAGTCTTTCCAAGAAAATTTCCAAGAAATTTCCAGCAACACCTTTTTTATTCTTAACAGCACGAAAAAACAAACCAGACCGTATTAAAGGGTTAAGTATTGGTGCAGACGATTATATTTCTAAACCCTTTGAGGTAGAGGAGCTTATCTTAAGAATAAATAATATTATTAAAAGAACAAAGCAGCAGCAAACAATTAATATCGAAGAAGAGGTCTTTGAAACCTTACAAATAGGAAAATACTTGCTTGATGTAAAAAATCTTTCGTTAACTATTGAAAACCATACTTTTAAGATTACCGAAAAAGAAGCACAGTTAATTGTTTATCTCTATAAAAATAAAAATAGCCTTATACCACGAGATGATATTTTAGACAATGTTTGGGGGCAAAGTAACTTCTTTTCTGGCCGAAGTATGGATGTCTTTATTTCAAGAGTTAGAAAACACTTTAAAGATGATAAGAATATTAGTATTAACAGTGTAAGAGGTGTTGGTTTAGAGTTTGTAATTAAAGATCAATAAAAAAAGCTCTCATAATTGAGAGCCTTTTTTAATTATAGTTGTTAATCTATCTTACTACTGCTTTATTACTTTTTTCATAATACGTTTTCCGTCTTGGTCTTTTAACTCTACAAAGTATATACCTGCATTTAGGTTTGTAATATTAATAGTTTCAAGCGATTCACGTTTAGAAAACACTTTTTTACCATTAATAGTATAAATGGTAATAGAGGATATATGCTCTCCAGTTATATGTAACGCGTTTTTTACAGGGTTAGGATATATGCTAACGTCACTTAAACTATTTTCTGAAGTGCTTAACACTGGATTTGTGTCGTAGCTAAAGTTATCAATAAATAAATTGTCAAAAGTAGAAGCAGCAACATACCTAAAAGCAATATATTGATCTGTACCGGTATAGTCTTCAAAGGTTACAATCTTCTGTTCCCAAGCATCATCAGTTAAATCTGCATCTGTAAAAATCTGATATGGTGTAAAGGTTGTGGCATCATTTTTATTAGTCATTGTACCAACTTCTAAAGCACCCATATCATTATCATAAACATAAAAACTAATTTGTTTTGTGGCATCTAAACCTAATAGTTGAGGACTAATTAATAATAAATCAGTATCTGTGGAATTTCCGCTATAAAGTCTTGCGCTTAAGCTACCATCTTGTGCTTGTGTACTACTATACGTTATTGTAGGACTTGTAGAAAAAGGAGTAATTAAACTAGACCAACAAGGCTCAATAGGTGTATTGCTCTCAAAGCCCTCAAAACTGTGTGTAAAGTTATCAGACTCACCTACACAAAGTGTTGTAAAAGTTATGGGAGCAGACCAATCACTATAACCATCTGTATCACAATTTGCCCTAACATATATTTCATAGCTAGTATTAGCATCTAACATACTAAAATCTGAATTTGAAGTATTACTCATCGTGCTTTGTCCAGAAACAGGAATTCCAGTATTTAATGGTTGTACAATATACTCCCATTGTGTTTGGTCTCCAATAAACTCCCAACTCACGCTTACAGAAGAAGCTGTAACATTATTCGCTGTAACATTAAACACTTCTGTACAATCTGGTTGCTCTGTAATTGTAACATCATCTAAATATAGAGCAACACTAGCAGCATCTCCAGCTTCATGCTTTAATACAACATAGTCATTATCATTAAAAGGTAAGTTTACAAAATACTGTACATTTTCTCCAGAAGTACCTCCAGTTAATACAGGTACTGCTGTAATTTCCTCAAAGGTATTAGCGTCTAAAGGATCACTCATTGTACCAACAATCAAGTTAATATCTGTATTAACATTTGTTTTTCTTGCATAATATTCCAATCTATGATTACCATCATTAGCAATTGTACTTTGTGGCAGTATTAATAAGATATTGGCATTAGGATCATTACCAGTATTCATTATTAAAGAATTACTACCTGAGTTTGCATAACTGGCAAAACTGCTTACTTGCACTAACGGAGAACCTGTTGAAGTCATGTTCTTAGACCAACAAAAAGGAAAATCTGCATTACTATAGCTTTCAAACGTTTCTGTAAAACCATTGTTTAACGGAGCGCAATCTGTTCTCAAATCATATGGACCAAACCAACTACTATATCCTGAGCCATCACTTCCCGCAGCATCACAATTAGCTCTTATAAACACTCTGTAAGGACTGTTTGGTAAAATAGAGCCTCCATCAGAATCTGTTGTAATAGGAGTTGTAAGTGTGTTCACTACAATAGGCGTCTCTAGGTCTGGATTAAAATTTAAGTCTGTTTGCACAACAACCAATTCCCATTGAGTTTGTGGTTGTATATCTGCCTCCAGTGTAAGGTTAAATGAAGTGTCTGTAATTTCACTAGCTTCCAAGTTTAATACCTCAAAACAGCTTGGTTGCGATGTAATCACAATATCATCTAGACTAACAATCTTATTAAACGTAGATGTTGTTTCTATGTTAAATGCTAAATAATCTGCGTTAATATTTTCAGGTATGTTTACATAGTATAAAGTATAATTATTGTTATTGTTTGATGAGCTGTTTAGTGTAAATGAAGACAGCGCTTCAAATGTTGTTTCGCTATTGGGGTCTGTCATAAGACCTACATTTAAAGTAGTTTCACCACTTGTGGTAGAATTAACTTTTGCAGCAAACTCAATTCTTTTCGTACCATCTGCTATAGTTAGACTTTGTGGTGAAATAACAAATAACTCATCATCTTCATTAATTTGAATTTCATAATAATTATCTGGAGAATAGGATTGAGACGCGCTTGAATTTACTTTGTAAGATGCCTCTGTACCTGTAGATGTTGAAATTACAGACCAACAATATGGGATAGCTAATTCATCTGGTAAACTTTCAAAAGATTCAGAAAAATCGTTTACAGTTTCACAACCAGTTCTAAAATTTATTGGGCCAATCCAATCACTTGTATCATCTGTATCACAACTTGATCTTACAAAAAACTCATAGGCTGTATTGCTAGTTAAACCTTGTGGGTTAATTGTGGAAGAAGAAGCTTCAACTGGTGTTGCAGCATCTGGGTTTCCTAAGCCTGCAAATTGGATAACATAGTCCCAGTTAGTTACAGGAGATTCCCAGCTTATAGTAACTGCTGTAGGCTCTATGGTGCCAATGGCAATGTTACTTGGAGGAAAACAAGTTATCTCATTAAAATCTATTTCTATATTTGGTCTATAATAATCTCTTGTACCGCTTGGAGGAGATATTGGGTCTGGGTTTGTAAAGTTATTCCCATAGTGTAAAACTCTACCATTTGCTTCAGAGAAACCTAGGTTATGTGTAATAAAATCATTGCTATCACTATCGTCTTGATTCTCATCTACAATTATAACAAGGTTAGAAGTGTTACTGTAGTTAAAAGGTGTGTCTAGTATTATTGAAACCTCATTACCATAAACCTCATATGTTCCAGAAAAAACTTCAGTAAGACTACTAAACGGAAGCCAATCATCATTGGATGAAAAGACATCTTCAGTTTTTTCTGCCATATAAACGGTAATGTCATTTGAGTTTTCTAAGACACCATCTGTATAATATGTAATTTTGGAAATTGTCCCAGCAACATTAATTTCAGATTGCAAATATATACTTTGTGAGTACGAGTAATTATCATCTGCATCTATAGGGGTTTCTTGAAAAGTACTAGTAGAGATTCCACCTAATGTAATGTCATTAATTGAAACTACTTGAGCATTTATCTTTAAGGTTGCAGCAACAAGAATTAAAATGATGTAAATGTTTTTCATGATATCTAAATGTTTAATCTGAATATTAATTTTTAGTGATGTAAACTTATCTACTTATTTGATTTTAAAAAAGTTCACTTCGGTTAACGATAAGTTAACGGTTAAAAAACACCTACTTTATAACTTGTTTTTTTTGATTTTTGTTACACTTAAAAACCACTTATTATGACTAGATATATACTTTTAATTGCTTCGCTAGTATTGGCTTGCAACCTAAGTGCACAATCTGACGAAGCAAATGGAGCAGTTGCTACAGAGTTATCTGCAACTTACGAATGCGAAAATTCAGAAATCTCAAACTTTCAAGGCTTTACAAAGTCTGCAGAGTTTAACTGTGTAGATTATGATTTTTGGGTAGATTCTTGGTACACATTTACACCAACTGAAACTAAGATGTATGCTATTGAAATAGAGTCTTTAAACTCTAACAATCAAAATGTACGCATTGGTATTTTTACAGGCACACCAGGAAATCTTACAAGCCAAACAGGATGCGCTACAAGATATTACAGTGCAGTCTTAAATAGTGGCCAAACATACTACATTAACGCACGTGGTGCATCTGAAACAACACAATACCGTATGTGTGTTTATCCATTTCCAGACTCACCAGATAATAATGATACAGCAAATGCAGAAGAGATATTAGAATCTACCATAGATATGTGTGAGAACAGTGTCGTTGGGTACACTGCAAACGCAAGCACCTCTGGAGAGTCTTATTGTACAAACTCTAATCCGGATGTTTGGTATACATTTACACCAACAGAAAGCGCAGAGTATACATTTTCTGCATCTTTAGTAAATGGTGCAGCGCCTTTATCTATTAGTCTTTATAATGGAACTCCAGGATTTTTAAATCCGCTGTCAGAAGAATTTCCTTCACAGACCAACCAATGTGAAGATATTGTATTGGGAGATTTAGAAGCAAATGAAACCTATTATATAAATGTGACATCTGCATTATCTTCACAAGCAATTTATTTTGATTTGTGTGTTTACAAATCTCCTGCACCACCATCTAATGATGATTGTACTAACCCAATAGCATTAAATGTTGGACAAAGTTTTGAAGATAGCTTTATAGTAGCTACAAACACTTCAGCAACAATAAATCCAGGCAACTCAAACTTTCCTAGTTGTGGTACTTTAGATTTTTCTACACGAGGAAGAGATATTTGGTTTACAGTGGTAGTACCAGAATCTGGTAGCTTTACTATAGAAACTAGGGTTGAGCCTGACGAAACAAACCTTTATGATACTGCAATCGAAACCTATACAGGATCTTGCGGTACAGACACTTTAGAGCCTTATTATTATAATTTACCACCACCAAATACCACAACAGCTTATTGTAATGATCAATTTGTAATAGGAGGTAACCAATTTGCAGGAATTTTATTTACAGATAAAACACCAGGTGAAACGGTAATAGTAAGAGTTTGGGGATGGTCTCAACAATTTGGTAAATTTAGAATCGCTGCTTATGATTCTTCTACGCTAAGTACAGATGAAGTTGAATCAAATGAATTAGAAGTTTACCCAAATCCTATTAAAAATGAAGTTAACATCTCCTATAGTAATATAATTGATGAAGTTGTAATTTATGATATTAGAGGTAAGGAAGTCTTAAAGAATAAGGTGAACAATAATTATATTAACCTAAATACTAACAGCTTAGAATCTGGTTTATATATTATAAAAGTTAAATCGGAAGACAACGTACACACTTATAAAATTGTTAAGAACTAGTTTATAGTGTTTAAAATTAAACCTTTAAGAAGCCACTATCTTTTGATAGTGGCTTTTTTATTTAGGACACTCTTAGCCGCATAATAACCACACATACCATGAACACCACCACCAGGTGGCGAAGATGCAGAGCAAATATAAATTGAATGATTAGGAGTGGAATAAGGGTTTAACCTTGCAACTGGTCTCGTAAATAATTGAGAAATATCTGAAACTCCGCCAGTAATTGCACCTCCTAAATAGTTAGGATTGTAATCCTGAAACCCTTTTGTTGAGGTTTTATGTCTGCTTAGTATAATATTCTTAAACCCTGGCGCAAAACGCTCTATTTGGCTTTCTATAGCAGCTGTCATATCTTTTGTAGATCCATTTGGTACGTGACAATAGGCATATCCTGTATGTTGCCCCTTTGGTGCTCTAGTTGCATCAAATTCACTTTGTTGACAAAGAATTAGAAATGGCTTTTCAGAATGTCTGCCTTCCCACATGTCTTTTTCACTTTTTGCAATCTCATTAAAAGTACCACCAACATGAACTGTTGATGCTTTTAAGCAATTAGGATCTTTCCAAGGAATAGATTCAGACAAAGCCCAGTCTACTTTAAAAATTCCAGGACCGTATTTATAGTTATGAAGACGGTTTAGGTAAGATTTTGGCAACTCAGCTTTACAAATAGCAGCAAGCTGCTTAGGGTCTGTGTCAAACAAATAAGCTTTAGCTATTGGTAGTTGCTCAAAATTAGTAATACGAGTATTGGTTGTAATAGTACCTCCTAAGCTTACAAAATAACCTGAAAGTGCCTTTGCTAAATTTTGTGAGCCTCCTTTTACTATTGGCCAATTGGTAACATGGCCTTGTATTACAAACATCATAGCAAAAGCTGAGGTTAACATTTTATCAAATGGTAAAATACTATGACCGGCACATCCCGCAAACAATGCCTTAGCTTGTTCATCTTTAAAATAAGAGTTTACAAAAGATACTGCAGAGCGCGCACCTTTTAAACCAAATTTAGAAAGTAAAATAGGATTATTGGGAATTTGTAATGGTGCCATTGTATCTTTAAACAGAGCGTCTGATGCACCTACAAACTCCTCAAATAAAGACACCCAGCGATTAGAGTCCTGCCCCAATTGTGTAGAAGTGTCTTTAATAGATTTTTTTAAAAGAATAGCAGGAGCATTGTCTAATGGATGTGCAACAGAAACCTCCGGATGTATCCATTCTAAACCAAACTTCTCTAAAGGTAATGTTTTAAAAAACGGTGATATAAACCCTGAAGGGTGCACGGCAGAACAAACATCGTGATGAAAACCAGGTAAGGTAAGCTCTGCAGTTCTTGTGCCACCACCAACCTCTTTATGAGCTTCTAAAATAAGTACGCGTTTACCTTCTTGAGATAGTGCAATTCCGGCAGCCAGTCCATTTGGTCCAGATCCTATAATTACAGCGTCATATGCGCTCATAGTTTTTAATGTGTTATAGAGATGTGTCTATTATATCTTGAACAACTTCAGGATTTAGCAAGGTACTAATGTCTCCAAGGTTTTCAGAATCTTTACTAGCAATTTTTCTTAAAATACGGCGCATAATTTTCCCTGAACGGGTTTTAGGAAGCCCTTTTGTAAATTGAATCTTATCTAACTTGGCTATTGGACCTATATATTCGGTGATTAATTGATTTATTTCTGACCTAAGATTATTGTGATCTCTTCCTTCTCCAGTTTCCTTTAGAGTAATAAACCCATACAGTGCATTTCCTTTAATATCGTGAGGGAAACCTACTATAGCACTTTCAGCTACAGCTGGGTGTTCATTAATAGCATCTTCAATAGGTGCAGTACCCATATTATGCCCGGAAACAATTACAACATCATCAACGCGTCCTGTAATTCTATAATATCCAGTTTCATCTCTTAATGCACCGTCACCTGTAAAATACATACCTTTAAATGCTGAAAAATAGGTGTCCTTATACCGTTTATGGTTTCCATATATAGTACGAGCTATACCAGGCCAAGGATATTTTATGCACAAACGGCCATCTACTTGGTTGCCTTTAATTTCATCTCCATTTTCGTCCATTAACGCTAACTGTACTCCAGGCAAAGGTAATGTTGCATATGTAGGTTTTGTTGCTGTAACATACGGAATAGGAGATATCATTATACCACCAGTTTCTGTTTGAAACCACGAATCTGCAACAGGGCTGCGTTTTTTTCCTACATTAACATTATACCAATGCCAAGCCTCTTCATTAATTGGTTCTCCAACAGTACCTAATACTTTTAAGGAAGACAGGTCGTGACTTTCAATAAATTTAAGGTTTTCTTTTGCCAAAGCACGAATTGCTGTTGGCGCAGTATAAAACTGATTTACTCTATGCTTTTCTACAATTTCCCAAAACCTTCCAAAATCTGGGTAGCTAGGGACACCTTCAAACATTAAGGAAGTGGCACCATTGGCTAAAGGACCGTAAATTATATAACTGTGTCCTGTAATCCAGCCAATATCTGCTGTACACCAATACACATCATTTTCTTCATATCTAAACACATTTTTAAATGTATAGGCGCTATATACCATATAACCTCCACAAGTGTGTACCATTCCTTTTGGCGTACCTGTAGATCCAGATGTATACAAAACAAATAATGGATCTTCTGCATCCATTATTTCTGCAGGACAATTTGCACTAGCCTCTTTCAACAGTGGTTCTATCCAGAAATCTCTGTTAGGTGTCATTGAGACCTCAGAATTAATACGTTTAACCACCAATACGTTTTTAACGCCACTACATTGCTCTAATGCTTCATCTACAATTGCTTTTAAATCTATTGTTTTGTGGCCTCTATAAGATCCATCTGAGGTAATGACCATTTCACAGTCACAGTCGTTTATTCGAGTTGCTAAAGCTTTAGATGAAAACCCTGCAAAAACAACAGAGTGTATGGCGCCAATTCTTGCACAAGCCAATACAGATACGGTGAGCTCAGGTATCATAGGTAAATAAATACAAACGCGATCTCCTTTTTTAACCCCTTTTTGTTTTAAGACATTTGCAAGCTTACAAACACGCTCATACAACTCTTTGTAAGTAATATGTTGTGCCTTTTCTTCGGGATTGTTTGGCTCAAAAAGAAGTGCCGTTTTATTTGCTCTTGTGGTTAAGTGTCTGTCTAAGCAGTTTTCTGTAATATTTAATTGGGCACCCTCAAACCATTTAAACTCAGGTTTGCTAAAATCATAACTTAAAACGCGATCCCATTTTTTTCGCCATAAAAAATGTTCTTCGGCTATTTCACCCCAAAACAGCTCGGGATCTCTAACAGATTTTCTATATACTTGATAATACTCTTCAATATGTTTTATGCTGTAATGGCTCATTGTTAGCTATTTTCATTCTAAGATACAAAATTGTTTAAAGCTGTGTTTGAGGAAAAAAGAAGTTCTAACTTTAAATATTATGAAGAATTTACTTTCAACTATTAGAGACTGTAGCCTTTGTGCAGATAAGCTTCCTCTTGGCCCTAGACCAATTATTGAAGCTGCAAAACACTCTAAAATAGTTTTGATAAGCCAAGCTCCAGGTCGTAAAGTTCATGAAAGTGGTGTAGCGTGGAAAGACCAAAGCGGAAAGAAGCTTAGAGAGTGGCTTGGGGTTACGGAAGAGACTTTTTACAATACAGACAATTTTGCAATTTTACCAATGGGATTCTGCTATCCTGGTAAAGCTAAAACAGGAGATTTACCACCAATGAAAATATGTGCACCTACGTGGCACGACCAAGTGTGGAATGAGCTAAAACACGTTAAGCTTAAATTATTAATTGGTGCTTATGCTCAAAATTATTATTTACCAGATGATAAACGCAACTTAACAGAGAAGGTTAAAAACTACAATGACTATTTACCGGAGTATTTTGTAATCCCGCATCCTTCACCAGTTAATCGTTTTTGGAGAATGAAAAATCCTTGGTTTGAAAATACAGTTGTAACCAAGTTGCAGGAGCATGTAAACTCTATTCTTTGAGGCTAAAAGTTTTTTTAGTTACATTTATAAAAAACTAACTATGAGAACACTACTACTTTGCTTTATCTTATTAACTATAACTTCTTTGTCACAAGCACAAGCTGTTGCTAATCCAGCATCAGATTTAACTGCTTGTAGCGACACAGATTTTTCTCAGTTTGACCTTAGTGTAAATGATGCTCAAATAATAGGAGATCAAAATAATGTAACTGTATCGTATCATACCTCACAAACCGATGCAGATAATAAAATAAATCCATTAATTAGTCCTTTTACAAATACGACTAATCCGCAGACAATTTATGCGCGTGCAGAGGATACTACGGATAGTACTTATGATACTACAACCTTAATAATTAGTGTTGGACTTAATCCTGCAACTGCAGAGCCCATAGATCTTATATTAGAAGATGTCAATGAAGACGGTACAGAAAGTTTTGACCTTTCTGAAAACACTCCTATTGTTTTAAATGGCTTGTCTCCCTCAAACTATGATGTAGTATATTTTGAAACAGAAAGTGATGCCTTAGCAGATAACAATGCCATAGTAACACCAAATGCTTATAATAACTTATTTTCCCCACAAACAATATATATTAGAGTAACTAATTTTGAATTTGGATGTTTTACTATTGAAAATTTTGATTTGGTTTTAACTTTGCCAGATAGTGATAATGATGGGATAAGCGACTCTGATGAAGACTTAAATACTAATGGAGATTTAAATGATGACGATACAGATGAAGATGATATTCCTAATTATTTAGATGATGACGATGATGGCGATGGCGTAGATACATTAACAGAAATAACAGGTATTGGCGCAGGTTTACAATCGTTTGCGTTTATTGATACAGATGAAGATTTAATTGAAAACTACTTAGATGATGACGATGATGGTGATGGTGTTTTAACTATAGACGAAGATTATAATAACAATGGATCGCCTTTAGATGATGATACAGATAATAGTGGTGTTCCAGATTTTTTAGAATCGAACATTAGCCTTTCAATAGAAGATAATAAACTTAGCGAAGTTTCAGTTTTCCCAAACCCATCGTCAGGTATTTTTAACTTAAACGGCATTACCGTTGATACTATTAATGTAAAAGTTATAACCATTTATGGTAAAACCCTTAAAAGCTATACGTTTAATAAACATAGTACTTCTATTAATCTAAGCAATTTACCAAGTGCTTTATATTTTTTGCATTTAGAAGTTAATGGATATAAACGTGTTCAAAAGATTGTTATAAAATAACATCTTAAATAAAAAACCCTGTTAGATAATAAAGACTCTAACAGGGTTTTTTGTAATTGAAATAGTCATTTAGGAAAGGCTCCTAAATCTTATATTATTTCTGCATCGTGTTGTTATCACGCTTAACATCTGCCATAAGTTGACTTGGATCTATTTCTACTTTAGAAATTTCCTTATCCATTTTTAGCTCATATGTAGGCATTGCCCAAGGCCAATCTTCTTGAACATTTTCTGCATTTGGTTTTACCCAACGCATCATACGTAATGGAATGTGAACCATTTTAGTTGTGCCATCTGCAAATGTTACTTTAGCATCTATTGGCATTGGCATTAAACCTATACGCTCTAATGTAGCAGTGTTACCTTCAATGCTTTTTACTGTATAATCTATTGTATTTGTAGTTTGACCAAAGTCTATCAAATACCAACCTAATTCTGCTCCAGATACTTTCTCAGCAACGCGTATAAAATCGTTTGGTGTAGGGTGCTTAAACTTCCATTGGTTATAATATTCTTTTATAATTTCATCTTGAAGATCATTTCCTAATAAATACTCTAACTGTGCTAAAAATACAGCGCCTTTAGCATACGCAGTAATGCTGTAAGCTTGGTTTACATTATATCTGTCTGCGTGTGTAGTCATTGGTTGCTCTACACCAGAGTTTGCTAAATAGGTATAGCCTCTGTAAGAACCAGAATGTGGGTTTTCTTTATTTTCGCCCATAACTACATTCATAGCTTCAGAACTAATAAAGCTAGTAAAACCTTCATCCATCCACTCGTGTTGCGCTTCATTAGTTGCTAGTATAAACTGAAACCAGCTATGTGCCATCTCATGTGCTGTTACACCTACTAGGCTTCCAAACTTACGCTCTCCAGTAATTAAAGTACTCATACCATACTCCATACCGCCATCACCACCTTGTATTACCGAGTATTGTTCATAGGGGTAAGGTCCTATATTTTCATTGAAAAATTCTAGAATCTGCTCTGTTTTTGGCTGAAGGTTCTTCCAGTTTTCTTTAATACTGTCGTTGTCTTGATATAAGAAATGTAAAACAGTACCATCATTAGCAGTTACTTTATCATGAATATAGTCTGGATCTGCTGCCCACGTAAAATCATGAACCATAGGTGCTTTAAATTTCCAGGTAAGCTTTCCTTTTTTACCTTTCTTTCCTTTAGGGCCTTCATCGCCATAGTTATATCCTATATCTTCTGGGTTTTGAAGGTAACCTGTTCCTCCAATAATGTAATCTTTATCAATAGTAATGTTTACATTAAAGTCTCCCCAAACACCATGAAACTCACGTCCTATATAAGGATCTGCGTGCCAACCTTCAAAATCATATTCTGCCATCTTTGGGTACCATTGTGTCATAGATAGAGATACTCCTTCTGCATTGTTACGACCACTTCTTCTAATTTGCTGAGGTACTTGACCGTCAAATTCCATTTCAAAAGTAGCTTTGTCACCAGATTTTATAGGTGTTGCTAATTCAACTTCTAAAACAGTACCTACAGTTTTGTAAGTAACTTCTTTACCATCCTGTGTAAGAGATTTTACTTTAATGTAACCCATTTCAGATTCAGAAAGAGACATAATTCTACTCTTCTTATCTTCAGTAGTCATACGACCATCTGGATCTTGAATGTTTTGTAAACGAACATCCATTTCACTTCCTGGTTGAAATGCATTAAAATATAAGTGGTAAAATACACGGTTTAAATCATCTGGTGAATTATTAGTGTATTCTAATTTTTGGGTTCCTTTATATTGAAAGGTTTCAACATCCATATCAATATCCATATTGTAATCAACGTGTTGTTGCCAATATGAGGTGTTGTTTTGAGCGATAGCTGAAAGGCTTAAAAAGCAAATCAGTACTGATAAGTATTTTGTCATAGTTATAAAGTTTAGTGTTTAAAGGCTCTTACTGTAAACAATAAGAATAGTCTCTCTTATTTCTTACTTGCTAAAATTAAAGCATTGTAAAGGTTTACCATTTTACCTGAAGTAGATAAGCTTGTAAACGGTTTTGTATTGCTGGATTCACCACCAACTACAACAGTTTGTGTTGTGCTTAAACCACTTTCCATTAAAACTTGTTTTACTTCTGATGCTTTTAAGTTAGGAAAGTAAGAACGAACCATAGCAGCAACGCCAGCAGCTGCAGGCGCGGCCATAGATGTTCCTTGTAAGTACTCATACTCGTTTAATGGTGTTGTGGACCAAATTTTAGAACCTGGTGCAAATACATCTACATTGCTTTTTCCGTAATTTGAAAAAGACGATACCATTTCTGCTCCATATGTGTATGTTAATGAACCTACTGTTAAAAATGTATCAGATATTTCCTTTGGTTCTGTAGGTGTTTGATCGTTTGGATACACTCTTTTTTCATCTAGGTTTAAACCTTCATTTCCAGCGGCATTTACGATTAGAACATCTTTTTTAGCTGCATATTCTATAGCATCATTTACCCATTCTGGATGTGTAGAGAAATACTTTCCGAAACTTGTATTAATAACCTTAGCACCATTATCTACAGCATAGCGTATTGCATTTGCTATATCCTTGTCATACTCATCACCATCTGGCACTGCACGTATAACCATAATCTCAACATTTTGTGCAACACCGTTCATACCAACACCATTATTTCTAGATGCTGCAATAATACCAGCAACGTGTGTACCGTGTTTTGCATCTGCTTTTTTAGGGTCTGGACCATCTACATCATTATTACCGTAATAACGCGTTGACCAATCGTCTGGATTGTCTTTTAATATAGTTGCTCTAGCATTTAATTTTTGATTAAAATGTGAGTTTAATCGACCTGCAAAATAATCTACGCCTTCTTTTATACCTTCCATAAATTCTGGAATAGTTTGACCTTCTGCATATGTATACATTTGCGTAAGAAAACCTTTGTATTGCCCTAATTGCTCAGATGTTGTTGTCATTTCAGACAATTCTTTCTTGGTATAATCTTCTTTACCTATTTCTTTGCTTACTGCGGAATGTGCAGCTTTAAGCTGTTGGTAAATACCTTCGTACTGTTGTTTGTTTTGAATAGCTTCTCCGTATTCTTTATCATATTCTGCTTTAGCTTCAACATACTGGTTGTAAGCTTCTAAGTCTTCTCCAGAAAAATCTGAAGCAGATGCGTTTTCAAACTTTGAGTAGCCATCACGAAGAATTCTCACATATTCCATGTTTTCTTCAACAATATCACCTAGGAAATTCCATCCGTGAATATCATCTATGTAACCATTTTTATCATCATCAATTCCATTATTTGGAATTTCATCTGTATTGGTCCAGATTACATTTTTAAGGTCTTCATGTTCTATATCTACACCACTATCTATTACAGCAACAATAACGCTTTGTCCTTGTTTGTCTTTAATGATTTCTGTGTAGGCTTTTTCAACACTCATTCCTGGAATAGTATCGCTTACAATATCTGCGCCACCCCAACCTTTTAATTGTACCTCATTTAGGCTTGTTGTCTTTAGAGGTTGCTTATCTATGTTTTCTAATGGTGTAGAAACAATAGTAGGTACTGCACTTCCACAACCTGAAAGTATAATACTAGCTGTAATAGCGGCAGTTGCTACCGCAGGAAATTTTATAGTCATGTGTTTTAGTTATTTAAATAATTGATTAAATGTGTAAGTATCTTTAAGACGAACGCCTTTGTCTGTATGTTGCACGGTTATAATTTCATTATGAGCATCGTGTTCTAAAAATATGTAATGATTATGGTCTGCAGCTTCGTTTAAAAACTGTGCTTTTTCATCTAAGGTTAATAGCGGCCTTGTATCATAACCCATTACATAAGGTAGCGGTATGTGGCCGGCAGTTGGTAATAAATCTGCTGCAAATACAAGTGTTTTTCCTTTATAGTCTATCCTCGGAATCATTTGTTTTTCTGTGTGACCATCTGCAAAAAAGATTCCAAAATCTAACTCAGATGATGTTTGGAAAGAATCTTTAGTCGTTTTCTTGATAAAGTTAAGTTGTCCGCTATCTTGCATTGGCAAGATGTTCTCTTTTAAAAAAGATGCTTTTTCTCTTGCATTAGGGTTTACAGCCCAATTCCAATGGTTTTCATTGGTCCAAAATTTAGCGTTTTTAAAAGCAGGCAGATAACCGTTACCGTTAGGATTGTTTATTATACAACCACCACAGTGGTCAAAATGTAAATGTGTTAAGAAAACATCTGTTATATCATCTCTATGAAAGCCAGCTTTGGCCAGAGACGCATCTAAAGAATGGTCTCCCCACATATAGTAATATCCAAAGAATTTTTCACTTTGTTTGTCACCCATACCTGTGTCAATTAAAATAAGCCTGTCGCCATCTTCAATTAAAAGGCAGCGAGCCGCCATATCAATCATATTATTAGCGTCTGCAGGGTTAGTCCTTGTCCATAAACTTTTAGGAACAACGCCAAACATAGCGCCACCATCTAGTTTAAAATTTCCAGATTCAATAGGGTGTAATGTCATAGCTTGCAAATTACTAAATGCTATTCAAATTAAAACGAAGTTTAGAGGATTGTGCCTTGCATTTAACAGAATATTATATCCTTTTTTCGTGTCCTCATTATGTTTTGAGCTCAAAAGGTGTTATTTTCCCGAAAAAATACGTAAATGTTAGAATTAGCAGGTATCATCATTTTAGGAATATTGGCACAATGGGTTGCTTGGAAGTTTAAAATCCCAGCAATTTTGCCGCTTATTTTAATTGGGCTTTTAGTTGGTCCTTTAGCAACGTTATACACAGATGGCGGTGTTAAATTAATACAACCTATATGGAATGGTGAAAAAGGCTTATTTCCAGGAAAGAGCTTATTTTACTTTGTAAGTCTTGCCATTGGAATTATTTTATTTGAAGGTGGTCTTACTTTAAAGTTAAGTGAGATAAAAACTACGGGTTCTGTAATTACTAAGTTAATTTCAATTGGGGTTATTGTCACATTTTTTGGAGCAGCGTTAGCCGCACATTTTATCTTCTTTTTAAGCTGGCCAATATCATTCTTGTTTTCAGCTTTAATAATAGTAACTGGACCTACAGTAATTTCACCTATACTTAGAAACGTGCCACTAAAAAAAGATGTTTCTGCTATTTTAAAATGGGAAGGTATTTTAATAGATCCAATAGGTGCTTTATTTGCCGTTTTGGTATTTGAATTTATAAGCGTTGGAGCAGGTAGCGAGTTTACTATTACCGCTTTAGAAGAGTTTGGTAAAATTGTACTTTTTGGCTTTACGTTTGGTTTTACATTTGCTCATGCTTTAGCATTTGCAATAAAGAAAAATGTGATTCCTCATTACCTACTAAACGTATTTACACTTGCTATGGTATTAGCAGTGTTTGTACTTTCAGATTTGTTTGCACACGAAAGCGGATTACTTTCTGTAGTTGTTATGGGTATGGTTATGGGTAATATTAACCTTCCTAACATAAAGGAACTTTTATACTTTAAAGAATCTCTTTCTGTATTATTAATTTCAATACTATTTATTCTGCTTGCAGCTAATATTAATATAGATGATTTACTATTAGTCTTTAATTGGAATGCAGTAGTACTATTTGCAATTGTAGTATTACTAATTAGGCCTCTTGGCGTCTTTTTAAGCAGTATAAACTCAGGATTACAGCTTAATGAAAAACTATTTATAAGTTGGGTAGGACCACGTGGTATTGTTGCTGCAGGTATTGCTTCCTTATTTGGTTTACAACTAACACAAGAAGGAATTGAAGGCGCAGAGTACATTACGCCATTGGTATTTATGATAGTGTTAGGAACGGTATTATTAAATGCAACAACTGCAAGGATGTTTGCCAAACTAGTGGGTGTATTTTTGAAAAACTCAGAAGGCATTTTAATCATTGGCGCTTCAAAGGTTAGCCGCTTAATAGCTAGCTACCTTCATAAAAATGGGCGTCACGTTGTTTTGGTAGATAGTAACAACTTAAATATCAAAAAAGCAAAAGAATTAGGCTTAGAGGCAATGGAAGCTAGTGTTTATGCAGATGATTTAATAAGTAATATTGAGTTGAATGATGTAGGGTACTTAATGGCTCTAACAGGAAATGCAGAAATTAATAACTATGCGTTAGATAAATTTGAAGCTCAATTTGGTGAAAATGGATCATTTAGACTCATTAGCCCAGAAGAAATGAATAACCCTCAAAAAAACCCAAGACAAGGTTTATTCTCACATACAGATGATTATATAAAACTTACAGATGTTGCTAGAAAATATCCAGCAATACAAGAAATAGATATAGATACTAAAGAACAATTTGAAGGCCTTATAGAAATGACTAAATCTGAAAAAGATATGGTACCTCTATTTATAAAAAAGGCAGATGGACAAATAGATATACTAAGCTCATTTAGTAAAGATGTAAACGTTGAAAATTTTGAAGGACATAAATTAGTTTACCTAGGAAAACCAATAGATGTTGAGCAATTAGCAGACTCTACAACTGCTATGGAAGATGAAGATAACTCTATGTAATACTTATAAAAAATGCTTTAAAAAATATAGTTTAGTATATCTTTTAAAGCATTAATATTTTAAAAAAGGAAAGTCTTAATAAAAGACTTTCCTTTTTTGTTAGATTACTGTTGCAAGTAAACTTAGTCGTTTAGCTTTAATACAGCCATAAATGCTTCTTGTGGTATTTCTACATTACCAACCTGGCGCATACGTTTTTTACCTTTTTTCTGCTTTTCAAGAAGTTTACGCTTACGAGAAATATCTCCACCATAACATTTTGCGGTAACATCTTTTCTAAGCGCTTTTACGGTCTCCCTAGCAATAATTTTAGCACCAATGGCAGCTTGTATAGGAATGTCAAATTGCTGTCTAGGAATTAGCTCTTTTAGCTTCTCACACATTTTTTTACCAATATCATAAGCATTGTCTTGGTGTAATAGGGCAGAAAGGGCATCAACCGTATTTCCATTTAAAAGAACATCTACTTTTACAAGCTTAGATTCTTTCATACCTATTGGCGAATAATCAAAAGATGCATAGCCTTTAGAAACTGTTTTAAGACGATCATAAAAATCGAATACAATTTCTGCTAATGGCATATCAAACGTTAACTCAACGCGCTCTGTTGTTAAATAAGTTTGGTTAGTTATAATACCACGCTTTTCAATACAAAGAGACATAACATTTCCTACAAAGTCTGACTTTGTAATTATTGTTGCCTTAATAAAAGGTTCTTCTACGCGGTTAAGTTTAGATGGTTCTGGAAGGTCTGAAGGGTTGTTTACCAATAATATTTCATCTGGATTCTTATTGGTAAATGCGTGGTAAGATACGTTAGGTACTGTAGTAATTACAGTCATATCAAACTCACGTTCTAAACGCTCTTGTATAATTTCTAGGTGAAGCATTCCCAAGAAACCACATCTAAATCCAAAACCTAATGCTGCAGAGCTTTCTGGTTGAAACACTAAAGACGCATCATTAAGCTGAAGTTTTTCCATACTTGAACGTAGTTCTTCAAAATCTTCAGTATCAACAGGATAAATACCAGCAAAAACCATTGGTTTTACATCCTCAAAACCACCAATCATATTTTTGGTAGGGTTTTTAGCATCTGTAATAGTATCTCCAACTTTTACTTCTCGTGCATCTTTTATTCCGGTAATTAAGTAACCAACATCACCAGTTTTAATTTCTTGTCTAGGAAACTGTTTAAGCCTAAGTGTACCCACTTCATCTGCACCATAGGTTTTCTTGGTGGCCATAAACATAATCTCTTGATTCTTTTTAATGCTACCATTAATGACTCTAAAGTAAGTTTCAACACCTCTAAAAGGGTTATAAACAGAGTCAAATATTAATGCTTGTAAAGATTCATCTGGGTTTCCTTTTGGAGCAGGTACTCGCTCTATAATTGCAGTAAGAATTTCTTCTATACCAATTCCTGTTTTTGCACTTGCAGGAATAACTTCAGAAGGGTCACATCCTAATAAATCTACAATGTCATCTGTCACTTCTTCTGGACTAGCAGAAGGTAAATCAACCTTATTTAATACAGGGATAATCTCTAAATCATTTTCTAATGCTAGGTATAGGTTAGAAATTGTTTGTGCTTGTATACTTTGAGCAGCATCTACCACCAATAAGGCACCTTCACAAGCTGCAATACTTCGAGATACCTCGTAAGAGAAATCTACGTGGCCTGGCGTGTCAATAAGGTTAAGGGTATATTCTTCGCCTTTGTGTGTGTAATTCATCTGTATGGCGTGAGATTTTATGGTAATACCACGTTCTCGCTCCAAATCCATACTGTCTAACAGTTGTGCCTGTGCTTCTCGAGCAGTTACAGATCCTGTAAAGTCTAAAAGGCGATCTGCCAAGGTAGATTTACCGTGATCAATATGGGCGATGATACAAAAATTGCGAATATGCTTCATAGTCTACGTCTAAATAAGGCTGCAAATATAGTGGTTTTCAAATCGCTATTTTAAAATGCAATCAATTTTAAAGGTGCTTTAATTACTTCTGTTTAGATAGTTCTTGCTTAAACTCTTATTTTTGCATTAAAATTTAAGCATTTGGCTAAGATAGGCGATATAGACGTAGGTAATTTCCCATTGTTGTTAGCACCAATGGAAGATGTTAGTGATCCACCATTTCGTGCACTCTGTAAGGAACAAGGTGCAGATGTTGTGTATACTGAATTTATTTCTTCGGAAGGTTTAATTCGAGATGCGGCAAAAAGTGTGATGAAGCTTGATATTTATGAGAAGGAAAGACCTGTTGGGATTCAGATTTTTGGTGCCAACTTAGAATCTATGCTAAAAAGTGTGGAGATTGTTGAAGCTTCTGGACCAGATATCATAGATATTAATTTTGGTTGTCCTGTAAAGAAAGTCGTTTCAAAAGGCGCTGGTGCTGGAATTTTAAAGGATATAGATTTAATGGTTTCTTTAACTGAAGCTATGGTAAAACACACGAAATTGCCAGTTACTGTAAAAACCAGATTGGGTTGGGATGAAGAGTCTATAAAAATTGTTGAGGTGGCAGAACGCTTACAGGATGTAGGTTGTGCTGCAATAGCCATTCACGGTCGTACGCGTAAGCAAATGTATAAGGGTGATGCAAAATGGGAGCAAATAGCCGATGTAAAGAATAATCCTAGAATGCACATTCCTGTTTTTGGTAATGGTGATGTAAACACACCAGAACGCGCTGTAGAAATGCGCGACAAATATGGATTAGATGGTGCTATGATTGGTCGTGCAAGTATTGGGTATCCTTGGTTTTTTAGAGAGGTAAAACACTTTTTTGAAACCGGAAAACATTTGCCACCACCAAATATGATAGAACGTTTAGATGCCGCACGTCGTCATTTACAAATGAGTATTGATTGGAAAGGCGAAAAACTAGGCGTTTTTGAAACCCGAAGACATTACACCAACTATTTTAAAGGCATCCCACATTTTAAAGAATACCGTATGAAAATGGTAACGAGTGATGACAGTAAAGATGTATTTGCTGTATTTGATGAGGTTGAGAAGGAGTTTGGCGATTATCAATTTGTTTAAAAGTTGACAATGAGGGTTTTTATAGGCATAGTCTTAGTTGCGCTAGGTTTGTCTTCTTGCAAGAATACTGACTCCTCAAAACAAAGTTCTCACGAAAAAGTAGTTTCAAAAGGATTTTATAATGACTCTATAAAAGGACTCTACATAGGAACCCTACCATGTGCAGACTGTCTAGGAATTAAAACAGAATTACACCTAAAAGAAGATTATAACTTTACGCTCAATCAAGTATATTTAGAAACTTCAGGTTCAGCATTTACTGTAGTAGGAAATTATACAATAAAGCAAGACACCATAAAACTTTATGGAAATACTATTACCCCAGATGCTCATCAATATTTGTATTTAAAGGATACATTGATTAAGCTTAATTTAAAAGGTGAACGAATTAAAGGGATGTTGTCACAAAAGTATAAGTTACCTAAAAAAAACTTTTAGTCTTTAATAAATGAGATACTCTTCAATACAACTAAATTTAACTGTTTAGATAAAGTATCACTTTCCCAAGGATGTTTGGTGTTAAACACATGATCGGCATTGGCAATCCAGCGCAACGTGGCGTTTTCATTCCAATTTTTCAAATTCTCAGCATTATAGTTTTTTACAGATGTGTCATTCGTGCCATGAAGAATAAGAAGTGGCTTTTCTAAACGCTTTGCCACTTTTTGAATATTTAGGCGTTCGTAATTAGCCTTAAAATCTTCAAAAAATGAGAAATAATGAGGCATCTTTTGCTTTGTTCTTCCGTTAACAACGTGCATTACGCCATCTTTTTTCCAAGCTTCAAAGTCTTTTCCGCGAGGAAAACGCGCTTTGTAATCGCTTACAGATGCTAAGGTTATCACTTTAGTTACTCTTGAGTCTTCTTCAGCTTTAATTAAGACAATACCACCACCACGAGAATGACCAACAAGAGTAATATCTGTGGTATCTATCTGTGGTGCGTGTTCAAAATCTTCTGCGGTAAGCCAATTTAAAACAGACTCTAAATCATCTAATTCTTTAGTATACGTGTTGTTTCCAAAGGCCTCAAGATCTGGAAAATCTATAGGTTGCTCCAACGTACCTCCATTATGTGAAAAGTTAAATTTCACGAAAAACAAACCTGCATTGGCAAACGCTTCAGCCATAATATTCCACGCACCCCAATCTTTAAAGCCTTTATAGCCATGGCAAAAAATAACTACAGGTTTTTTATCTGTATTTTGTTTAAAAAATAAATCTGTTACAATTGGTTTGTTGTGCTGTCCTTTAACGGCTATATTTTGTGTTATGGTCATCCTTTAAATGGGTCTTTAAGTTCTTTTTCTACAAACGGAATATTAGGATTGCAAATGTCTTTAATTAGTTGCTCTAATTGCTCAGAAAATGCCTTAAATGTTTCGGTAGTTATTTCTGTGTTTTTATTATAATTGAATGGTAGAAATCCAGATTTCAAATTTTTAAATGAAATTATTCCAGCTTCAATAGGATTTAAAAAGGGTGTTTTTAAATGCATCATATATGCATATTGAAGAATTTGAAAGGATTTTGAATACTTATCATAATCTGTATTTAGATCGTCCCAGCTTTTAACGGTTACTTTAGCGAGATCTACATTACCTGTTTTATAATCTATAATACGCGTTATGCCATTTGTTTTCTCTACACGATCTACTTTTCCTCTCAAATTAACAGGAAAGTCTATCCCATTTATTGTTATAGGAACATTATTATCTTCTTCTATTTTTAATATTTGAATATCTTCACCATTATCGAGGCGTTTTTTTTCTAATTTCAAAAAATTATGAACGTAACGCTTTGCAACTTCAAAGATTAAGAGGTTCATACCTTTGTCTAAAGAAGATTTAGAATAGGTGTTGTTAAACTCTAGGGCTACTTGCTTATCTGCTTTAGTCGTCATAACTTTAATAATATCAGCATTAAGCAGCTCACCAATGTATGGTGTATATAATTGCTCTAAGGTGTCATGCACAACTGTTCCTAAGGTGTTATACGCCACTGTTTCTTCAACCTCTTCAGTATCTCCTACACCTAATACATAGCGCGTATAAAAATCTATAGGGTTTCGCATATATAATGTTAGTGCAGATGGAGAAAACCCAGATTTAGCTCTGTATTTTATTTGATCCATTACCTGAGCTGTTTTTTGTACAGTTCTTAATTGCGAGGTGATTTTTGGAACTTTAGGAAGTGTAATTAAATTGTTATACGAATGCTTTGGGTAATTTTGAGCCTCTACCTGTAATTGTGTAATAAATCTACTTTTTTCACCACTATTTAAGTCGCCGGCTTCTGTGTTAAATATAATATGTGCTTGGTTACAACGCTGCAACATATGGTAAAAGTGATAGGTGTATATGGCATCTTTTTCTTTGTAGGTAGGTAAGCCGTATTCTTTCTTTAAATCATAAGGCAAATAAGAATTAGCACTTTTTCCAGATGGTAAGATACCTTCATTTACAGAGGTTATAATGATGTTTTCAAAATCTAGAACACGAGTTTCTAAAACTCCCATTATCTGTAAGCCATCGTGTTTTTTCCCTATAAAATCTAAGGTTTCATTAGATAGCATATCCTTGTAAATAGTGTGTAATACAGAAATATTAGATATATGAGAAAAGGTAGACAGTAAATGTTCTAATTTATTAAATAGCACATTAAAACGGTATAGATACTCTCTTAATACAGACTGCTCTACAGATAAGTTTTGCTTTAGGTATTGAATTATTTTTAAAATACGGGAAATGAAGTGCTCTGGATTGTTCTCTGAACTTGAGAAAAGCAATTTTACTATTTCACTTTCTTCAGCGCTACTTTGTGCAATAAGGCTATCAAATTTTATTGAAACAATATTTCCTGTGTTTATATAAGATACAACGTTAAGCTTTGAAACCTCTAATACATATTGTAATGAGGGATGATTAAATAATTCTAAAACGTGTTTATAATATAACTCTGATGTATTGTTAAGTTGTAATGTAAACAGAAGTTCAAAAAAAGAAGCTAACGGAACTTTTTGTAACGGTAACCCCATTGTAATATTTACATCTTTAATATGCTTAGGGATTGCATTTAACAATGGCAGTAACAAAGTTTCGTCTCCTAAGATTACAGCTGTACTAGATAGTTTATTTGCTGGTATGTCATTTAAAATTTGACCTACTGCTTTTGCCTGCCCTATTTTTTTTGGTGTTCCAATGATTGAAATTTCTTTCTTATTAGAAAAATTATGGCCACCATTAAACTGTTTGTTCTCAAAAACTTTCCAATTCTTATAATATGATCTTATAAAATGTGAGGCGTCGTGAAATGTATCATTATAAAACACCTCATCTAAGTCCCAAAACACCTCTGCACAATCCTTTTTGATTGATTGTTGTATGATATGTTGCTCAGCATTATTTAATGCATTAAACCCTATAAAAATATGTGTTTTGTTATTTGTAGACAGATAGGTGTCTATGTTGTTGGCAGCTTCTCTGTATATTAATCCTTGATACCCTTTTTTAGAAGAAATAAGACTGGAATATAACGCGTTATAGAGTTGAGGTAGTTGCTTCCAGAATTTTAAATAGTTTTCAATGAGTGTTGTTTTTTCATCTGCTAAGTACCAGTGGTCTTTATCTTTAATTTCAGATAGATAATTAAAGAACTCATCGGAAGGAATAAGGTATCTATCTATTTCATTAAAATCTCCTATTATAGTTTGCGCCCAACCACTAAATGTTTCGAAGGTTTCTTGGTCTTCTTTGTTAATTAGACTTATATAAACTTCGTATAGCTTAAAAAGTGTAGTGGTATTATCTATTTGCTGTAAGCCAGCAACCTTTTCAATAAAACTTTCAATACTATAAATTTCCGGGAGAAATGTGGCTTTATTGGTACGTTTTGCCATGAGCTGTTTTAAAAAACTAACTGCTCTTTGGCTGGGAAGAATAAATATAGGTTTACTTAAATCCTGGTAAGTGTTTTCAATAGAATTTAAGGTTTGCTCTAAGAATGATATCATCTTCTAAAAATAAAAAACGCCTCGAATATTTCGAGGCGTTTCCTAATATTTATTTAGTTAAAGACTACTTTCTGTCTTTCTCTAATTTAATTTCAACACGACGGTTTTGTTGACGACCTGCTGCAGTTTTATTTGTAGCAATTGGTCTTAATTCACCATAACCTTCAGATGTAAGCTTGTTAGCAGCAACTCCTTTAGTAGTTAAGTAAGTTCTTACAGAAGCAGCACGCTCACGTGATAGCTTCTCGTTGTAAGCTTCACTACCTTGACTGTCTGTGTGACCTTCAATATGGAACTTAGCTGTTGGGTATTCGCTCATTATATCTGCAATGTTCTGTAAAGTTTCGAAAGACTCAGAACGGATAGTTGACTTGTTAAGGTCAAATAAGATAGTTCTTGAATACTCATTTAATTCGTTCATTACTTCAACAGTAACTTCTGGACAACCGTTGTTAGCAACAGTACCAGCAACATCTGGACATTGGTCATCTTTGTCTAATACACCGTCACCATCTTTATCTTCGAATGGGCAACCGTTATTAGATGCAGGACCTGCTTCGTTAGGACAGTTATCTTCGCTATCTTTAATACCATCACCGTCTGCATCTGGGCATCCGTTTAATGCTTGGATACCTGCAACTGTAGGACAGTCATCTTTAGGATCTGGGATACCATCACCATCTGTATCAGGGCAACCGTTAAACTCAGCTGTACCAGCTACGTTAGGACAGTCATCCTTACGGTCTTCAATACCATCGCTATCTGTATCTGGACATCCGTTAAACTCAGCTAAACCTGGAGTTTCTGGACATTCGTCTTGATCATCATAGATACCATCACCATCTGTGTCTTTTCCACCAAATGTGAAAACAACACCTAAAGAGTGCTGGAAGTGCTGTGCACCGTAAGCATCTTCAAATACGTGCTTGTAAGTAGAAGCAGCGTTAATTGCAAGGTTTTCTGAAATCCAGAAGTTTAAACCTGCAGTAACGTTACCAGTACCAACACCAACAGTACCTAAGTCACCATCATCGTTACTAAAGTTATCTGGTAAAGCAGCGTTGTTAGATTCTTCTAACCAAGTGTAACCACCACCAATACCAACGTATGGATCTGCCCATCCGCCAGGACCGTTAAGTACGTTTCTTAAGCTATAGCTTAACATACCATCGATACCGTAGTAAGCAAGGTCACCAACTTCTACATCACCAATTCTGTCGATTTGGTTAATTGTACCTACTGCAGTTGCAGAGAAACCGTTACCAATGTAACGACCTACAGATATTCTTGAGATAGATGGAAGGATATTCCAGTGATCTTCTACGTTAAAAAATTCTTGAAAATAAGAACCAAGAGGACCTTGGTCTTCACCAGCTGAAAAATAATCAACTGCGTTTACACCAACGCCAATAGCCCAAGGATTATTTTCGTCCTGTGCCTGAGCAACAGAAAATCCAAGAACAAATAACGTAGCGAATAAAACTTTGCTAAGATGTTTCATATTCTAATTAATTTAATTTTTAAAGTGTTAATTGCTAACAAAAGTAAGCGCTTACAACTAATCATCAAAGACATTTGTAATAAAATTTTCTTAATGCCTTTAACATCAGAGGCCTTGATTTACCTTAAATAACGTTTAAATCCTTTCCAACTTTTATAAATGCTTTAACGGCTTTGTCGATATGGTGAGTTTCGTGAGCAGCAGATAGTTGTACTCTTATTCTTGCTTTATCTTTAGGAACAACAGGGTAAAAGAACCCAATTACATAGATTCCTTCTTCTAATAATCTGTCTGCCATCTCTTGGGAAAGCTTAGCATCGTATAGCATTACTGGTACTATTGCAGAGTCTCCGTCAACAATATCAAAACCAGCATCTTGCATTTCCTTTTTAAAGTAAGCAGCATTTTTTTCTAGCTTATCACGTAACGTAGTGTCATTTTTTAACATATCAAACACTTTTATGGATGCTCCTACAATTGCTGGAGCTAAAGAGTTTGAAAATAAGTAGGGTCTAGAACGTTGTCTTAACAACTCTATTATTTCTTTCTTACCTGTTGTAAAACCACCCATAGCACCACCAAGAGCCTTACCGAGTGTTCCTGTAATAATATCTATGCGTCCTAAAACACCTTTAGCTTCTAATGTTCCTATTCCTGTTTCACCAATAAATCCAGATGCATGACATTCATCAATCATAACCATTGCATCATACTTATCTGCTAAATCACAAATTTTATCTAAAGGCGCTACAAGACCATCCATAGAGAATACGCCATCTGTTACAATTATCTTAAAGCGAGCTCCATTTGCGTTTGCATCCTGAAGTTGTTTTTCTAGGTCTTGCATATCTCCGTTTGCATACCTATACCTTGCTGCTTTACAGAGTCTTACGCCGTCGATTATAGATGCATGATTAAGAGAGTCTGAAATAATAGCATCTTCTTTAGTAAGAAGTGGTTCAAAAACACCACCATTTGCATCAAAGGCTGCAGCATAAAGAATGGTGTCTTCAGTTTCAAAAAAATCTGAAATCTTTTGCTCTAACTCTTTGTGTATATCTTGAGTACCACATATAAATCTTACGCTGGACATTCCAAACCCATGAGTATCCATAGTGTCTTTAGCAGCTTGTATTACATCTGGATGAGAGGACAACCCTAAATAATTGTTGGCACAAAAATTTATAACTGTTTCACCTGTTGATATTTTTATTTCTGCACCTTGTGGTGACGTAATAATACGCTCTTTTTTAAATAGCCCATTATCTTTTATTTCTTGAATTTCGTTCTGTAAATGTTCTTTTATTTTTCCGTACATAATATAGGGTTGATTTTTCTTGTAAAATTACACATTCTTAATGGTAAGGCTTTCATTAGTGTAAACCAAAATAGTTTTTGTAACAGTATAACCTATGTCTTCAAGAGCTTTCTTGTATTCTTTAACTTGACGCTCATTCTGCTCATTAAACACTCCGGTTTTGTAATCAATAATTACTGCAGTGTTATTTTCTACCACATTAATTCTGTCTGGTCTTAAGATTTTACCATCTCTTGAAACCAGATCTCTTTCGTTGTAATTCTTGTTTGCTTCCTTAAAGTATGTATTTAATTCTGGATGCATAATAATAGTCTTTACCTTTTTTCTTACCCTCAAAACATCATCATTTGGCAAAATACCTTTGTCTACAAATAAGTTTATGGCAGATTCCAAATCTGAAACGGAATTTATATTTGCCATAATATCATGAATTAATATACCTTCATCAATAGCTTCTTGTTGTGTAGTGCCCCATAACCTTCCTGAATTGGTAGATAGTGTTATTGAACGTTCCTTAAATGGTAGTGTTTCTACTTTAGACTGAGTTTGTGTTGCTTGTGAAGATGAAGATTCTGTAGATACTTTAAAATGAGGTTCTCCAAAATGAAAACTTGTCTGAGTGTTGTCCCAAATGTTTTCATTAATTAAAAAATCTATTAATAAACCTGAAACCGTTTTTGTATTTACAACTCCCTTTGAGTTAATATCTTTTTTACTTAAAACATAAAGTTGCTCTTTAGCTCTGGTTAGTGCAACATATAGAACGTTAACACCATCCATCTGCTTTTCATTTAATAGATACTCATAAGGTACTGCCATGCTTTCATCCAGCGTTTCTAGCTTAGAGCTAGCAGAAATGTAAGCCTTTGGAATATCATTATAGGGATCTTTTAAATTAACCCAGATATCATCCATTTTAGTATCAAGAATATTTTCTGAAGCGTATGGATATATAACAACTGGAAACTCAAGTCCTTTAGCTCTATGTATAGTAAGCAATTGTACTGCATCTTCTCCTTTAGGAACAACAATACTTAATTTATCTTCGTGTTGAGACCAATGCTCTAAAAATCCATGAATACCTCCAACATTTTGATTACCGTAATCGAAAGCGAAATCTAAAAAGTATTGTAAATAAGCGTTTGAAGATTGTAAAAGGTTAAAGCTTGAAATAATATACTCTAAGGCATCATAGAGAGCTAAACTTGTCAATAAATTATGATCAAAATTTATATTGTATTGCTCTAATGAACTGTAAAAATCTTCGTGATCTTTTTGAAGGCTTTCTAAAATAAACTGCGTTTCATCTTTTTGAATCTTTTCTGAAGCAATCAAATAGTGGAGCAAGTTAACTTTGGTAAGTGCATCTTTAGGGTTTTTTATTAGCTTAAGAACATCAATTATAAATAGAACCTCTTTAGAGTTTTTTACCAGTAAGGTTTCAGAAGAAATTAAAGAAATGCCTTTTTCACTGAGATAATCTGCTATAACTACGCCTTCTTTTCGATTTCTATTTAGTATGCAGATATCAGATTTTTTATAACCAAGAGCTTCACATTCTTTAATAATCTTTAAAACTTCTTCAGGGAAAACCTCATTCTCTTCTTCTTTGTTTTTTAGATCGAAGAATTTAAGATTAACATAACCTTTGTCTTTTTTTATTATTTCCTGTGGTGATTTTTCATAAAGTGATTCATAATCTTCTACTTTAAAATATTGAGCAATATGCTTAAATAATGCATTATTAAAATTTACAACTTGAGGTAAACTCCTGAAATTATTTGGAAGATTAGTGACTTCTGGATTTATAGAAAACGGCGATATCTTATTACATAAATTTATAAACTGTTCTGCTTTGCCACCACGCCACCTATATATACTTTGCTTGGCATCTCCTACCAACAATAAACTTCCTTGATTTTCATCTTCATCTAAACTAATTAGAGGATTTTCTGCTAATGGAATAATATTTTGCCATTGCAATTCTGAGGTGTCTTGAAATTCATCTATAAAAAAATGTCTATACCGTTCACCTAAACGTTCGTATATAAATGGTGCAGGTTGTCCTTTTATAGCATTTGCAATTGTGTTGTTAAATTCTGAAATGAGTAATAAACCACGTTCTTTCTTAATTGCTTCAACCTCTTTTTTAATGCTGTTTAGTAAAGAAAGTGGAATAATGTTTTTGGAAATGTGCTCTATAAAATTAAGTAAAAGAACCTTGTTTTTCGAGTCTTCAAAATATGATCCAATTGGTTGTTTAAGGCCATCTAAAATACTTTTTTGTTCTTTACTTAAGTCTTTGCTGGATTTTGAATAAATTGGCTTTGTGCCATTTATTAAATCATTTTGCCAGCCTGCAGTAAATGTTAGTTTCCCTAAGTTTCCTTCTTTAAGGTTATTAAAATATTTATATGCATACTTACCAGTAAATGCATATTCAGGTAAAATGCCATTCTCATTTAAAAGATTAAAGACATTTTCTGCAATTTGCTTAATAGCGCTTGTAATATCTTGTTTTTTGTCATTTAAAGTTTTAGTGTAAGTTTTAAAATCTTTTAAGTCTTTATTCTCAAAAGCCTTTAAATGATCAAGGTTGTTTTCTTTAGTTAACAGCTTTGCAATGCTGTATAGTTCTCTTGAAATGTCCCAACTTTTGTCATCATCTGCTTTACTTAATGCAAAATCTATTAAAACTTTAGTGAGCTCTTTATCTTCTCCAGCTTTTGCTATTAGCTTATCTACAGCTTCGTGCAAAATATCATCTACCTGCATAGTGACCTCAAAATTAGAAGGTAACCCTAAATCTTTGGCAAATGTTCTTAATACTCTATGCGTAAAGCCATCAATTGTTGAAATCTCGAAGGCTGCGTAATTATGAATTAGTTTTTTTAGTAGGATTACAGATCTTGTTTTTATAAGATCCTGACTAATATTAGTACTATTGGCAACGGCATTTAACATGGCCAAATAATCATCTTGCGTATTATCTTTTGAAAACGCTATAAGGTTTTCAACAATTCTAGATTTCATTTCAGCAACGGCCTTGTTTGTAAAGGTTATTGCTAAAATGGACCTGAAAGCATCTGTTTTTTTAGCTGAAAACAATAAAGAGAGGTAATCTCTAACCAAGGAAAAGGTTTTACCAGATCCTGCTGAAGCGTTATAAATTTTGAAGGGAGCATCTTGCATAGGATTAAAGGTACAATCTTTAAGCTTTTTATAACATGGAAAAGTTTTTAAAGCTTTCTATAATCATTAAATTTGATGGAAACTTATAATAACTAATAAAAAATCTATAATATGTCTTTCGAATTACCGAAACTAAAATACGCGCATGACGCACTAGAGCCACATATTGATGAAAAGACCATGACTATACACCATGGAAAGCATCACCAAGGTTATACAAATAAATTAAACGCAGCAATTGAGGGAACAGATCTTGAAGGCAAGACTATTGAAAATATCTTGACAAATTTAGAGATGAGCAATACAGCCGTTAGAAATAATGGTGGTGGTTTCTTTAATCACAGACTATTTTGGGAAGTGATGTCTCCAGATGGTGGCGGAAAGCCTACCGGAGAACTTGCTGAAGCCATTGATGCTAAGTTTGGTTCTTTTGAAGCTTTTAAAGACGAATTTTCAAGTCAAGCTGGAGGCCAGTTTGGTTCTGGTTGGGCTTGGCTTTGTGTACAAGAAGGTGGTAAAGTAGAAGTGTGTTCTACAGCTAATCAAGATAACCCACTTATGCCAGGAATTGGTTGTGGTGGTTACCCTATCTTAGGGTTAGATGTTTGGGAACATGCATATTACTTAAACTATCAAAACCGTCGTCCAGATTACGTAAATGCATTTTTTAATGTGATTGATTGGACAGAGGTTTCTAAGCGTTATGCAGAGAATAAATAATCTGAATATTTAATCAGACTTAAAAAGGAGGCTTCTTAAAAGCCTCCTTTTTTTATGCATTATATGCAAATAAAAAAGGGTGGATAAACCACCCTTTTTTGCCCCAAATCTACCATAAACTTAACCTACTTAGTTATGGTATCGTCAAATGTAATATAGTCAACTTAAATAAATATGTGTTTTTCAGTAAATTAGATAAAATACATATTACTCGGACTAACGACGCGTTTAGTAGGCGCGCTCCTTATTACCTTCAACAAAATTTATAAATGCTCTGTTTACGACTCTATTGCCGCCTACAGTAGGATAATCTCCTGTAAAATACCAATCTCCTAAATTCTTAGGGCAGGCTTTATGCAAATTATCTATAGGTTGATAAATTACTTTAACTTCAGCATTTACAGTCTCATCACTTAAAAGTTCTGCTATTTTTTGAGAAACAGCCTCATAGCTAAACGGCGCATATACTTCTTTAACAAAGTTCTTTACGTCCTTGTCTTCTAGGTGTTCTTGAGACTTACATTTCTTATAAACATCATCAATAACATGATATTGGTTGGTTTCTTTTAATAGCTCTAATGCCGCTTTAAAAGCTACAAAATCTTCAATACGAGCCATATCTATACCATAGCAGTCTGGAAAACGTATTTGTGGTGCAGATGATACAACTACTATACGTTTAGGTTTAAGACGGTCCATCATCTTAATAATGCTCTTTTTAAGTGTGGTTCCGCGTACAATACTATCATCTATAATAACTAGGTTATCTTCTGGCTTTACAACACCATAAGTAACATCATATACGTGTGCAACAAGATCATCTCTGCTGCTATCCTCGGTAATAAACGTTCTTAACTTAGCATCTTTTATTGCAATTTTCTCGGTGCGAAGCCTGTGCGAGAGTATTTGCTCTAAACGTTTATCTGTTAGTGTTTCCTTTTCATTTAAAATTGTTTCGTTTTTGCGTTTATTAAGGTCTTCTTGAGCAGCCTCAACTAAACCGTAAAAAGAAACTTCTGCTGTGTTTGGTATAAAAGAAAATACAGAATTTGTGGTATCGTTATCAATTGCTTTTAAAACTTCAGGATAAAGTAGTGCACCTAGCTCTTTTCGTTCTTTATAAATTTCTGCATCACTTCCTCTTGAAAAGTAAATACGTTCAAACGAACAGGCTTTACGCTCTAAAGGCTTTAATATTTCAGGAATACTTACAGATCCATCTTTTTTGGTGATAATTGCGTGTCCTGGCGCTAGTTCTTTAACATCATCAAACTTTACATCGAAAACGGTTTGTATAACTGGTCGCTCTGATGCTACTACAACAATTTCATCATCTTTATAATAATATGCTGGTCGTATACCTGCAGGATCTCTTAATACAAATGAATCACCATGTCCTAAAAGACCAACCATAGCATAACCGCCATCCCAATCTTTAGAAGATTTTTTTAGGATTTTTTCAATATTTAAACGTTTAGCAATTTCTGGAGAAGCCTCAATCTTACTAAACCCTTCTTTTTTAAGTTTTTTGTAAAGTTTCCTTACTTCAGAATCTACAAAATGGCCTATCTTCTCCATTACCGTAACGGTATCTGCTTTGTCTTTAGGATGCTGTCCTAACTTCACTAAATTATCAAATAACTTAAACACATTTGTCATGTTAAAGTTACCAGCCATAATAAGGTTGCGGTGCATCCAGTTATTTTGCCTTAAGAATGGGTGTACACTTTCTATACTATTCTTACCAAATGTACCATAACGCACATGGCCTAAAAGTAATTCTCCTATATAAGGAATGTGCTGCTTTTGTAGCTCGACATTATTTGCATATTCTGGATTGTCTGTAAGCTCTTGATTAACGCGTTCATTAATTTGAGCAAAGATATCTTGTATAGGTTGAGCTTGATTACTTCTTACTCTACTAATATATCGCTCTCCAGGCTTAACATCTAACTTAATACTAGCAAAACCGGCACCGTCTTGGCCACGGTTATGCTGCTTCTCCATCATTAAGTACATTTTGTTAACACCATAAAATGCTGTGCCATATTTTTCCTTATAGTATTCTAAAGGTTTAAGCAAGCGTATTAGGGCTATACCACACTCGTGTTTTAAAACATCACTCATAATCGTTTGGTGTTGTACAAAAAAACGCCCCAAATAATTTAGGGCGTTTTTTAGTTATGATAATTCTATTTTGAATTGTGTTAATTTCTTAAACTGCTCTAAGCGTTCTTCAACTTCTTTCTTGTCTAGACTTTCCATTCGCTCTGTGCCAAATTTCTCCACACAGAAAGACGCTAGGTTAGAGCCGTAAATTATGGCATTTTTCATATTCTTAAAGCTGTAGTCCTCAGTTTTTGCTAAATATCCACTAAAGCCTCCTGCAAATGTATCTCCAGCTCCAGTAGGGTCAAACACTTCTTCTAACGGTAGTGCAGGAGCAAAGAACATTTTGTCATCATGAAAAAGTAATGCGCCGTGCTCTCCTTTTTTAATAACAACATATTTAGGTCCCATTTTTTCTATTTCTCTTGCTGCTTTTACTAAAGAATACTCTCCAGACAATTGTCTAGCTTCTTCATCGTTTATAGTAATTACATCTACTTTGGCAATAACTTGCTTGAGTTCTTCTAAGGCGCTGTCCATCCAAAAATTCATTGTATCTAATACAATTAGCTTAGGATTTTTCACTTGTTCTATCACTCGCATTTGTACAAATGGGTGCAAATTTCCTAACATGACTACATCTGCATTTTGATAAGCCGCTGGAACAACAGGATCAAAATCTGCAAGAACATTTAATTCTGTCACCAAAGTATCTCTAGAGTTCATGTCATTATGATACTTACCGCTCCAGAAAAATGTTTTACCACCTTTTACAATCTCAATACCATCTATATTTACATTGTGTTCTGTTAAGAGGTCTAAGTGTTCTTGTGGAAAGTCTTCCCCAACTACTGAAACTACACCGCTATCAATTCCAAAATTTGAAGCAGACAATCCTATATAAGTAGCAGCGCCACCTAATATTTTATCTGTTTTTCCAAAAGGTGTTTCTATAGCATCAAAAGCTACGGTTCCTACGATCAATAATTTGCCCATGTTGAGTTTTTAATTTGAATTTGCAAAGGTACAATATCAAAAATGGATTTCCGAATTATATATTATATCAAGAACAATTTTGACGGTTACTTTCTCCCAAAATCTGCGGGAATTTCTCCCCAAGCTTTTGTTTCCCATTTTACAACAGGTGTATTATAAGAATTGGTTTTTAACCAATGCTCAGCACGCTTTACCAACTCAAACACATTTTTATTTTTGGCATTTAATGATAGTTTGGTGTTGCATTTCTTCTTACGAACCCAACCCATAGCTATTCTGGAGTCTGTATATATTATCCTATCACTGTTGTGTTTTTTTAAAAAGGCCAAGCCATGAACCAACGCTAAGAACTCTCCTATATTATTTGTGCCTTGTAAAAACGGCCCTTGATGAAAAAGTTGTTTTTTAGTTTTAGTGTCTACGCCGCGATATTCCATTTTCCCAGGATTTCCACTAGATGCAGCATCTACAGCAATTGAGTTAAAGTTAGGAGTTCCATATTTTAATTTGTCTGCTTCAGAAAGGACTCTAAGCTTTGCACTTTTGCCTTTAAAATCTTCGTAATTACCATTATAGGCTTTTTGTGCTGCTGCAAAGGTTGGAAAAGATTTATACAATGCACCTTTATAGCCATCTATGCTAGCTTTGCAAGATGCCCAAGTTTTATAAATACCTGGTTTTTTTCCTTTCCATACAACATAAAATTTGGGAGACTTAGTTGCCATTTGTGTCGTAGCGTTCTGGGAATAATAATTCGTTTATAACTTTAGGAAAGTGCTCCATCTCTAACTCATTTATTTTAGAAGCAACATCCTCAACAGTGTCAGTTGGTTTTAACTCTGTTTCAAATTGAGCAATAATCTTTCCGTCGTCATAAACTTCATTAACAAAATGAATGGTAATTCCTGTTTTTTCTTCTTTTTGCTCAACAACAGCTTTATGAACATTTGCTCCATACATGCCTTTTCCGCCAAATTTTGGAAGAAGAGCTGGATGAAGGTTTATAACTTTATCTGGGAAGGCTTCTACAATCTTTTCCGGAAATAACCACAAAAAACCAGCTAACACAATAAGGTCTGGTTGTATGTCTTTTAAGAGGTTAAGCATTTCATTAGTGCCATAAAATGAAGACCTGTCAAAATGTATAGCATTGACATCCAGATTATAGGCGCGTTTTAAGATCTTGGCGCGCTTGTTGTTACTGAAGACGTGAGTCACTTCAGCTTGATTGTTTTTTTTGAAGTATTTAATAATGTTTTCGGCGTTGGATCCGTTGCCGGAACCAAATATGACAATACGCTTATGATGTAGAGAAGTGACCAAATTAAATTATTTATGAATATCGGTTAGACCCCAAAATTAGGTGATGTAGGATAAATTTACAGAAAATCCTGCCACATTTTAAGACATTAAACATTTATTAAGGTAAAGTTTTTTATTTTTGCCGTCTAATCATTTTAAAAACTAGAGATTATGTCAGACATTGCATCAAGAGTAAAAGCAATAATCGTAGACAAATTAGGTGTTGACGAAAACGAAGTAGTTAACGACGCAAGCTTCACAAACGATTTAGGAGCAGATTCATTGGACACAGTGGAATTAATTATGGAATTCGAAAAAGAATTCGATATTCAGATTCCAGACGACCAAGCTGAAAACATTGCAACAGTTGGTCAAGCAATTTCTTATATAGAAGAGGCTAAATAATAACTGCATTATGGAGTTAAAGCGAGTTGTAGTAACAGGTTTAGGGGCATTAACCCCAATTGGTAACAATATTAACGAATATTGGAACGGGTTGGTAGAAGGGAAGAGCGGCTGTGCCGGAATCACTTCCTTTGATCCTGCTAACTTTAAAACGCAATTTGCTTGCGAAATCAAAGATTTCGATCCTTTAAAGCATTTTGATAGAAAAGAAGCCCGTAAGTTAGATAAGTTTGCACAGTACGCCCTTGTTTCTTCAGACGAAGCTATTGCAGATGCAGGTATAGACCTAGATGCAGTAGATAAGTTTCGTGTAGGAGTAATATGGGGAGCTGGTATTGGAGGAATACAAACATTTCAAGATGAGGTTGTAAATTTTGCTCAAGGCAATGGTACACCACGTTTTAATCCGTTTTTTATTCCTAAGATGATTGCAGATATAGCGCCAGGAAACATTTCTATTAAACATGGATTTATGGGTCCTAATTATACCACAGTTTCTGCTTGTGCATCATCTGCTAACGCAATGATAGATGCCTTAAATTATATTCGACTAGGCCATTGTGATGTTATTATCACAGGAGGAAGCGAAGCAGCAGTGACTGAGGCTGGTATGGGTGGTTTTAATGCTATGCATGCACTATCTACCAGAAATGATAACCCACAATCTGCTTCCAGACCTTTTGATGCTAACCGAGATGGTTTTGTATTAGGAGAAGGTGCTGGAGCTTTGGTTCTCGAAGAACTTGAACACGCAAAAGCACGTGGCGCAAGAATTTATGCAGAAGTTATAGGTGGCGGTATGTCTAGTGATGCTTATCACATGACAGCACCTCATCCAGATGGCATAGGCGTAAAACGCGTTATGGAAAACTGTTTAAGAGATGCAGGTATAGATGCCTCTGAAGTTGATGCTATAAACACACACGGTACATCTACTCCTTTAGGAGATGTTGCCGAATTAAAAGCAATCAGTCAAGTATTTGGACAGCATGCCGGGAAGATTAATATTAATTCAACAAAGTCTATGACTGGTCACCTTTTAGGTGCTGCTGGTGCAATTGAGGCTATTGCGTCTATCTTATCGATGGAACATAGTGTCGTGCCACCAACAATTAACCACGAAACGGTTGACGAGAATATAGACCCAAATTTGAACTTAACATTAAACAAAGCACAGGAAAGAGAAGTAAATGTTGCTATGAGCAATACATTTGGTTTCGGAGGACACAATGCTTGTGTATTGTTTAGAAAACTTAATGAGTAATACGAATGAGTATCATTCGTAACATATTAAATTCCCGTTCAAAAAAGGACGGGAATTTTTTTAGTGCTATACAAAACCTTGTTGGGTTTAAACCAACAAACCTAAAACCTTATAAAAAGGCATTTACACACAGATCTTTAAATGAAGTAGATGAATTAGGGAATGCGCAAAACTATGAACGCTTAGAGTTTTTAGGAGACGCAATGCTAAGTGCTATTATCGCTGCACATTTATTTTCTGCTGTACCTGGAGGTAATGAAGGGTATTTAACCAAAATGAGGGCCAAAGTAGTTTCCAGAAAACACCTTAACGAGTTAGGTAAAGATTTAGATTTAGTAAGTCTTGTAAAAACAAATATTCCAAAAACTCAATTTGGAGCAAACATTCACGGCAATTTATTTGAAGCCTTAATAGGCGCTATTTACCTAGATAAAGGTTACAAAAGTTGTAAAAGATTTATACATGAGCGTGTAATAGAGCCTTATGTAGATATAGAACAATTAGAGAACAAAGTTATTAGTTACAAAAGCTTACTAATAGAATATTGTCAAAAAACAAAAAAAGAATTTCACTACGATGTATATGAAGACACAGGAGTTGGTGAAATGAAACACTTTGCTGTTAAATTACGGATAGATAAAAAAGTGGTAGCAAAAGCACGAGCAACCTCAAAGAAAAAAGCCGAGGAAAAAGCATCTAAAAGAGCATTTTTCGCATTTCAGTCTAAGATTAAAAAGGTTTTCGACTAAATCTTATGAGTCGCAAACGTTTTCGTAATATATTTAATTAAGATTTAATCTTTTTCCCTCTTATTTTTATACCTCATATTTTATCTTTAGCTGTTAGCTTGTAAAATATGAAAGGTAATAAACTCATTTTAGACACTGTTTTTGAAGACGAGTTTAAACTCATTGCAATTCATTGCTCTTTGGAGCCTTATAGAATAGCATACTTTGTAAACAAGCAACTAAAACTAAAACTTGAAAGAGTAAGTGACATAGAAATTTATCAAGGAGATACTGTAATTAACGCACCTTTATTTCAGTTTGAAGATGCTATAAGAGAAACAGATTATTACTTGACAGCAAATAAGTTTAAAACATCAAATAAAAACATAACAGAAGACGATCTTTTTGGAAGCAAACAAAACAGATATTCTATAATTTCATTACTTAAAGAATACAAAAACGCAGATTATTTTTTAAAAATTGAAGATGAAGTTGTTAATGCAATTCCTATAAAGCGGATATTGTTCGAACTTAATCAAATAAAACACATAGTTACAGCCTATCTTATAAACACTGAAGATTTAAAACAGAAAGAAAGGCTCGTATTTAAATAATAGTTAATAATAACTTTAGCCCATTTTATGCCTAATAGAAAGAAAACCAAAATTGTAGCAACCTTAGGACCATCAACGTCTACTAAAACGGTCTTAAAACAAATGCTTGAAGCAGGTGCCAATGTATTTAGAATTAATTTTTCTCATGCTAATTATGATGATGTAAAGAAACGCATCTCAATGATTAGAGAGCTTAATGAAAAGTATGGATTTAACGCATCTATCCTTGGAGATTTACAAGGCCCTAAATTACGTGTAGGTGTAATGAAAGGTGAAGTTATTGTAAGTAAAGGCGATAAATTATCCTTTTGTACCGGCGAAGAATTTGAAGGAACAGCAGATCGTGTGTATATGAACTACGACACCTTCCCAAGAGATGTAAAGGCAGGCGAGCGTATTCTTCTTGATGATGGTAAACTAATCTTTGAAGTTTTAGAAACAAATAAAAAAGATGAAGTAAAAGCCAAAGTTATACAAGGTGGTCCTTTACGTTCTAGAAAAGGAGTAAACCTACCTAATACCAACATTTCTTTACCTGCATTAACAGAAAAAGATGTTAAAGATGCCATTTTTGCTTGTGAACAAGGAGTAGATTGGATGGCATTATCTTTTGTACGTCACGCAGAAGACCTGCAAGAATTACAAGAACTCATTAAAAAACATAGCGAGCACAAAATTCCAATAATAGCCAAGATAGAAAAGCCAGAAGGCGTTGAGAACATAGATAAGATAGTTGCTTACTGTGATGGTTTAATGGTTGCGCGTGGAGATTTAGGTGTTGAAATTCCAGCACAAGAAGTACCTTTAATACAAAAGCAATTAGTACTAAAAGCAAAGCAAGCAAGAATACCTGTAATTATTGCTACACAGATGATGGAAACAATGATTACTAGCCTTACGCCAACACGTGCAGAGGTTAATGATGTAGCAAACTCTGTGATGGATGGTGCAGATGCAGTAATGTTAAGTGGAGAAACCTCTGTAGGACAATATCCAGTTCAGGTAATTCAAAAAATGTGTCAGATTCTTAAAACTGTGGAAGACTCTCCATTAATTCACGTACCAGAAGAGCCACCACATATTCGTACTAAGCGATACATAACAAAATCAATATGTTATCATGCAGCACATATGGCTAATGAAATTAAGGCTAAAGCTATTTGTACACTAACAAATAGTGGTTATACAGCATTTCAAATTTCTGCTTGGAGACCTAGTGCACATATATTAGCATTTACATCAAACAAACGCATACTTACACAATTAAGCTTACTTTGGGGTGTGCATGCGTACTACTATGACAAGTTTACTAGTACAGACGATACTGTAGAAGATGTTAACGGTATTGCAAAACAAATGAAGTATGTTAAAAAATCTGAATTTGTTATAAACCTAGCAGCAATGCCAATTTCAGATAAAGGTATGGTAAACACATTAAGAGTTTCAGAGATTAAATAATTCTAAAAAATATAATTTTACACACCCTAAAGCGAAGCTTTTATTAAGCACACTTTAGGGTTTGTTCTTTTTAAAAAGAGGGAATTTTATTATAAGCAGTATCTTTGAAACCTATGGACCAAAGCTTTCCAAATACAGAACATTTAAAAGGAAAAACACTTATAAACGAGTTGTTCTTAAATGGAAAATCTGTAACTGCATACCCATTAAGAATGTACTATATACCTTTAAAAGATAATGATGTAAAAGGTTTTAAAGTTGGTGTATCTGTGCCTAAGAGAAACTTTAAACTAGCGGTTCATAGAAATAGAATAAAACGCTTACTCAGAGAATCATTCAGAAAAAATAAGTACCTTGTCTATAATGGGACAACGCAACACTTTGCGCTTCTCATCGTTTATATTGGCAAAGAAACACCTGAATATGAATTTGTTGAAACTAAATTTAAAAAGCTTGTTGGGGCATTTCTCAAAGCCGTGTCTTAGTTTTTGTGTGTTGTTGGTTTTAGCTTGCGGAGAAAATTCTACAGAGTCTTTTTCAAAAGAATTTACAATTGAAAATTCTGAAGATTATTTAGAGGAAACTATAATAGAAACCACAACAACCCCAAATTTAAATACATCCCAAGAGCAAAAAATTATAAAAACAGGTGTATTAGAGTTTCAAACACAAAATCTTTCTAAAACATATTCTCAAATTAAGGCTTTGCTTAACACCTATGAGGGTTATATTCAAACCGATAATTCTGGCAAAAATTACAACAGGCAATACCAAAATTTACAGGTAAGAATACCATCTAAAAACTTTCAAGTCATTATTGATAGCATTTCTCAGAGCGTAAACTACTTTGATACAAAATCTATTTCCAGACAAGATGTAACAGAAGAATTTATAGACCTTACAGCACGCTTAAAGGCTAAACGAGAATTAGAATCAAGATATATACAGCTTTTATCTAAAGCAAATACTGTAAAAGAAATTTTAGAAATCGAGAGAGAACTTTCTACAATTAGAGAAGATATAGAAGCTAAACAAGGAAGACTAGAGTATTTGCAAAGTCAAGTATCTTATAGCACACTAAACATAAATTTTTATAAGGAAATTTCTAATACTGGGATTACAGTTTCCTACGGAACAAAAATTGTGAATGCTCTAAAGTCAGGTTGGTTCGGTATTTCTTCTGTATTTTTAGGCATCTTAACACTATGGCCATTACTTATAATAGGACTTGTAGTTGCTATTGTAATAAGACATTGGCTTAAGTCTTCAAATAAAAACACTTCAAAATAATGAAAAAGCGCATTATACTTTCGGTAGTAGCTGTCGGTATTTTTTTTACAACAGTAAGTTTCAAAAATGATTTCTTCGAAATTGCTAAGCAGATAGAGATTTTTACTACGCTGTTTAAGGAATTAAACATGAATTATGTAGATGAAACAAACCCTGCAGAACTTATGGATACTGCCATAAAATCTATGTTAACAGAATTAGATCCTTATACTAAATTTTATAATGAACAAGATGTAGAAACAGCACGTATTCGAAACTCTGGAGAGTATACTGGTATCGGAGCATCTGTAAAAACACGAGATGATAAAATTACAATCATAGAGCCTCATAAAGGCTATCCGGCAGATAATGCAGGCCTTAAAGCTGGAGATGAAATTATAAAGATAGGAGATATCGTACTGTCAGATTTTGATAGTGACGCTGGAGAGTTATTAAAAGGATCACCAGGTAGTGAAGTACAGGTTACCTATTTACGACAAGGAAAACAAGAAACAACCACGTTAAAAAGAGGAAAGATAGATGTTGAAGCAGTGCCATATTATAAACTACTAGAAGATAAAACTGGTTATATAGTGTTATCTAAATTTAATGCTAAAGCGTCTACCCAAGTTATTGATGCTTTAAAAACATTAAAAGCAGATGGTGCCGATAAAATTATCTTAGACCTAAGAGGAAATCCTGGAGGCTTATTAAGTGAAGCTATAAATGTGACAAATATATTTATACCAAAAGGAGAGTTAGTTACTACCACAAAGTCTGTTATAAAGAAGTATAATAGAACGTATGTTACTAAAAATGAACCTGTAGATACTGAAATTCCATTAGTGGTTTTAATTGATGGACGTAGTGCATCTGCCAGTGAAATTGTTTCTGGAGGCTTGCAGGATTATGACAGAGCTGTAATTGTTGGCGCAAGAAGTTTTGGGAAAGGCTTAGTGCAAAGACCAAAACAGCTTACTTATGGCACACAACTTAAAGTAACTATTTCAAGATACTACACACCAAGTGGTCGTTGTATACAAGCATTAGATTATTGGAATAGAGACGAAGATGGTAATGCAGTGCGAACAAAATCTGCAGAATATAATGAGTTTAAAACTAAAGCAGGCCGAAGTGTTTTTGATGGCGGTGGCGTACTTCCAGATGTACAGTTAGAAACTTCTAAATTTAGTGGCGTAACATCAGCGTTAGTTCAAGATGAAGCCATTTTTAACTTTGCCACAAACTATTACTACACTCATAAGTTAGAGTCGCCAGAAGATTTTAAATTCACTAGCTCAGATTTTTCAGACTTCAAAGAATTTTTAAAAACAACTAACTTTAAGTATACTACCCAAACCGAAAAGGAATTAAAAGAAACCCTTGAAATTGCAGTTAAAGAAGAGTTTGATGATGATGTGCAGAATAACTACAATAACTTTCTAGCATCTATACAACAAGCCAAGACAAAAGCTATAGATGATAAGAAGCCAGAAATAGAGCGTCTTATAACAGATGAGATTATAAAGCGTTATTTCTACAAAGAAGGTCTTTATGATTATTATGTTATTAATAATCCAGAGATAGAAGAGGCAAAGAACATACTAAACAGTACAAACAGGTACTCTAAAATTTTAAAATAAATCACAATCATAAATGAGGGTATAGGATTATTAATGTCCTCTCATTTTTTGTAAATTCCCATCATTAAATCTAGATAATGATTAAAAAGACAGTAAAAGACGTAGAAGCAGCATTGCAAGGCGTACAAGATGGCATGACATTTATGTTAGGCGGTTTTGGATTAAGCGGCATACCAGAAAATGCAATTGCACATTTAGTAAAATTAAACGTAAAAGACATTACGTGTATTTCTAATAATGCAGGTGTAGATGATTTCGGTTTAGGGTTGTTGCTTCAAAAAAAGCAAATACGAAAAATGGTATCGTCTTACGTTGGAGAGAACGATGAGTTTGAACGTCAAATGCTAAGTGGTGAGTTAGAAGTGGAGCTTATTCCACAAGGTACCTTGGCAGAACGATGCCGCGCTGCACAAGGAGGATTTCCTGCATTTTTCACACCAGCAGGTTATGGTACAGAAGTCGCCGAAGGTAAAGAAGTACGAGAGTTTAACGGGAAAATGTATGTGTTGGAAGAAGCATTTAAAGCAGATTTTGCATTTATAAAAGCTTGGAAAGGAGATGAAGCAGGTAATTTAATCTTTAAGGGTACAGCGCGAAACTTTAATCCAAATATGTGTGGTGCTGCAAAGGTTACTGTGGTAGAGGTAGAAGAGTTAGTTAAGCCAGGAGAGTTAGACCCTAACCAAATACATATTCCGGGCATATTTGTACAACGAATTTTTCAAGGCGAACGCTATGAAAAGCGAATTGAACAAAGAACAGTAAGACAAAGAGATTAAGCAATCATCAAAATTTTCAAATTGAGTATATGTTAGATAAAAATGGAATAGCACAACGCATAGCTAAAGAAGTTAAGGATGGTTACTATGTAAACTTAGGCATTGGGATACCAACATTGGTCGCAAACTTTGTTAGAGATGATATCGATGTAGAGTTTCAAAGTGAGAATGGTGTTTTAGGAATGGGGCCATTCCCTTTTGATGGTGAAGAAGATGCAGATGTCATTAATGCTGGTAAACAAACTATTACAGCCTTGCCAGGCGCAAGTTTTTTCGACTCTGCTACAAGCTTTAGTATGATAAGAGGCCAACACGTAGACCTTACAATTCTGGGTGCTATGGAAGTAGCAGAAAATGGAGATATTGCCAACTGGAAAATACCAGGTAAAATGGTAAAAGGAATGGGCGGAGCTATGGATCTTGTTGCAAGTGCAGACAATATTATAGTGGCAATGATGCACACTAACCGTGCTGGAGAATCTAAATTATTAAAACGCTGTAGCTTACCGTTAACTGGAGTTGGTTGTGTAACTAAGGTGGTTACAAACCTTGCAGTGTTAGAGGTTACTAAAGAAGGCTTCAAGCTTTTAGAGCGTGCGCCAGGCGTTAGTGTAGATGAAATACAAAAGGCAACAGAAGGTACACTCATTATAGATGGAGATGTTCCAGAAATGAAGCTTTAATTGTATAAAATAAGCCTTTAATGCAAATTTAATAATGACTCAAGAAGAGAAGATTAAACAATTAGAGGCTGAAAACAAAAAGCTAAGAGACACCTTTGCATCTCAAAAAGAATCTAAGCGAAAACGAAGAAAGTTAGGGTGGAGCTTTTTAAAACGTTCTTCAGGTATGGTTTTGGGTGTAAAGCTCAAAACTTCAATCGAAGATTTTTTAAACGAATTAGGAGATGACCGTCGTGTTTCTCGTGAAACATTGTCCAATTTACTTTCTGCAGTAGTACTAAGGCTTACTAGAGTTGGTTTCCTGTTGGTGCTTACGGCAATTTTACCTTCAATTTTACTTATTTTTCAAACCTATTACCTTGCCAAGCAAACCACGTTAATAGATGATCAGAAAACACTATTTCAAAATCAGAATATTCGTTTAGATCAACAAACCTATTTGCAAGAAGCAGAACGTCGTGGCAATGTCATTATTTTATTAGATAACATGATTAAGGATGTTAATGATGAAATAGACAGAACACCTTCAAACAGAATTTCTAAACCAACTACAGGTCGTTTAATTGCTTTAAGTAAAATGCTAAAGCCATATCGTTACTTAAAGAATGATAGTCTTACAGAACGCGTTCTAAGCCCAGAACGAGGCTATTTGTTATTGTCTTTAATTGAAAGTGATTTAAGTTTAAAGCTAAGTTCTAACACGTCACTAAACGGATCTTTATTAGAACGATTAGATTTCAGTTATGCAGAAATGGTGGGCGTTTCCATCATTAATGAGGATTTATTAAATATTAATCTGTCTTATGCAGACCTAAGTAATTCAAATTTTAGCGGTAACGATTTTGAAAATGCAGATTTTAAATATGCAGATTTAACCAATACAGTTTTAGATTTAGCAAATCTGGAATCTACTAACTTTAAAGGCGCTATTCTTAAAAACACAAGCTTTAAGCGTGCAGACCTAACTAAGGCAGACTTAAGTTTAACAGATCTTAGAGGCGCAGAGTTCTCTGTTAAATCGCTTAAAGGAGCAACACTTACAAATGCAAGGGTTTCAGAAAATTTTAGTGTAACAATGAGTAAGCAACTAAATAAAACAGACTATGCGTGGTTTGCAGAGACCTATGAGGTTGTTGAGGTAGATGATGATAACTACCAAATTCTTAAAAAATAATTACCTAGGATTTCTAGGAGCTTGCCTTGTGCCGCGCTCTTCAATATCTGTTAGCTTGTAATACAGTAGTTTACCACGTTCTGTGTAGGAAATTATAGCGTCATTAGAGGACAATTTGAAAGAACCATTTTTAGAAAATTGAGGTGGTTTATTACCGTATTCTTTTACAGGGTCGGCATTTAAGATACGGTCAGTTTGTTTAGGAAACTTCCCTACATACACCGTAGGCGCACGTAGTTCAGGCTTTAATGCAACTTGTTTATCCCTAAAGAAAACCTCTTTTAATTCAATAGAGTTTAAATTCTCTTTTAAAACTATGGTAACGTGTATTCCTGCAGGAGATGTTCTTGTATGTTGAGGCCAATCTTGATAATAATATTCAACTATTTCAAAAGGCACCTGTTCTTGTAGCACAAAGTTTTGTAGCTGCTGGCTTGAAGAACAACTGGAAAAAAACACTAAGGGAATAATACCATAAAGTAAAGTAGCTAATTTCATAATATTGAGATTTTCAGTTTAAAGGTACAAAACAAATTAAGTGCCAAAGCGTTGTAAAACAATGATAAGACCTAACTAAAAGAGCATTTGTGTTAATAAAAACTTAAAAATAATTTAAGACTATGTTTTACATAGTCTGTTTGGTTATTTTCGTCGACAATTCATCAATCAATTAAAAATCAACACTCTTGAAAAACGTTTACTTATTTTTAGCAGTCTTCTTCATTTCGATAACATCTATTGCTCAAAGTGTTACTATAAAAGGAACAATAGTAGATGAGACCTCGAAAACACCTTTAGAAGCAGCAACTGTTTTTGCAGAAAAAGTTTCAGATAGTACATTAATAACCTATTCCATTTCAGACAGAGCAGGTCTTTTCTTATTAGAAACAGAATCTAGTTTACCAGAAATGCGAGTAAATATTAGTTTTACTGGCTACGCTGGCTATTCTAAAGTTGTAAAGATAAACTCCTCAGAAATAGATCTAGGAACTATTCCTCTTGGTTTGCAGGCAGAATCTTTGTCAGATGTTGTGATTACTGCTACACGCGCACCAATTACTATTAAAAAGGACACATTGGAGTTTAATGTAAAGTCGTTTAAAACTAAGAAAGATGCCAACGTTGAAGATCTTTTAAAACAATTGCCAGGTGTTGAGGTAGATCCAGATGGCACCATAAAAGTTAATGGTAAACCAGTAAACAAGATATTAGTTAATGGAAAACCTTTTTTTGGTAATGATCCTACAATTGCAACAAGAAACCTAACCAAGGATATTATCAAGAAAATACAAGTAACAGACACTAAAACAGATTCTGAGGCTTTTACCGGCGAAGATGGAGAGCAAACCAACAAAACCATAAACCTTACTATAGATGAAGATAAAAACAAAGGAATTTTTGGTAGGGTAGCTGCAGGTGCAGGCACCGATGAACGTTTTGAATATGCCGGACTTTTAAATTATTTTGATAACGATTTGCGAGTTAGCGTATTAGGTGGTGGTAATAATATTAACTCACCAGGTTTTAGTTTTGGAGAAATACAAAGGCTTTTTTCTAATACGCGTTCTGTAAGCTTTAATGGCAATGGCAGTTTTAATGTTGGTGGGCGTTCTTTTGGTGGTGGCCAAGGTATTACCAACTCCAGAACAGCAGGCGTTAATTTTGCTAATGAATTATGGAAAAAAACAGACATTACTACAGATTATTTTTACTCTGCATCTAACTCATATAATGACGAAGTTACCCAGCGAGAAAACATTTTGCCAGACAATAGGTTTATTACAAATTCTATATCAAGTTCAGACAGTAATATAGATTCTCATACAGTTAATGCTAGATTTAGGTCTGAAGTAGACTCAACTTTTGTAATATTATTTAGACCTGAATTTTCATACAATACAGGACTTTCAAACTTTGATTCTAATGAAGAAAGCAGAACGATAGATGGTGAACTTACAAACCAATCTGAAGCCTCTACACAATCTGATAGAACAGGCACCAACTTTCAAGGAGAATTAGACTTTACAAAGAAGTATGGTAAAAAAGGTGGATTTGTAAGGTTAGGAGTAGAAAACAACATTAATAAGGATGTAAACGAAAGATTCCTGTTTTCTAATACCGAAGTTTTTGGAGACACACCAGAAACAATTACAAGAAATCAATTTACAGACGGTGAAAATACAGACAATGGTTTTCAGGTCTCAGCAGATTGGAGAATTCCTTTAATAGAGAAAAAACTATTCTTAAATGCTGAATATACCTACGAACAAAATACAAGAGAAGATAACCAGTCTGTATTTGACTTTAATGAAACTAACCAAAACTATTCAGATTTTAATCTTGAACAGAGTACAGATTTTGAAAATAAGAATAGCAGTTCTGAACCAGAGTTAGGGTTACAATACCAAACCGATAAACTAAGAGCCGGTTTTAGTGCTGGTTATATACATAGGACTTTAGAAAGTGACGATGCATTAAGAGACATTAATTTTGAAAACAATTTTGATGCACTAACACTTTCAAGTAATTTTAGATATAACTTTACTAAACAATCTAGAGCTTATATTAGTTATAGGCTCCGTAATGATGCTCCAAGCGTAAATCAACTATCTCCTTTTGTAGATGTGTCTAATCCACTAAACACTATACAGGGTAATCCAAACTTAAGCCCTTCTAACAATCATAATATTTATTTAGGATATAACTCTTACGATTTTAAAACCCAATCTGGAGTTTACAGCTATGGTAATGCTACATTTACCAATGATCGTGTGGTAGCTCAAACTACTGTTGATGAAAATTTTGTAAGAAACACTACGTATACCAATGTAAATGGTAATTACAATTTAAACTTTAGCATAGGAGTTAATAAACAAAAGAAGGTAGATTCATTACAAAGCATACGTTACGGGCTTAGAGGAAGCATAAACGCCAACAGAAACGTAAACTTTAATAATGCAGTACAATATGCTAGTAGAACTGTAACGTATTCGCCATCTGTAAATATTGCCTATATATTAAAAGATAAATTTGAGTTTAGACCATCTTACACACTTAACTATACAGAGAATAGCTTTAATTTAGACCTGTTTGAAGGTAGAGAGTACGTAAGACATACCATAAACCTTTTTACTACAGCTACGTTCTTTAAAAAGCTTGAATGGGTAAATGATATAGATTATAATTACAATGCAGATGTTGCTGAAGGATTTGAAAAAAGCATCCTGTTCTGGAATAGTTCACTTTTATACTCATTTTATAACGACGCTTTTACCGCTTCTATTAAGGCGTATGATATCTTAAAGCAAAACAATAATACAAGACGAACAGCTACTCAAGATTATATTCAGGATACACAAAGTACAGTACTACAACGTTATGTTATGTTTGGACTTAGTTATAAATTTAATACTCTAGGAAAAAAAGGCGAAACGAGAGAGTTTAACTGGAGAAGACATTAATATAAAATGAAATCTATTTTATAATTAAGCTGTTATTTAATGAAGATTAAAAAGTATAATTACTTTACCACTTAACTTTTTTACACTTGATCAAGAGATTAAATATTATAATATATTAAAATATTGTTAAAAAGATTAATTAGTCAACTTCTCAAATCATTTTACAGAACGTAATTTTACCTTTCATCAATTTTAATTGTGCTTAAACGATAAATTATATTTAATTAAGAAATGCCATAAAGGGACATAAAGATAGGTTATATTTGTCTTGTAATGAGACACTTGTATTTAATAATTATGTTCCCTTATATGTTTTTTGCTCAACAAGGTGTAGGAATTAATACCAACGACCCTCAACAAGCACTTCACATTGCAGGAACAACAAGCACAATTAGACTAGACGGTTTAAATGCAGTTAATAATGCAAGTAATTCAGGTGATTTTGATGGTAACGGAAATTTAAGTGATAATACATTTCCACTGTATATAAATGAAGATGGAGACTTTTTATTAGATTTTAATACACTCTACATTAGTGAGGACGAAGATGCCATCCAAACTACAACGACTATTACATTAAATCCATTCACAAATTCAGATGGTAATGGAGCAGAAGAGGTGTTTTCTTTTAATGTCACTACTACAAGGCCAACTATTCTAGAAATAAAATATAATATAAGCTTTGAAGTAAACTCTAATGCCGCAGGTGATGAGATTGAAGATTATCTTTCAAGACGAATTACAAATTACTTTACTGTAGGTGGTGCAACATATGGTATTGCCTCCAAGAATTTTACAAATCGAACACCCTCATTTTCTTTTGGTAATACAGGGTCAAATGAAACTTATTATAATGTAGGTAGAGGTTATGTTTCATTACCGGCAGCACAAACATATACAATTCGTTTTTTTGGCGAAGTTTCTTCTGGCGACAGCTATTTAGCAACGAGTGTTGTTTTTGGTTCTGGAATTGATTCACTCTTATTTAGAATGTATTAGAATGAATGTATACTTACTTCCATTTTTATTTTTACCAATGTTAAGTTTTGCTCAAGTAGGAATAGGTACAACTCAACCTCAACAAGATTTACATATTGCAGGAGATACTTCTACAATTAGAATAGAAAGCTTAAATGCAACAAATAACCCTTTTAATAACGGTATTGATCTTGCTCCAGTATCTATTGATGGTTTTGGAAATTTCACATTGGTCCCGCAATACAATACACCTTTGGTGTTTTTGTTAGAAGAAAATAATTTTATTCCTGATAATCCCAGTAATTTAGATTTTAATACAGGTACTGTTATAAATAGTGACCTCGCATCTACCTCAAACGAAGCTATTATTATTACTAAAGCAATTACAATCCCACAACCATCAATAATAGAAGTTAACTATGCGGTTACAATGTTGTTTGCCGGAGATGATTTAAAATCAAATACACTTTCACCAATTACCGATGCTAAATCTAGAACAGGTGAAATATTTTTTAGAATAGACCTCAATAGTGATGGTCTTAATACTACTGAAATCTCAAAGAAATATGGAATCAAAGGAATATATTATACATCCAGTTCTGGTGGAGTTGCTGGATACGCTTATGTTAATAGTCAAGGCTATGTTACATTACCAACAGGAAATCATACTATTTACTTTTACGGTGTTGTCAAAGACGGCAACTCATCCTATACTAGTATTGGTTTTGGAGGTTCAAAGGATTATCTCAAAATTAGACTTTATAATTAATGTTTAACACTAGTCACATACTTAAAGTTTTATTACTATTTATATTAGTAACGACGCTCTCCAGTGCACAAGTTGGTATTAATACTACCTCGCCGCAAGAGACTTTACATATCGCTGGTGATGATACTACAAATATTAAAGTTGAAGGTTTAAGCGCTGCTAATAATGTAAATAACCTCGGTATAGGAAATAGCACTAGAGTTTATGCTAATGAAAATGGTGATTTAACTTTAGCAACGTCACCTCCTAGCGTTGAAATTGTTTTAGATTTCTCTAATTATTTAGACGATAATGGTGTAACAGTTAACCAAACTGGTGGAGGCTCTGCTTTTACCAGAACCAATAGGCCATTAAACACAACATTTACCTTAGTAAGAGACGCAATCATCCAAATTAATTATTCTGTATCTTGGAGTATTCGAAAGAATAATAACTTTAAAATTAGTGACCAAAGAGCTAGAATAATTCAAACTGGAATTTATCTTGTGGATGATTCTGACAACAGTTTTGTAACTCAAGATTTAGATGGTAATACAATAAACCCAGCTACTGTAAATTGTAATCTTTTTGGAGATTTACTAAACTGTCTTGGTACAGAAGCATTACTTGGTCTTAGTGGACAATTTTATAATAACTCTAGCAGAACAGTAGGTGAAGCAAATGGTTTCCATAATACAGGTTCAGATTATGTACGTTTGCCAGCAGGAACTTACAAAGCATTATTTGCAGTTCAAGTTAGTGTTGGTAATGCAAGTGGTTCTGGTAATATCCAGTTTAAATTAGGTACAGCTAATGACGATATTCAAATAATAGCATATTATTATAATTAAAAAAGCTCCAAATTTTATTTGGAGCTTTTTTAATTAGGAATAAAAATTATTAGTTATTCAATGCTTCTGCACCACCAACAATTTCTAATATTTCATTTGTAATACTTGCTTGTCTTGCTTTGTTGTAAGACAATTTAAGACTATCTCTAAGCTCTGTAGCGTTATCTGTAGCCTTGTGCATTGCAGTCATACGTGCACCGTGCTCAGAAGCAAAAGAATCACGCATAGCTTTATACAATTGCATTTTTAAAGACTTAGGAATTAGGTCATTTACTATTTCCTCTTTAGAAGGCTCAAAAATATAATCTGATACGCTAGACGTATCAACATCATCGTTTTGTTTTGCTACTAATGGAAGAAACTGCTCATTCATTACAATTTGCGTAGCTGCATTTTTAAAACTATTGTAAACGATAACTATTTTATCGTATTCACGGTTTTTAAATTTAGCCATTAAATCCTCAGCAACTTCAGCTACATTTTCAAATGATAAATCATCAAAAAGGCTGTTGTTGTTTGTTGTAACTGTATGCGTTTTCTTTAAGATATCATTAGCCTTCTTACCAATAGTTATAACCTCTGTAGAAATACCTTTATATGTAGTTTCTGTAAGAGATTTAACTTTCTTAATAATGTTGGTATTAAAAGCTCCTGCTAATCCTCTGTTAGATGAAATAGCAACAATAAGCACTTTATTTATCTGGCGCTCTTCTGCAAAATCACTTCCGCTATCTGCATCTAAAGTAGCGCTTAGACTTTGTAATAATTCAGTAAGCTTATTAGAGTAAGGGCGCATTTTTGTAATAGCGTCCTGAGCTTTGTTCAACTTAGCAGCAGATACCATTTTCATGGCACTAGTAATCTGCATCGTTGAGCTTACCGATGTAATTCTATTTCTAAGTTCTTTTAAGTTTGCCATTCGTATTAAGAGTATAGATTAAAGAGTAAAGAATATAGGTGATCTTATTAGAGCACCTATACTCTAAAGTCTGTGTCTTTGTTCTATTTAGTATTTACTAGAAAGCTCTGCAGCAACTTTTTCTAATGTGTTAGTCACTTCTTCTGTTAATTTTCCAGCTTTAAGTGTATCTAAAACATCTCTGTGCTTAGCATTTAAGTATTCTAAGTAATCTACTTCAAATTCTTTTACTTTGTTTACAGGAACCTTACGTAATAAGTTCTTAGATCCAGCATAAACGATTGCAATTTGATTTTCTACAGTGTAAGGATCATTTTGACCTTGCTTAAGAATCTCAACGTTACGTTTACCTTTTTCAATTACATTTAAGGTTGCAGCATCTAGGTCTGATCCAAACTTAGCAAATGCTTCAAGTTCACGGAACTGTGCTTGGTCAAGCTTTAATGTACCTGCTACTTTCTTCATAGATTTAATCTGTGCAGAACCACCAACACGAGATACAGAAATACCTACGTTAATTGCTGGACGTACACCAGAGTTAAATAAATCTGAAGTTAAGAATATCTGCCCATCTGTAATAGAAATTACGTTTGTTGGGATATATGCAGAAACGTCACCTGCTTGAGTTTCAATAACAGGAAGTGCAGTTAAAGAACCACCACCTTTTACCTTATCTTTTAAGCTGTCTGGTAAGTCGTTCATATCTCTTGCAATACCGTCATCATTGATAACTTTTGCTGCACGCTCTAATAATCTTGAGTGTAAGAAGAAAACGTCACCTGGATACGCCTCACGTCCTGGTGGACGACGTAATAATAAAGATACCTCACGGTAAGCAACTGCTTGCTTAGATAAATCATCATAAATAATTAATCCTGGACGACCAGTATCTCTAAAGTACTCTCCAATTGCAGCTCCTGCAAATGGTGCGTATACCTGCATTGGTGCAGGATCTGATGCGTTAGCTGCTACAATAGTAGTATAAGCCATTGCACCTTTGTCTTCTAGCGTCTTAGCAATACCTGCAACGGTAGATGCTTTTTGACCAATAGCAACATAAATACAATATACTGGCTCACCAGCATCGTAAAATTCTTTTTGATTTAAGATCGTGTCAATACAAACGGTAGTTTTACCTGTTTGACGGTCACCAATAACAAGCTCACGTTGTCCACGGCCAATTGGCACCATAGCATCAATAGATTTGATACCAGTTTGTAATGGCTCTGTTACAGGCTCACGATAAATAACACCTGGCGCTTTACGCTCTAATGGCATTTCGAAAGTTTCACCTTCAATAGGGCCTTTACCGTCTATAGGATTACCAAGAGTATCTACAACACGACCAACAATACCTTCACCTACTTTAATAGATGCAATACGTTGTGTACGTTTTACTGTAGACCCTTCAGAAATACCAACAGATGGTCCTAAAAGTACCACACCAACGTTGTCTTCCTCCAAGTTTAAAACGATAGCTTCAAGGCCAGTTTCAAACTCTACCAATTCACCATATTGTGCGTTGCTTAGACCATATACACGAGCAATACCATCACCTACGGTTAAAACGGTACCAACTTCGTCTAATGAGGCTTTGTTTTCAAAACCTGAAAGCTGTTGTTTAAGTATTGCTGATACTTCAGCTGGATTAACTTCTGCCATTTTGTTTAATCTTTAAATCAATTATAGTTTTGAAACGTAAGTGTTGTTTGTAAACTCACGTTTAAGTGTATTCAATTTGTTTGCAATACTCGCGTTGTACTGTAAATCTCCAACACGAAGGATGAAACCACCAATTATGTTTTCATCAATTTTATTTTCTAAAGAAACGTCATTTCCTGTAAGCTCTTTAACTTTTGCTAAAACTTTTGCTTCTAGCTCTTTGGTTAAAGGTACTGCAGTAGTAACGGTTGCAACTTCTGTTTTGTTCATTTGGTCGAACAAAAACGTATATTTTTTTGCAACATCTTGTAATATGTCTACGCGCTTGTTTTCAATAAGAATATCGAAAAGACCAATAGTGATAGCGTTACCGTCTTTAAAAACCTGTCTTAAAACTGCTTTCTTATCTGCAGATTTTACTACAGGACTTGTAAGCATAAGCTGTAAGTCATCACTTGCAGCAATGGTGTTGCTAACAAGCTTCATGTTCTCGTTAGTTTCTTTTGCGTTGTTTTGGTCAATAGCCAAATCTAAGATGGCTTTTGCGTAACGTTGTGCTGCTCTTGATGCTGCCATGTTATATTAGTTTAAAGTAACGTCACCTAACATATCTTCAACAAGCTTAGCTTGTTTTTCTTTGTTAGATAATTCTTCACGAACTACTTTTTCTGCAATATCAATAGACAAGTTAGCAACTTGGTTTTTAATATCTGCAATAGCAGCTTGTTTTTCTGAAAGGATAGCAGCTTGTGCTTGCTTGATAATTTGATCTGCTTTAGCTTGAGCTTCATCAGAGGCGTCTGCAATCATCTTATCTTTCATAGAACGTGCTTCTTTAATAATTGAGTCACGCTCTGTACGTGCTTCTTGAAGAATACGCTCATTGTCTGCTTGTAGGTTTTCCATTTCACGACGTGCAGCCTCTGCAGAGTCTAAAGCACTTTTAATAGAAGTTTCTCTATCGTGAACTGCTCCTAAAATAGGTTTCCAAGCAAATTTCTTTAAAAGGAAAAATAAGATAAGGAAGGTAATAACCGTCCAAACCACAAGTCCAAATCCAGGTGTTAATAATTCCATTTTATAATAATTAGATAATTAATTCAACTAAAATTAACTTCAACAGCAACCAACCGTTACTGTTGAAGTTTTGTAATCCTTAATTAGATAAGTGATGCAACAACACCGAATAGTGCTACCGCCTCAACGAATGCTGCTAAGATAAGTGCAGAAGACTGAATCTTACCGTGCATCTCTGGCTGACGAGCCATTGCCTCCATTGCTGAAGAACCGATTTTACCAATACCGATTCCCGCTGCGATAGCTGCTAAACCAGCTCCAATTGCTGCAATTCCTGTAATAGTCATAATATATAGTTTAAAATTAATTAAGTTACTCCGTTATTAATGGTGATCGTGATCCTCTACAGCCATACCAAAGTAAAGCGCAGATAATACTGTAAATATGTAAGCTTGTATTGCTGTTACAATTATCTCGATAATACTAATAAACAATGCAAATGCTACAGATACTGGTGCCACAGCTAATGAGTTGAAAATAAATATTAAAGAAATTAAACTTAAGATAATAATGTGTCCTGCAGTAATGTTAGCAAACAAACGTATAGCTAATGAAACTGGCTTAACAATCATCCCGATTAATTCAATAGGGATTAAGAATATTTTAATTGGTACTGGTACACCTGGCATCCAGAAAATGTGTTGCCAGTAATTTTTGTTACCACTAAATGTTGTAATAATAAATGTAAATCCTGCTAATACAGCTGTAAATGCAATGTTACCAGAAAGGTTTGCTCCATTTGCAATAGGGATTAATCCAAAAATGTTGTTAATCCATATAAAGAAGAATACCGTTAATAAGAAAGGCATGTATTTTTTGTACTTGTGCTCACCAATCATTGGGATACCAATCTCATCTCGTACAAAAATGATTAATGGCTCTACAAAACTTGCAATACCACTTGGTACATTAGTATCAGATTTTCTGTATTTTCTTGCTGCTGTAATAAATATAAGGAGAAGAACAATAACCGAAATAAACATCATAAACACATTTCGTGTTATAGAAATATCAATTGGTATTTGTGCATTTGTAGCATGACCTTCTTCGTCTAACTGTACAGAATCTGCACCAGCGTCTAACTGATACACTTTTTCATGAAGGTTAATAAACTTACCTCCATTTTTTTCTACAACAACTTCACCGTGATAATCGTGATGAAACTCTGAAGACATAAATGTAGTAAGACCATTGTCTGTCCATAAAATAACAGGAAGAGGAATGGAGATTGCGTGACCATTATAGTCTATAATATGCATACCGTACGCATCTTTAACGTGGTGCATTATCATTTCTTTCACGTTAAAGCCTTCCTCAGGTTCTTCTGTATTTGCGTCTTTTGCAAAACCGCTAAGTACGGTAGTTACTAATGCAAGGCCTAAAATAAATTGTCTAAGAGTAATATTCATTGCAAAATTGCGTTAAAATAACCTGTTTAAATTTGGTGCAAAAGTACGCACATTAAATGAATTGGCAAACAAAAAAATTAGTCAAAGTTTTTAGTTTGTTTTTTCCTTTAAAAAATTGGTGACGGTCCACACTTCTAACCCTAAATAAATGAAATACGGAAAGAAGAAGTTAAGCACGTCTGGCACCTTGTTTTCTAAGGATGAAAGTAATACGGGTAATAAAAATACCACAGCCAGGATCATCTTCAAAAACGTAAGTATCATAAAAACATTAAACACATCTGTCTTTCCGGAAGTATGCCTGTAGTTTATAAAGCTATAAATAAGCAATACAACTATAAAGTGAAATGCATAAACTGTCCATAGTGGTATCTTGAGATCAATAGAAGCTGCAAAGTAGTAGTATATATAATAATGGAGCCCAAGTAAAATAACAGTAATGGCACTAAGAAGGCCTACAAAACTTATTTGGCGTCTTCTAAATTCTTTTTCTTGAATAGAATTCATAAAGTTGGTTTTAAGAACAGTGCGTTTTAAGACGCATTATCATCTTTGCTCATTTTTAAAATTTGCCTAATGACAAAAAATATAGCTGCAAGTACAGCCACTAAGCTAAAAATTATAGTGTAAAGGTTGTTTTGGTTATTTAGATATTCATCTAGCTTTACACCTCCAAAAGCACCAATTGCAATTATGGCAAACATTTGAAAGGCTATGCCTGAATATTTAGCGTAAGAAGAATTAAGCGGACTTTTCTTTTCGTTTGTCATCGTCGTTTTTTAACGATTTTACATTGCCTTTCATTGCACATGACGCGTTAAACGTTGCGCCTGGTTCAACAGCAAGCTTACCTACTAAAACTTCACCTTCTATGTGAGAAGAAGACCTAAGTGTTAATGTATCTGCAATATCTAATTTCCCAGAAAATTTTCCTTCAAAATCTGCATTTTCACAAGTAAGTGTACCACTAATAAAGCCACTTTTGCCCACAACTACTTTTCCAGGAGTTGTAACAGTACCTTCTACAGTGCCCTCTATCCTAAAAGCTCCTTTGGCAACAATATCACCTACTATTTTTGTGCCTTGTGAAATTTTATTTTGTTCTCTCGAAACCTGTTCATTATTTCGAGATTTTTTACCTGAATTATTGTCTGAAAACATAGTGTGATTGTTTTAGAGTTAAGGCCTATTTATTGAGTTGAAAACTCTCTGTAAGCATCAATATTTTTATGAATCTGTACAATAGTATAGTTTTCTGAAGAAATACCAAAAAACTCATTTGTAATTTTATAATTCTTGTTGTCTTTTAAAAGCTCGCCAAATCCTTCTGCACCAAGGCTACTGTTTAAACCATGTATTACTAGGAAGTTTTGGAAAGGATTATAAACATCATAAGATGTATACAGGTTAGTGTACCCTAAATCTTCAATAGCTTTATCTACTTTTTCCCTAAGTGCTTTTGCATCAACTGTAGTGTCGTTTTTGTCTATTGGATAAATTAATTTAAACTCACCTTCTTTACCATCTTTTTCAAATTCCTTAAATTCTAACGATGGAATAGATTGTTTGTAAATTTTGGCAGCCTGTTTACCTTCATCACTTTGTGGATAGTTAAGGGCTACAAAATTTAAACCTTCTTTGTAAGCTTCAAATCCTAGATAACGGCCTTCAGCATAAGCTTTTAATAACTCAAATTTAGGAACAATATCATCTCCTGTAAATTGTTGAATATACTCTTCAGATTTTTCTAATACTAAAGCATAATTTTGCTCTTGAAACTGTTTGTATAACGTGGCGTAAATAGCTTCTGGACTATTTTCATCATTCTTTAAGGATTCTGGGTTTCTTAAAATTGAAGCATACCTGGACTCTGGATGATTATTTAAAATATCGTTCTTTACACGATCTGCATTGGCAGTATCTCCAGTGGTTTCGTAAACTTTATACAGATTGTACTTAGAAGGTAATATTAAGCGTTCCTCTGGATTGTTGTTTAATAAGCCTTCAAGCTTTTCTGAAGCTAAACTGTATTCCTTAAACTTTTCTTTATAAATAAGACCTAATTGGTAGTAGGCAAAATTACGCTCTGTAGATAAACTATCAAGTACTTTTTGGTTTTTAGGAATTAAATCTACATAGGTTTGAGGGTCAAATCTCGGATCTTCCTCTAAAGCTGCAATAGGATCTATATCTTCTTCTTCTGTTTCTGTATTAGAAAAAACAGAACCGCCAGTTCTCCAATTGTCTTCTAATTTACGACTGCCCCAAACTTTTTCAAACTCCTGTTTTCCGTAAGCCACAGTTGTAGGGTTGTAAAAGTAAAAATCACCTTTTACTTTAGGACCACCTATTCCTTTTAACTCTCGAGAGTTGGTTTGCTTATTGTAAAAGGAGTTTGTTGCACCAGTAACTGGTAACTCTTCTGCTCTTGCTTGTGCTATGGCAGTAGCTTTAAGACCATCTGCATAGGTTTGGTAATATGAATATTGATCTTCTGCAGATAAATTAGCAACATTTAAAATACTATCGTTTGCTCTTGCAATGCCTTCATAAAGAATCACATCGTCTAGATTAACACGACGTTTTGTAATGGTCCTAAATTCTCTTGTGGTATTATCTAGGTTGGTTAGTGTACTGTCAAAATAATTACCAGCTTCTTTATATTCTGCATTGTCAAAATTTATTTCGGCCAGCCTTAAATAGTTTCTTGAAACTAAATAATTATCTGCAGATTGTGTTCTTAAAGATTTATTGTAATAAGTAACAGCAAGATCTGTAGAGTCTAGTTTTTGATAGTAGTCTGCCATAACCAAATATATTCTATCTAGATATGGTCTGTTTTCATAATATGTTTCAAGGCGTGTAAGCAATTCTTCAAATTCAGCTTTATCGCCTTTATCTAAATCAAAGTTCTTTGCTTTTTCAACATAAGCATTAATTAGATATCTGCGAGGAATGCTTCGGTTAAGCTTTATAACTTCATCAAATGCAATATTGGCACTGTCTACTTTACCAATATTATTATAAAGTTGTCCCTTTATAAACGTATATCGTGCTTGTTTTTCTTTATCATCTATAGTTTCTGAAGCCAATTTAATTGGCATTATAGCACTATCTAATTGTTGAAGGTTTATATAGGCTTGAGAAAGCATTGCAGCTGCTTCTGCAACAGCTTGTTTGTTTAGATCTTCTTCTTCAGCTTCTTCAAGAATTTCTTTTAAATTTTCAATAGCTAGTTCGTTGTTGTCTAGTCTAATATTTACTTTTTCTTTCCAAACACGAGCTTCTGTAATTGTGTTACTAGTAGGATAGCGTCTAAGCACATAGTTAAAGGCTTCTTGTGCCGGTATAAAACGACCATCAAAATAGCGCGCCTTACCTAACATTATAAAAGCTTCATCCATCTGAGGGTTATTTTCCTCGCCATCAATGTACATGCTATGTTTTTGAATGGCTTTAGTTGCTTTTTCTTCAGCACGTTCAAAATTTGCATTCTTGGTTTCTCCTTGTAATAAGGCTTGCTCTTCTATTTGTAACCGCTCTACAGGCAGTATTGCCCAATAGTTATCTCTAAAAGAGGCCTCAAGCTCTGCTTCACCTTGTATAATAGCTTGTTTGCCATTAAACATAGTGTTGTAGTAGGCTGTCATAGCGTGCCAACCACGGTTTATAAATTTGTCCTTTTTTCTAGAACACCCTACAAGAAGTAAAAGTGTTAAGGAAAGTATGATGTATTTATGCGTAGATTTCAAAATCAAAAAGCGCTTATTTTGTGTACTATAACTAACTGAAAACCGCCTACTTTAGTATCACGGGTCGTAAAAATAAGGTACTTTTTTTGAAATAAGCAGATTTTACAATTTAAAACATAGAATTGTACTGAATTATAGAGTGTATTTTAAGTTGCTATCTGTTAAAATGCTCTTCTAATTCTTTTAGTGTTTCGGGAGATTTAGCTAAGTCTTTAACAACTTCTCCTTTTTCTAACACCACAATACGTTCACACACTTCTGTAACATGAAGCAAGTCATGAGAGGAAACCAATAACGTTACTTCTCTGTTTTCAGTAAGCTCTTTCATTAATCTTTTTAGTCTAATTTGAGTTGTAGGATCTAAATTGGCAAAAGGTTCATCTAAAATAATAACTTGTGGGTTACCTATAAGTGCTGCAATTATGCCTGCTTTTTTCTGATTTCCTTTAGAAAGGTCTCTCAAGTATTTTTTCTGCCCTAAAATTTCTCCATTAAAAAAATCTTCAAAATCTGCTAAAAAGGCATCAACTGTGGCTTTGTTTTGGCCCCTTAAATCGCCAATAAAATAAAAGTATTCTTCAGCAGTTAGATAACCTATTAAAAAACTTTCATCTATAAATGATGATGTAAACGGTTTCCAGTCTTCGCTTTCATTTACTATTATAGCATTGTTTTCTATATGTCCTGTAGTGGGTCTTATTAAGTCTAAAAGTAAACTGAAATATGTGGTTTTTCCTGCGCCATTATTACCTACAAGACCAAAGCTTTCGCCTTTAGGAATCTCTAAATGCTCAACATTTAAAACAGTTGCGCCGTTATATGATTTTGATAAGTTTGTTGTGGTGATCATAATATCCAATTCTTGTTAGGTTATTTTTTTTCGTTGAAAGCTGCAATAGTTTTATACTTTCCTTTTTGGTAAACGGCTTCTATCTTATTAAGAAAAACGCCTTTTAACGCAATGCCTAAAATACCACTAATGGCTAGTGCTATTATGCCTGCATTAAAATCTATAAGCTTGTAGGGCACATAAAAAATAAGCATAGGACCAATCATTTTTGGTAAGGCTATTAATAATTGTGTAGGGTTAAATCCTTGTGTATTGCTAAATGCTTTTGCCTTAACATTTAACTCTACAGGAACTCTATTTAAGGCGCCACCAAACAAGGTTATAAAGCTGTTTAATCCAATATTAAAAAGTGCGCCTGCAGCTATCATTCCATAAATATCCCAACCAAAATAAATATATGGTGTGCTTAAAATGAAAGAAATTGCAACAGCTACAACCATTAAATACCATTTAGATTCTAAGTACTTTCTGTAAGGTATGTTTTGGCTCATAAGCAACTTATAATATTCGCTATCCCAAGAAGGTACTAATTGCCCGAAAGAAAGAAGGAAACCACCTGTGACAAATATTGAAGCAAACGCTAAGAATACTGGCATCTCTCTATAAGTTTCTTGAGTATAAAATATAAGCCCATAAAATAAAAAGATAAAAGACATCATTAGGACTTGCTTAGGCCTTGCGTTTCTCTTAATAAGTTTAATATCGTTTTTAAGAAAGACAGCTATACTTCCAAAACGGTCTAACCATGATAAGTTTTCGGTGGTTACTGCTTTTGTTTTTTTAGAAATTGCACCATCTAGGTAAAAACCACTTCTTACAAGACTATAATTAGCCTTGTAAAGTCCAAATGCAGCTATTAAAGGAATGATAACTAAATAAGGTTGCGTGTAAAGACTATAAAATGCAACACCTAATGGCTTGGATACTTTATAAATATCATAAAATTCTAACCCTATAAAAATAGCCAATACCGATAGTAGACTGTAAAAGAAAACGTTGTTCTTATTAATTAAAAAGTTTAAGAAGTTATTACATAATGTTATTCCTAACATGCTTATCAACCAAGTTAATGCAGAAAGCGCAGCATAACCTTTAAACAGTAACACACCAGTTATTGGTACAAATAAGAATAACGGTAAAAGATTAAAAAACGAAATTGTAGTTTTCCCTAAAAGGTAGTGTATAACAGTTTCTCGTTTAATAGGGATAATCATATAAGGCTTTATATTCATTACAGGAAGTTGATGCATAAAAAATCGAAACACCAAGTCGAATAAAAACCAATAAATAACATAGTTGTTAATGGTCACAAAAGGATCAACATCCTTTACAAACTCTTCTGCCATAAAAAAGGCGCTAATACCAAGAAAAAAGGCAGCAGTCATAAAATAGAGTGCTCCAAAAATTAAAAGGATTTTTATTGCTAATCCTTTTTGAAAATAAGAGGATCTTTTAAACTGTTTCCATTCTAATGAGATGAACCGTTTGATCATGTTTTGAGAGTTTTTTCACTATACAAGTGTCGAATTTATCAAATATGTTACAATGACTTTGTATTTTTGCACTCTAATTTTTTAATATGGACGCATTTCAATTTCTTAGAATTAAAGATATCATTCGAGAAACACCACAAGCGGTAAGTTTAGTTTTTGAAGTTCCTAGTGTACTAAAAGACAATTATAAGTTTAAGGCAGGACAATATCTTACATTTAAAATGATGCTTAATGGCGAAGAGATTAGAAGGTCTTATTCGCTTTGCTCTACACCTAAGAGTGGCGAGTTAAAGGTAACAGTAAAAGAAGTTGAAGATGGTACATTTTCTACCTATGCTAATAATAAACTAAAAGTTGGAGATAGTTTAGAGGTGCACACTCCTGAAGGTAAATTTATTTACGAGCCAAATAACACATCTCAGCATAACTATGCGGCTTTTGCTGCTGGTAGTGGTATTACGCCTATACTATCTATATTAAAAACTGCTTTAGAGGAAGAACCAACATCTAAGTTTGTTTTGGTATATGGAAACAGGACACCTCAAGAAACAATTTTTTATAAAGAGTTGTTAGAGTTACAAGCCAATTATGCAAGCAGACTTTTTATAGAGTTTGTATACAGCCAGTCTCAAGAGGATGCTTCCCACTTTGGAAGAATAGAAAAAAGCACAGTTAACTTTATAGTAAAAAACAGATACAAGGATTATACATTTAAAGATGTGTTCTTATGTGGTCCTGAAAAAATGATTGAAAATGTAACAGATGTTTTAAAAGAAAATAATATTTCTGAAGAAAACATTCATTTTGAATTGTTTACCTCTAACACAGAAGGCTCTATTGAAGCAGATTTAGAGGGAAATACAGAAGTTGTAGTAATGTTAGATGATGAGGAAACAACATTTACTATGAAAAAGAGTGAATCTATATTAGATGCTGTTCTAAATCAAGACTTAGATCCGCCTTACTCTTGTCAAGGAGGTATTTGTAGTTCTTGTATTGCTCGTTTAACCGAAGGGAAAGCGGAAATGCGCAAAAACCAAATTCTTACAGATGATGAGGTTGCAGAAGGTTTAATCTTAACCTGCCAAGCGCATCCAACTACCCCAAAAGTAGTTGTAGACTTTGATGAGGTTTAGGCTTCAATAATTTGAATAGCCATTTTTGTTATTTTTTCTACAGGAATACTTAACATAGCATCCTCATAACCATTAGGGACTTTGTTGCCATAAATGGAAGTTGGTATTTTAGGAAACTTCTCTAAGTCTGGAATAAGTTGATTTGCTTCAGGTTGTCCAAATGGCACAAAACCAGCATAAGGATGTGTAACACCCCAAATTGTTAGTACGGGCACTCCAAACATTGCTGCTAAATGCCCATTACCACTATCCATTCCTATCATAAGGTTTAGGTTAGAGATTACTTGTAGCTCTTCTTTAAACTCAAGTGTTCCTGCTAAACAGATTACATTGTCATATTGAGAGGCAATCTTTGTAAGAACTTCAATTTCTGCCAAACCACCTCCAAATAATAATACTTTAGTGTGGTCTTTTTTCGAAAGGGTTTCAATTACAGCAACCATCTTATCTAAAGGGTATTGTTTACCTTGGTGTGCAGCAAAGGGAGCAATACCAATAAGCTTATGTAGAGAAGGTTGCAAAAGGTGTACTAACTCAGGATTAAGCGTTGTGGTGTTCTTTGGTATCGGCTTCAAGTTTATCTGAAAGCCAATTGCCCTTAACACATCAGCATACCTTTCGTGAGTAGACTTAAGTGGTTTAAAGACTTTGTTTTTATCTCGAGTAAGTGCTTTTTTATCGACTCTACCTTTGTCAATTTTAAATGTGGAAATACCTCCAAGCTTAAAAAAAGCTCTTAATATTTTACTGCGTAAAACATTGTGCAAATCTGCGACTGCATCTATTTGTAGAGATCTTAATTGCTTGTATAATTTAAAAAGCCCAAAAACACCTTTATACTTTTGCTTAACATCTGCTTTAAAAACTTCTGTATTTGGAATGTCTTTAAAAAGAGTTGCAAAAAAAGGCTTTGTTACAACTGTTACCTTTACGTTAGGATATGTATTTACAAATTGTTTTAATACAGGAACTGTCATAGCCACATCTCCCATTGCAGAAAACCTAATGACTAGTATATGTTTTGGTAAAGGCTCCAAAAAAGGATTTTACTTTTGGTTTCTTAATACAGGATTAAGATCATCATCATTATACATCTTCATTTGCTTATACACTTTCATGTACTTATCTCCATTTTCAATGTCTGTAAGTAATTGATCGATAGCAGAAGATAAATCTGTGCGTTGCTCTAAAAGAACATTTAATTTTTGTTGACATTGCATGCGGTGCTTTTCAGTAGCATCTTCACGAACGCTTTCTTCATTCATATGATACACCTTTAAGGCAAGGATAGATAATCTATCTACACCCCAAGCAGGACTTTCTGTATTAATGGTAGCATCTTTTTTAGGAGTTACATCTTTATACTTTTCTAAAAAATAGCTATCTATGTACTCTACCATATCTGTACGATCTTGGTTAGAAGCATCAATCTGTCTTTTAAGTTTAAGTGCAGCTACTGGATCTATTTGTGGGTCACGAATTATGTCTTCGTAATGCCATTGTACAGTGTCTATCCAACATTTTCTATATAGCAAATGCTCTAAAAGTTCATCTTCGTTGCTGTATGGGTTTTCAAATGCTTGGTCAACCGTATTTACAACGTGGTATTTATCTATAACTTGCTTAAATATTTTATTTGCTTTTTCTGAAAACATAGAACGGGTATTAATTTTTGTAAAGGTATTATAAATCTATTTATGTCTTATTCTATAGCCCAAAGTATTCTAGATTTGGTTTTATAATTGTCCTCAAATTGAAACTCATAAAGGCTTGATTCACTTATTTGATTTAAAAACTCAGTAATTTTAGGCTTAAGCCAATTTAAATTTGCTTTTAATTTCCAGTGTGCATTATCCTTAGCATACATTATAACAAATAATCTATTTTTATAGTGTAGTCTACTTTGACTAGATTGGTGTTCATAGAGCCAAGAAATTAGTTCCTCTTCGTGATTTATAGCATAATCTAACGTGTGTCCAAACCCCTTTGGGAACACTGTCGTTTTATGATCAAAAGGCGTTTTATTTATATAAAAATCTATGTGTTTGTGCTTTTTGTTTACTTCTGGTGTTACAGCAGTATGATTACAAAATAATTGTTCAATAGCTTTGGCACTCCAGAAATTATACCACCTGTTTATGGTATAATAAAAGAAAGGTCTTTTTTCGAAGCCATAGGTTTCAACAGCATGTTTCATTTTAAGAACTAGTGCCTCCCAAGATTTAGTGTTGTAAATAAATCTTGACCGTTTGTCCCATATGTCTTCCTGTTTTCTAAACCATTGGTATTTGTAGTTCCAACGGTGTTTTAGCTCAGCTTCTATATGGTTTATGTTATACGCCATTAAAAGATTATGGGAATAAGTATAGGCATTAAAATAAGTAGCCAAAGAAGAACTTCTTTAAACCAAAATTCTTTTTCTCTCTCAAAATATTTTGCAGTCATTACAGAAAGTGGCGCAAACATAAATAAAAGCTCACTTCCATTTTTAAAAGGAGAAAAGATAGCAATTGCCATAGATGCAAATAATGTCATGAGTATTAAATACATAGATGGTTTTTGTGAAATAGAAGCATTTTGAATTGCCTTTAAATAAGAACCAGACACCCACACAACCATAGCAAGCACTACGCTAATAGGTAGTAAAATAGTAATTGTATTAAGTTTGGTAAAGTTGAAGTTTGAAAACTGAAACCAATCTGAAAACAAGAAAAACCTGTCTTGAGTTAGTAACATATACGTTGTAGCTAAAATAGCGACACAACTTACAGAGGTAATAGGGATTGCAAAGTTTTTCCAACTTCTGTTAGAATGAAATAGTATTCCAAAATACACAATGATTAAAAATAAGATTGTCCAGAATTGAAATAAAGAAGCAATGCAAATCCAGAAAGCTGCATCAAAAATCTTTTTTTTAATGTCTTTATTTGTCCTTAAGCTTATAATTCTTCGCAAGGCTAAGATGACAAAAATATTGGCGCTAATGACACTATTGTTTTGTAATAAATTAATAAACAACACAGTAAAGCAAGCGTAAAGTATTATTTTATAGGTATTTACCTTGTTTAGGTCGTTTTTCTTTGCAATAAAATTTAGAATGACCATACCAACAACGTAGAGTAGAAGTAAGGCAACTTCTTTAAGGATTGTTATAAAAGATGACCCTCCAAAAAACACTAATCTGTTAGCAACGATATAGAAGACCATCATATAGATGGCTACAAATAAAAAATTTATAGGCTTAGATTGCCCAAAAAACCTTGTGAGCATACGTTATTTTGCTATTTTTGCATTGTAAATATAATACATTGATATCATGGAAGATTTTTTTACAGGCATACAATGGTTTTTTGAAACTATTCTTTTAGCTCCTTATAACGCATTAGCAAACCTAGAGCTAGAAAGCTGGTGGTTAGCAAACTTTATGTCTTGGATTTTTATCTTAATTACTTTTGTGGCTTTCTTTTACTGGTTAAAGCAACTACGTATCTTTAAAGACAACAATGAAGACAGAACAGATGTTTCTGCTCATTCATTCTTATAAATACTTATCTAGGTCTAAACCTAAATCTTTACGATAATACATCCTATCAAACTTGATATTTTCAATGTTTTGGTAGGATTTTTTTAATGCCTCTTTGTGGTTTTTACCAAAAGAAGTAACAGCAAGAACACGACCACCACTTGTAACAATTCCGTTACTGTCTTGTGCAGTTCCAGCTTGAAATACAATACTATCTTTAATATCTGCAAGACCAGAAATTGCTAAGCCTTTATTGTAAGCTTTTGGATATCCTCCAGAAACAGCCATAACAGTTGCAGCTGTATCTGGGTTAATAGTAAGTGTAATGTCGTTTAATTTGCCTTGAGAAAGTTTCACAAAAGCTTCAAGCAAATCAGACTCAATTCTAGGAAGTACAACTTCTGTTTCAGGATCTCCCATTCTTACATTATACTCTATAACTTTAGGTTGGCCATCTACATTAATTAATCCTATAAAAATGAAACCTTTATAATCAATATCTTCTTTATTAAGACCGTTAACAGTTGGCTTAACAATTTCATTTTCAATTTTTAGCATAAATGCTTCATCTGCAAAGGGAACAGGAGAAACAGCACCCATACCACCAGTATTTAAACCAGTATCTCCTTCACCTATACGTTTGTAATCTTTAGCTGTAGGTAATGTAATGTAATTTTTGCCATCTGTAAGCACAAAAACACTTAGCTCAATACCATCTAAAAATTCTTCAATAACAACAGTTGTACTTGCCTCACCAAACTTTTTGTTGGTAAGCATATTGGTAAGTTCTTCTTTTGCTTCCGTTAGGTCGTTTATAATTAAAACACCTTTTCCTGCAGCCAAACCATCTGCTTTTAATACGTATGGAGGATTTAATGTTTCTAAAAAATCGTGTCCTTTTTCAACAGTAGCTGCAGTAAAACTCTCATAAGCTGCAGTAGGTATGTTATGTCTAAACATAAATTGTTTTGCATAATCTTTACTACCTTCTAATTGGGCACCTTCTTTAGATGGTCCTATAACAGGAATATCTTTAAGTAAGTCATCTTTTAAAAAATAATCATAAATACCATTTACTAAAGGATCTTCTGGACCAACAACAACCATATTAATTTGGTGTGTTAACACAGTGTCTTTTATAGCCTGAAAATTAGTAACACTTAAGTCTAAATTTTTAGCGATAGCTGCTGTTCCTGCATTTCCTGGAGCAACAAAAAGATTATCGCACTGCGGACTTTGAATAAGTTTATGAGCAAAAGCGTGCTCTCTTCCTCCAGAGCCTAATAAAAGAATATTCATACTGTTGTTTTTTGCAAAAATAGAGAATTAATGATGTAGGGAGAAAGCTAATGCTATGCAATTTAGATTAATTGTATACATATTTTTAATACTGAATTACTAGAGTATTTATATACCAAGTAAAATTATGTTTGTAATTTCGATTTTTCTGAAACACTATACGTGAACTGGTTTAACCTCTCATTAAAACTTAATAATTATCCACTTAATTCTGCAAAACGTAGATTAAGTGAAATTGTTAATATACCTGAGAAAGACTACCAAAGCTATATAGACGAGAGAAAGCTTAACATCGTAGAACATCACTTTAATACCACCGCGTATTATAAATCTTTATGTAATGGTAAACTGCCTAAGCATTGGTCAGATGTGCCAATAGTAACCAAAGGTAATTTCCAGGTTCCGCTTCAGGATCGTTTGAGTGCAGGCTTTACAGCTAAAAACACATATGTAAACAAAACATCTGGATCAAGTGGTCACCCTTTCATTTTTGCTAAAGACAAAACTTGTCATGCTTTAACTTGGGCTAATATTATTAAGAATTTTGGTGGCTTAGGCTTAGACTTCAATACTTCCTACCAAGCCAGGTTTTATGGTATTCCTTTAGATAAATTAGGGTATTATAAGGAACGTGTAAAAGACACTTTTGCAAAACGTTATAGGTTTCCAATATTTAATATAAATGAAGAAACACATGAGTTTTATATTAAAACATTTACAGCTAAACAATTTGATTACATAAATGGTTATACGAGCGTAATTGTATTATTTGCTAAATATTTAAAACAAAAAAACATCATACTTAAAGATATTTGCCCTAGCCTTAAAGTTTGCGTTGTTACAAGTGAAATGCTTTTTGAGGAAGACAAATTACTTTTAGAGCAATATTTAGGAATTCCTATAGTAAATGAATACGGCGCTAGTGAGCTGGATATTATTGCGTTTCAGGATGTAGAGGGCAATTGGCGTATAAACACAGAAACGTTGTTTGTTGAGGTGTTAAATGAACAAAACAAACCAGTATCTCTTGGTGAACCTGGAAAACTGGTTATAACGAGTCTTTACAATACTGCACACCCGTTTATACGTTATGAAATAGGTGATTTAGGCATCTTGAGAGAAGATAGTACTGCAAAACATACATTTTTAAAGTCTCTTATTGGCAGATCAAATGATATTGCTAAAACACCAAGCGGTAAAATTGTTCCAGGCTTAACCTTTTATTACGTGACTAAAAGTGTCATAGAGGATCAAGGCAATGTGAAAGAATTTGTTGTAAAACAAACAAAGCTGGATTCGTTTAAAATTGAATATGTCTCTAAAGAAGAACTAACTCAAGCATTTAAAACTAGGGTAAAGGAAGCTTTGAGCAATTATTTAGAACCAGGTTTACATTTAGAACTTATTAGAGTAGAGCAATTAAAACGAAGCAAAAGCGGAAAATTAAAACAGTTTGAATCTTTATTATGAAAGAGATCTGTATTGTAACTAATTATTTTCCTCCGGAAACAGGAGCAGCTTCAAATAGAATTAGCTTCTTAGCTACATTGCTAGCTAAAAAAGGATATAAGGTAACGGTTCTTTGTCCGTTGCCAAACTATCCAAAAGGGCAAATTTTTAAGGGTTATAGGCGTTCATTTTTTAGGAAAGAAGCGCAAGCTAATATTAGCGTTCATAGATTATGGCTTTATGCTACAAACTCAAAAAATAAATGGAAACGGTTATTTTCTATGCTATCATTTTCTGTGAGTTTATTGTTTTATAGATGTTTTAAAAAGCCTGCAGAAGTAGTAATAATACAATCGCCACCTTTACTAATTGCATATTCTGCAATAAGGCTGTATGCCTCAAAGAAGAGAAAGGTTATTTTAAATGTTTCAGATTTATGGCCACAAGCAGGATTGGATCTTGGTGCATTAAAAAAAGGAAAATTTTACAACTATCTAAAAACTATTGAAGCCTATAATTATACAAAAGCTGATATGGTTATGGGGCAATCTCAAGAAATATTAGATCACGTGCGTAGCATACATCCACAAAAGGAAATGGTGTTATACAGGAATTTTCCAGATATTAAATTTAATACTGACTCTACAATTTCAATAAATGCTCCTGTAAAAATCATATATGCTGGCTTATTAGGAGTTGCACAAGGTATTTTGGAGTTATGTAAACATATTAAGCTTCCGGAAAATGTTGAGCTTCATATATATGGTGACGGACCTGAAAAGCAAGCGCTACTTCAATATTTAGATAGTGCTAACAAGAATAATATTATATGTCATGGTGAAGTCTCAAAGTCTGAGTTACATACATTATATGAAAATCATCATATTGCATTAGTTCCTTTAGTTAGACCTATTTTAGGTTCAGTGCCATCAAAAATATTTGAAATAGCCCATTTTGGGCTACCAATACTTTATATGGCAGGTGGCGAAGGAGAGCATATTGTAAAAGAACATGCTTTGGGTTATGTTATTAATACACAGGATTATAAGGAGCTTAATGAAACTCTCTGCACTTTAAAAGTTAAAGATTTATTAGATAATAGAATTGAAATAAAAGCTATAGCTAAAAAGCATTTTGTGATTGAAAAACAGTTACAGCAGCTATTAAATGCTATTGAAGCTTAGTAGGCCTTATCTTCACCTTTAGCAGTGTTTTTAATTGTGAGCAGTAGGATTTTAATATCTAACAGAAGCGACCAATTTTCAACATAAAAAATATCATATTTTACGCGGTTAATAATATCGTCGTCTGTTTCAACTTCACCTCTAAAGCCACTTACTTGTGCTAATCCTGTAATGCCAGGTTTTACAAAGTGGCGTACCATAAACTTGTCTATACGCTCTGCATACATTTCTGTATGACTAACCATATGAGGTCTAGGACCTACTACAGACATGTCTCCAAACAATACATTTATAAACTGCGGAAGCTCATCTATACTTGTTTTCCTTATAAACTTTCCAACTTTTGTAATACGTGTATCACCACGAGTAACTTGATGTATATGTGCTGTAGGATTAGGTTTCATAGACCTAAATTTATAGCAACTAAATTCTTTATAGTCTAACCCGTTTCGTTTTTGTTTAAAGAATACAGGTCCTTTAGATTCTAATTGTATTAAGATGGCAAGAATAGGTGTGAGCCAAGTAAGAATAAAGACAAGTACAAATATGGATAATGCAATATCAAAAACACGTTTTATTATTTGATTTATAGGATCATCTATAGGAATACTTCGTAATGATAAAATGGGTAAGTACCCATAATAGTCATAATTCATTTTTTTAGTATAAATCTCCTTGTTATCCGGCAAGAATTTGAGAACCTTAAGATTGTTGTCTGCAAAATCTATAAGGCTTTTCATCTGCTCATCGTTTAGCTCAGATATAGAACAGTAAATTTCATCTATGGAGTTAGTTAAAATAAACTCATAACAGTCTTGTAATGCTAGCTCGTTGGTATCATTTACCTCGAACATATGCTTTAAATGGTAGCCGTATTCTGGGTTGCTGGTAAAAAACTCTTTAAGCTTAAGGGTTTTTTCATTTACACCTACAATTACGGTTTGCCTATAATTTCCTCCAAGAATTACTCTATATTTCTTAAGAAAGTAAAAAATGGTGAACTTAATTAGGGTTATAAGCCCAATGACTTCTGCTATATAAATTACAATTTCTGTAGCGCTCCTATTAAGTTCATTATAAAACCCAAAGAAGGAAAAAACAATAAGGGTAAAGAAAAAGGCTTGCTGTAAAACTAAAGCTGCAATTTTAGTGGCTCTAGTAAACCTATAAACATCATAAAACCTAAGTTTTAAAGATAAAATTAACCAGCCAATAGTTACAAAAATTATGTAGTTGAGGTACTCTAAAGGCATCAATATAAATTGAGAAGCCAAGAAATTTACAATACACAAGTCGACCAAATAATTAAATGGTCTTATATATCCTGAATATCGTCCTCTTCTGTAAATCATTATTTTACAATATGCTTAGAGAAGTCTTTGTGTTCGCTTCTATAAAGCTCTTCTTCACTTAACCCTTTAAAATACGCATAGGTTTTTTGCATACCATCTTCTCTAGACACTTTAGGAGACCAAGACAACTCTCGTTTAGCAACGGTAATATCTGGTTTTCTTTGTAAGGGATCGTCTGTTGGTAAAGGCTTAAATATGATTTTCTGGTCGCTGTTTGTTAGCTTAATAATTTCTTCAGCAAAATCTAAGATTGTAATTTCTTCTGGATTACCAATATTTACAGGATCTGTATAATCACTCATTAATAAACTATACAAGCCTTCAACTTGATCATCTATGTAACAAAATGAACGGGTTTGTAAACCATCGCCAAATACTGTGAGGTTTTCACCTCTTAACGCCTGTCCTATAAATGCAGGTATTACTCGACCATCATTAAGTCGCATTCTTGGGCCATAGGTATTAAAAATCCTTGCAATTCTTGTTTCTAAGCCATGAAACCTGTGATAGGCCATAGTTATAGATTCTTGAAAGCGTTTTGCTTCGTCATAAACGCCTCTTGGTCCAATAGTATTTACGTTACCGTAATACGTTTCTGCCTGAGGATGAACTTTAGGGTCTCCATAAACCTCAGAAGTTGAAGCAATTAATATGCGAGCACCTTTTTCTTTAGCTAAGCCAAGTAAATTGTGGGTTCCTAAAGAGCCTACTTTTAATGTTTGAATAGGAATTTTAAGATAATCTATAGGACTTGCAGGAGAAGCAAAGTGCATGATGTAATCTAAACTTCCTGCAACGTGTACAAATTTTGAAACATCGTGGTGGTAAAATTCAAAATTTTCTAAGGCAAATAGATGTTCTATGTTTTTTAAATCTCCAGTTATGAGATTATCCATACCAATAACGTGACAACCTTCGTTTATAAATTTATCGCAAAGATGTGATCCTACAAAACCGGCAGCACCAGTTATTAATACTCTTTTTGGCATAGAAACTTGTTTTACATTAAGGCATAGCATATTTGCAGTACTAAACCTGGTAGTTTTTAAATCGTAGCAAATGTAAAGTAATGTTTTTTTATAGGTAAGAGTTTAGCTGATGTTTGTCTTACTAAAGTTAAGATATTAAATATAGTACTCCAAAACTCTTTTTAAGGTATACTATTTTAAAAGAGTTGCTATCCTACTTTCCATTTCTTTTAAAATAACATTTTTTGAGAATTTACTAATGATATAGCACTTTGCATTTTCACCAATCTTTTGTGAATAGGATTCATCATTAAAAAGACATTCTGTATAAGTTAAAAGAGCATTAATACTGAACTCAGCTTCATCAACGTATTTACCACCTTCACTCTCTTGAATTGTTTTTTTAACTTCAGATAAACTGCTACCAGTTACTAAAGATGGAACAGAGCTACCCATCATCCCTAATATTTTAGAGGGCATTACTGTATCAACAATTTCTGTTTTTTGAAACAAAATATGCAATTGAGCACTTGAAAGAACATGTCCTAAATCCTCATAGGGAACAGGTTCATAGTGAGAAACCTGTGGTAATGTTTTCGTGTTTTCTTTTAGCCATGCTTTTTTTGAGCCGTCTCCAATGACAATGAGTTCATACCTTTGCTTATCTAACTTTGAAGCATATTGTACAAAAGTATCCCAATCTTGTTTGTCTCCTATATTGCCAGAATATAAAATTTTAAATTTATTAGATGAAAAATATTTATGAGGCTTTTTATAAGTCTTGTCTATCTTTTCATTGTCTACCCAATTAGGTAAGAAATATGTTGGTGATTTTGTTTTAGCACTTAGTTTTTCTAACATCGTATTGCTAATAGTGCTGGTAATATCTGCTTTGTTAAGCAACCAAGATTCAACTTTAAAAAGCAAACCAAAGAGTGGCGTTTTTAAGCTAAATTTCTTTTTTGTAGTTAAACCAGACTGTAAAGCAGCATCAAATTCAAAATCTTGAATGTGAACCCATAATTTAGCATTTAATCTCTTTTTTAATAACCAACCTATACCTGCTGATGGCGTTACAGGTATTATTGAAATTACAAGGTCTGTCGATTTTATTTTAAATGAATTGATTAAACTGCCGAAGCTAAAATCTAATATATGTAAGATACGTTTAATAAATGACGGAGAATTAGGCACATACTGTTTATAACGATATATAGTAATGTTATTTATATCTTCTTTTATGAAATTAGGGTTGTTTTTATAAGATTTCCAAACTTCCCATTGTGGATAATATGGAAAACCTGTAATTACATTTACCGCATACCCTTTGTTAACTAGGTAATTTATGAGTTGTGTAGAGTAAAGACCTATAGCAGTGTCTTCAGGATAAAAATTTATCCCAATGAGAGTTATTGTTTTATGATGTTGCTGTGCTTCTATTTTTTATAACTTTTGCAGGACTGCCTAAACATACTTTTCCTTTTGGCAAATCCTTAAATACTGAGCTTCTTGCTCCAACAACGGTACCCTTTCCAATTGTAACATTTGGTGCGACATATACATCTGTTGCGAGCCAGCATTCATCTTTAATGTGTATAGGTTTTGCAAAAATAGCAAAGTCTCTTTTTAAATAGTCATGAGAACCTGTGCAAAGATATGATCTTTGAGAAATGACAGCGTGTTTTCCAATATTGATTTTTCCTAAAGAGTATAAAACAACATCATCTCCTATCCAGCTGTAATCGCCAATTTTAACTTTCCATGGGTATACAATACTAACGCTTGATCTTATTAAAACGCCTTTACCAATTTTTGCGCCAAAGCATCTTAAAATAAATCTTCTCCAACCATAAAATAATTGAGGAGATGGTTTAAATAATAACGATTGTGCTATCCACCAAAACTGGACGTAAACTTTTGATTTACCTCTAAAACCATTTGGAGTACTATAATCATCTAATTTTTGAAATTCATTCATTTTCAATATTCATAATACTTATAAAACCCTCAATAAACTTTAGAGTTGTAAGTTTTTCTATATAATTCATATTAAATTTAATAATATCCTCTTGTGCTCTAGAATGCTTAGAAACTTTTTTTATAGCTTCTGAAATTTCAAACGACGATTCTTTTTTAATAAATGTAATTTGAGTGTTATTAAACATATCTTGTAGCGCTGGTTGCTTTGTTGCAATTATTTTGTTGCCAGTAGCCATTGCTTCTAAAATAGATAATGGTAAGCCTTCAACCATTACAGAAGGACATATTAATATATTACTCCATTTTAAAAGCTGTTTTTTCTTTTCTCCTCTAACAACACCAAGATACTCAAGGCTATTAATGCTATCTATTTTTTTGTTGTATTCTACAGTTTTCTTTGAGTCCATTGTACCAGCACACTTAGCGGTAAACTTAAAACCTTCTAACTCTAAACTCTCTAGAGATTCAAAAAAATACTGAATTCCCTTACCTGTCATCAAGTTACCTAAAAAAACTATTCGAGGTTCGTTTATTGTTTCTAATTTCTCCTTTTCAGTATTAGTGAGTAGAATATCTTTAGATACAAAATTAGTTAATACATATATATTTGAAACATCAATAAAAGGAGTGAAATTATTTTTTAAAGACTTAGAAAGTACAATAGCTTTGTCTATCTTAGATAAGATAAATTTTACTAATTGTTTTTTTAAACCACTAAGGTTGTGGTGCATATCACCCAGGTAGTTACCGTGTAAGTGAATAATTACTTCTTTAGACAATAATTTACCTAGTAAAATATAAAAGCTATATTTTAATACCCCGAAGAAACTTTGACCAATGGTTATATATATAACATCATTGTTTAAAACACATTTTATATTGAAACTTATTGTAATGAAAAAGAATAATTTATCAAAACTAAAACTACCTGTTTTATCTTCAAATTTAGAGTAGGATGTGTCTAATTTAGAAACCATATATTTCTTGTTTAGCAAACCCTCATATAAGGTAAGGTTGGCAACAGAAAGACCGGTAATAGGGTTAGGGAATGGCCCAATAATTATTATACGTTGTTTTTTCTCCAAGGTAATTCTTGTGTTGATATTGTTTGTAAGAAACAACTAAAATAACTGAAATAGATAACACCATCTTGGCGTTCTAAAATATTTTCAGTTAGCATTACTAAAGCATAAAATGCAATAGTATATATAGCCAAATAATTATTTTTTGATTTTTGATTTTTGAATACTATTATGTAACAGATAATAATAATTGTCGTGCCTATTATACCTAATGCAAGTAGAAAACTTAAATATTGATTGTGAGTATTATATTGCCCAGCAAATAATAGGTCTGATGTTTCTTTGTTCTTTTCGAATAGTGTATTCTTAGAGTCTCCAATACCATAACCAATTAATGGCTCTTCTTTAAAAATTACTATAGCATTTTTATAGATAGAGTACCTAATGTTAGTTGAGGTCACATTGTTCTCAATAGTATCTATAGAAAAAAGTTCTTTAAAGTTTCTGTTAGCTCTATCATTAATAAAAAGAAAGCATACGCAAAGGCATATTATAGATACTCCTAAACCTCTAATTAATGAGGATTTGTTGTGTTTAAAAAAATAAAAGAGAGCTATTAGACCTATGGCTATCATTGGTCCTTTCTTGCTCATTAAAAACATAAAAAATACTATAAGAAACACAAGTAAACCTCTTATTGTAAAGTTTAAAATATTTCGTTTAAGAGGTATAAACATTAAAAATATAAGCGAAAGACACAAGTGCATAGATAGGTATATGGGATGAATCATATAACCCTCAATCTTATCATCTATTAAATGAGAATAATGATATAAAACGTCAGCAAACGTAAACTCTGTAAAATAAAAGTATAAGAAATAATACAGGTTAAGTAAAATAGCACTTAGGATAAATGCGTATAATAACTTATAAAGGACTTTAGAGTTACCGTAAAGTTTGTATTTAGAGTTTACTAAAAAAGCAAAATACCAAGGAAAGACTAATAGTGATGCTGTTTGCTCAATTTTTTTAAATCCGGTGTCAAGGTTTTCAGTATATAAGAGGCTAATTAAAAAAAGTATTGAGACACAAGCATTTATTAAAAAAAACTTGAGATTAAATTTTAATTTATTCTTTATTATAGTAATGAGAGCAAAAAGAGCAAAAACACCAATGGCTAATGGCTTTTTGTCAAAAGGCAATAAAATAGAGCACATCATAACTAGACAACCCAAATAAAACCAGTTTTTAGAAGAAAATTGCATCATGAGCTTGTTTTACTTTTAGAAAAACTAAATGTTATACACTTCTCAATTATTTTAGGTATAACAACAACGCCTAAAAGTGTTCCTATAAAGTATGCATAGCCATTTGTGAAATCTCCTCTAAGCAAGAATAATAGGTGTATTGCAAAATAAAATGAAATAATTTCTTTTAGTGCATCGCCTGAGTTTAACCATTGCATAAGTTTTATGATAGCAAAGGATAGCGCAATGGCCATTAAAAAAACACCAACCCAACCAAAGTTTATATATCCTTCTGAAACAATAGGGTTAGATATGTTATTAAATCTAAACCCATATTCTTCAATTAAATGATCGCCAACAACCTGGCCAGTTGAGTAAGGTTTTCCTTCCCAAATACCTCTAGGTATAAAAAACAATAAGGAACTTAAAAGTTGATGTCCATATTCTAGACCATTTAACTTAACATAGTCTACAGTTGCTATAATATTAGCGTAAGCATCATAATGCAAGGTGCTAAAAGCTCTTAATATTCCTTCTTTTTGCAGATATTCTACAATTTCTTCAGGATGTTCAATCATTTCCTGAAATGTAATCCTTAAGTGTGTAAGTGCTGAGATTAGAGGAAATGCTATAATCATCGAGATAAATAAAAACAGAAATGACTTTGCATTTTTATTTATAATCTTCGGAAAGAAAAGATAGATTAGGGAAATGTAAATAGGTCCTAGTGCATTTCTTTTTTCGGTCAATGGATTTTTAAGCACTAACAGTATAAATAGCATTATTAGCATTACACCAAAAATTATAATACTATTTCTGCTTAATTTAACTTTACTTCTTAAATAGCTAAAGCAAATAGCTACACCACCCAATGGGACCAAGAAAAGTACTTTTTTACGTATAAGTAAACTCCCTACAGAAGTGTCTGGTTTCATCCAGTTGGCTCGCTCTATTTCATTTATTAGAAAGCCAAAATTTGTAATCAAAATAACTGCACATATTATTACTAAAGTTATTGCAATAATAGGTGTAAATGGAGATGGAGATTTTGGGAGGGCTTTTATATATACTCTTTTACTCTTAAAATGAACATAACTAAGAAAGAATATTATATTAAAGAATAATATTACTGCATTAGTATAAATAACAACATTAGAACTGTAAGGGAAAAAATTTATAAAAGTATTAACTTCTGGGTCAATTGCATTAATCTGAATGATAGGAGCTACAATAAAAAACAAAAAATTAAAAACTATATATGCAGATAAAAATGGAGAATATGTTTTTTCAACCTCTAAATGATAGTATGTAATAGCTGTAATAAATAAATAATTAACAAAGAAGGATAACCATACACTTATATCTGTATAAAAAAACAGAAATAGCGGAATACTAGTTACTAAATACACAAATATTAAAAAGGTCCTTAAATTCATGTAACTTTAATCTAAGTTCATTAAAAAGGGTTCTGCCATAGCTTCAATAGAGTACTTATTTTGGCAAAAGTTACAAATTACCGAACGTTTATTAATCCAGAAGTCTTTATTCTCAAAAAATAAAAGGCTTTTATTTTTAAAGTCTTCAATGTCATCAGTTTTAAAATACAACGCATTCTCATTTGGATGTACAGCTTCAATCTCTGGAGAGTGATTTTCATTTTCAGAAACAAGCATAGGTACCCCAAACCCAAAACTTTGAGTTACTGAAAGCCCAACGTATCCAGGAGAAACACTAAACAATGCATTGTCGTATTGAGTTTTTAGCTCAGAATAATTTGAGATATGACCTAATAATTTAACTTTATGAGCAATGTTGTTTTTTATAATGTAGTTCTCAAGAGCCTTTTTTTCTTCTCCATCGCCAATAATTATTAATTGGCTATTTTTTGGCAAAGATGAGTGTAAAGTAAGAAATGCTTTTATTAAAAAAAGTGGTTTTTTGCCTTTTGTTAACCTGCCTACATATAAAATATTATTCTTGTCATTAAGGTCTTGAGTAGAAGCCACCATTTCTTTTTTGAAAATTAAAGCATTACTAGCTGTATAGATAGGTTTAGACGGCATCTTTAATGATAACTCTTCCTCTTGAGTTTTTGTATATACAATTATTTCATTTGCTAATAACCTCATAAAATGTCTAAGCAAATCACTTTTGCTATTAGGACCAGACCTTGGCCAAGCGTGTCCCCAAACAATAGTTTTTCTATTTAGAATTTTCCTTAAAATTAATATTAGCCAATTAGATATATTTCTAGGATTCAGGCTAATTACAAATGTGGTATTTGGTTTTAAAACATATTTCCAAAAAGGCCCTGTCTGGAATAAAAAGTTTCTATTAAAGAAAAAGATGTTTTTAACAGCTCTGTGGAAGCTAATGGTTTTGTCTGTTGTAATAGTTTCTTTAAAAAATCTTTCGCCTCCAAATAAAATAAAATTATCTTCTAATTTTATTTTTAAGTAGGTAAAGAATTTTACCCTATAATCTGGAATGACAGTTTGTATGATAATAAGTTTACTCATGAAACTGTAGCATATTTTTTAAAGTAAATATATCCGAGAATTAATAATAAAAATTCAGTCAATACAACACTAATTGTTGTCCCATAAATACCATAATAGTTTACAAGGACAAGACTTACGGTTAAATTAAACAGACCAGCACAAATCATAATATTCATTCGTGTCTTGTACTTCTTTATTGCAGGCAAAAACAATGCGTTAAAAAGCATGTTTAAACCTGAAAATATAGAGATTAAACTTAATGCTTTAAAAACAATTGCATAATTAGAAATTAAATTGTCGTCATAAATTATATCTAATAATGTTTTACCGAGTACTATAATAATGATCGAAATGATAGTACTTACTAAAAGTATATAAGGCAATAACTTTTTAATAGTATTGATTTTCTTTAAATCACCTTGCTTAGAAAGCCAAGGATAAAATGCTTGATAAAGAGGCGTATATACATTTTTAATAGCTAAAATTAATTTTTCAATACTAGAGTAAATCCCAGCAGTTGTATTTGAAGTAAACATACCAAGAATAAATACATTACTACTTGTATAAAGGCTTATTGCAAAGTTAGATACAAATAAACTTGTACTATCTGATAGCAATTGTTTAATTAAGTCAATTTTTGGACGCGTAATATATACGTACTTAAAACATAAACCCACACCAAGTAACCCAGCAATTATAAAGCCTAAAGAATTATATATAGGGACATAAATATAATCCTGTTCTTTTGTAATTAGAATAAAAACAAGTGCAGTAAAAATTGATTTAGCTAAAATATTTATTAGCGTTACAAATTTCATTTTTTCGATTCCCTGAAAAAACCAAACAGGAAACAAAGCTTGCCCTATAACTAAACCAAAGCTATAAAGGTAAACACTAATATCTACGCTAAACCTTGTAAATACACTAATTATAAAATAAAAGATTGAAAAGGCAATTAATAAAAGGAAAGCCTTTATAACGAAAATAGCAGAGAAGATCTCCGAAAGCTTTTTCTTGTCATCTCTTGCTAAAGATACTTCTCTAGTACCACTTAAATTAAAACCATAATCTACAAACACATTAAAGAAGATAGTTAAAGATTGTGCTAACATTATTAAACCAAACTTATCTGTACCTAGTACCCTTACCAAATAAGGTAAAACAAGAAGCGGTAAAATATAATTAGCGGCTTGAAGCACTAAAAGCGAAACGTAATTAGAAGCTATTGTTCTATTCTCCTTGGCTTTTAGGTAGTTTTTAAACATATACAATTAGTTAAATTACTTTGAAGCTTTATACCAATTGTATAATTTTTGAATACCCTCTTCTGTTTCAATGTCGTGAGACCAACCTAATTTATTAAGTTTAGAAACATCTGTTAATTTTTTTAATGTTCCGTCTGGTTTTGATGTATTAAAGGTAAATTCTCCTCTAAATCCTAAATGCTTTTTTATGCTAAACGCTAATTCTTTAATAGAAATGTCTTTTCCTGTACCAATATTAATGTGGGTATTTCTAATAAAAGAGCCTTTGTCTTTTATTAAATCATTAAAATTAACTTGCTGCATAATAAAGACACAAGCTTTAGCCATATCCTCACTCCATAAAAACTCTCTCCTAGGTGTACCACTTCCCCAAATTTCAACAGAGACAACATCATCTTTTTTTGTAATTCCAAAGCTGGTTAATACTTTAAGAATGTCCTCCTTTGGTGATTTTCCAGAAATAGCACCAATAGGCAACTTATTTAAATCTTCTTTAATAATTTCCCAATCATCTAATTCTAAGGCTTTACCTAAATGTATTTTTCTAAGTAATGCTGGTAGTACGTGAGATTTTTCTAAATCAAAATTATCGTTATACCCATAAAGATTTGTAGGCATTACAGATATATAGTTTGTATTATATTGAATATTATAACTCTCACAAAGCTTAATTCCTGCAATCTTAGCTATAGCATATGGTTCATTTGTGTACTCTAAAGGTGAGTTTAAAAGATAATTTTCTTTAATAGGTTGTTGGCTATCTTTTGGGTAAATGCAAGTACTTCCTAAAAATAGAAGCTTCTTAACGTTATTTAAATAACTATGGTGAATAACATTATTTTGAATCATTAAGTTTTCATAAATAAATGATCCTCTATACGTATTGTTAGCTACTATACCACCAACTTTAGCTGCAGCTAAAAAAACATAATCGGGTTTATGCTCTGAAAAAAACTGTTCTGTTTCAACTTGATTGGTAAGGTCTAACTCTTTATGTGTTCTGGTTATAATATTATGATAGCCTCTAGACTTAAGCTCGTTAACAATAGCTGAGCCAACTAAACCTCTATGTCCTGCAACAAATATTAAAGCATCTTTCAACATATTTATTCAAAATAATTCATAATTGTATAACCGCCTTTCTTAAGATAGCTTTCCTTTTTCATAAGGTTTAGGTCACTTTTCATCATATCATACACAAGGTCTTCTAATTTATGATCGGGTTTCCAACCTAGTTTTTTAAATGCTTTAGAAGCATCGCCTATAAGTAGCTCAACTTCAGTTGGCCTAAAATATTTTTCATCTATTCCAATTACTTCTTGTCCTAAAGAAATGTTGTATTCTGATTTTGAAACAGCTGTTACAATACCTTTTTCATGAATGCCTTTTCCTTCAAACTTTAATGTAACTCCAAGATAATCAAAAGCCATTGTAACAAAATCACGAACAGATGTAGTTTTACCAGTAGCAATCACCCAATCTTCGGGCTCTTCAGCTTGTAAAATCATCCACATCATTTTTACATAATCCTTAGCGTGCCCCCAATCTCTTTTAGCATCTAAATTTCCTAAATACATTTTATCTTGTAATCCAAGTGCAATTTTAGACGCAGCTCTAGTTATTTTTCTTGTAACAAATGTTTCGCCTCTTATAGGAGATTCGTGATTAAATAAAATACCATTACAAGCAAACATGTTATAAGCTTCACGATAATTTACTGTTGCCCAATATGCATAGAGTTTTGCAACAGCATAAGGACTTCTAGGATAAAAAGGAGTGTTTTCGGTTTGAGGAACTTCTTGAACTTTACCATAAAGCTCAGATGTTGAGGCTTGATAAAGTTTAACGTTATTTTCCATTCCTAATATGCGTATAGCTTCTAAGAGACGTAACGCACCTAAACCGTCTGTATTAGCTGTATATTCTGGCATCTCAAAAGACACCTGCACATGGCTCATAGCCGCCAAATTGTATATTTCATCCGGCTTTACTTCTTGTATGATCCTAATGAGATTTGTGCTGTCTGTTAAATCACCATAGTGTAAAAAGAAATTTTGATTTTCTACGTGTGGATCTTGATATAAGTGATCTATTCTATCTGTATTAAATAAAGAAGATCTTCGTTTTATGCCGTGTACTATATAACCTTTTTTTAAAAGAAATTCACTTAAATAGGCACCATCTTGTCCGGTAACTCCAGTTATTAAAGCAATTTTTTGGCTCAAAATTTCAAATTTTAAATTAACATCTTGTTCAAATAACTAACTATTAAAGCTTTTTGAATTTCCAAGTTTCATTCTGTTCTACACTTCCTAAATATTTAAATAATTTTATACCTAATATTATAAGAATGGCTAATAGAATAAAAGCTATGCTGAGGTAATAACTTTTAATTATCCTAAATGGACTACCATACTCCGGAAATCGCTTAATGACATTTACAAAATTTTTAGATTTATTAATATCTTGAATTGTACTCACCAATTCTAAGCTTAAATCCTTTTCATATGAATACAACTCAGGAGTTTCTTTATAAGCTTCTTTAGCTCCTAGGTCTATATTGGTGCCGGCGCCATTTTGCGGTTTATTTGCTTCTGTAATTAAGACTTGCCTTAATACAGATCTAGTTGAATCAATACTCTTTAAAGAATTTTCTAATAGTTTCTTTTTATTTAAAAGAACATCCATCTCTCTATCTCTACGATCTGTTATGTTAGGTGAGTCTGAAAAATCCCAAAGCTTATTATTTAATAAGCTAAAACTTTCGTTTTCCGAAGAGTGCGCTTTTATTTCAAAATTATCATAATCTTCAAATCGCATTTCTTCTTCATACATATTGAAGCTGAAGTTTTTTTGAAGAGTAGAATCTTGCTCATAGATATAATCGTAATAATCAAATCTTAATTTATTAATACTATATATTGGCTCTATTTCAAAAGAAATTAATTTAGCAGCTTTAGATGGTTCTATTTCTAAAAGTCGGCCTAATTTAATGGAGTCTTGATTGATTATTAGCTCATTAAATTCTTGTATTCTTGCTCTTAATTGAAATTCGATTTCATAATTAGTTTGTACAACTGCAGTAGCTTCATAAACCTCAGACTTATACTTTGATGCAATACGCTCTGCAACAAATCCAAGGATGGCTGCAATAATTATAAAAATCAAATATTTTTTTAAAAAGCTTAGAATAAGAATAAATAGAACAAAAACGTTATGAATTAACCGTCCTATCCATCTAAAAAGGTTGCCAAATCCGTTTCCGATAACTTTAAATAGCTCAATAATATTTATTTCTTCTTGGCTATCTTTTTTTTGAGTAGTCTCTTCACTCATAGTGCTTTAATTAAGTATTTGTTCTAATATTTTTTTAGTTATCAGGTATGTTGGTTTTACACCAGTGGTTCCTAAACCTCCAGAAGCAAGTGTGCTTCCTGTTTCTAAAGGATTGTCACTTGCATAATAAGCGTATCTTACTTTTACATCGTCTTTAATGCTACCTCTTATTCTTGATGCTGCTTGTATTGCTTTTTGATAGTGCGCACCTTCCATTTCTAGTCCTATAACATTCCAGGTTGAATGGTGAAAGAAACGTAAAATATCCTTGTTCTGCAATGAAGTACCCATAACGGTAATCATACTACCATCATATACATCTAAGCCTTGATTTTCTAAATCTTCTACTTTTAATTCGTTTACAAATGGATAATTATCTGCTGTTCCTTCAAACAAGTGTGCATTAGGAATCATAATGTCTCCTTTGCCACCTTGCAAAATCCCAGCTTTACCCATTATTGAAACACTTTTCACATTCATGAGTGTTGTGCCACTTTCTGTAGTGTAGGGTTTTAAAAGCTCATCCATAGTCTCATAGGCTTGCTCACCAAAGGCATAATCCATAACCATAATTACAGGTGCTGTTTTAGCCTCAAGACTTTTATCTAATTTAGCAATATCAAAAATTTGAACATTTATATTGGCACCACTTTTATCCTCTAAGTAAGTCATGCCATTTGCTAACGCTGTTTTCATAACTTTAGTACGCAACTTGCCACTTGCAGAGTTACTTAAGTCTTCATAAATAGCATCTATGTTCTTTTTTTTAAGCTCTGTAGTTAAAGATGTGGGTGCGTATAGTGTATTCATAACACTATGCATATTGGCGCTAATAATATGTAGTGGTCTTTCAAGTAAACCTAGCTCTAAAAGCGTTTCCTTTATTTTTGTAGCCCAAATTTCTCCATGAATATGGTGTCCTAAACGCTCTCTTAGTACTGGTGTAAAGGTTACTAGGCGTTTGTTATTGTGTATAACCTCTTCAATAGCCAGTTTTCCTAACCAATAAATAACATGTAAAAAACGGTCGTTAGAGTCTGAAGTGTTAAACTGTGGATATACTGTTGAAACCTCCTTAAATGTCCTACCTATAATATTAGCAGTGTGAGTTAATGCTATCTCGCGTTCTGCTTGTGAAAGATCTTCTTTTTGAAGGACAGCCTTTTCTAATTTTTTCCAATCTCTAGTTACATCACCATTCTCATTTATTATAACACGACGCATAATTTTATGAGACTCCATAAATAAAAAAGTAAGATGCGTTAGGATATCGTAAATTTCTGAGCGACCTCTAGTAATTTCAATATTCATCTGCTCATCATCTATACGATAGCAGTTACGTCTTCTTTTAGGAGGAATAATAGGCTTAAAGTGAGAGTCACCGTAACCTTCATCACTCGTTAAGTTTATAAAACTACATTCTTCAATACCAAAAGGCAGCCTGTCTATAACATAAAGCAAACCTTGAAGCTCTACTTTTTCTTCTGCTATTGTACCATATATTTCTGGTCGTAATGTTAGTAGAGATTCTCTTAGTGTTTCTCCAGAAACGCCCATAGGCTTATAAAATCCGCGATTAAACAAATGTCTCATCGTTATGTACATGCGCTCTATGGCATTTGTACTTTCTTGTGCTCTGCTTCTGTTATTTTGTGTTTCCTTACTCATTATATAATGCTAAGATAGTTTTTTTAAGATTGCAATTCGTAAAGGCTATTTGCTATTTTACGGTCGTTAGACAGTCTTGGCAGTTTGTTTTGACCGCCTAATTTGCCCTGAGTTTTCATATATTCCTTAAAGCCATTCTTTTTTACTTTAAAAATCTCTAGTGGTCTAAGAATTTTTCCATCTATTAAATCTTTGTAATAAGAATTTTGCTGTTGTAAAGCCTGGTCTATTCTGCTTGAAAATGCAGCTATATCTTTTGGCTCTGTTTCAAACTCTACAAACCATTCGTGATAGGGTAGTCCTTGTTTTGGTTCTATTTGAGGTGCTACAGTAAACTCACTTATAGAGACTTGGTAAGAACTACAAGCATCTTTCATTGCCTCCTCAACTTCTTTGGCAATCACATGTTCGCCAAACGCAGAAATAAAATGTTTTATGCGTCCGGAGACTATTACTTTAAATGGTTTAAGTGAAGTAAACTGAACGGTATCTCCAACATTATAAGCCCATAATCCTGCATTGCTAGAGATTAGCATAACATAGTTTACATTTAACTTAATGTCTTTTAATGTAAGGCGTTTAGGGTTTTTGTCGAAAAATTTATCTGCTTCAATAAATTCATAGAATATACCAGAATCTAGCTGAAGCAACATGCCATTATCATCTTGTTTGTCCTGAAATGCAAAAAAACCTTCAGATGCTGGATAAAGTTCAATACTATTTACTTTCTTCCCAATTAACTTTTCAAAAATGGGTTTATACGGCTCATAGTTAACGCCGCCATAAATAAAAAGATTAAAGTTTTTAAAAAGGTCTTTTATATCCTTATCGCTTTTTTCCTTTAAACGTTCAAAATACATTTGCACCCAAGGCGGAATACCACTAATAACAGTCATGTCTTCATTAATGGTTTCCTCTACAACAGCATCTACCTTTGTTTCCCAATCTTCTATACAGTTGGTTTCCCAACTTGGCATTCTGTTTTTTTGAAGGTAGTTTGGTACAAAATGGGCTACAATACCAGATAGGCGTCCCAACTTAATACCGTTTTGCTCATTTAGCTCGGGACTTCCTTGCAGAAAAATCATTTTTCCATCGACAAAATCTGCATTGTTTGTTTCAGCTATATAACAAAGTATGGCATTTCTTGCAGCGTTTATATGACCAGGCATAGACTCCTTGGTTAAAGGAATATATTTTGATCCACTTGTGGTACCAGAGGTTTTTGCAAAATAAAGAGGTTTACCTTTCCATAAGATATCCTCTTTTCCAGCTACAGCTTCTTCTACATAAGGCTTAAGATCTTCATAATCTCTTACGGGTACATATTTAGCAAAATCTGTATGGTCTTTAATAATTACAAAATTATGATCCTTACCAAATTTGGTGTCTTTGGCACCATTAATTAATTCCCTTAAAACACGCTCTTGTGTTTTAATAGGATTAGCTGCCCAACGATCTATTTTTCTCCTGTGATAATGAGCAAAGACTTTTGCTGCAAAAGATTTTAATGACATAGGTTATTCGAAATCTATAAGATCTGAAGGATTTAATGGGTATCCATTACTCCAAATCTCAAAATGTAAATGTGGTCCTGTAGTGTACTCTCCAGTAGATCCTGCTGTGGCTATAACTTCGCCAGTACTTACTAAAGAGCCTTGTTCTTTTTGTAATGCAGAGTTGTGTTTGTATACGGTTATTAAACTATTGCCGTGTTCAATTATAATAACATAGCCGGTTTCTGCTGTCCATTCTGCAAATATCACGGTACCGTCTGCTGCAGCTTTAATTGGTGCATCTTTAGCAACAACAACATCTACAGCGTAATGTTTTTCTTTAAAATTATAACCTTCGGAAATGCTACCGTTTACTGGAGGAAACAGTGTAACATTTAAATTTGAAGGGTTTGTTTCTTCAAAGACATTATACTTGTCTTCTAAAGCTACCTTTTCTCTTAGCTTTAAATCTTCTTCAGAAGGTGACAGGTTAATAGAGTCTATACTTATTCTTGCTGCTTCTAAAATTGAATCTTTATCAATATCTGTAGACTTAACATCGCCACTAAGCACCTTTTTAATGCTTTCGTAATATTGATTATTAATGGCAAGTGCTGTTTCTAGCGAGTCTGTTTTATAAGTAAGCTCTGTAGCTTTTAGCTTTAAACTTGTAGAAGAATAACCAGGAATATATTCTTTTAAAGGAGTAAAGGCAATAAGTACTGTTGTTCCTGCAATAAGCAATAAAGACGTTAGTGTAACTAATATAAACACGTTTAAACGCGTTAACTTTAAAGAGACGCGCTCTTCAAAAGTGTCTTCATTTAAAATAACCATTCGGTATTTATGAAGCAGTCTTTTCTTAAGTTGTTTTTTTTCTTTCTTAGCCATAGCGTTTTGCTGGTTCACAAAGATACTATTTTCGATATTACCACTAAGAAAACGTTTGGTTATTGAATTATATTCTATTAATAGAAGAGATAACAAATTTCTTAGTAAATTTGCAGTCTATAAATATAATGACAATGATTTTAGCATCTATATCTTTAGCAATTGGAGCACCACAGATTATACTAATCGTAGTGGTTGTACTTTTATTATTTGGAGGTCGTAAAATTCCAGAATTAATGCGTGGTTTAGGAAGTGGTATTAAAGAATTTAAAGATGCCAGCAAAGACGACGATGAAGACACAAAAAAAGTAGATAACAAATAGTTAGTTACTTTAAGAATACAAAAAAAAGCCGAAATTATTAGTTTCGGCTTTTTTTGTGGAGAATATCGGATTCGAACCGATGGCCTCTACGCTGCCAGCGTAGCGCTCTAGCCAACTGAGCTAATCCCCCAAAAATGTTGAAATTTTATTTTCCGCTTAATACTAACAATGGGATATTGCAGTAAAACTCTTTTTTAAGGATAATGTTCTTTTCCCAAAGCTTTTTGAAAAATCCGCGTTTACGTCTCACTACACAAAGCATATCTGGATTATGACTTTGAAAGTGTTCTAGTACTCCTTGAAATGTAGTGGCATTTTCTGTCTCAACTATACTGTTCTTAATTTTTGTAAGACGGTCATTAATCTTCGCATCTTCCTCTGTAGCGTCTGGTGTAATTACTCGTAATAAGTTTAATTCAGCATCAAAACCTTCAATAAGCTCCATTAATGGGTTTAAGACCTTTTTCTTACTAATTGTACCGCTTTTAAAGGCCATTAAGATACTGTCTACATTTTTAAACGTGTAACCTTCTGGTACTACTAAAATTGGTATGTTGGTTTGTTTTACAAGTTTACCAGAAGTGTTTCCTAAATAAACTTCTTCTTTAACAGAATTACTTCTTGGGCCAATAACCATTAAATCTACAGGAATATGCTTGTTAAAACGCTCTACACCTTCAACGACATTGCCTTTTAATGGATGTGCTACAACCGAAATGTCTTTTTTGTCCACAGCATTTATAACATCTTCAAGATTATTCTTGGTGTCGTCTTCTATAACCCTATTAAGCCTTGTTCCTGTTCCAGCTTTAGAAAATTCTTTAAAAACAGAAATAACATACACATTTACATCACCTATAAATGACGCCAAATCTATAGCATATTGTAAATTACTAATTGCATTTTTTGAAGAGCCTATAGGTACGAGTATGTTTTTCATAATTATGTTTTATTGAAAGAAATATAAGTAAAAGTACGAGTAATTTTTAAGTGTTTTAAACTTGTTTTTATACAATTTTTGGAACAGTATTATATTCTGAAACAAATTTTGGTGGCTCAGGATTAACAGTGTCTCCAGCTAAAACTGTATTGTAATAAGCGATATAACCAAGAGCCATTACCTTGGCATTAAAGTTTTTTACAGCATAGTCATAACAAGCTTTAGGATTGTAATTAAAGGATTTTGCAGCAAAAATTAAATCTTCATATGAGTTGCTTGTTACACCTACTTCTGGTGAGATTAATTCCTCTAATGCACCTACTTTAGTACCAAACACAGCACAGCCAGCATAAAGGCTTTCAATAATTGCCAAGCCAAAAGGTTCATTCCATATAACAGGAAAAACTAGGGCTTTAGAGCTTTCTGCAACTTCAATTTTCTTTTGGTTATTTACCATGCCGTGAAATATCACTTTAGGGCTTAACATATATACCAAACCTCTTTTAAAGTTTCTAAATGTAAATCGTTTTCCGCCAAGCACATGTAATTTTTCATTAGCAGCTAGTGCAATCTTTGCAGCACCAAAGACATTTTTTAATTTCCAAGCTGATTTGCCTAAGAAATGAAATCCGTTTCTAGTACTCTCTAAATTAGGCTTAGGATAGTCACTCCAATCTATCCCATTGTATACAAAAGCTTCAGAGCCATAACGTTTCGCATGGTTTTTAGATATAAAAATGGTGTTTTTACTTAGATTCTCACTTTCTGGAGGATTTGTGTGTATAGTGACCACATAGGGTTTCTTAACTTTAAATGTTGGTGTTCTATTAAAGTGAATAACATCTATGAATTCTGGGATATGACTTTCAATGGATTTAGATGCATCATAAGGTATTACTGTAGCAAAGTTACAGACAGACGTTTTATCAACCAGGAAATAGACTTGGTGCCCTAAATTACTCAACTCTTTTCCTAAACACCAAATAACACGCTCTATGCCACCATAAGTTTTGGTTGGGATAATTGCGTACCTGCATTCTATTAAAATATTCATAGGTTTAATAGATAGGTGTAATTTGTTGTTTGTGCTTAAGAGACCTTGTTAATGGTGCTTGTAAAAACAACGTATAAAATAAACTCCAATATTTAGGTTTTACAAGGCTACTTATAAAGTACCTTACTTGAAGAAACGTAAGTAGAATATAAAAAGGAATTAAGCCTTGATGTTTTCTTACCACATATAATAGGGAAATCTTTAATTCGGTTTTAATGGCTACAGATTTTTCGGTGCTTGCACCGTGATAATGTATAAAAGAAGCTTCCGGAACTAAGTATGCGCTTTTGTTTAATTTAGCTAGTCTTCTACAAGTATCTGTTTCTTCATAATAAAGGAAAATATTAGTGTCGAAACCACCAATTGTATTAAAGTCTGATGCTCTAAAAAACATAAAACTTCCTGCTATAAATTGTCCTTGTTGCGGAGTGCTGTACAAACGCTTTCGTTTAGGGTACTTTTTAGGCTGTATGGTTTCCAAGAAACTTCTTCCAAATATTTCTCTTACTGGAGATGCAAAATGATCTATAGTAGGCAATATTTTTTTGTCGTCTGTAAAAGCTTGTGGACCACAAACACCAACATCTGGACGCGTGTCCATAAATTTCTTTAACACAACTAGACAATCACTCTCTAAGACAGTATCATTATTTACAAATGCTAAATACTGTCCTTTAGCGTGTTGTACACCTAGCATATTTCCGCCACCAAAACCTGTATTTATGTTACTTCTTACTAATATTATAGGGTGTTCATTAGCAATAGAGTCAATATAATTTTTAACGTGTAGGTAACTTTTTTTAGTAGAGCCGTTATCTACAATTATGTATTGGCATTTTAAAGTAGTTGAGGTATGCTCAAACAATGATTTTATACAGTTAACCGTATAATCTTCAGAATTGTAGTTTATGATGATGATAGATATATCGACCATTTATTCGTTTTTAAGATACTGGTCTACACCTTTTTCAATATAGGTTAGGTTTTTTTCTGTGGTTTCGCGTTCTATAATTTCATTAATCTCAATATGGCTTTTGTCTTGTTCCTTATGATAAATATGATACACAATACCTTTAAACTTAAGACGCTTGCCTTTTACACCTATATTAATAAGGCGTTGTATCATTTCACTGTCATCTATTCCCCAACCGGTTAAACCTTCATTAAACCCATTAACCTTAATAAAATCATCTCTCCAAAAAGACATGTTACAACCTCTTAATTTAGAAGAACGCGAGTCTTCTTTTTTATAAGAATTTGCTAAAAAAGGAATTCTTAAAGTTCTGCCTCTTTTTTTTATGCCTTTCGAAAAATAATTAAATGTTATTTTTTTCTCTTTGAAAAGAGTCTGCAAATAGTCTTCTTGTATATTAACTCTACTGCCATATAAAAACTGACCTTTTTCAGCTAGAGATAAGTGGTCTTTCACAAAATCTTTATGCATAATAATATCGCCATCTATTTCTATAATATAATCATATTTAGCGCTAGCAATAGCTTTGTTCATAATTGCAGGCTTTCTGTTTTTAAGATCTTCATGCCAAATATGGTGTAATGGCACAGGAAAATCTGCCTGCATGCGTTCTATAAGATTTTTGGTGTCTTGAGTAGAGCCATCATCTCCTATGATTACTTCATTAGGTAAATGTGTTTGATTTTTAATACTTAACAACAGAAGCTCTAAGGCTTCAGGCCAATTATAGGTTGGTGTTATAAGTGAACATTTAAGATTAGAGACCATTGTTAGGATTTAGTACAAAGTAACACATTTTCTAAAAAACATCTTTAGTTATTGCCTTTCACTTGTACATTCCTATACTTTTAGTGGTAATGCTCTTTTTTTGTCTAAATTCGTGCCCTTCAAAATAACATCTCTAAAAACAAATATGGATTACAACAATAAACCAGACGGCTATTATAATAATGTGAGACAAGAAATGCTGGCCTATCTTCCAGCTAATGCTAAAAAAGTATTAGACGTTGGTTGTGGTAACGGTGCTTTTGCAGCAACAATAAAAACTAAAAATTCTGCTGAAGTTTGGGGTATTGAATACATGGATGAAGAAGCTAAACAAGCAGAACAGGTTTTAGACAACGTATTTTCAGGACCTTGTGAATCTTTTATAAAAGATTTACCAGACAATTTCTTTGATGTAATATATTTTAATGATGTTCTTGAGCATCTTGTAGATCCTTATGATGTTTTAGACCAAATAAAACACAAGTTAGCACCAAGTGGTGTTGTTATAAGCTCAATTCCCAATATGAGGTATTACAATGCTTTTATAAAACTACTTGTAAAAAAAGATTGGCAGTACGAAGGTCATGGTATTATGGATAAAACACATTTAAGGTTCTTTACTAATAAGAGCATTAAAACCATGTATAAAGATGCTGGATATACAATCACCACACATGAAGGTATAAACAAAACAAAATCTATAAGACCATTGCTGTTTAACATTCCATTATTGTTTACACAAATGGATATGCTAAATTTACAATACGCAACAGTTGCCAAATTTGATAGGTAATAAATTTGGTAAGAGTTTTTAATCATGTCTAAACTCAATATTTCTTTTAAGCACATAAACAAGTTGGCAATACCAGCATTGCTAACAGGTATTGCAGAACCAATTCTTTCTGCAACAGATGCGGCGGTAGTAGGAAATATTGATGTTAACGCTACAGAAGCCTTAGCTGCCGTTGGGATTGTAGGTTCTTTTTTGTCTGCTTTAATATGGATTTTAGGGCAAACACGAAGTGCTCTTCAAGCCATTATATCCCAATATTATGGCGCTAATAAACTTGATGAGGTTTCAACGTTACCCGCACAAGCTATATATTTTAATGTCTTACTTAGCATTGTTATATTAGGGAGCACAGTTTTCTTTATCCAAGATATATTTAGTCTTTATAATGCAGACGGTCTTATTTTAAAGTATTGTGTAGACTATTATGAAATACGTGTTTGGGGATTTCCTCTAACACTTTTTACGTTTGCGGTGTTTGGCATTTTTAGAGGATTACAAAATACCTTCTGGCCAATGGTAGTTGCTATTATAGGAGCAGTATTAAACATAGGCTTAGATTTTATATTAGTGTATGGTATTGATGGCTATATACCAGAATTTGGTTTAAAGGGAGCTGCTTATGCGAGTCTTATAGCTCAAGCGGTAATGGCCATTTTAGCATTACTTCTTTTACTAAAGAAAACAAATATTAGTCTTAGATTAAAATTCCCTATTCATACAGAGCTGTATACTCTAATAGGAATGGCTTTAAACTTATTTGTAAGAACTATTGCGCTAAACGTTGCCTTATACTTAGCCAATGCTTTTGCTACAGATTATGGTAAAAACTATATTGCAGCTCAAACAATCCTCATAAACATCTGGCTCTTCTCTGCTTTTTTTATTGATGGTTACGCGGCAGCGGGAAATATATTATCTGGAAGGTTACTTGGTGCAAAAGATTATGAAGGCTTACTAAAACTAGCTAAAAAAGTTTCTTTATATGGTATGGCCGTAGGTCTATTTTTAGTAGTTATAGGCTTTCTTTTATACACACCACTAGGTTTGTTGTTTAGTAAAGAACCTATGGTTATACAACGTTACAAAGAAGTTTTTTGGATAGTAGCACTTATGCAGCCTTTAAATGCCGTCGCGTTTATTTTCGATGGAATTTTTAAGGGATTAGGTAAAATGAAATATCTAAGAAATGTCTTACTCATTTCTACCTTTGTAGGGTTTGTGCCAACCTTATTTATATTAGATTATTTTGACTATAAGCTCTACAGTATTTGGGTAGCTTTTGTAGTGTGGATGTTGTTTAGAGCTGGAGCCTTAATAATAGCCTTTAGAAAACAATATGCACCAAAAGCAGCAGTTCAATAATCACAGCTTTATCATGTATATTTGCTAAAAAAAGAAACAATGGAAATTTTACAGTTCTTAAGTGGCGCAGGTTTATTTTTAATATTAGGACTAGTTTTAGTAGGCGTATTTATTTATAAAAAAATAAAAAACAGATAAGCTTTTATCTTGTTTTAAGCCAACCTGTTATACTCAAACGTTCGTTAGCCATGACACGTTTTACCTCATGTTCTATGACTTGACTTTCAAAAATAACCACGCGTCCTGGCAACGGTAAAATAGTTTTGTCGCCTCCATCTAAATACAGTGTGAGCTCTCCACCAAATTCTGGCAACCAACCATCTTCATTTAAATAAAACACCATAGAAAGTTTTCTCCTATCATCATTTTGAAAAGTATCTAAATGCCTTTTATAAAATGTTCCGGTAGGGTAAACAGCATAATGAAACTCCTTGGTTAGTATGCCTAAGAAGCAAGTTTTGTTTAAATAAGATACCAAGCTATTCACTTTAGCAAAAAACAACTGCTCTGTTGGCTCTTCCTTTTTCTCATCGATCCATAAAATAAAATCACCTCTAATGGTTTTGTCTATTTCTTGATTGGTATAATTGCCAATAGCAGATTTTTTAAAAGAATCTTCTTCATACTTTATTAATAAAGATTCTTTTAAAGTCGAAACCTCTTCAAGAGTAAAAAAATCATCTACTATACTGTATTTTTTAGTGATGAGGTCACTTATAATACGCTCGTAACTTTCGTTTTCTGTAAACGTAATATCTTCAAAAAGTTGTGTTGTGCTCACGCTTTAAAATTTGCGCAAATATAAATTTTGATTTCATATGATTTGAAAAAAATGACGAGCTCTAAAATATGTATCTTTGAAGCCTATAATAATGTCATGAGTCACATAAGAATAACAAAACAATTCTCTTTTGAAACCGGTCACGCACTTTATGGTTACGATGGTAAATGCAAAAATGTACATGGTCATAGCTATAAGTTAAGCGTTACAGTTATCGGAACACCTATAAGCGATACCTCACACGTAAAGTTTGGTATGGTGATAGATTTTGGAGACCTTAAAAAGATTGTAAAAGAAGAGATTGTAGATGTTTATGATCACGCTACTGTATTTAACAAAAATACACCACACGTGGATCTTGCAAAAGAACTTAGCAACAGAGGGCACAATGTACTTTTAGTAGACTACCAACCTACTAGTGAAATGATGGTAACAGATTTTGCTGAAAAAATTAAAACTAGATTACCAGAGCATATTTCTCTACATTCCCTAAAGCTTCAGGAAACCGAAACGAGTTTTGCAGAGTGGTATGCAAGCGATAATATGTAAGAATGAAGCTTCCTAAAGATAAATACATCTATTTTTCTAGCGATAACCATTTGGGTGCGCCTACAGATGAGCTTTCTAAACCTAGAGAGTTAAAATTTGTTGCGTGGTTAGATGAGGTAAAGAAAGATGCCGAAGCTATTTTCCTATTAGGAGATTTATTCGATTTTTGGTTTGAGTATAAACATGCCGTGCCTAAGGGATTTGTACGTGTACTTGGTAAACTCGCTGAAATTAGAGACTCTGGCATCCCTATTTATTTTTTTGTAGGCAACCACGATTTATGGATGCGCGATTATTTTCAAAAAGAACTGAATATTCCTGTATATCACAAACCAAAGGAGTTTACGTTTAACGATAAGACCTTTTTAATTGGTCATGGTGATGGTCTTGGTCCTGGCGACAAAGGTTATAAGCGTATGAAAAAAGTGTTTACCAACAAATTCTTTCAATGGTGTTACCGTTGGTTGCATCCAGATATTGGTGTTCCCATAGCCAAACACCTTTCAGTAAAAAACAAACTTATTAGTGGTGATGAAGATGCCAAGTTTTTAGGTGAAGACAATGAGTGGTTGGTGCAATATGCAAAGCGCAAACTGGAGCAAAAACATTACGATTACTTTGTTTTTGGGCATCGTCACTTACCTTTGGAAATAGAAGTTGGCAACAACTCAAAATACATCAACCTTGGTGATTGGATTTCATATTATACTTATGGGAAGTTTGATGGGGAAACTATGAGCTTAAACACATTTAAAGAGTAAGACGCTTATTAGATAATGTTATAGGAAATTTATTTTGTCAAGACATGTAAATACTCCACAACACTACTTGCTTTGTGGTTTCTATTCTCAGTCTTATCTGCTTTAAAGCGATTGTATTTTGTAGTTGCTAAATCATACCTACCATAGCGCTCTAAAATCTCACGAAGCTGTTCTGGTGGCAGTAAGCCTTCATTATTATAGCTTAAAAAGATGTATTTGAAACCTGCATTTTTTATGAGTTCCTCAAAAGCTTCTGCAACTTTGGGTTTACTAGAATAGTCACTTTTATTATACTCTGGCAAACCGGTTTTTCCTTTTGGTGTAAATGGTTTATAGTGTGCTATCGTATTCAATAAATGATAGTTTGCACCATATTGCCTAGCATTGTAAGGTGGATCTAGATATAAAATATCACCACTAATCTCTTTTATAAGCGAATTTGCATCTTGTTGAAACACCAAATTATCCTGATTGGTTTCCGCAAATTCAGCAGGTTTTAATTCTAGCGTTTTTTGAGCTGAGGTTTTTAATTTCTTTAAATATGCACCATAAACTGATGCGGTATTAGCAACCTTATCGGCGCTTTCTAAAAGACTTGCCAAGAGGAAAAAATAGACATCATCTGAAATTTTTTCAGCAGTTTTCCAAGCTTCAATTTGTTGGCGAATGGCATCAATCTTTTTCCCGTTTTCAGCTGAAAAATAGAGTCGGTTTGCTGCGCCACCTTCAGCATAATTTTGAAAAATAAAGCCTTCAACTCCTTTAACACCTCTTAATTGTTCTAAAAGTTTAAAGCTATCAATAGCTCTTGAATTGCCAATATAGTTGCGATTTAACACGAAACTATAAAACTCCAAATCGTTTGAAATGACTTGTTTTACTTTCAGCTTAAAATAATGTCCCACAGTTCCTGTTCCTGCAAACAAGTCGCAAAACACAAATTCTGAAATGTCATTTCCGCAGACATTTAAAATTGTTTTTTCTAAAAAAGGAAGTAAGCTTTGTTTAGAGCCAATGTAGTTCATTAGGCGTTTAGGTCTTTAAGTTTTAATTGCAAACTTACATTACCATTCCATTCATTTTCATCAATACTGTAAACAATATCAAAAGTTTTTCTATCTGTTGTAAGCTCACATTTATTGCCTAGGTTAAAACCAATGGCACCAATGCCACGTTTATCGCTTTTTGGCACATTGTTAGGTTGCACTGCAAGTTTTAAATGAGCATTATCTTGTCCAACACATTTTCCATAACCTGTATCGCGTACATTTTTGGTCATAAATGTTGGATGCATATTTCCTGGCCCAAATGGAGCAAACTGTTTAAGTATTCTAAAAAATTTAGGGGTAATATCTGCTAAATCTAGTTCTGAGTCTATATTAATTTCTGGAGTTAAGAGACGCTCATCAATAGTTTCAGAGACTACTTTTTCAAATTCAGCTTTAAAGTTTTCGTAATCTTTTTCTAGTAAGGTTAAGCCTGCTGCATATTTATGGCCACCAAATTGTTCTATATGTTTAGAGCAGGCTTCTAAGGCATTATAAACATCAAACCCTTTGACACTGCGTGCACTGGCAGCAAGCTTTTCTCCACTTTTGGTGAATACTAGCGTAGGCCTATAATAAGTTTCAGTTAGTCTAGATGCTACTATACCAATAACACCTTTATGCCAACTTTCATGATAAACGACTGTGGTTTTACAATCTTTTTCTGAATTATCATTTATTTGTAGTAGTGCTTCCTCAGTAATACTTTTATCTGCCTCACGCCTGTCTTTATTAAAGGTCTCTATTTCCTGAGCGTACTTTGCAGCTAGATTAATGTCTGTTTCGGTTAGAAGGGTAACGGCATGATTTCCATGTTTCATTCTTCCTGCAGCATTAATACGCGGCGCTATAATAAAAACAACATCTGTAATTGTTAAAGTTTCTTTTTTAACCTGTTTTATAATGGCATAAAACCCCATTCTAGGTGCTGTATTTATAATGTGCAACCCATGGTAGGCTAAAATTCTATTTTCTCCAGTCATTGGTACAATATCTGCTCCAATGGCTGTAGCTACCAAGTCTAAATAACCTAAAAGGTCATTTATTGTTCCGCCAGACTGTTCATTAATAGCTTGTATGAGCTTAAAGCCAACACCGCAGCCACAAAGTTCTTTATAAGGATAATTACAATCGTCTCGTTTAGGGTCTAACACTGCTATAGCATCTGGAATCTGTTTGCCTGGCCTATGGTGATCACAAATAATAAAATCTACTCCCTTTTCTTTTGCATAGGCAACTTTGTCAATCGCTTTTATACCACAATCTAAAGCTATAATTAATGTAATGTCATTATCTGCTGCAAAGTCTATCCCTTTATATGATACTCCATAACCTTCATCATACCTATCTGGAATGTATGTAGCAACATTAGGTGTTTTTGTTTTAAGAAAAGAGCTCATTAATGCAACACTTGTTGTGCCATCTACATCATAATCGCCGTAAACTAAAATATTTTCAGACTCTTTAATAGCTTTTTCAATACGTGTAACCGCAACATCCATATCCTTCAATAAGAATGGGTTATGGAGCTCACTTAGAGATGGTCTAAAGAAAGATTTAGCCTCGTCATAATTTGTAATACCACGTTGTACTAACAATGCGGCTATATTTTCTGGAACCGATAAGGCTGCAGACAGAGCTGTTACTTTTGTATAATCTGGTTTTGGTTTTAACGTCCAACGCATAAAAGAGAGGAAAATCTGTTAGGCAAAGTACTTAAAAATTACTTAACTTTTCAGAAAATTGAAGATATGAAATATGTATATGTAATACTCTTAGTATTATGTTGTTTAGGTTGTAAGAGTACAAAAGTGGCACCAGAAACATCAACTTATGAAGGTGTTTTAAAGGTGCAAGGTATTACAACCTACCAATATGGAACTCATACGTTGACTAATGAAAATGATGTATATGCATTAACCAGCGATACGATTATTTTAGATGATTTTGACAGTGAATATGTTGAGATTACTGCTAAACGTGTAGATGGCTATCCTGTAGAAAATGGTCCTATTTACTTAAACGTTAAGACGATAAAAATAAAAAACCAATAACATTAATATATTATAAACTAAACTCAAAATAATTAAGATATGCCATTAGTTACACCATTAGATGCTTCTCACGATAAGGAAACTGCTGAGCTTGCAGAGTTTTTTAATGAGACTTTGGGCTTTTGTCCAAACTCAGTATTAACTATGCAACGCAGACCTGCTATTTCAAAAGCATTTATTAATCTTAATAAAGCGGTAATGGCAAATGAGGGTCGTGTAACTTCTTCTTTAAAGCGTATGATTGCTTGGGTAAGTAGTAATGCTACTGGTTGTCGTTATTGTCAAGCGCATGCTATAAGAGCTGCAGAACGCTATGGCGCTGAGCAAGAGCAACTGGATAATATATGGGAATACAGAACACATAGTGCTTTTAGCGACGCAGAACGTGCTGCTTTAGATTTTTCATTGGCTGCTAGCCAAGTACCAAATGCTGTAGATGCTGATATCCAAAAACGATTACACGAACATTGGGACGAAGGTGAAATTGTAGAAATGTTAGGTGTTATTTCTCTCTTTGGATATCTTAATAGATGGAATGATAGTATGGGAACAACGCTTGAAGGTGATGCGATTGAAAGTGGTAACCAATATTTAGGGAAGCACGGTTTTGAGGTAGGGAAACACGTTTAAAATTCAAACTTAAGCTGTACTGCTATTTCTTTTTTTAGTGATGGTTTTGCTTTAGGACGGTCTTCTGTATTAAGGTTAGATAGTGAAATGCCGAGCAACCTTACGCTATTTTTCATGTCATCTTGGTACAGAAGTTCTTTTGCAGTTTCAAGTATAACTTCTTTTTTTCGTAAATAATACGGCAATGTTTTACTTCTTGTCTGTAGAGTGAAATCGCTGTATTTAATTTTTAGTGTTACCGTCTTGCCAGCCACATTACTCTTTTCTAAACGGCGTTCAATCTCTTCAGCAATATGCTCAAGACGTTCCATCATAAAAAGCTCAGATGTTATATTTTCAGAAAAGGTACGTTCTGCACCTAAAGACTTACGAGTGCGATGAGGTTTAACTTCGCTGTTGTGTATACCTCTTACGATGTGATAATAGTATGTGCCACTTTTTCCAAAATGCTCTTCAAGATATTCGAGTGATTTAGATTTAAGATCGTTACCTGTAAAGATGCCATGGAGGTACATTTTTTCAGCGGTTACTTTACCTATACCGTAAAACTTTCTAATGTCCAGAGTTTCTAAAAAGGGTATAACCTCTTCGGGATTTATGGTTTTTTGACCATTTGGTTTATTAATGTCACTTGCAACCTTAGCAATAAATTTATTTATAGAGATACCAGCAGAAGCATTTAAACCAGTTTTTGCTTTTATTTTTTCTCGAATTTCTTTTGCTATTAATGTAGCACTTGGATTACCTTTTTTATTCTCTGTTACATCTAAGTAGGCTTCATCTAGTGAAAGCGGCTCGACCTTATCTGTATATTCATAAAAAATTTCCCGAATTTGCTGAGAACACTCCTTATAACGAGTAAAATTTGTTTTTACAAAAATTAATTCTGGGCAAAGACGTTGAGCTTGAGCGCCACTCATTGCACTGCGCACACCAAACACTCTTGCTTCGTAGCTTGCTGCGCTCACCACGCCACGCTTGCCTCCACCGCCAACAGCTATTGGTTTTCCTCTTAAATCTGGATTATCGAGCTGCTCTACGGAGGCGTAAAATGCATCCATATCTACGTGTATGATTTTTCTTTCAAAAAAATGCTTACTCATACGGTAAATTTAATATCTTTATTACGAGAAAAGAAACTACCACTTAGTTCATTTGTGATGAGTAAATAATGTTTAAAACTATTATTCATTTCACAAATTTCGCCCCCTATTTTTTAGAAACGAATAAAGATAAAAGTAATAGCATATGTCTAAAACAGCCATAGTGTTAGGTGCAACAGGATTGGTAGGTCATCATTTGTTGGAAGAAATACTTCAAGATGAATCTTATGAAAAGGTTACTCTTTTCTCAAGATCTCCTATAAAAAAAACACATCCTAAAATAGAAGAGCACCTTATAGATTTATTCAATTTGGAGAATTATTGCAACGAATTCAAAGCAAATGATGTTTTTTGCTGTATTGGTACTACAAAATCTAAATCTCCAGATAAAAAAATGTACAAGAAAGTAGATTATGGGATTCCTATAGATGCAGCAAAACTTTCAGGTCTCAATAATATAGAAAAGCTTTTGGTGGTATCTGCAATGGGAGCTAATCGTAAAAGCAAAGTCTTTTATAATAGAGTAAAAGGACAAATGGAACGAGATGTCCAGTTTTACAATAGTAATGAAACATACATTTTTAAACCATCGTTAATTGGCGGAAAACGAAACGAGTCTCGAGTAGGAGAGACAATTGCAAAAGCTTTCTTTTCTGTACTTAATCCAATCTTACCAAAAAAAATTAGATCAATTCATCCTCAGGATATTGCAAAAGCAATGATGCACGTTGCAAAAACAGGATACAACTCAAGTAAGATACCTTCAGATGAAATTCGTATGTTAGCGAAATAATGATTGAAATAGAACGAAAATTCCTGGTAACCTCTTTAGATTTTATAACTGAAAAATCTAACAGTTATACTATTAAACAAGGTTTTCTTAATACACATCCTGAAAGAACAGTGCGTGTGAGAATTAAAGATAAGAGTGCATTTTTAACCATTAAAGGGAAGCCAAATGCATCTCATAGGAGTCGTTTTGAATGGGAAAAGCAAATTACAATTACTGAAGCTGAAAATCTTTTAAAGCTATGTGAAAGAGGCGTGATTGATAAAACTCGGTATGAAGTACAATCTGGCTCACATACTTTCGAAATAGATGTGTTTGAAGGAGATAATAAGGGACTTACTATAGCAGAAGTAGAACTTTCTGAAGAAAATGAAACATTCTTAAAACCAGACTGGTTAGGAGAAGAAGTTACAGGAGATACCAAATATTATAATTCCCAATTAAGTAAAACCCCATTTAATACTTGGATAAATGATTAAAAACCTACTCTTTATTGCAATTCCTATGTGTTTACTTTTTTCTTGTGATACAAACAAAACAAAAAGTAACACCTCAGAGATCATAGAAGACCAGCAAATAAAAGAACAAACCACAGGTTATTTGGTAGATAGCCTTACGGCTCGTGGATTTGAAACTTTTCCTTATAAAGACGAAAAAACTGGAGATACAATAGTAATGCAAAAGTATTTTATTGCTTTTTTAAACAGAGGAGAGCAAAGGGATCAATCCAAAGAAGTAGCAGATAGTTTGCAAACGTTACATATGGCGCATTTAGGAAAGATGTACGATTTAGGTTTGGCAGATATATCTGGACCATTTGGAGATGATGGCGATATGAGAGGCATAACTATTTATAATGTACCTACAAAAGACATAGCAGATAGCTTAGCCAATAGTGACCCAATGGTAAAAGCAGGAAGATTATCTGTTATAGTAAAACCATGGTGGGCAGCTAAGGGCTTTGGATTGCGTTAAGTAGTGATTACTTTAAATAAAGACACATACTTTTATAATCTATAACAGCTTTTCCTTTTTTTAAAACATCTGCACCAATAATGCCATTAACTGGTTCTGCATCGTGTGCTAATAGAGCACTGTTAACATGAGTCATATCAAATAAAACTAAAGAAAGTTTTTTATATGCCCATTTTCCTATGGTTATTTTATTTTTAGACGAAAGCTGTGTAAGCATATCGGTCGCTCCAGCACCAGCAGCTTTAACATTACTGTCTTCGGCTAAAAGTTGAAAACGTTCAACTGCCTCAAAACCAACGCAAGAGCTAGATGCACCTGTATCTAAAATAAATGTTCCTTCAGTTGAGTTAATTGTAGCTTTTAATTCTAAGTGATTTGTTGCCGTGCGTATAAGCTTTATGCGTTTATACCCTTTTTTTAAAAGAAGCTGTCTTAAGGTCATAGGCTGCAAATGTCGTTAAAATCTAAATTCCTATTTCAAAAATAGGGATTTTAAATACTTACTTTTGCAGTATGATTTTAACAGATACGCATACCCATTTATATAGTGAGTCTTTTAATGAAGACAGAAATGCCATGGTGCAACGAGCTTTAGATAATAACATAACCCGTTTTTTTATACCAGCGATAGATTCTACGTATACAAAAGCAATGTATTCATTAGAAAAAGACTTTCCTAGCCATGTACATTTAATGATGGGTTTACATCCAACACATGTAAAAGAAAATTTTAAAGAAGAATTAGCACACGTAACACAACAATTTGATGAACGGGACTTTATTGCTGTAGGTGAAATAGGAATCGATTTATATTGGGATAAAAGCACGCTTGGTATGCAGCAAGAAGCATTTAAATCTCAAATACAACTTGCTAAATCTAAAAATTTACCAATCGTCATACACTGCAGAGATGCTTTCGATGAGGTTTTTGAAATTCTTGAAAGCGAAAAAGACGAGAGTCTATATGGTATTTTTCATTGCTTTACAGGAACACAAGAACAAGCACAGCAAGCAATTGGATATAATATGAAATTAGGAATTGGTGGTGTTGTAACTTTTAAAAACGGAGGTTTAGATAAATATTTAGCAAATATCCCGTTAAAACATATAGTATTAGAGACAGATGCGCCATATTTAGCACCTACACCTTATAGAGGAAAAAGAAATGAAAGTAGTTACCTTATTAATATAGCAGAAAAGTTAGCAGACATATATAATTTAACTGTAGCTGAAATTGCTGAAGTAACTACAGAGAACTCAAAAGACGTATTTGGAATATGAAAAAGGGAGCAAACATTTTATTAATATACACTGGTGGTACCATTGGTATGATCAAGGACTTCGAGACTGGAGCTCTTAAAGCATTCAATTTCGATGAGCTTTTACAAAACATACCAGAACTTAAGCTTTTAGAACACACCATTGATACGGTAACTTTTGAAGAACCTATAGATTCCTCGAACATGAACCCTAAATATTGGGTTGATATGGCAGAAATTATTGAAAACAATTATGATAATTACGATGGATTTGTTGTGTTACACGGTAGTGATACCATGTCGTATTCTGCATCAGCATTAAGTTTTATGTTTGAGAATCTGGCAAAACCAATAATATTTACAGGATCACAGTTGCCAATTGGAGATTTAAGAACAGATGCCAAAGAAAACCTTATTACGAGTATACAAATTGCAGGATTACAAAAAAACGGTAAGCCTGTAATAGCAGAGGTAGGCCTGTATTTTGAATATAAACTATATAGAGGAAACAGAACCACTAAGATTAATGCAGAACATTTTGAAGCATTTGCTTCCTTAAACTACCCAGAATTAGTTGAAAGTGGTGTTCACCTTAAAGTTAACCATACTGCTTTAAAAATCCCTAACCGTCGAAAAAAACTTATATTACACACAGATTTAGATGATAACATTATTGTTATAAAACTTTTTCCTGGTGTAAATCAGAAAATATTAGAACAAATATTGAATATTGAAAATCTTAAAGGTATTATTTTCGAAACCTATGGAAGTGGTAATGCAACCTCAAGCAATTGGTTTATAGATCTAGTTAAAAAAACCATTAAAAGAGGTGTCGTTATTATTAATGTTACACAATGTAGTGGTGGTAGCGTTGCAATGGGACAATACGAAACCAGTGTTGCATTAAAAAAAATAGGCGTTATTTCTGGGGAAGATATGACAACAGAGTCTGCTGTAGCTAAACTAATGTTTTTATTAGGTAAGAATTTAGCGCCAAATGTCTTTAAGACTATATTTGAAACTTCATTACGTGGAGAAATATCCTAAAATTGGTTTAAAATTATGCCAAATCCTTTATGGTGCGCTTATTTTTTCGTTATTTGGCGCACCATTTAGGAAACAAAGATTGTATAGAGAGGTGGCCGAGTGGTCGAAGGCGCACGCCTGGAAAGTGTGTATACGCCAAAAGCGTATCGAGGGTTCGAATCCCTTCCTCTCTGCTAAAACTGTAATTTTAACATCTATTAATGGTAAATAAACGAGAATAACACCGATTATATTTAATCATATTCAATTACGTTTTTAAACAACTAATATTTTTTTATCTTTAACCCTTTAACTAATTAAATTAAGACAATAACAATGAAAAGATTATTTTCAATTTTGGCGATTGCGTCATTAATGGTTTTCAGCACAATTAATGCAAACGCAACAACAGACGCAACAGCGTTAACAACAGCAGTAGTCGCGCAAGAAGACGCAGCTGACGATGCAGTAGAGGAGTCTGCTAGCTTCCATCAAGAATTAAAGAAACGTTTTATAGAAGGAGGTCCTGAGTTTATGGGGATTGTACTTTTATGTTTGATTTTAGGTTTGGCTATCGCCATTGAAAGAATCATCTTCTTAAATCTTTCTACAACTAACACTAAGAAATTAGCTCAAGATGTAGAAGATGCATTAAATAGCGGTGGAGTTGAAGCTGCTAAAGAAGTATGTAGAAACACAAAAGGTCCAGTAGCATCTATCTACTACCAAGGTCTTGATCGCGCAGACGAAAGTATCGAAGCTGCAGAGAAAGCAGTTGTAGCTTACGGTGGTGTGCAAATGGGACAATTAGAAAAGAATGTATCTTGGATCTCTTTATTTATCGCTTTGGCACCAATGCTTGGTTTCATGGGTACGGTAATAGGTATGATTCAAGCCTTCGATAAAATTGAAGCAGCTGGTGATATGCAACCTTCTCTTGTAGCAGGTGGTATTAAAGTAGCACTTTTAACAACTGTATTTGGTCTTATTGTGGCTATTATCCTTCAGATTTTTTACAATTATATTATTGCAAAAATTGACAGTATCGTTAACGATATGGAAGATGCATCAATCACATTGATTGATATGCTTGTAGCATACAAAAAGAGAAAGTAATAACTTTTAAAAGACCAAATTAATTATGGCTTTACATAAAATATTAAAATTAGTAGCCCTGTTGTTGGGTGTAGTCGCTCTAGTTATGGGTATTTGGCTATTCTCAACAGGAAACCAAAGTTTGGTGCAACCCTTAATGTATATTGCTTATGCAGTATTCTTGTTAACGGTATTGTTTGTAGTCATCTTTGTTTTAAAAGGCTTATTTTCTGGAAATATAAAAAATACATTAATTACTGTTGGCGCATTTTTAGCTGTAGTAGTTGTAGCTTATCTTATTTCTAATGGTGTAGAAACACCAATGAAAGACGGTGAAATGCTATCTGCTAGTGGTTCTAAATGGGTTGGTACAGGATTGTATACTTTCTATTTCCTAGCAATTATAGCAATTGGCACAATGATTGTGACTGGTGCTAAGAAAATCTTTAAGTAATTATGGCAAAACGATCAGCACCAGAAGTTAATGCAGGAAGTATGGCTGATATTGCCTTCTTACTTCTTATTTTCTTCCTAGTAACAACAACAATTGAGACGGATAGTGGTATTTCTCGTAAATTACCTCCTATCCAACCAGAAGAACAAGATCCACCACCACTTAAAGAAAAGAACATTTTTATTGTTATTGTAAACAGTAATAATGACCTTTTAGTGGAGGATTCACCAATGGAGCTTGAAGACCTTCGTGAAGCTGCTGTTACCTTTTTGGATAACGGTGGAGGACAAGGTCCAGAAGCTTGTACATATTGTAGAGGTGCAAAAGATCCTGCATCGTCAGATAACCCTAATAAAGCTGTAATATCTTTACAGAATGATGCGTTAACTGAGTATGGAACTTATATTGCAGTACAAAATGAGTTGGTTGCAGCTTATAACGAACTTCGTAATCGAGAAGCTCAGCGTTTATTTAACGTTAGCTTTATCGAGATGGAAGATGCCTATAAAGATGCAAACTACAATGGTGATAAAGAAAAGCTTAAAGAACGTATCCAGCAAATTAAGGATATGTATCCAGAAAAGCTTTCTGAAGCAGAACCAAAGAAACGAGGTTAATAACATAAAATTTTAAAACTATGTCTAAATTTAAAAAGAAAGGAAATGGTGATTTACCAGCTATCTCTACCGCTTCCTTACCAGATATCGTGTTTATGTTGTTATTCTTCTTTATGGTAGCAACAGTTATGAGACAAAACACTCTTAAAGTAAAGAATGAGTTGCCTTATGCTGACCAAGTAGAAAAGTTAGATAAGAAAGATTTGGTGATGTATATATATGCAGGTAAACCAAGTGAGCGTTATCAATCTACATTTGGTAAAGAAGCACGTATTCAGTTAAATGATAAATTTGCAGATGTTAAAGACATACAGCAATTTATATATACTGAGAGAGAATCTAAGCGTGAGGAGTTAGTTCCTCTATTAACAACAGCTTTAAAAGTTGATAAGGAGACTAATATGGGTCTTGTATCAGACATTAAGCAAGAGCTTAGACGTGCAGAAGCACTTAAAATAAACTATACCACAAGAAAAGGTGAGTCTAGTAAGAATAATGAATAAACTTGTCTTAGTTTAATTCTTAAAAATCCCAATCATTTATTTGATTGGGATTTTTTTATGCCCATACTTTAATAGATTGTACTTTTGCTATTGTGAAACATATTATACTCATACTTTTAACATCGATTTCTTTTGTAAGCTTGAGGGCTCAAGAGTCTCCAGAACGTTACGACAGTAGGTTCGATTCTATTCAAAAAACTACAGTTGATAGTCTTTATTTAGAGGATCAATTTTATGTGGGATTTGGCTTTAACTTACTTTTAGATAAACCAGGAGGCTTTTCTCAAAATGGTTTTTCTGGTGGTTTACACTTAGGCTATATAAGAGATATTCCAATTAACAAGCGAAGAAACTTTGGTTTTGGTATTGGTGTTGGTTGGTCTATAAATACTTATAACCAAAATCTTTTCATTGGAGAAAAAGAAACTGAACAAACTATATTTAATGTTGTAGATCGAGGTGATTTAGATGTTAATACAAATAGATTTAGTACGTATTTAATAGAAGCTCCTTTAGAGTTGCGTTGGAGAACTTCTACAGCAACAGATTATAAGTTTTGGAGAATTTATGCTGGCGTAAGATTAGGGTACATATATCACTTTAAATCGAAGTTTGAGCAACCTAATAATGCAGTTAATCAAACACAGTTAGATGAATTGAATAGATTTAGAGTTGCTGGTACATTTACTTTTGGTTATAATGTATTTAATTTTAGTTTTTACTATAGCCTTAACCCTTTATTTGATGGCACTTTAGAAGATGAAAATACTCCTGTTAATTTGGTGCCTTTAAAAATAGGCTTAATGTTTTATATTCTTTAACTATAGCCAAAACTTCAATAAGAATAGTTGAGGCAGGAAACCAATTGCTATTCCTAAAATAACTTCTACAACTGTATGGGCCTTTGCATAAAGTCTAGAAGATGCTACCCAACCATTTATTATTACAAGTGCACTTATAATGGCTAACAAGTTTATATTGTAATGAATACTTAGGGCAATTGTAAACATAGCTAAGCCAGAAACACCAACCATATGCAAGCTTACTTTAATCTTAAGTAATGCCAATAAGAAATTAGTAAATGAAGCGATTAATATACCTCCAAAAAAGTAATACAATTCAGGTACATCTATTCTATTTATTATTACATTCATTAAGAGTAAAAGCAAGATAACAAAGAACAATAAAGGCAATCTGCGTTCTTTTATATTTTTTAGAAATATAGATTGTGCTAGCCCCATATTTTTAAGCATAAAAAAATAAATGATAGGGATAAGGATTGTAACAATGCCAATAGCTAATAGTTGCGCTTTAATAACGTAAATATCTATATACCGAGGTGTAATATAGAAATAGAAAAAACTTCCTATAAAGGGCATCCAAAGTGGATGAAATAAATAGGATCCAAGTTTAAGAAACCACTTCATTAAATTTCTTTTCTTAGCCTTGCAACAGGAATATCTAGTTGTTCTCTATATTTAGCAATGGTACGTCTTGCAATAGGATAACCTTTTTCTTTTAAAATTTTTGCAAGCTTTTCATCTGTTAATGGTTTGCGTTTATTCTCTTCTGCTACAGTTATCTCTAATATTTTTTTTATCTCTCTAGTAGAAACCTCTTCGCCTTGGTCATTAGTCATAGACTCACTAAAAAACTCTTTAATAAGTTTTGTACCATAAGGAGTATCTACATATTTACTATTGGCTACGCGCGATACTGTAGAAACATCCATTTCTATTTCATCTGCTATATCCTTAAGAATCATAGGTCTTAAATTGCGCTCGTCTCCAGTTAAGAAGTATTCTTTTTGATAATGCATAATAGAGCTCATTGTAACAAATAGAGTTTCTTGACGTTGTTTAATGGCTTCAATAAACCACTTGGCAGCATCTAGCTTTTGTTTTATGAACATCACAGCATCGCGCTGCGCCTTGGTTTTTTCTTTAGCCTCTTTATAGCCTTTCATCATATTGCTATAATCCCGAGACACGTGCATTTGTGGTGCATTACGACCATTTAGTGTAAGCTCTAAATCACCATCTACAATTTTAATAGTGAAATCTGGCACAACGTGTTCTACAATACGTGTATTACCAGAATAAGCGCCACCAGGCTTTGGATTTAAATGTTCTATTTCATCTATAGCTTCTCTAAGCTCATCTTCTGTAATATCAAACTTAGATAATAGTTTGGAGTAATGTTTTTTAGTGAAATGATCAAAAGCATCTTCAATCAAACGAATAGCAAGATCTATATCTTTAGTAGGTGTTTTTCTTTTTAATTGTATTAATAAGCACTCTTGTAAAGACCTTGCTCCAACTCCTGCGGGATCTAATTGATGTACAATCTGTAAAATTTTAGATACAGTTTCGTTGTCTGTGTATACATTTTGAGTAAATGCCAAATCATCTACCACATCATCTATGGAGCGTCTTATATAACCGCTTTCATCTACGCTGCCTACAAGAAACTCGGCAATTTGCCTGTCAATATCACTCAGCCTATAGGTTTGTAACTGTGTCTTTAAAAATTGACCAAAAGATGTTCCAGATGCGTAGGGTACACTTTTTTCCTCATCATCTGCACTATAATTATTAGCATTTAATCTATAGCTAGGAATATCATCATCACTAAGATATTCATCAACATTTATATCTGTTTCAATTGTTTCTCGCTCTTCATAATCATCTTGAGAATTGTCAAAATCATCATCATGTTTTTCATCTCTTTCCTTGCCACTATCAAGGGCAGGATTTTCTTCTAATTCCTGCTTTACACGTTGTTCAAACGCCTGTGTAGGAAGTTGTATAAGCTTCATCAACTGTATTTGTTGAGGAGAAAGCTTTTGAGATAATTTATATTTAAGTTGCTGTCTTAGCATGTATGGAGTTGGTTTACTAGTAAATTTACCAAAATGATGCCATAAAAACGTTAGGAAGGCTTAGTTTATGATAGGTTTAATAATTTTTCAAAACGTTTTGGCAATTCTGAAGTTGTAAAAACCTCATTACCAGTAACCGGATGTTTAAATTGAATAGATTTAGCGTGTAGCAACAATTTTTTATTTTTTTCTGAAGATATGCCGTATAGTTGATCACCTACAATAGGATAACCAGCTTTAGAAGTGTGTATTCTTAATTGATGCGTCCTTCCAGTTTTTGGAAATAGCTCAACTAAAGAATATATATCATCTTTAACTTTAAAGGTTTTAATGATTTCTAATTTACTTTCAGATTCTTTGCCATCAATATTGTCATTAAAAAGCATATTACTATCTGGAGTATTGTGTACAACTGCAATGTATGTTTTTTGAATGCCCTTTAACTCTAGTTGTTTGTTTAAATTTATTTGAGAAGATTTGGTCTTAGCAACCACTAAAACTCCAGATGTAGGATTGTCTAACCTATGTATGGGTTGTGGTATTAAAAGAGCATCATTTTTAGTAGAAATCTTTAAATTATAGGGTAAGGCTTTAGCAATTGTTTTAAAGAAATTACCACTTGTAGGATAACCTGCTGGTTTATTTATAACGGCTACATAGTCATCTTCAAATAACACATCAAGGTTAAGCTTAAAATGTTTAGTTGTAGGTTTTAATTGAAAAACTTCTAGAAGTTGTCCTTCTTCAATCCAATCTGCAGAGTCTGCTTGTTTACCATTAATAAATATTAATCCTTTTTTTATAGCCTTTTTTACACTGCTTCTGCTAGGTAATGTATTAAAGACTAACGGCCCATATTCTTGAATTCGAATATGAGCCGTAACTTCTTTTACAGTATGTTTTTCAACTAATTGCAATTTTAAAACTCTGCATTAAGCGGTGTTCTAGGGAATGGAATTACATCTCTTATGTTACCCATACCGGTAGCAAATTGCACAAGGCGTTCAAACCCTAATCCAAAACCACTATGCACACACGTGCCAAATTTCCTTGTATCTAAATACCACCAAAGCTCTTCTTCAGGTATGTCTAGAGCAGTCATTTTCTCTTTTAGAACATCCAGACGCTCTTCACGTTGTGAACCGCCAACTATTTCTCCAATACCTGGAAAAAGTATGTCCATAGCTCTTACTGTTTTTCCATCTTCATTTAAACGCATATAAAACGCTTTAATGTTAGCTGGATAATCAAATAAGATTACAGGGCATTTAAAGTGTTTTTCTACTAAGTAGCGTTCGTGCTCAGACTGTAAATCTGCGCCCCATTCTTCAATTATATATTTAAACTTTTTCTTTTTATTTGGTTTAGAGCTCTTTAGTATATCTATAGCTTCTGTGTAACTAACACGCTTAAAATTATTTTCTAAAACAAACTTTAGTTTGTCTCTTAATAACATGTCTGAACGTTCTGCTTGAGGTTTTGATTTGTCTTCTTGAACCAATCTGTTTTCTAAAAACTCAAGATCTTCATCACAGTTTTCTAAAACATAACCAATCACATATTTTATGAAATCTTCTGCTAAGTCCATATTGCCTGCAAGATCACAAAATGCTACTTCAGGCTCAATCATCCAAAATTCTGCTAAATGTCTAGAAGTGTTTGAGTTTTCTGCTCTAAATGTTGGGCCAAATGTATAAACTTGTCCTAAGCCCAATGCAAAAGTTTCAGCTTCTAATTGACCGGAAACAGTTAAGTTAGTTTCTTTTCCGAAGAAATCTTCTTTGTAGTTTATGCTACCATCCTCATTTTTAGCAGGATTTTTTAAATCCATTGCAGTCACTTTAAACATTTCTCCAGCACCTTCTGCATCGCTTCCTGTAATAATAGGCGTGTTTACATAGTAAAAACCGTTGTCTTGAAAATACTTGTGTACAGCAAATGATAGTTTTGAGCGTAATCTCATTACTGCTGCGCCAGTGTTTGTTCTTACTCTTAAGTGTGCCTGCTCTCTAAGTTTTTCTAAGCTATGACGCTTAGGGGATAAAATTGTAAGCTTAACATCTTCAGGATTTGCTACACCTTCTATTTTTATGTCTTTTACTTGTATTTCCACGCGCTGTCCTGCGCCTTCACTTTCTTCTAAAATACCCTTAATGCGTACCGCTGCACCAATATTAATTTCTTTTAATATGTCTTCTGGCAAGTTTTCAAAATCTATAACACATTGTAGGTTATTAATTGTAGAGCCATCATTTAAAGCTAAGAATCTATTGCTTCTAAATGCTTTTACCCATCCGTTAACTGCTATTTCTTGATGATATTGCTCGCTTTTTAAAACGTCTGCAACTTTAAGTGTCTTCATTGGTTTTACTTTAAGGCACAAAGATAAATGTATCTATACAAAGTATAAAGATATTAGTGCTAAGAGTTTGTTTGAAAATAGTTTTAAAAGAAAAAACCCACTAATAAAAATTAGTGGGTTTTTAAAAAATTGTTAAAGCAAATATTAAGCTTCGAAAGGTACTACGCTTACGTAAGATTTATTGTTTGCTTTCTTTGTAAATTTCACAACGCCGTCAACTCTTGCGTGAAGCGTATGATCTTTACCGGCGTACACATTTTCACCTGGATTATGTGCAGTACCACGTTGTCTTACGATGATATTTCCTGCAACGGCAGCTTGACCACCAAAAATCTTTACACCTAAGCGTTTCGATTCTGATTCTCTACCGTTCTTCGAACTACCAACTCCTTTTTTGTGAGCCATGGTTTTAAATTTTAGTCCTTAAATTAAGGATAAGGTTATACTTAAGCGTTATTTTTCAATTCCGCCGTCTAATTTGTCTTGATATTCTTTAAGTTCATCCCACTTACCATCTGCTGCCATTTGAGCTTGCTTTGGCCAAGTGTCTGTCACTAAATGTGCTAGTCTTGAACTTGCTTCAGATAAAATCTCAGAAATATGTTCTGGAGTTTCCTTAGCTAATTTTTCAAAAGTGTCAACTCCTGCATTCACTAACGCTTCTGCTGCTTTAGGACCTGCGCCTTCAATCTTTTTAAGATCGTCTGCTTTTCCAGATGCTTTCTTTGCAGTAGCTTTTGGTGCTGCTTTAGCTGTTTCTTTTTTCGCTTTTGGCTTAGCTTCTGCTTTACTTGAAGTCGCCTTTTTCTTAGCGCCTGAAGCAGTAATGCTTTCAATTACGATTTCAGACAAGTATTGTCTGTGTCCGTTTTTTACTCTGTAACCTTTACGTCTTTTTTTCTTAAAAACGATTACTTTGTCACCTTTAAGGTGCTTCACGACTTTTGCGCCTATTAGCGCGCCGTCTATAGCTGGGGCGCCTAAAGTAATGTTATCTCCATCACCTACAAGAAGTACATTGTCAAACTCGACACTGTCACCTTCTTCTGCAGACAAACGGTTAACATAAACCTTTTGGTCTTTCTCAACTTTAAATTGATGCCCTGCTATCTCTACAATTGCATACATAGCGTACTTATTAAATAATTAATTTAAAAATTCACCTTCTTTAAAAGGCGGGTGCAAATATACTGCTAATCGCTAAAATAACAAGAACTTATATAGTTATTTTTTTTCTTCTTTGTTGTAAGTGTGTCTTTTACCATCTTTTGTATTCCAACTTTTCTTAAATAATTGCATAAAAGAGAGTGTTAATACAACACTTGTTGCAAACCCCATGATAATAACTTCGAATAAAAAGAGTCCTAAACCTGTTTCTCCTGTTAAACGCCATTGTATATTATCTAAAAATGCTGGGTTTAGGTGAGACGCGTAAATACCCATAAACACACTAAATAAAATTGTAGCGTTAAAACCAGATAGCATTCCTGCTGCAAAGCCTTTTTGATATTTAAATTTTTCACCTTTAAGTAGCTTATAGTGCTTTATGCCTTCATAAATACCATAACCTGCTAAAACACCATTTAATAAACTATATATAGGGTTGGTATGTGCACCAAATAATGACAAAATTAAGAAGTATGCTATTAATGCAGTGCCAATAGCTAATCCGTATTTTATAGGAATGGTTAGATTTTTCATAAATAAAAACGTTGATTTACGTAAATTTCAGAAAAAACTCTGTTATTTTCACTTAATGGGCTGTTAATTTTGACAACCTTAAGTATTGTATAAGTGATTATCTTTTGAACTTTTCTTTATAATGAAACGCTTTCTTGTTTTCTTGCTGGCATTTTTTTTAAACGTACCTGTCTTTTCTCAGGTGCCGGCAGAAGAGCCTGTAGATCAAAATTTAGGCGAGTCTTTTAAAACAATAAATGATTCTACTTTCGTATTAAGGAATGGATTAACTGTTATACTCTCAAAAAATACTTCTAAAGTAATTTCAGTAGAATTGTCTATTAATAATTTACCCCATTCAGATTTTCAAATCGCAGGAATAGATGCTGTAACAGATAATCTTTTAAATGCCAAGGGTGATAATTACTCTGCAGAAACAAAAGAAGGGCTTGTGGAAGTAAATTTAGGCATCAACAAGTCAAATTTTACAAGTTTGACATCTAAGTTCACAGATCATTTTGAGTGGTTTGCAAATGTTTTAGTTTCTCCAAAATTTTCAGAAAATCAATTACAAGCTGAAAAATCCCAGTTAATTTCGAGCATTTCTAACACAACAGATAATCCTTTAGATATTGTTAACCGTGTAGGGAAAACACTTTCCTATGGTCCAGAGCATCCTTATGGAGAGCTTTCAACAATAAAATCATTAAATGCAATTACACTACAAGATGTAATAATACACTACCAACGTTTTGCTGTTCCTAAAAATGCATCACTTCATATTAAAGGTGATTTATCTATCAACTTTCTTAAAAACTTGCTTTTAAACACTTTTTCAAATTGGACCGCGTCTAATTCTTTAAACTCAACCGTAGCAGAAACCGTAAACCCACAATATACTCAGCTTAATTTTATACAGAACGATAGTATAGAGTATAGTAGGATTCAATTTTTAAATACCACAGATTTAAGTAAAGAAAGCGTTGATTATCCTGAAAGCTTAGTAGCTTTAAAATTACTTAACACGTTATTAAGTAATGAATCATATGAAACACAAGCCTTCTTAGAAATATTGCCATTAGCATCTAGAGCCATAGTAAATGTTAGTACAGCTTCTAAACAAACGCCAGAAGTTATCATGGATGTTTTAGATATCATTAAAACTATAAGAACTCAACAGATTGATGACTCTAGATTAAAAAAAATAATATCTGAGCTCAAAGAGGCTTATCCAAATGTTGATTTTAGTGAGGTGGATGCAAATAAAGTAAGGTTGGCATCTGTACTTCATTTTAAAGTAAACCAAATGCGTATAGTTATTATGGCAGATGGTTATAAGTTTTACGAACGTCTTAAAGAGATTAAGCTGAAAGGAAAAACTGTCCCTGTAAAATTTTACAATACAAGAGCAGAGCGTGTAGAAGATATAAAATTTGAAAGAAAACTTCCCGAAGGTGTAACAATAGAAACTGTTTTTGAAAATTATTTAAATGCAATTGGAGGTATAGAAAAGGTTATAAAAATAAATAGCCTTACCATAAAGGCGAAAGCCGTTATCAATGAAACGCGATTAAATTTAGAAATAAAAAAGAGCGTAGATAATAATTACATGTCTCAAGTCTTAGTTGGAGGTAATACATTGAGTAAGTTGGTAATTACAGAAGACAGCAGTTACATTTGGTCTGGCGGTCAAAAAAAATCTATAGGAAGTTCAGAATTAAACGCTTTAAGATATAAATCTCATCCTTTTTTGGAGTTGCTGCCAGAATACTCTATGCTACTGAGAATTGAAACTCTAAATGAGAGAGATGTGCTAGTAGTAGCGTTTAGTGATGTGTCTGAAGAATATTATGATTTTAAAACAGGTTTAAAAACTCAAAGTGTAGTTTTCGATAAAGATTCTGGCGAAAAAATTATTACGAGTTACCGAAACTATAGCAATGTTGAGGGTATTTTATACCCTTCAGAAATTTCTCAAAAAATTGGAGATGCAACACTCTTTTTTGAAGTAACAGAAATTAAAGTAAACCCCACTTTTAAGCCTTCAGAATTCGAGTAACATTTAATTCGGCTAGACCAATTTAAGGCCACTCAATATTTTTTCTATTTAAAATGTAACATGTAGTACTATTAGGCTACATATATAACTGTAAACCATATTAATTAATTAAACTAAACAAAATATGAAATTACTAACCTTTTGGGGTTGTGCATTTTTAGCAGTATTTACTGCCCAGGCACAACAGGTTGAATTCACAGAATTTGATCTTGATAACGGCTTACACGTTATCCTGCATCAAGATAATAGTGCACCAGTAGTAACCACTGGCGTAATGTATCACGTAGGTGCAAAAGATGAAGCTCCAGGAAGAACTGGATTTGCACACTTTTTTGAGCATTTACTTTTTGAGGGCACAGAAAATATTGCACGTGGTGAGTGGTTTAATATTGTAGCTGCAAATGGCGGTAGCAATAATGCCAACACAACTCAAGACAGAACATATTACTATGAAACTTTTCCTAGCAATAGTTTAGAGTTAGGGCTTTGGATGGAATCTGAACGTATGTTACACCCAGTAATTAATGAAATTGGGGTAGAGACTCAAAATGAAGTTGTAAAAGAAGAAAAGCGTTCACGTATAGATAATGCGCCTTATGGTAAGATTATTTATGCAACGGGTATTAATAAATATGTGTTTGATAAACATCCGTATGCTAATTCTGTAATAGGTAGCATGGAAGATTTAGATGCAGCAGAACTTCAAGAGTTTAAAGACTTCTTTAAAAAATATTACGCGCCTAACAATGCTGTATTAGTTGTTGCAGGAGATATAGACGTAGCTAAAACTAAAGCTATGGTGAAAAACTATTTTGGAGCAATTCCTTCTGGAGAAGAGGTTGCTAGGGTAGATATAAAGGAAACTCCAATTTCAGAAACTATTACAGCAACTGAATATGATGATAACATTCAAATTCCTGCAAAATTATATGTGTACAGAACACCATCTATGAAAGAAAGAGATGCTTATATCTTAGAGATGATTTCTTCAATTCTTACAGACGGAAAGAGTTCTCGTATGTATAAGAAAATGGTAGATCAAGATAAATCAGCTTTACAGGTGTTAGCTTTCACAAGACCTCAGGAAGATTACGGTACATATATTATGGGCGCACTGCCATTAGGAGATACAGAGCTATCTACTCTTGCAACAGCTATGGACGAGGAAATTAATAAGCTTAAAAATGAATTAATTTCAGAAAGAGAATATCAAAAACTTCAAAATAAGTTTGAGAATAACTTTGTAAGTTCAAACTCTAGCATTCAAGGTGTGGCTAACTCATTAGCAAGATACTATATGCTTTATGAAGATATTAATCTTATAAATAAGGAGATAGAAATTTACCGTTCTATAACTCGAGAAGAGATTAAAGAAGCAGCTAATAAATATTTAAATAAAAATCAGCGTTTGGAGTTGGATTACTTACCAACACCAGAGTCTAAATAATATTAAAAAATATAAACTTTATGAAAACTAAATTAGTTTCCATGCTTATGATTTGCTTTGTCACTTTAGGTGTCACAGCACAAATCGACAGAAGCAAACAACCACAACCAGGACCAGCACCAACCATTAATTTGGGACAGCCAGATAGCTTTACTTTAAAAAATGGACTTAGAGTATTGGTGGTAGAGAACAATAAACTTCCAAGAGTAACAGCAAGTTTAATTCTAGATAATGATCCGCATTCAGAAAATGAAAAGGCAGGACTAGGTAGCCTTACTGGCGCAGTATTAGGAAATGGTACTAAAACTATTGCTAAAGAAGCATATCTTGAAGAAGTAGATTTTTTAGGAGCAAATGTATCTATAGGAGCAGAAAGTGCTTTTGCTAGCTCATTATCAAAATATTTTCCTAGAGTATTAGAACTTATGGCAGATGGAGCCTTAAATCCTCTAATTACTGAAACAGATTTTGAAGCAGAAAAAACAAAGTTAATTGAAGGTATTAAGAGTAACGAAAAGTCTGTTGGTGCAGTAGCAAGTAGAGTTAGTTCTTACTTAGCATATGGCGAAAAACACCCTTATGGTGAGTTTGCTACAGAAGAAACAATTAATAACATTACGTTTCAAGATGTAAAGTCTTACTACGATCGCTACTTTGTACCATCTAAGGCATATTTAGTAATTGTTGGTGATATTGAATTTAGAGATGCTAAAAAATTGGTTAAAGATGCCTTTGGAGATTGGAAAAAATCTGAAGCGCTTTCTAAAACCACTGTAAAGCCAGTAAACGCACAATACACACAGGTAAACTTTATAGACATGCCTAATGCAGTTCAAAGTGAATTGAGATTAGAAAACACTATAGATTTACAAATGAATGATGAAGATTATTTTAGCGCTTTGGTGGCTAATCAAATCTTAGGTGGTAGCTTCGGAAGTTATTTAAATATGAACTTACGTGAGGCTAATGGTTATACGTATGGAGCGCGATCTAGCATTGGGGCAGATCCTTACGCATCTCGATTTGTAGCATCAACAAGTGTTAGAAATGAGGTGACAGACTCTGCAATTGTCGAGATGGTTAAAGAATTAAGACGTATTCGTACAGAACCAGTTTCTGCACAAGACCTTAACAATACAAAGAATAAATATGCTGGAAATTTCGTGTTGCAATTAGAAAACCCAGCAACTATTGCAAATTTTGCTTTAAACATAGAACGTTACAATCTTCCAAAAGATTTTTACAAAAACTACCTTAAGAATATTAATGCTGTAACTATGGAAGATGTTCAAGCTGCTGCAAATAAATATGTAATGGTAGATAATATGAGAATTGTTGTAGCGGGAAAAGGTAAAGATGTTGTAGAAGGTTTAGAAAACTTAAATCTTAACGGTAAGAAAACACCTGTTTTTTACTTTGACAAGGAAGGAAACAAGGTAGATAAACCTGTTTATGATAAGGAAATACCAGAAGGTGTAACAGCTCAAACTGTTTACAATAGTTATTTAGAGGCTATTGGAGGAAAAGCTAAGGTAGAAGCTGTGAATACATTATCTATGACAGCTGGAGCTACAATGCAAGGCACGCCATTAGAGCTAGAGATTAAGAAGTCTAAAGCAGGAAAAATGGCTCAATCACTTTATGTAATGGGTAATGTAATGAGCAAACAAGCATTTAATGGAACAAGTGGTTATGCTATGGCACAAGGTCAAAAGGTACCTTATGACGAAGAGCAAATAGCAAAAGGTAAAACAGATGCACTACCTTTTCCAGAACTTAATCTAGGTGAAGCAAAGTTAGTTAGGATAGAAGCAGTAGACGGTAGTGATGCTTATGTGGTAATGCCTTCAGAAAATGTTGAAGATTATTATGATGTAAAATCAGGACTAAAGGTTAAATCTACCCAAACAAGATCACAAGGTGCTCAAACAATGGTTGTAACAACACTTTATAAAGACTATCAAGAAAAAGAGGGTATTATGTTCCCTATGACTATTTCACAGTCTTTCGGACCACAGTCTATAGATTTTAAAGTATCTAATATAGTAGTGAATCCAGAGTTTGCAGACTCAGATTTCGAATAAATCAACATAGATTTATTCTGTTAAATGCAAGAATTTCTTTTTAATCCAACCTTGTTGCGTCATTAAAAAGTACAATTGAAACAAAAGAGTATCTTATTTACTATTTTTGGGTTTTCAATTACAGTACTATGACGACTAAACACAACTGGACTATAGAAGAAATTCTTGACATTTATAATAAACCCTTTATGGATTTGCTGTATGAAGCAGCAACTGTACATAGAGAATTCCATGACCCTAATACGGTACAAGTATCAACATTACTTTCAATTAAAACAGGTGGTTGCCCAGAAGACTGTGGCTATTGTCCTCAAGCAGCGCGCTATCATACAGATATAGAAGGAAATGATCTTATGGGTGTGCAGCAAGTAAAAGCACAAGCATTAAGAGCAAAAGCAAGTGGCTCTTCCAGAGTATGTATGGGAGCAGCTTGGCGTAATGTAAAAGACGGCGAAGAGTTTGAGCAAGTTTTAGAAATGGTTCGTACTATTAATAAACTTGAAATGGAAGTTTGCTGTACGTTAGGAATGCTTACCGAAAATCAGGCACACCGATTGGCAGAAGCTGGTTTATATGCCTATAACCACAATTTAGATTCCTCTGAAGAATATTACAAAGAAGTAATTTCTACTAGAGGTTTTGAAGACCGCTTAAAAACAATAGATAACGTAAGAAAAACAAATGTTACTGTGTGTAGTGGCGGTATTATTGGAATGGGTGAAAGTACTAAAGACCGTGCAGGAATGTTGGTAGCTTTAGCAACGTTAAACCCACAGCCAGAATCTGTACCTATAAATGCATTAGTAGCTGTAGATGGTACGCCATTGGAAGATCAAGAGCCAATACCTATTTGGGATATGGTGCGTATGGTGGCAACGACACGTATTGTAATGCCACAAACGCAAGTACGTTTATCTGCTGGAAGAACACAAATGAGTAGAGAGGGACAAGCAATGTGTTTCTTTGCAGGTGCCAATTCTATATTTGCAGGAGATAAGCTATTAACAACGCCTAATCCAGATGTTAATGAAGACATGGAAATGTTTAAAGCATTAGGTCTTAATCCTCAAAAGCCTTTTGTAAAGAAATCTCAGCCAGAAACTGTGGAGTCTCAAGATTCAAAGTACCAAGCATTGGGAGAAAAGCCAAAATGGTCTCGTCCTGGTCATAAAATTGAACGTAACGAAGAGGCAAAAGGTAAGGCTAAAGCAGTATAAAGTTTACTTATAGCTTAATTAAAACTGTTTTTTACAACCGTGTAATAAGCACCTTTTATTTCGTTAATTTTGTTCATTAAAAATGACGCACGTTATTTATGTGCAGAAATTATGAGTAATACCCTTCATTTAGAAGACATACCGAGAGTAAAATCTATTTCAAAAGAAGATTTTATTGAACATTACTTAAAACCACAGAAACCTGTTGTTATAGAGCGTTTAATAGAAGATTGGCCCGCTTTTAAAAAATGGGATTTTGAATATATAGATTCTGTTGCAGGAAATTTAAAGGTGCCGTTATATGACGATAGGCCTATTTCCAGCAAGCTTAAATTTAATGAGCCTCACGCAGAAATGAAGATGAAAGATTATATTAAGCTTCTTAAAAAGCAACCAACTAATTACCGCATTTTCCTTTATAATTTAATGAAGCAAGTTCCGGTTTTGCAAAAGGATTTTAAATATCCTAATATGGGTTTAAGATGGGTTAAGAGTGTGCCTTTTTTATTTTTTGGAGGCGAAAACTCTAAGGTGTTTATGCATTACGATATAGATTATGCAAACATTTTTCATTTCCATTTTCAAGGCAAAAAGCGTTGTATTTTATTTCCGCAGTCCGAAACTAAATATCTTTATAAAGTTCCTAATGCGTTAGTTGCAAGACAGGATATAGATTTTAGCAAGCCAGACTTCACAAAATGGCCAGCTTTAAAACAGGCTGAAGGATTGGTTTGTGAATTAAATCATGGTGAAACATTGTATATGCCAGAAGGTTATTGGCATTATATGCATTATTTAACACCAGGATTCTCAATGAGCTTGAGAGCATTTCCTAAAAGTGTTACTAACCTTTCTAAAGCTGTATACAACTTAGGGTTTATGCGTTACTTTGATAACCTTATGAGAAAAATAGCTGGAGAACGTTGGATACAGTATAAAAATAGAGAAGCTATAAGACGAACGCATAAGCGTAATAACTTAAGTACAAAGCACTAATTAACTATCTCATTTACTTTTTCAAATACTAAGCTAGACTCCCAGCCTCGGTATAGGAGGTAGTCTGCCAGCTTCTTTTTAATTTTTTGGGGTTGTGTTTCTTTAATTTGTTTTAGGCGTTTAAAAGCGAGCTCGTTAAATGTTGTGTAATATTCCTCAGTAGGAATTTCTGTTAATGCAAATTCTATGTTTCGTTTAGATATTTGCCTAAATTTAAGCTCTGAGATTATTCGACGCTTTCCCCATTTTTTTATTCTAAACTTTCCTCTTGCAAAACTTCTTGCAAAGCGCTCTTCATTAAGATAGTTTTCTTGTAGTAGTATATAAATAATATGATCTCTTGCATCAGGAATCATATTCATTTTTTTAAGTTTTTCTTCAACTTCTTTGTGGCATCGTTCTCTATATGCACAATAGCGCTTTAAAGCTTGCTCTGCTTCTTTTACGGTGTAAGATGTTTGGGATTTAGAGTTCATGTTTAAGCAAGATACAAATTATGCATTTTTAATATTGTATGATATTGAAAGTGTGGTATAAAAAAACCCACATCAAAATTAATTGATGTGGGTTTTAATATTTTATAACTTCATGAGTTTTCCATCTTTATCATGAAAGTGATATTCAAGATATGTGTAAGCATCTCTTGGTAAAACTTTTACCCAACGCTTATGGTCAAAAAACCAATTGGCGCGTGGAGAAGGAAATCCTCTAGTTAAATAAGCGGCAATAAATGGATGAGCAGTAATACTCATTTTTTTATGCCCTTTTTTAATTGCTTTTTGCAAGTCCGTTTTAATTTTCTCAACAATAATTATAGGAGCTTCAATTTCTTCGCCTCCGTTGTTGCTAGGGTTTACCTCGCGTGTTTTAATGTTGGTTTCTGGTCTTGTACGCTGTCGCGTTATTTGTATGAGTCCAAATTTACTTGGAGGTAGTATTTTATGTTTTGCGCGGTCGTCACTCATTTCATCTCTTAAATGGTCAAAAAGCTTACGTCTGTTTTCAGCTTTTCCCATATCAATAAAGTCGACAACAATAATGCCTCCCATATCTCTAAGGCGTAATTGTCTTGCAACCTCTGTTGCGCTAATCATATTTACCTCAAGTGCTGTGCCTTCTTGGCTTTTGCTCTTATTGCTTCTGTTACCACTATTTACGTCGATAACGTGCATGGCTTCAGTATGTTCTATAATGAGGTAAGCACCTTTACTCATAGAAACTGTTTTGCCAAAGGACGTTTTAATTTGTCGCTCGATACCAAATTTTTCAAAAATTGGCACTTTGCTGCTATCGTAATACTTAACGATAGACTCTTTTTCTGGCGCTATTTCGCCAACGTAATCTTTTATCTGAGTATGTAAGGTCTCATCATCTACGCATATAGACGTAAAGCTGTCATTAAAAACATCTCTTAGGATGGATGACGCTTTATTCATTTCGCCTAATACTTTTGTAGGATAGTTTGGCCTATACATTTTTTTGCACATAGCCGTCCAGCGATCCATCAAATTTTGAAGATCTGTATGGATGTCGGCTACTTTTTTGCCTTCTGCAACAGTACGAATTATAACGCCGAAGTTATTCGGCTTAATGCTTTTTACAAGTCTCTTAAGGCGTTCTTTTTCTTCTTTAGTTCCTATTTTGGTAGAAACAGAAATTCTATTTGAAAAAGGAACCAAGACAATATAGCGTCCGGCAAGCGAGAGCTCGCTGCTAATTCTTGGGCCTTTAGTTGAGATAGGTTCTTTTACAACTTGTACTAAAATGGATTGATTAGATTTTAACGCATCGTTAACGGTGCCATTTTTATCTATATCTTTTTCCAAAGGAAAGTTTTTTAAAGAGAAGTCTTTAAGCTTTCCTGTTGTTACTTGTTTAACGAATTTTAATAATGAACCTACTTGTGGGCCAAGGTCATGATAGTGTAAAAAACCATCTTTTTCATAGCCAACATTTACAAAGGCGGCATTTAAGCCAGGTACAGTTTTGCGTATTTTTGCAGTGAAAATATCACCAACAGCAAACTTGTTATCATCTTCGTCTTGTTGAAGTTCTATTAATCGTCCGTCTTTTAATAAGGCAAAATCTACTCCAGATGAACTCGTTCTAATAATTAACTCTTTGTTCATATTAGTTAGATTTATACACGCACACTGTGCAAATGCACAATACTTGTGTGGTGTTATTTATATTTATGTCACACAGGACAGTAACTATTAGGTATAATAGCTTTCTTAACAATTACTAGTTTTTTATGTAAAACTGTAATCTATGTCAATGAACGTAAAAACAAGAAAAAGTAGTATAAGACTACTTTTTCTTGTGGCGGTTAGCTCTACGACGTTTCTTACGTTTGTGAGTAGCTACCTTATGTCTTTTTCTTTTCTTACCACTTGGCATACGCTGTGTTATTTAAGATTAATTAATTTTTTAAATTTATTTCTTTACAGAAACATTTTCTTTTACGCCTTCCATAAATACTTTAGCTGGCTTAAAAGCAGGGATGTTATGTGCAGGAATTTTAATAGTTGTATTCTTAGAAATGTTTCTTCCAGTTTTTTCAGCACGTTCTTTAATGATGAAGCTTCCGAAACCTCTTAAATAAACATTCTCACCACCTTCTAAAGATGTCTTCACTTCCTCCATAAAGGTTTCAACTGTAGCTTGAACTTCGTTTTTTTCCATTCCAATGCGATCTGCAATCTTAGCTACGATATCTGCTTTTGTCATAATATGTATTAATATTGGGGTTTGATAATTTTTTTTGCGGGTGCAAATATAAGCATTAATATCTCATTATTTCAAACCTAATTCTCTTAATTATAACCTAATAAAGTTTTTACCTTGCCAAGATATGCAAAAAGACCTTAATTTTTCCAAAATACTCATTAATTGGTATTTAAAGTACAAAAGAGACTTGCCTTGGCGGCATACTACCGATCCGTATTTTATTTGGTTGAGTGAAATTATGCTCCAACAAACCCAAGTTGCACAAGGATTACCTTATTATTTAAAGTTTACAGAGACATATCCAACAGTTTTTCATTTGGCTAAAGCTTCTCAAGAAGAGGTATTGAAAAATTGGCAAGGCCTAGGCTATTATTCCCGCGCAAGAAATTTACATGAGACAGCAAAATATGTAGCAAATGAGAGAGATGGTAAATTCCCTGAAGATTATAAGGGGCTTTTAAGACTAAAAGGCGTTGGAGATTATACCGCTAGTGCTATAGCTAGTATTTGTTATAACGAACCCGTTGCTGTTGTAGATGGTAACGTTTATAGAGTGCTTTCAAGATACTTTGGTATAGAAACTCCTATTAATTCAACAAAAGGTATAAAAGAATTTAAAGCTATGGCAGAGTTGCTTCTGGATGAAAATCAACCTGCGTTATTTAACCAAGCCATTATGGAGTTTGGGGCTAGGCATTGCAAACCTAAAAATCCGTTTTGTGATACATGTCCTTTTAGTGATAGTTGTAAGGCTTTGCAAGATGATAACGTATTAAGTTTACCGGTAAAACTGAAAAAGACAACAATTAAAAAACGATATTTAAACTATATAGTTTTACTGTCTGACAATGAAAACACACAAATAAAACAACGAGTAGGCAAAGGCATTTGGCAAGGATTGTACGAGTTTCCGTGTATCGAAACTAAAAAAGACATTTCTGAAACGGAGTTCTTGTCTCTTTTTAAGGCTTCAGATATAAGTAATGATATTAATGAAAATTATAATGTTTCGCTATTTAATGATGCTTCAATAGTACACAAACTTTCACACCAGCACTTGTATACTAAGTTTTGGATTGTAAGAGTGAGTACTTTAAACGACGGTATACCTACACATCAACTTAAAGACTATCCCGTTCCTGTTTTAATAGCGCGATTTTTGGAAGATTTTTCATTTTAAGTGACACACAACACTTTGTTAACAATCTACTTAAAATCAGTAGATATTTGTATTTTTACAAAAAATTAAATTATGGCTGGTACGTTGAATAAGGTGATGCTAATAGGGCATACAGGAGATGAAGTTAAGATGCACTACTTTGAAGGTGGCGGCAGCATTGGCCGTTTCCCTTTAGCAACCAATGAGGAGTATACCAACCGTACTACTGGTGAGCGCGTTTCTAATACAGAGTGGCATAACATTGTAGTGAGAAATAAAGGCGCAGAGGTTTGTGAGAAATACCTTAAAAAAGGAGATAAGGTATATATTGAAGGTCGTATTAAGACTAGAAAGTGGCAAGATGATAAGGGAATGGATAGGTACTCTACAGAAATACAATGTACAGACTTTACGTTCTTAACACCAAAAGACCAACAAGGTGGTCCAGTACAACAACCATCACAAAGTCAAAACCAATCTAATAACACTCAGCAACAATCACAGCCAGCTCAGCAAGCAAGTCAACCTCAAGTTAGCCAATCTTCTTCTGTAGATGAAGACGATGATTTGCCATTTTAATTTAAGTTAAACTAATTTCTAAGTATTTGGATCCTGATCCCTCGAGTTTACCGTTATTATTAGTCTCTTTCGACTTTTCACAGATTTTTAGCATTATAGTGCTAATGGTGCTACTTTTATGTTCTGCATTAATATCTGGTTCTGAAGTAGCTTTATTTTCATTAGCACCAACAGATTTTGAGCCAGACGAAACTAAACGCTCTGCCAAAGAACAAATTGTAATAAATTTATTAGATAGACCCAAGAAGCTTTTAGCAACAATTTTAGTAGCTAATAACTTTATAAATATTGCTATTGTGTTATTATTTGCTTCATTAGGAGAATACTATCTAGGCAATTTAAATTTAGAGACTCAAGTAATTGGTTACAGTATAGATTTTAGATTTATTATTGAAGTTGTAATCGTCACCTTCCTAATATTGCTTTTTGGTGAGATTTTGCCTAAGGTTTATGCAAATAGGAACAATGTAAAATTTGCTTTTGCAATGGCTTATCCGTTAAGGGTTTTAGATAAAGTATTTTCACCTATTAGCTTACCAATGCGTGGCATTACTTTAGGAATACATAGGCGCTTAGGGAAGCAAAAATCTAACATAAGTGTAGATCAGCTATCACAAGCACTGGAGCTTACAAGTGAGGAAGATACAACGAAAGAAGAGCAAAAAATACTACAAGGCATTGTCTCTTTTGGTAATACAGATACCAAACAAGTCATGAAACCGAGAATGGATATTTTTGCCCTAAATGTAGAGCAGAGCTACAAAGAAATTATTCCTGAGGTTATTGAAAAAGGATATAGTCGTATTCCCGTTTTTGAAGAAAGTATAGATAACGTTCAAGGTATACTTTATGTGAAAGATTTATTGCCTTATTTACATAGAAAAGTATTTGATTGGACTACACTTTTAAGAGAACCCTATTTTGTTCCAGAAAACAAGAAGCTAGATGATTTGCTAAATGAGTTTAAAGACAAAAAAAATCAC